>JAQTNK010000009.1 GCA_028713915.1 Rhodocyclaceae bacterium | reverse complement strand
CGTCGCCGACGTTGAGCACTTCCGACGGGTGACGCACGCGGCGCCAGGCCAGGTCGGTGATGTGCAGCAGGCCGTCGATGCCGCCGAGGTCCACGAACGCGCCGTAGTCGGTGATGTTCTTGACGATGCCCTTGACGATGGTGCCTTCCTGCAGGTTTTCCAGCAGCTTCTGGCGCTCTTCGCCCATGTTGGCTTCGAGCACGGCACGGCGGGAGAGCACGACGTTGTTGCGCTTGCGGTCGAGCTTGATGACCTTGAATTCGAATTCCTTGCCTTCGAAGGGCGTGGTGTCCTTGATCGGGCGCGTATCGACGAGCGAGCCGGGCAGGAAGGCGCGGATGCCGTTGGCCATGACGGTGAGACCGCCCTTGACCTTGCCGGTGATCATGCCCTTGACGAGCGCGCCGTCGGTGAGCGCCTTGTCGAGATCGTTCCAGGCGGCGATGCGCTTGGCCTTGTCGCGGCTCAGGCGCGTTTCGCCGTAGCCGTCTTCGAGCATCTCGATGGCGACGAGCACGAAGTCGCCGGGCTGAACTTCGACTTCACCGTGGTCGTTCTTGAATTCCTCGGCCGGGATGAAACTTTCGGACTTGAGACCGGCATTGACGACCACGTAGTTCTGGTCGATGCGAACGACTTCGGCCGTGATCACCTCACCAGCGCGCATCTCCTGGCGCGACAGGCTTTCCTCGAAGAGGGCGGCGAAACTTTCGATGGGGTTCTCGGTAACAGAGGTAGTAGCAGACATAGGCATATTCCAAATAACCGCCATGAGACGGCGGGTTGATTAAACACTGCCGCAACGGCCGGGCGGCCGTCACGACTCCTGGCGCGGAACACGCCGGCGGACAATGTCCATCACGGCGGCAACCGCTTCGTCGATGCCCATGGTCGTGGTATCCACCAACTCGGCATCGGCGCACTGCTTGAGGGGCGCCACGCTTCTCGCGGCATCGCGCGCGTCACGCTCCCTCATTTCTCGTACAACGTCCTGCAAAAGGGGAAGCATATTAGCAGCCATTCCCTTTTCGATCAACTGTTTATGGCGGCGCTCGGCGCGCGCTTCCGCACTGGCCGTGAGGAACACTTTGGCGGCCGCCTGGGGGAACACCACCGAGCCCATGTCGCGGCCGTCGGCGACCAATCCCGGCAGGCGCCGATAGGCGCGCTGGCGCGCCAGCAGGGCCGCGCGCACCGCCGGCAGCGCCGCCACTTTCGAGGCGCCGACGCCGATATCCTCGGTGCGGATGGCCGCCGTGACCTCGTCGCCCGACAGCAGGATGCGCTCGCCGACGAACTCCGCCGGCAGCGCCGCGGCGACGCCTGCCACGGCCATTTCGTCGTCGAGCGCCACGCCCGCCCGCAGCGCCGCCAGCGCCGTCAAGCGGTAGAGCGCGCCGCTGTCGAGAAAATGGAAACCGAGCTCGGCCGCAACGCGCTGCGCCACCGTGCCTTTGCCCGAGGCCGAGGGGCCGTCGATGGCGATCACCGGAATATTCATTGGCACACCCGCAGGAATTCGTCGAAAAATTTAGGGAAGGTCTTGGCCACGCAACCAGGGTCGTTGATACGCACCGGCACGCCGCCGAGGGCAACCAGCGCGAAACACATGGCGACGCGATGATCGTCGTAGGTGTCGATGACGGCGTTGGGCGCGATCTGCCGGGGCGGCGTCACGCGGATGAAATCGGCGCCCTCCTCCACCGTCGCGCCGACCTTGCGCAGTTCGGTGGCCATGGCGGCGATGCGATCCGTCTCCTTGACGCGCCAAGAGGCGATGTTGGCAAGCGTGGTCGGTCCGTTGGCGAACAAGGCGACCACGGCGAGCGTCATCGCCGCATCCGGGATGTGATTGCAATCGAGCGTGATTCCTTCCAGTCGTTCGGCGCAGCCGCGCCGGCATTCGATCCAGTTGGGGCCAAAGCCGATCTCGGCACCCATGCGCGCCAAGGCTTCGGCAAAGCGCACATCGCCTTGGATGCTGTTGCGCCCGACGCCCTCGACCCGCACCGGGCCGTGGCCGATGGCGCCCGCGGCGAGGAAATACGAGGCCGATGAAGCGTCGCCCTCGACGTGGACGACGCCGGGACTGCGGTAGCGCTGGCCGGCCGCTATGGTGAAGCGCTGCCAGCCGTCGCGGTGAACCGTCACGCCGAAGCGCGCCATCAGGTTCAACGTGATCTCGACGTAGGGTTTCGATATCAGTTCCGTCGTCACCTCGATCACGGACTGTTGGCCCGTCAGCGGCAAGGCCAGCAACAAGGCGGTGAGGAACTGCGAGGAGACGTCGCCGCGCACCTGGATCGGCCCGGCGAGCGCCACCTGCGCCGGACGGATGTCGAGCGGCGGAAAGCCGGCAGTGCCGGCATAGGCCAGATCCGCGCCGATCTGGCGCAAGCCGTCGACGAGATCGCCGATCGGCCGCTCGTGCATGCGCGCCACGCCGGACACCGTGTAATGGCCGCCCGACAAGGCGAGCGCAGCGGTCAGCGAGCGCACCGCCGTGCCGGCATTGCCGAGGAACAGGTCGGCGCGCTTGACCGGGAACGGCCCGCCGACGCCGGCCACGCGCCAGGCGTTCGGCCCGCAGGCCTCCATGCCGACGCCGAGCGCGACCAGCGCTGCGTGCATCACGCGCGTGTCGTCCGAGTCGAGCAGGTCGCGGATTTCGGTGGTGCCTTCCGCCAGCGCCGCCAGCAGCAGCATGCGGTTGGAAATGCTCTTCGAGCCGGGCAGGCAGATGGTGCCGGCGGCGTGCTTCAGTGGGGGGAGATCGAGGTAGTCCATAACATTAAATGCAAAAGGAATATTGGAGCGAATGACCCCGAGGTCAGGTACCGGCCTTCTTGGCGCCGAGCTTCGCATCGAACTTTTCCTTGTCGATGACGAAACGCTCGTGCCGTCCCTTGGAGATCAGGTGCATGCCGTCGTGAGCCTCCACCGCGAACACCAGCTTCTTGCCCTCGACGGCGATCAACTCGACGCGCGCCGTGACCTCGAAACCCGGCGGCGTCGCCGCCTCGTGGCTGACGTCGATATGCGTGCCGACCGTCTGCTCGCGCGGCCAGTCGAGGTGCGGATTGATCGCCTTGATGCAGGCCCACTCAAGAAAGCCGACCAGGAAGCCGGTGGCGAAGACTTCCGGCATGACGGCAAACTCCGGCGCCTCGGGGTAGAGCGCAGGGACGGTCTTCGACGGCGGCACGACGAACTTGTGCTCGTAGCGAATGCCGGGGGCGAGGGTCGGTTTCATCGGGTGTCTCTAGCGTTCGAATTGAGTGGCCTTGCGCGGCTTTTCTTGCGAAGATCCGGTGGAATGATGGGTTGGGCCTCGGCCACACACCTGCTGAAATGCCAACGGCGTTCCCGTAAGGCGAGATGACCGCCCGACGGCAAACAAAGGCAGAAAGCTATGCTTCATAGGACAGCAGGACCATTTCTGCCGCTTGCTCTCGAAGCGGGATAAGCGATTGATAGGCCGGCGACGAAAACCAACTATTCACTGCAGCGACGCTCGGGAAGCGGATAACGACAATATCGCCGTGAGGATTTTCGCCCGAAAGGGCAGCTACTTGTTTTCCACGAAAGACAAGCTCGCCTCCCCAAGGAGCCAGCGTTTCAGGAACCTTGCTCCGATATTCATCCCACATTTCCGGGTTCTTCACTGTGAGGTGGCCGACAACGTACGCGTTACTCATATACAGGGATTCGATGGGTGATTGAGTCGAGAGGCGCAACGTAGAAGTGAGCGGCCTGCGCGGCTTTTCGCGCAGGTCCGCTCGACTGCAAGGTTATGCGTCGGGGGTTTAGTCATCGAAGTACTCGCCGTCGAACCAGAAGAAGTGACTTATGGTCTTCTTGGCGATACCAAATAGCTCGCGTTCGATTTCCGAACCCTCGGTAACGGACTCGTCAAGTTCAAAGGCGCAGATGCTCGCCTTTGAGTCGTAGCTGACTTCTTTGACATAGTGGGCGACAGCGCCGACAGCAGCGGCTTGAGCGAACTGAAGCATTTCAATCATTTCTCCGCACTTGCCGTAGCGACTGCTGAGACTGATGCCAAATGCCTCAATGGTCTCCGGCGAGATTTGATGCCCCTTGTCGGAGAAGGTGCCGGCGTTTCGGGCCAGGGCGGAAATCTTGTCTTTCACGCTTCAGTACTCCTTTTGGAGCCAATCAGTGGCGACGGCATCTCCGACGCATAACGTTACGTGTAGCGCCTAATTGACGGAAGACATTCCACCAGCAACTGCCACGGCCGATTACGGCGACGGCGGCAATTCTATTGAACCCGGGTTCGAACTTGACGCTACGCCATAATCTCGGCAAGCCGTACGGCCACTTCAGGCACTGCTACAGGCGACACCGCTTCCGCCGCCGTGGGCTTCCGAATCAGGCGGTACTGGCCTTCCGCGGGCTCGCGATAAGCCGTTAGTTCGCCGGCATTCACGTCCACCAGCCATACTTCCGGAATGCCGTGACGGGCGTAGAGCGCGAGCTTGACGTCGCGGTCATATTCAAGCGTGCTGTCGGAAACCTCGACGATCAGCAGGATGTCGAGCGGTCCGGGATGCCTGTCGGCATAGTTGTCGCGCTTGACCAACACAATGTCCGGCTGCGGTTCGCTCCGCTCACCGAGCGCGACAGGATTCTGCACGCGCACCATGTGGGCGGCACGCGGCCCGCCGCTGAGCAGTTCCGCCATCCGGTCGACGAGAAATGCATGCCTGCTGCCGATTGGCGCCATATCGATCATCTCCCCTTCGATGAGTTCCACCCGATCGGTTTCGTCGAGCAGGCCGGCACTGGCCATCTGGTGGAATTCAGCCACCGTCCAGCGGTGGTAAGGCACGGCAGCGCGTTCGCGGGCTTGCAACAGGATGGGCATGGCGGCCTCCCGATCATCGACGACAAAGAAAAATCATACTCCCGTATATGCGCGCCGCTACTCGCTCGACAGCGGCTGCAGCGAGTCGAGCCAGTGATCGCGCCGCGCCCGCGCCGTGGCGAACATGGTTTCGAGCCCGGCGCCGTCGGCACTGGCGAGCAGCACGCGCGTCTTCAGCAGTTCGGCCAGGTAGGCGTCGAGTTCCTTGATCAGCGCGGCGCGATTGGCGACGCAGATGTCGCGCCACATTTCGGGATGACTGCTGGCGATGCGCGTGAAATCGCGGAAGCCGCCGGCGGCGAAGCCGAAGAGCTGGTCGGAGTTGTCGCGGCCGGCGAGATCGTGCACCAGGGCGAACGCCAGCAGATGCGGCAAGTGGCTGACGGCGGCGAAGACGCGGTCGTGCTCTTCGGGCGCCAGCTGCGAAACCTTCGCGCCGCAGGCTTCCCAGGCGCTGGCAAGGCGCGCGACAGAGGCGGCGGCGTTCTCGGTGAGCGGCGTCAGGACGACGCGCTTGTCGCGATAGAGATCGGCCTTCGCCGCGCTCACGCCGCTTTTTTCGGCGCCGGCGATCGGATGGCCGGGCACGAATTGGTTGATCTTGCCGCCGAAAGCCGCGCGCGCCGCGGCGACGACGTCGCTCTTGGTGCTGCCGCCGTCGGTGACGATGGTGCAAGCCTGCAGATGCGGCGCCAGCGCCGCCATCACCGGCGGCATCTGGCCGACGGGCATCGCCAGCAGGATGAGATCGGCGTCGCGCGCCGCATCCATCCAATCGTCGGCGATGCGGTCGATGACGCCGAGCGCGAGCGCCTCTTCGAGCGGCGCGCGGCTGCGGCCGAGGCCGACGACTTCGCGCGCGGCGCCGGCAGCCTTGAGCGCCAGCGCGAACGAGCCGCCGATGAGGCCGACGCCGCAGACGACGACTTTGCCGAAAGCCGGCATCAGAGCGCCTTCTCCAGCGCCGCGAGGAAGCGCGCGTTCTCCGTTTCGCGGCCGATGGTGACGCGCAGGTGATTGGGCAGCCCATAGCCGCCGAGCGGACGCACGATGACGCCCTGCTGCAGCAGCTTCTGGTTGATCGCCGCGCCGTCGGCAATGGCGAAGGTGACGAAATTGCCGTGCGAGGGAATGTGTTCGAGCCCCAGGCGCTTGAAGCCGGCGACCAGTTGTTCCATGCCGCGGCGGTTGAGATCGTAGCTCTCGGCGACGAACACATGGTCGTCGAGCGCGGCGACCGCCGCGGCGAGCGCCAGATTGTTCACGTTGAACGGCTGGCGCACGCGGTTCATCAGGTCGGCCACTTCGGGCTGCGCCACGGCGTAGCCGACGCGCAGCCCGGCCAGCCCATAGACCTTGGAGAAGGTCCGCGTGACGATGAGATTGGGGAACTCGTTCAGCCACGCCAGCGTGTCGCTGCGCTCGGCCGGCGCCAGGTACTCATTGTAGGCTTCGTCGAGCACGACGACGACGTCCGCCGGCACGGTCTGCAGGAAAGCCTTGACCTCGGGATGCGGCACGAAGTTGCCCGTCGGGTTGGTCGGGTTGGCGATCCAGACGACGCGCGTGTCGGGCCGCATCGCCGCGCGTATCGCCGCCAGATCGTGGCCATAGTGCTTGGCCGGCGCGACGATGCACTCGGCGCCGGCGCTCATCGTCGCCAGCGGATAGACGGCGAAGGCGTGCTGCGAGAACACCGCGGAGCGGCCCGGCGCGAGGAAGACGCGGGCGGCGAGATCGAGCACGTCGTTGGAGCCGTTGCCGAGCACGACGCTGTCCATCGCCACGCCGAGATGATCGGCGAGCTTCTGCGTCAGGTCGAAGTTGTCCGGATAGCGTTCGATGCCCGCCAGGGCCGCTTCCACGGCAACGCGCGCCTTCGGGCTCATGCCGAGAGGATTTTCGTTGGAGGCCAGCTTGACGATGCTCTCGACCGGAATGCCCATCTCGCGGGCGAGTTCGGTGATCGGCTTGCCGGGAATGTAGGGGGAGATGGCGCGGATGTTGGCCGGCGCCTGGTTTGCGATGCTCATGAAAAACCTTCGTTCAAAAATGCAGTCTCGCCGCCGGGCCACCCCAAGGCGAGACGGCACGCCGCCGGAGGCGGCATCCGCTACAGCCTACGGTCAACGTGCCCCGTAACATACGAGCGAAGCGAGCTTGCGGGCTCCCCCGCCGCGAGGCGGGGGCTGGGGGGTGGCGGGTCATGAATTCGCGCGCGGGTAGGAGCCGAGTTCCTTGAGGAAACCGACCCTGCTGCGCAAGTCGTTCAACGCGGCCGCGACGGCGGCGTTTTGGCGATGGCCTTCGACGTCGACGAAGAACACGTATTCCCACTGGCTGCCCTTGAGCCCACGCGCCGGACGCGATTCGAACTTGCTCATCGAGACGCCGTGGGCCGCCAGCGGCGAAAGGAGATCGTGCACCGCGCCGGGCTTGTTCTGCGCCGAGCAGGCGAAGGAAGTCTTGTCGACGCCGGAAGGCCCGGCATCGTGGCTCGCCAGCACCAGAAAGCGCGTCGTGTTGTTGGGATCGTCCTCGATGTTGGGCGCCAGCACGTTGAGCTCGTAGAGCCGCGCCGCCGCCTCGCCGGCGATGGCGCAGGAGGTCGGATCTTCGCCGGCCAGGCGCGCCGCTTCCGCATTGCTGGCGACGGGTACGCGCGGCACCGTCGGCAGGTTGCGGTTGAGCCACTCGTGGCACTGCGCCAGCGACTGCGCGTGCGAATACAGCTTGGTCGCGCCGGCGGTGGTTTCCGCCTTGGACAACAGGTTCTGATGGACGCGCAGCATCACTTCGCCGCAGATCATCAGCGGCGAAGTCAGCAGCAGGTCCAGGGTGCGGCCGACCGCGCCCTCGGTGGAGTTCTCCACCGGCACGACGCCGTAGTCGGCATTGCCGGACTCGACGGCGCGGAAGACGTCGTCGATGGTCATCCAGGGCGTGAAGGCCGGCGCCGAGCCGAAATGCTTCTTGGCGGCGCTTTCGGTGAACGTGCCGGCCGGGCCGAAATAGGCGATCTTGAGCGGTTGCTCGAGCGCCAGGCAGGCCGACATGACCTCGCGGAAAATCGTGCGCACCGCCGCCTCGGGCAAGGGCCCGGGGTTGGCGTCGGCGATGCGCCGCAACACCTGCGCCTCGCGTTCGGGGCGGTAGATGTTGCCGTGCTTGATTTCGCCGATGCGATGCGCGAGCTGCGCGCGCTCGGAAAGCAGGCGCAACACGTCGCTGTCGATGCGGTCGATGCCGTCGCGCAGCTTCGCCAGTTCTGTATGTTCGTCGGACATAAGCTTATTTCACCACAGAGGCCGCCGCGACAACAAACCTCGTCGTCCCGGCGGCCTCTGCTTTGCTCCGCGGTTACTGGTTTTCCAACGGAAGGTAGCGCACGGCCAGCACGCCTTCGATCTTGGCGATGGCGTCGATCACTTCCTTCGGCACCTTGCTGTCGACATCCACCAACGTGTAGGCAATGTCCTTCTTGGACTTGTTCACCATGTTGTGGATGTTGAGCTTGGCCGCGGCCAGGGCGGTGGAAATCTGACCGACCATGTTGGGCACGTTGGCGTTGGCGATGGCGATGCGGTAGCCCGATTCGCGCGGCATGGACACGCTCGGGAAGTTCACCGCGTTCTGGATGTTGCCGTCGAGCAGGTAGTCGCGCACCTGGTCGGCGACCATGATCGCGCAGTTCTCCTCGGCTTCGCGCGTCGACGCGCCCAGGTGCGGCAGCGCGATGACTTGCGCATGGGCGTTGACGTGCGCGCTCGGAAAGTCGCAGACGTAGGTTCCCAGCTTCTTGGCATCGAGCGCCGCCAGCACTGCGGCTTCGTCGACGACGCCTTCGCGCGAGAAGTTCAGCAGCACGGCGCCATGCTTCATCAGCTCGACGCTCTCGGCGTTGATCATCTTGCGCGTGGCATCGACCAGCGGCACGTGCAGCGTGACGAAGTTGCTGTTCTTCAGCACGTCGGCGAGCGAGGCGCCCCGCTTCACCTGCGACGGCAGGCTCCAGGCGGCATCGACGGTGATCTCGGGATCGTAGCCGATGACGTTCATGCCGAGCTTGATGGCGGCGTCCGCCACCAGGCAGCCGATCTTGCCCAGGCCCACCACGCCCAGCGTGTGGCCGGACAATTCATAGCCGGCGTAGGTCTTCTTGCCGCCTTCGACCTTCTTCTCCATCTCGGCATCCGCGGGATCGAGCGAGGAAACGAACTTCATGGCGCCGCCGATGTTGCGCGCTGCCAGCAGCATGCCGGCCAGCACCAGTTCCTTCACGGCATTGGCATTGGCGCCGGGGGCGTTGAACACGGGCACACCGCGCTCCGACATCGCCTTGACGGGGATGTTGTTGGTGCCGGAACCGGCGCGGCCGATGGCCAGCACGGACTTGGGAATGTCCATGCTGTGCATGTCGGCCGAGCGCAGCAGCACGGCGTCGGGCTTGGCCACTTCCTTGGCGCAGGCAAAGCGCTCCGCCGGCAGGCGCTTCAGGCCGTTGGCCGAAACGTTGTTGAGTATCAGGACTTGAAATTGGTCGCTCATGATTTAGCCCTTGGCAGCCGCAAATTCCTTCATGTACTCGACCAGCGCCTTGACGCCTTCGACCGGCATGGCGTTGTAGATCGAGGCGCGCATGCCGCCGACCGAGCGATGGCCTTTCAGCTGCGTCATGCCGCGCGCCTTGGCACCCTTGAGGAACTCCTCGTCGAGCGCGGCGTCCTTGAGCGTGAACGGCACGTTCATGCGCGAGCGGTCGGACTTGGCGACGGGATTGCGATAGAAGTCGGTCGTTTCCAGGTAATCGTAGAGCAGGTTCGACTTCTCGATGTTCTTCTGCTCCATCGCCGCCAGGCCGCCGTTCCGCTTGAGCCACTGGAACACCAGGCCGGCGATGTAGATCGCATAGGTCGGCGGCGTGTTGTACATCGAGTCGGCGTCGGCGTGGGTCTTGTAGTCGAGCATGGCCGGCGGCGTCGGCTGCGCCTTGCCGATGAGGTCGTCGCGGACGATGACGATGGTGAGGCCGGCCGGGCCGATGTTCTTCTGCGCGCCGGCGTAGATCAGGCCGAACTTCGAGACATCGACCGCACGCGAAAGAATGTTCGAGGACATGTCGCAGACCAGCGGCACGTCGCCGGTTTCCGGCACCCAGTTGAACTCGACGCCGCCGATGGTCTCGTTGGCGGTGTAGTGCACGTAGGCGGCGTCCTTGCTGAGCTTCCAGCCGGACTGCGGCGGCGCGTAGGTGTAGCCCTTGTCTTCCGAACTGGCGGCGACGTTGACGTTGGTGAAGGTCTTGGCGGCCTTGATCGCCTTCTTCGCCCACTCGCCGGTATGCACGTAATCGGCGCTGGTCTTGCCGCGCAGCAGGTTGATCGGGATCATCTCGAACTGCAGCGAGGCGCCGCCCTGGAGGAACAGCACCTTGTAGTTGGCGGGAATGCCCATCAGCTCGCGCAGATCGGCTTCGGCGGCCTCGGCGATGGAGATGAACTCCTTGCCGCGGTGGCTCATTTCCATGACCGACTGGCCGGAACCGTGCCAGTCGAGCATCTCGTCGGCGGCCTGCTTGAGGACTTCTTCGGGCAGCGCGGCGGGACCGGCGCTGAAATTGAATACGCGTGTCATGGCTACTACTCCTCTTCTTCGGTTTCAATGACTTTTTCGATGCCGGCGAGCTTGGTGCCGTCATCGAGGTTGATCAACGTTACGCCCTGGGCCGAACGGCTGGTCTCGCGCACTTGCTGGACCTTGGTGCGGATCATGACGCCGCCGGTGGAAATCAGCATCACTTCGTCTTCCGGCTGCACCAGCACCGCGCCGACGACGCGGCCGTTGCGCTCCGAGGTGCTGATGGCGATCATGCCCTTGGTGCCGCGGCCGTGCTTGGTGTATTCGGCGATCGGCGTGCGCTTGCCGAAACCGTTCTCGGTGGCGGCCAGCACGTTCAGCGCCTCGTCCTCGGCCACCAGCATGCAGATCACCGCCTGGCCGTCTTCGAGCATCATGCCGCGCACGCCGCGCGCGGCGCGGCCCATCGGCCGCACGTCGCCTTCCTCGAAGCGCACGGCCTTGCCGGCATCGGAGAACAGCATGACGTCGCAGGAGCCGTCGGTGATGGCGACGCCGATGAGGAAGTCGCGGTCGTCGAGCGCCACGGCGATGATGCCGGCCTTGCGCGGATTGGAGAAGTCGGACAGCGGCGTCTTCTTCACCGTGCCCATGGCCGTCGCCATGAAGATGTAGTGCGCCTCGTCGAATTCCTTGACCGGCAGCGCGGCGGTGATCTTCTCGCCGTCTTCGAGCGGGAACAGGTTGACGATGGGCTTGCCGCGCGAGGTGCGCGTGCCTTCCGGAACCTCGTACACCTTGAGCCAATAGACGCGGCCGCGGTTCGAGAAGCAGAGGATGAAGTCATGGGTGTTGGCGATGAACAGGCGGTCGACGAAATCGTCTTCCTTGATCGCCGCGGCCTGCTTGCCGCGGCCGCCGCGCTTTTGCGTGCGGTAGTCGTCGAGACGCTGGCGCTTGATGTAGCCGGTATGCGACAGGGTGACGACCATGTCCTCGCGCGCGATCAAATCTTCGAGGTTGATGTCCGAGGTTTGCAGCACGATCTCGGAACGGCGCTTGTCGCCGAACT
This sequence comes from Rhodocyclaceae bacterium, assembly GCA_028713915.1. Lineage (GTDB taxonomy): Bacteria > Pseudomonadota > Gammaproteobacteria > Burkholderiales > Rhodocyclaceae > Nitricoxidireducens. The sequence continues at coordinate 106,771 of JAQTNK010000009.1, read as the reverse complement.
GCGTCTTGATCGCCGTCAGTTCGTTGCCGATGATTTCGGTGATGCGGTCGGGGCGCGCCAGGATGTCGAGCAGGTCGGCGATCTGCTCCATCACTTCCTTGTACTCGTTGACGATCTTGTCCTGCTCGAGGCCGGTCAGGCGCTGCAGGCGCAGTTCCAGGATGGCCTGGGCCTGCACGTCGGAGAGCAGGTAGCCGCGGCGCGACAGCCCGAATTCCGGCGCCAGTCCTTCGGGGCGCGAAGCCTCGGCCGAGGCGCGCGCCAGCATGCCTTCGACCAGCGTCGAATGCCAGGTGCGCGCCATCAGTTCGCGCTTGGCGTCGGCCGGCGTCGGCGCCGCCTTGATGAGGGCGATGATCTCGTCGACGTTGGACAGCGCCACCGCCAGGCCTTCGAGGACGTGGCCGCGCTCGCGCGCCTTGCGCAATTCGAACACCGTACGCCGCGTGATGACTTCGCGGCGATGCGACAGGAAGCAATCGAGCAGCTGCTTCAAGTTGAGCAGTTGCGGGCGGCCGTCGACCAGCGCCACCATGTTCATGCCGAAGGTATCCTGGAGCTGGGTCTGCTTGTAGAGATTGTTCAGCACGACTTCCGGCACTTCGCCGCGCTTGAGTTCGATCACCAGGCGCATGCCGGACTTGTCGGATTCGTCCTGGATATGCGCGATGCCCTCGATCTTCTTCTCGTGGACGAGTTCGGCGATCTTTTCCTGCAGCGTCTTCTTGTTGACCTGGTAGGGCAGCTCGTCGACGACGATGGCCTGGCGATTGCCTTTTTCCACGTCCTCGAAATGGGTGCGCGCGCGCATGACGACACGGCCGCGGCCGGTCAGGTAGCCGTCGCGCACGCCGGAAACGCCATAGATCAACCCCGCCGTCGGGAAGTCCGGCGCCGGCACGATCTTGATGAGTTCCTCGATGTCGATGGCGGGATTGTCGAGCACCGCCAGGCAGGCGTCGACGACCTCGCCCAGGTTGTGCGGCGGAATGTTGGTCGCCATGCCGACGGCGATGCCCGAGGAACCGTTGATCAGCAGGTTGGGAATGCGCGCCGGCAGGATCAGGGGTTCGTTCTCGGAACCGTCGTAGTTGGGACCGAAATCGACGGTCTCCTTGTCGATGTCGGCCAGCAGCTCGTGGCCGATGCGCGCCATGCGCACTTCCGTGTAACGCATCGCCGCGGCGTTGTCGCCGTCGACCGAGCCGAAGTTGCCCTGGCCGTCGACCAGCATGTAGCGCAAGGAAAAATCCTGCGCCATGCGTACGATGGTGTCATAGACGGCGGTGTCGCCGTGCGGGTGGTACTTACCGATGACGTCGCCGACGATGCGCGCCGACTTTTTGTAAGCCTTGTTCCAGTCGTTGTTCAGCTCGTGCATGGCGAACAACACGCGGCGATGCACGGGCTTCAAGCCGTCGCGGGCATCCGGCAGGGCACGGCCGACGATCACGCTCATGGCGTAATCGAGGTAGGAGTGGCGCATCTCCTCTTCAAGGCTGACGGGCAGGGTTTCTTTTGCGAAAGACGTCATGTCGATTGATTGACCCGGAAGGGAATGCTAAAAAGAGGGATTTTAGCATGCCGGATGCGGTCGCCCCTGCCCGCGGTACACTTGTCGCCGCGCCACTAACCCGTTGTTCCAACAGACAGATTCCGATTCGATGCCGCTATGATGACCGCCACGCCGCTCGCCTCCACCCCGCAACCGATAGACCTCTTGATCGAGCCGCGATGGGTAATTCCCATAGAGCCGGCCGGAATCGTGTTGGAAGGTCATGCCCTGGCGGTCGATCAGGGACGCATCGTCGCGCTGCTCCCCGGCGATGAAGCCCTGGCCCGATTTGCCCCGCGCCAGCGCATGAACCTGGCCGAGCACGTCCTGCTGCCCGGGCTCATCAACCTCCACACACACGCCGCCATGACCTTGCTGCGCGGCTATGCCGACGACCTGCCGCTGCGAAGCTGGCTGCAGGAAAAAATCTGGCCGGCCGAGGCCAAGCATGTCTCGCCCGCCTTCGTCCGCGACGGCACCTTGCTCGCCTGCGCCGAGATGCTGCGCGGCGGCATCACCTGCTTCAACGACATGTATTTCCATCCGCAGGAATCGTGCAGCGCCGCGCTGCGACTGGGCATGCGCGCCGCCATCGGCATCACGGTCATCGAGTTTCCGACCACCTATGCCGCCGACGCCGAGGACTACCTGACCAAGGGACTCGCCGCCCGCGACCAGTGCCGCGACGAGCCGATGGTCTCCTTCTGCCTTGCCCCGCACGCGCCCTATACCGTGGCCGACAGGACCTTCGAGCGCATCGCCACCCTGGCCGCCCAACTCGACGTGCCGATCCACATCCACGTTCACGAAACGCAACACGAGATCGACGAGAGCCTTCAGCAGCACGGCATGCGGCCCCTGGAACGGCTGCGGCGCCTGGGTTTGCTCGATCCGCGCCTGATCGCCGTCCATGCCGTACACCTGAACGCCGATGAAATCGGCCTGCTCGGCGAGCACGGCTGCCACATCGCCCACTGCCCGACGTCGAACATGAAGCTCGCCAGCGGCATCTCGCCGGTCGCGGACATGCTGGCGGCCGGCCTGCACGTGGGTCTCGGCAGCGACGGCGCCGCCAGCAACAACCGCCTCGATCTCTTCCGCGAAATGCGCCATGCCGCCTTGCTGGCGAAAGCCGCCAGCGGCGATGCCACCGCCGTCAATGCCCACCAGGTGCTGCGCATGGCCACGCTGAACGGTGCCGCGGCGCTTGGCCTCGATGGCAGCATCGGTTCACTGGCGACCGGAAAGCAGGCCGACCTTTGCGCCGTGCGGCTCGACGACTGGCTGCTGCAGCCTTGCTTCGACCCGGCGTCACATCTGGTCTATGCTGTTGGACGTGAACATGTCAGCCATGTGTGGACGGATGGAAAGTTGCGGATTTGCGACGGAAAGCCCCTGAACATAGAGCCTTGCGAATTGCTCGACATATCTCGGATGTGGCATAATATTCTTTGTTCGTAAGCCTGTGCACGCAGCGATTCAGCGCCATTTACCAACAACCTATACAACGAGGGAATCATGAAAACCATACAACAATCATTGCTGCTTGCCGCCCTGCTCGGCATCAGCGCCGCCGCGTTGGCGCAAACTCCCGGTATCGACCGCAAGGGCGATGTCGGTTACCTGGTTGACAGCCGCGACAACGTCGTCAAGAGCGGCGCCGGCTCCTGCTGGCGCACCGGTTACTGGACGCCGGCCATGGCCGTCGCCGAGTGCGATCCGGAACTCGTCAAGAAGGAAGCGCCGAAGGCCCGCGAGGCTGCTCCTGTAGCGCCCGTCGCCACGCCCAAGCCCGCTGCCCAGAAGGTCACGCTGGCGGCCGATACCTTGTTCGACTTCGACAAGGCGACGCTGCGTCCCGAAGGCACGGCCAAGCTCGACGAACTCGTCGCCAAGGTCAAGGACATCAAGCTCGAAGTGATCATCGCCGTCGGCCATGCCGACCGCTTCGGCACCGACAAGTACAACCAGAAGCTCTCCGAGAAGCGCGCCGAGTCCGTCAAGGCCTACCTGGTGAGCAAGGGCATGGAACCGAATCGCGTCTATACGGAAGGCAAGGGCAAGAAGCAGCCCGTCACCAAGCCCGGCGAATGCAAGGGCCCGAAGAGCAAGAAGGTCATCGCCTGCCTGCAACCGGATCGCCGCGTCGAAATCGAAGTCATCGGCACGACGCAGCCGAAGTAAGCCGTCGTACGGCAGCAAGAAAGCCCTGCGCTGCAGGGCTTTTTTTTCGTTCGCATCAACCTTGGCGCCTTCCTGAGCCTGCACCGCAATTGGCGCGACCCGCGCATTGCGTCTTACAATCGTGACCATGAACCTCAATGCCGACCCGCAAGAACTCGCCAAATTCGGCGAACTGGCCCATCGCTGGTGGGACCCCAACTCGGAATTCAAGCCCTTGCACGACATCAATCCGCTGCGCCTGGGCTGGATTGATCGTACGGTAGGGCTCGCCGGCAAGCGCGTGCTCGACGTCGGCTGCGGCGGCGGCCTCCTCGCCGAGGGCATGGCCGCGCTTGGCGCCCAGGTCACGGGCATCGATCTGTCCGAAAAACCGCTGGGCGTCGCCCGGCTGCATCTATACGAGAGCGGACAGCAAGTCGACTATCGGCAAATCGCCGCCGAAGATCTCGCCGCCGCGGAACCCGCCGCGTTCGATGTCGTCACCTGCCTCGAAATGCTCGAACACGTGCCCGACCCGGCCAGCACGGTGCGCGCCTGCGCCACGCTCGTCAAACCGGGCGGCACGGTGTTCTTCTCCACCATCAACCGCAATCTCAAGGCCTACCTGCTGGCCGTCGTCGGCGCCGAATACATCCTTGACATGCTGCCGCGCGGCACGCACGACTACGCCCGCTTCCTGCGCCCCGCCGAGCTGGCGCGCTTCTGCCGCGACGCGGCCCTCGACGTCGAGGAAATCGTCGGCATGACGTACAACCCCTTGACCCGGACCTATGCGCTCGGCCGCGACACCAGCGTCAACTTCCTGCTGCGGGCCAGCCGTAGCGCTTCATGATGTGCGGCTACGCTGGCATGCGCCCGCTGCCTGCCAGCGGGTGGCGCAGGCCGTCATGGGGCGGCCCGGCGAGCGCATGACTGCAGCCGTCCTCTTCGATCTCGATGGCACGCTGGCCGATACGGCACGCGATCTCGCCGGCGCGCTGAACCGCCTGCTGGCCGAGGAAGAACGCGCGCCGATTCCCTATGAAATGCTGCGCCCGCACGTTTCCGGCGGCGCCCGCGCAATGCTGCGGGTGGGCTTCGACCTGACGCCGGCGGATGCCGCCTACACGGAATTCCAGCAGCGCTTCCTGGCCCATTACGAGTCCGCGCTCTGCGTCGACACCGTCCTGTTCGACGGCATCGCCGCCTTGCTCGACGAACTCGACGCGCGCGCCGTCGCGTGGGGCATCGTCACCAACAAGTCGCAGCGATTCACGCTCGCGCTGGCGGAAGCGCTCGGCCTGCGCCGACGTGCCGCCTGCCTCGTCAGCGGCGACAGCAGCCCGCGCCCGAAGCCCGACGCCCGGCCATTGCTGTTGGCTTGTGGCCTCGCCAGCGCGCTTCCGGGCGAAACCCTCTACGTCGGCGACGACTTGCGCGACATCCATGCCGGCAAAGCCGCGGGCGTGACGACGGTCGCCGTCACCTACGGCTATCTGGGCGACGGCCTGCCGATAGGCGAATGGGGCGCCGACCACATCGTGGACACGCCGGCCGAAATCCTGGCGCTGCTCGATTAGAAGAAATTCAACGGCGCGAGGCGCCGGCCGATGCCAATGCCTTTGGCATGAACCGCCGTGTACCGCGATCAGGGCGGCTGGCGCTGCGGATTGGGCCGGTAGAGTTCGCGTCCGGCGTCATGGATGTCGCGCCGCAATTGCCGGCGCTCTTCCGGGCTCAGGCGGCCGGGCGGAACGAACTCCTGGCGCTGCGGCGCCGCGCCGGGCGGCGCCATTTGCGGCGGCGGCGAGCCGCGTTCGCGATCGGCGTGCGGGCCGGGCATCGGCCGGTTCATCATCTGCGCATGCGCCGGCGCCAGCGCCGCCACGGCGGCGATTGCAGCTAACGGCTTCCACAGTTTCCGGCTCATCGCGGTCTCAATTGATCAACAGCGCCATCAGGGCGCGCACGCCATTGTAGTCGACCGCCGACGTCGCATGGGGATCGCTCCAATATGCCAACAACATGCCGACGATCAGGGCCGTGACGAAGAATACTTTCATGTTGTCCTCCGCGCATTTTTCGCTCTGCGGCACAGAGCGGACTCTAGAGGGCGCATGTAAGAGATCTATGTGCGCTACGCTGCGCTTTGTAAGTCTTTGTAACTCCGCCATCACAACGGCCCGCGTTCAAGCTAGGATTCATTCCATGACAAACACCAAAATCCTCGTCGTCGACGACGACCAGCGCCTGCGCCAGCTGCTGGAGCGCTATTTGACCGAGCAGGGTTTCACCACCAAGGCCGTCGATGGCGGCGAGGCGATGGACAAGGCGCTGGCTCGCGAACTCTTCGACCTCATCGTCCTGGATCTGATGATGCCCGGCGAGGACGGCCTTGCCATCTGCCGCCGCCTGCGCGGCGCCAACAACGCCGTGGCCATCATCATGCTCACCGCCAAGGGCGACGAAGTCGACCGCATCGTCGGCCTGGAACTGGGCGCTGACGACTACCTGCCCAAGCCTTTCAACCCGCGCGAACTCGTCGCCCGCATCAACGCCGTACTGCGGCGCCGCGCCGCGCCGCCGCCGCCCGGCGCGCCGGCGGCCGAGGAGGAGGTGGTCAATTTCGGCCTCGTCTCCATCAATCTCGCCACGCGCGAACTGACGCGCGGCGAAACCGTCACGCCGCTCACCACCGGCGAGTTCGCCCTGCTCAAGATACTGGTCAGCCACCCGCGCCAGCCGATGAGCCGCGACAAGCTGATGGAACTCGCCCGCGGCCGCGAATACGACGTCTTCGACCGCTCCATCGACGTGCGCATCTCGCGCCTGCGAAAACTCGTCGAAGACGAGCCGACGAAGCCGCGCCACATCCAGACCGTCTGGGGCTTCGGCTACGTGTTCGTTCCCGACGGCAAGAAAGCCGAATGACGCTTTTCCCCCGCACCCTGCTCTGGCGCACCTTCCTCCTCGTCGCGCTGCTGATGCTGCTCTCGGTATGGGCCTGGTTCGCCATCTTCAACACTTATGAGCGCGAGCCGCGCGCGCGCCAGCTGTCGCAGATGATCGTCAGCGCCGCCAATCTCACGCGCGCCGCGCTGATCACCGCCCGCCCCGAAGCCCGCCTCGAGCTGTTGCGCGAGCTTTCCGACCGCGAAGGCATCCACATCTATCCGGCCGAAGATACCGACCGCATCGCGCCCCTGCCCGACCGGCCCTTCCTCCATCGCGTCGAAACCCTGGTGCGCGAACGGCTCGGGCCGCAGACCATACTGACGCTGGAACGCGGCGACGAGCGCGCGCTGTTCGTCAACTTCCGCATCGACGACAGCGACGAAGGCGACTACTGGCTTGCCCTGCCGCGCGACCGTGTCGATCGTCTCTTTCCCATCGAGTGGCTCGGCTGGAGCGCCGCGGCCTTGCTGCTTTCGCTCGTCGGCGCCTGGCTCATCGTTTCGCGCGTGGTGCGTCCGCTCAAGAAGCTCGCCGCCGCGGCCGGCGAAATCGGCCGCGGACGCACGCCGCGGCCGCTGGCCACCGACGGGCCCGCCGAAATCGAAACCCTCGCCCGTGCCTTCAACGCAATGAGCGCCGACCTCGCCCGCCTCGACCAGGATCGCGCACTCATCCTCGCCGGCATTTCGCACGACTTGCGCACGCCCCTGACGCGGCTGCGCATGGGCATCGAGATGAGCGGCATGGACGACGACACGCGCGCCGAAACCGTCGCCGACGTCGAGGAAATGGACCGCACCATCGGCCAGTTCCTGGACTTTGCCCGCGCCGACGGCGGCGAAGCGTTGCAAGCCACCGATCTCGCCGCCATGCTGGCGGACCTGGTCGAACAATATCGCCGCCGCGGCAGCGACATCAGCTACGACGCCGTGGCACTGGCGCCGCAGGACGTGCGGCCCAAGGCGCTGCGCCGCGCGCTCGGCAACCTGGTCGAAAACGCCCTGCGTCATGCCGGCGCCGACCTGCCGATCGAGTTGTCGCTGCGTGTCGTCGGCAAGGACGTCCATCTGGCCGTCGCCGACCGCGGTCCGGGCATTCCGCCGGCCGAAGCCGAGCGGCTCAAGCTTCCCTTTACCCGCCTGGAAAATGCCCGCACCGGCGCCATCGGCGCCGGCCTCGGCCTCGCCATCGTCGAGCGCATCGCCCGCGGCCACAACGGCCGCCTGGACCTGAAGGCGCGCGACGGCGGCGGCCTCGTCGCGACCATCGTCGTGCCGATGGCGAACGCGGCGTAGGCCAACCCGATCGTGCACGCGCGCCAGCAGGCCGCCGCAGCGCTGTTCTTCGAAGGCAACCGGCGCATGGCCGACGGCGACTTTTCGGGCGCCGAATCCTGCCTGCGCGAAGCGTTGCGGATTGCCCCCGATCTGGCCGAGGCGCACGGCAATCTCGGATTCCTTCTCGATCGGCGCGGCGCGGCTGAAGAAGCCGAGCGTTGCCATCGGCGCTCCATCGCCCTCAATCCGGCGTATGCGCAAACGCACCTGAACCTCGGCGTCAATCTTGCCCAACGCAAGCATTTCGATGCCGCCGAAAAGGCCTACCGCGAAGCGCTGCGGCTGAATCCGCAATCCGCGGCCGCCTGGTCGAATCTCGGCGTCCTCTGCGCCTGCATGAAGCGCGAACGCGAAGCCGAGCAATGCTACCGCACCGCCATGGCGCTCGATGCCGACTATGCCAATGCCATTTTCAACCTGAGCTATCTGCTGTTGCGCCAGGGCCGCTTCGAAGAAGGCTGGCGCTGCCTCGAAGCCCGCGACTGGTATGCCGTCTTCGCCGATCGCCTCGCCTGTCCCCGCTGGCGCGGCGAGTCCCTCGCCGGGAAGTCGCTGCTGATAACGTTCGAAGCCGGGCACGGCGACATGATCCAGTTCTGCCGCTATGCCGCGACGCTGAAAGGACAAGGCGCGGCAAGCATCACGGTGATCTGCCATCCGGCCCTGAAAACCTTGTTCGCGACATTGGCCGGCGCCGACGAAGTCGTCGACTTCGATGAGCCGCTGCCGCCGACGCATTGGGATTTCTGGACGCCGCCCCTGAGCCTTCCCCATTACTGCGACACGCGGCTCGACTCGATTCCCGCAGCCCTGCCCTACTTGCGCGCCGATGCCGACCGCGCGGCGCGCTGGGCGCCGCAACTGCCGCCGGACGGCGTCCGCGTCGGCCTGGTCTGGAAGGGCAGCACGAATTTCGAAAACGACGTCGACCGTTCGCTGCCGAGCCTGGACATGCTGGCGCCCTTGGGGCAAGTCGCCGGCGTACGCTTCGTCAGCCTGCAAAAAGGCGCCGGCGAAGACGAAGCCAGGCAGCCGCCCGACGGCCTGGCGGTCGTCGACCTCGGCAGCCGCGTCGGCGACTTCGCCGACACTGCCGCCATCGTCGCCAACCTCGACCTCGTGATCAGTGTCGATACCGCCGTCGCGCATCTGGCCGGCGCGCTCGGCAAACCGTGCTGGGTGCTGCTGCCGGACTACAAGACGGACTGGCGCTGGCTGACCGGCCGCAGCGACTCGCCCTGGTATCCCGACGTCATGCGCCTGTTCCGCCAGGCGAAGGCCGGCAATTGGGTGCCGGTGATCGCGGAAGTGCGCACGGCCCTGGAATCGTTCGTGGCGCACGTGGCGCCGCAGCGATGAGGTGAAACTCCCGCGCCGGGATGCGTTCAAACGTCGGACCTGGTTTGCGTGAAGGAGAAATCGTCGTGGCTGCCGTCGGCGCCGAACAAGTGCTTAGCGTCCATCACTGGAACGACCGGCTCTTCAGCTTCACCACCACGCGCGACCGCGGCTTGCGCTTCGAGAACGGCCATTTCGTCATGCTCGGGCTGGAGATCGAAGGCAAGCCGCTGATGCGCGCGTACAGCATCGCCAGCGCCAATTACGAGGATCATCTCGAGTTCCTCAGCATCAAGGTGCCGGACGGCAGCCTGACGTCGCGGCTCCAGTACCTCAAGCAGGGCGACCGGCTGCTGATCAGCCGCAAGCCGGTCGGCACGCTCGTGCTGCACGACCTGCTGCCCGGTCGACGCCTGTACCTGATCAGCACCGGCACCGGCCTCGCGCCCTTCCTCAGCATCATCAAGGATCCCGAGACCTACGCGCGCTTCGAGAAAGTCGTCCTCGTGCACGGCGTTCGGCGCGTCAGCGAACTGGCCTACCGCGACTTCATCGAACACGACCTGCCGGCGAACGAATTCTTCGGCGACAGGGTCCGCGACCAGCTGATCTACTATCCGACCGTGACGCGCGAAGCCTTTCGCCACCAGGGGCGCGTGACCCACCTGATCGAAAGCGGCCGGCTCTTCGCCGACGTCGGCCTGCCGCCGCTGGACGCGCGGCACGACCGCGTCATGATCTGCGGCAGCCCGATGCTGCTGAAGGATTGCTGCCTTCTGCTCGACCGCCGCGGCTTCCACCTTTCCCCGCACGTCGGCACGCCGGGCGACTACGTCATCGAGCGGGCTTTCGTCGACAAGTAGCCGTCAAGCCTTGTCATCGCCGCGCGGCTTGAACAGCGTCGCCAGCAAATCGCCCGGCAGCGGAAAGACGATGGTCGAACTCTTGTCGCCGGCGATGGCGATCAGCGTCTGCAAGTAGCGCAACTGCATCGCCTGGGGCGACTGCGCGAGCACGTGGCCGGCTTCGAGCAGCTTGGTCGAGGCCTGCAGTTCGCCCTCGGCATGGATCACCTTGGCGCGCCGTTCGCGCTCCGCTTCGGCTTGGCGCGCGATGGCGCGAATCATCGACTCGTCGATGTCGACGTGCTTGATCTCGACCATGGTCACCTTGATGCCCCAGGCGTCGGTCTGCTGGTCGAGGATCTGCTGGATATCCACGTTGAGACGATCGCGCTCGGCCAGCAGGGTATCGAGTTCGTGGCGGCCGAGCACCGAGCGCAGCGTCGTCTGCGCCAATTGCGACGTGGCTTCGAGAAAGTTGGCGACCTGGATGATGGCGCGCTGCGGGTCGATGACGCGAAAATAGAGCACGGCATTGACCTTCACCGAAACGTTGTCGCGCGTGATGACGTCCTGGCTCGGCACGTCCATGGCGACGATGCGCAAATCGACGCGCGCCATTTGCTGGACGAAGGGCAGCAGAAGGACCAGCCCCGGCCCTTTCACTTTCCAGAAGCGCCCGAGCGTGAACACGACGCCGCGCTGGTATTCGAACAGGATGCGCACCGACGCCGCCGCCAGGAGCAGTGCCGCGACGATGACCGCACCGAAACCGGGTATCCACATCATGGGTCTCCTTTCAGCGGTTCCACCTCCAGCGTCAGGCCATCGACGCGAACGATGCGCAGCTTCTCGCCGCGCTTGAGCGGCACGCCGCAGCGGCCATGCCAGCGTTCGCCCGCGGTCGTCACCCAGCCGCCGCCGGCAAAGTCTTCCAGGGCCTCGGCGACGCCGCCGACCATCGCTTCGGCGCCGGCGACGGGCGGACGCCGCCGCGCCCGCAGCGCCATGGTGCCGAGGCCGAACAGCAAGAGCGCGGAAAACACCCCCAGCGGCGTCACGACTTGCCACGACACGGCAACGCCCGGCGCTTCCTGCGCATCGACGAGCATCAGCGCGCCGGCGACGAAGGCGACGACGCCGCCGACGCCGAGCGCACCGAAAGTGGGGAAAAACGCCTCGGCCACCATGAACGCCACCCCCACCAGCATCAATAAGACGCCGGCATAATTGACCGGCAGCAGGTGCAGGCCGTAAGCCGACAGCAGCAGGCAGATCGCGCCGGCCACGCCGGGCAGGGCCATGCCGGGATTGTAGAACTCGAACAACAAGCCGTAGATGCCCAGCATCATCAGCATGACTGCGACATTGGGATCGGCGACGGCGCCCAGCAGCCGGTTATGCCAGGTGCGCTCAACGACATAGACTTGCGCGTCGGCGAGCGCCAGCCGCCGCTCGCCGGCGGCCGTGCGCACCGTGCGGCCGTCCGCCTGGTGCAGGAGATCGGCAATATCGACGGCGACCAGGTCGATGACCTTGAGCTTGAGCGCTTCATCCGCCGACAGGCTCACCGAGCGCAGCACCGCCTGCTCGGCCCAGGCGGCATTGCGGCCGCGCATCTGCGCCAGGCTGCGCAGGTAGGCGGCGGAATCCTGCATCACCTTGGCGCGCAGCGACTCGGCCGAAGACGGCGGCGCATTGTCCGCGCCCTTGCCGGACGGCTTGGCCGCCGACTTGTCGCGCGGCGACGCCGGTTCAGGCTCCGCCCCGCCCAGGCCGATGCTCACCGGCGTCGCCGCGCCGAGGTTCGTGCCCGGCGCCATCGCCGCGATGTGGCTGGCATACATGAGATAGGTACCGGCGCTCGCCGCGCGCGCGCCGCTCGGCGCCACATAGCAGGCGACGGGTACGGGCGAGGCGAGAATGGCGCGGATCATGTCGCGCATGGATGTATCGAGGCCGCCGGGCGTATCGAGCTGAAGCACCAGCAACACGGCCCCTTTTGCCTGCGCGCCGTCGAGGGCGCGCGACAGTTGTTCGCTGCTTGCCGGGCTGATCGGGCCGCGCATCTCGACTACCGCAACCGGCGCCGCCGCCGCGACCAAAGCCCACCCGAGCAGCACGGCCAAGGCAAGGCGTCTCAGCATCGGCGGAATCGGTAGAGGGGTCGTCCCCAAGACGATTTGATTATAGTCACCGCCGGCGATGCGCAAGATCGCCTGGCGGCGCCGCCAGCGTCACACTTGCAGATCGATGCTCGCTTGCTTGCGCCGCAAGAGTTTGGCATGCCGATGCCGCGCCATCAGGCGCGCATCGGTCACCACCTTGCCGATGGTTTCGCCGCAGACCATCACCACGCCGAGAACCGGCAGCACCAGCATGAGGCCCGAGATGCCGGCCACGGCGCCGCCGGCGAAGATCATCAGCACCGTCACCAGCGGATGCATGTGCAAGCTCTTGCCGACCGTCAGCGGCATGTAGACGAAATCGTCGAGCAGGCGCACGACGATGAACAGCGCGATGGCCCAGTACGCCATGGACGGCTGTGCCGGGAAATCCGTGGCGGCGACGAGCACCACCACCAGCCCGCCGAGGACGGAACCGACATAGGGAATCCAGGCCAGCACGGCGCAGATCAAGCCAAGCGCCAGCGCCCCCGGAAAGCCCAGCAGCCAGAGGCCGGCCGCCAGGGTGAAGGTATCGAGAACGGTCAGCTTCATCAGTCCCGTGAAATAGGCGCGCAGGGTCTGGTCGACTTCGTGAAGGAGATAAAGCGTCCTTTCGAAAAAGGCGTTGGGCACGGCGCGCGCGAGGAAGCGCTTGAAGCGCAGGCCGTCCTTTAGAAAGAAGAAAGCGAGGAAAGGCGCCAGCAGCAGCGAGGGCATCCATGCCGCGACGCCCATCGCCACGGGCTCGATGTGCTCCGCGGCGCTGCCGGCCGAGTGCTGGAATTTCTCCATCGCGGTCGCGGCCAGATGCGCGTCCGCCAGCATCGACCAGCTTTGTTCCAAGGCCTGCAGCGAGCGTTCCAGAAGCCGCAAGCCGCCCGCAAGATAAGGCTCGACCGAAGCCTGGATATCGACCATGTGCGTCGCCAGCCACGGCACCATGAGCGCCGCGCCGACGATGAACGCCGCCAGGAACAGGACGATGGTGCCGCCGGCCGCGGCGGCGCGCGACAGGCCGCGATAGACCAGGTACTGCATCGTCGGGTAAAGGATGTAATAGAGGATCAGCGCCAGGAGAAAAGGCACGACCAGCCACAGCATTTTCTGGAACACCTGCAGCAGCAGGCAGGTGACGGCGATGATCGCCGCCCAGACGATGGGGCCCGAGCCGTTGCGCGAGGAACTAGTCACAGATGGCGATGCACGGAGCCGACGCCGAGCGTGGCATCGCGCAGACGCTTGCCCATGTTGCGGGCGAGTTGCAGCGAAATCTTCGACGCGATGACGCCGTGGGTTTCCATGAGCCCGACGAAATCGGCGCGGAAGAACACCGCCAGGCGGCAATTTTCGGCGGCGCGCGCCTGCGCCGTGCGCGGCAGGTTTTCGAGCAGCGCGATGTCGCCGAAGAAGCTGCCTGCCTCCAGCGTGGCGAGCAGGCCGCTTTCGGGCTCGCCCTGGCGGCAGATCAGCACGGCGCCGTCGAGCACGATGTAGATCGCCTGGCCGTCCTCGCCTTCGTCGAAGATCACCTCGTCCTTGAGGAAGTCGCGCTCGTGCAGCAGCGCTTCGACGATGGCAAGTTCGCTCGTCGCGAGCTCGCCGAACAAGGACAGCGCGCGCAGCTTTTCCAGGCGCGGCGAACTGCTATGGCGGCGAAACGGATTCAGTCCCACGTCGATTCCCCCTGAGGCGCCCGATTCTAATCGAGGACGAACAGCCAGCGCCGCACCACCTCGTAGCGCGAGCCGGCCGACTCGGCGTGCGATTCGACCAGCGCGAAGTCCGCCACCGGCCAGCGGATCGGAGCCGCCAGCGGCGGCGGCGGTTTCATGCAATTGGCATTGCGCACCAGGGTCGCATGCACCGCGAACGGCCGCGTCTCGAGCACGAAGCCGGCGTCGCGCAAGGCTTGCGCCAAATTCGTGGCGAGGCCGGCCAGCGGCGGCGCCACGTCGGCGCAGCCGGCCCAGACGATGCGGTTGTGCTTCCAGCAGGCGAGACGGTCGAGCTCGAGGATGAAAGGCCTTGCCGCGACGGCCGCTGCAGCCACCTCGGCGGCCGCGACGCGTGTTGCCGCAACGGCGCCGAGGAAAGCCAGCGTCACGTGCAGCGTCTCGCGACGCATCGGGCGCCCGCCGCAAGCCGCGTGCGCCGCCAGCGCGGCTTCGTGCAGTCGACCGGCGACGCCCGCCGGCGGCCACAGCGCGAAGAACAGGCGGCGGTCGGACTCGGCCATCGGCCGCTAGTCGTCTACGCGCACCAGCAGCGCCACCGCCTCGGCGGCGATGCCCTCGCCGCGGCCGGCGAAGCCCAGCCGCTCGGTGGTCTTGCCCTTGAGGTTCACCTGCGATGCGGCGACAGCGAGGTCGGCGGCGATGTTGGCGCGCATGGCGTCGACGTATGCGGCCACGCGCGGCGCCTGCGCGATGACCGTCGCGTCGACGTTGCCGATGCGCCAGCCCGCCGCCGTCACCGCGGCCATGGCGCCGCGCAGCAGCATGCGGCTGTCGGCGCCGCGCCACTGTTCGTCGCTGTCGGGAAACATGCGGCCGATGTCGCCCAGGCCGGCCGCGCCGAGCACGGCATCGGTGATCGCATGCAGCAGCACGTCGGCGTCGGAGTAGCCTTGCAGCCCAAGGGCGAACGGAATATCGACGCCGCCGAGAATCAGCTTGCGGCCGGGCACCAGGGCATGAACGTCGTAGCCCTGGCCGATGCGGAATGGGATGGTCATGGCGCCTCCGCCGGGCCGCCCCAAGGAGGCGCAGTCACAAGTCTGGAGCGGCCCACCGGGCCGCGAACCTCAGTCACCCCCTTCCGTGGGAAGGGGGCTGGGGGGATGGGGGTCATGGCGCGTTCCTGTCGCGAAGAATGATTTCCGCCAGATGCAGATCGAGCGGATAAGTGACCTTGAGATTGGTCGCGTCGGCCGCCACCAGTTTCGGCGCGAGGCCGAGCGCTTCGACGGCGCTCGCCTCGTCGGTGACGGCACAGGCATGCTCGAGCGCCTCGAGCAGCAGTCCGTGGCGGAACATCTGCGGCGTCTGCGCCTGCCACAGGTTCTCGCGCGGCACGGTGGCGGCGATGCCGCCTGCGCCGTCGGCACGCTTGAGCGTATCGGCGACTGGCGTGGCGAGGATGCCGCCGACGGCATCCTCGCCGACGGCGCGGATCAGCGCCTCGACGTGCGCCACCGTGATGCAGGCACGGGCGGCGTCATGCACGAGCATCCAGTCGCCGGCGTCGACCCGCGCGGCGATCTGCCGCAGGCCGTTGCCGACGCTGGCGGCGCGCGTGGCGCCGCCGCAGCGCAGGATCTCCAGGCGAGCGGCAAACGCCGACCAGTCGTGCCGCTCCCACTCGCCGTCGTCGGCGGCAAGCACGACGAAGACCCGCGCGATGGCGGGCACGGCGCACAGCGTCGCCAGCGTATGCCAGAGCAGCGGGCGGCCGAGCAGCGGCAGGTATTGCTTGGGAATATCCGCCCCCATGCGGGCGCCGCCGCCGGCGGCGGGAACGAGTGCGTAGTAGTTCACGGGCGCCATTCTATACAATGCACGCGATGAGCATCTTCGCCCCCACCGCCGTCGAGCAGGTCCAGGCCTTCGCCATCAGCCTCGCCATCGGCCTGTTGATCGGCATGGAGCGCGAGCGGCGCGTCGATCCCAAGGCGGGCTTGCGCACCTTCGCGCTGGTCGGCCTGCTCGGCTGCCTGTGCGCCCTGATCGCCGAAAAGACCGGCAGCGGCTGGATTCTCGCCATCGGCATGCTCGTCGTCGGCGCCATGATGATGGCGGCGACGCTGGCAGATCCCGAGGAAAACGGCGACCCCGGAACGACGTCGGTGGTCGCCTTGATGGTCTGCTTCGGGCTCGGCGCCGCCGTCTGGTTCGGCTACGCGACGCTGGCCGTGATGGCCGCGATCGCCACCACCGTGCTGCTTTATTTCAAGCAGCAACTGCACGGCCTGACCACCAGCCTCACGCACAAGGACCTGCTTTCCATCCTCCAGTTCGCGGTGCTTTCGTTCGTCGTCCTGCCGGTGCTGCCCGACCATGACTTCGGCCCCTACGCCGCCTTCAACCCGCACCAGATCTGGTGGATGGTGGTGCTGATCTCGGGCGTCTCGCTCTCGGGCTACGCTGCCCTGCGCTTCATCGGCAGCGAGCACGGCGCGGCGGTGATCGGCTTTTTCGGCGGCCTGGTGTCCTCGACGGCGACGACCATGGTCTTCGCGCGCCATGCCCGCAGCGACGAGGAAGTCACGCGCACGGCGACGCTCGTGATCCTGCTCGCCAACCTGATGGTGACGTTGCGGCTGACGTTCGTCTCCAGCGTGGTCGCGCCTTCGCTGCTCGCGCCGCTCGCCATCGTGCTCGGCGCCGGCTTCCTGCTCGGCTTGTTCGTCGTGCTCTACGACTGGCGCGCGCTCAAGGCGCACGGCGACTTGCCGATGCCCGAGGTGGCCAACCCCACCGAGCTCAAGGTGGCCCTGACCTTCGGCCTGCTCTATGGCGCCGTGCTGTTCCTCTCGGCCTGGCTCGAAGACATCGCCGGCAGCAAGGGCCTCTACCTCGTCGCGCTCACCGCCGGATTTACCGACGTCGACGCCATCACGCTGTCCACGCTGCGGCTCTACAACGTGGACAAGCTCACCCAATTCCAGGCCGTCGCCTCCATCGTCCTGGCGATCCTGTCGAACCTGTCGTTCAAGATCGGGCTGGTGGTCACAATCGGCGGCGCGTCGCTGGCGAAGCGCGCGCTGCCGGGCCTGCTGGCCATCGGCTGCGGCCTCGCGGCCGGACTCGCGATCTTGGCTTGAAGGCGCAGGGAATCCGCCCTATTCTCCAAGGGGAGGTTGTCATGCAAACCGTACATGTTCGCCCGCCCGCAGTGGCGGGCATGTTTTATCCCGGCGACGCGGAAGGACTGGCCTGCGAAGTGGCGGCCATGCTGGCGGCGGCGCGGCCGCCGGCGCTGACGCCGAAGGCGCTGATCGTGCCGCATGCCGGCTATATCTATTCCGGCGCCATCGCGGCGCAGGCCTACGCCCTGCTCGCTCCCTTGCGCGACATCATCCGTCGCGTCGTGCTGTTCGGGCCGACGCACCGCGTCTATGCGCGCGGCCTCGGCGTTCCCGGCGTGGATGTGTTTGCCACGCCGCTGGGCGAGATTCCGCTCGACAAGCCGGCGATCGCCGCCGCCATGCGCTTGCCGCAGGTGCATGCCAATGACGACGCCCACGCGCAGGAGCATGCGCTGGAAGTGCAATTGCCTTTCCTGCAGACCGTGCTGAGCGAGTTCAGCCTGGCGCCCTTCGCCGTCGGCGAAGCATCGGCCGCGGCCGTCGCGCAAGTCATGGAAGCGCTCTGGGGCGGCGCCGAGACGCTGATCGTCGTCAGCTCCGACCTCTCTCACTATCACGCCTACGCCGCCGCGCAACGGCTCGACCGGCAGACGGCCGACGACATCCTGAACCTGCGCCCGCTGCACGACTTCGATCAGGCCTGCGGCGCGCTGCCGATCAATGGACTGATCGACGCCGCGCCGCGCCGCGGCTTGACGCCGCATCTGCTCGACTTGCGCAATTCCGGCGACACGGCGGGCGACAAGTCGCGGGTCGTCGGCTACGCCGCCTTCGCCTTCACGGAGCGCCGCGATGGATGAACTCGGCAACGCCCTGCTGATCCGCGCCCGCAACGCCATCGCCGCCGAATTCGGCATGCCGCCGCAGCCCGAACCGGCGCATCCGCGGCTGGCCAAGCCCGGCGCCACTTTCGTCACCCTGACGCGCGACGGCGACTTGCGCGGCTGCATCGGTTCGCTCGAAGCCTGGCGTCCGCTCGCCAGCGACCTGCTCGCCAATGCCTGCGCCGCGGCCTTCCGCGACCCGCGCTTTCCGCCGCTGGCGCGCGAGGAACTGCCGGCGACGCGCGTCGAGGTGTCCTTGCTGACGGCTCCCGAAGCGCTGCTCGTCAGCGACGAAGCCGATGCGCTGCGGCGCCTGCGCCCGGGCGTCGACGGCGTCATCTTCGAATGGCGCGGCCAGCACGCGACCTTCCTGCCGCAAGTCTGGGACAGCCTGCCGGAACCAAAGGAGTTTCTTGCGCATCTGAAACAGAAGGCCGGCCTTGCGCCCGACTTCTGGGCGCCTGACGTCAGGCTCTATCGCTACGAGGTCAGAAAATGGAAAGAACAGCCGACGAACTGACGGGCACGCCCGCCAAGTGGTGGCACGCGATTCCTGGCGAGGAAGGCCGCATCCAGTGCGACCTCTGCCCGCGCGACTGCAAGCTGCATGAAGGCCAGCGCGCGGCGTGCTTCGTGCGCGCCAACCAGGGCGGCAAGATGATCCTGACGACCTACGGCCGCAGTTCGGGTTTCTGCATCGATCCGATCGAGAAGAAGCCGCTCAATCACTTCTATCCCGGTTCGAGCGTCCTTTCCTTCGGCACCGCCGGCTGCAACCTCGCCTGCAAGTTCTGCCAGAACTGGGACATTTCGAAGTCGCGCGAAATGGACCGCCTGCAGGACGCCGCCACGCCGGCGGCCATCGCCCAGGCCGCCGCGCGCCACGGCTCGCAGAGCGTCGCCTTCACCTACAACGACCCGGTGGTCTTCGCCGAGTACGCGATGGACACGGCCGATGCCTGTCATGCTCTTGGCATACACACCGTCGCCGTCACGGCGGGCTACATGCACCCCGCGCCGGCCCGCGAGTTCTACGCCAAGATGGATGCCGCCAACATCGACCTCAAGGCCTTCAGCGACGACTTCTACTTCAAGCTTTGCGGCGCGCACTTGAAGCCCGTGCTCGACTGCATCGCGCTGGTCCACCACGAGACCGACTGCTGGATCGAACTGACCACGCTGGTCATTCCCGGCCACAACGATTCGGACCACGAACTCGGCGAACTGGCGAAATGGGTGGCGAGCGAACTCGGCCCCGACGTGCCGCTGCACTTCTCCGCCTTCCATCCGGACTGGAAGATGCGCGACATCCCGGCGACGCCGCACGCCACGCTGCGCCGGGCGCGCAAGATCGCCTTGGATGCCGGCCTGCATTACGTCTATACCGGCAACATCCACGATCACGCCGGCGATGCCACTCATTGCCCGCAGTGCGACAACCTCGTCATCGAGCGCGACTGGTACGAAATCCTGCGCTACGACCTCGACGCGGCAGGACATTGCCAGCATTGCGGCGCCGCGCTCGCCGGCCGTTTCGGCAAGTTCGGCACGCCGTTCGGCGCCAGGCGCCAGCCGATCGTCATTTAGCGCAGCCTGCTTGCTACCCGGATACCGGTACGAGAAATACCGGGATCGCGGCATTTGGCAAGACGGTGCGACCTTCTAATATCCGACCTGCCAGACGACTGGCACATCGTGGCAGGGAACGCCGCCTGGCGTGCGTTTCCGCCGCGGTGGATCGGAACAGAGAACAGGAAAAACAACATGAATCTCGAGCGCTATGTCGGCCGTATCGTCCGTTTGAAGCAAGACGTCTTTCAGCCGGTCATCCGGCGCGCACAGCGCCAGGGCATCGCCCTCGAAAATTGCTTCATCGTCGCCGCGGTCAGCCGCGAAATGCGCAAGCTGATTTGCTACGGCGCCGATTTCCGCGTCGCCGTCGATGCCAGGGAAGTGGTGCTGGTCTAGTGGTGCTGGTCTAGCCTGTTCCGCCGCCGCGCGCCGGTCGCGGCCCGGCGCGCATGCAGACGCGCCGCGGCACGAATGTGAT
This sequence comes from Rhodocyclaceae bacterium, assembly GCA_028713915.1. GTDB lineage: Bacteria > Pseudomonadota > Gammaproteobacteria > Burkholderiales > Rhodocyclaceae > Nitricoxidireducens. The sequence continues at coordinate 86,672 of JAQTNK010000009.1, read as the reverse complement.
CGTTCATCTACCCGCCATCGCTTGAGCGGTAGTCCAGCCAGCGCATCGCGCCCGGCGACGAATTGTCGTCAACTAGCGACGGTATCGCCGCCCGACATGGCGCCGTCTAATCGGCATCAGGCGGCACCTGCCCATCCGCCGCGGGGGAAAGCGCCATGCCCAGATGCTCCACTTCAGCCGCTGCCGCCGCGTGCACCAGCCACGGCCGTTGCGCCGTCATGGCGCGCTGCCGTCGATGAAGCCGCGGCCCCGCCTGGCGTTGCGAACCTGGCGGCGCCTGCTGCCGGCAGCGGTCTGCGCGGCGCTGTGCGCCTGCGCCAGCACGGGCCCCGGCGGCCGCTCGCAACTCACCGCGCCGACGCCGATCAGTTCGCTCTACTCGTCGCTCGACATGGATCTTCGCCTCGCCACGGCGACGTCGATCGAAAAAGCCTGCGCGGGAATCCAGTGCCGGATCGACAAGGGCTTCGACCAGCAAGTGGCGAGACTGGGCGCGCGCCTCGCCAGCGCGGCCTACGCCGCCAACCCCGACTTGCGGCAGCGCGTTCCGGCATTCCATTTCGTCGTCGCCGAGAAGAGCGAGGCCGGCAGCGCTTCCGACTCCCAGGGCAACATCGTGATATTCCGCGGCGTGCGGCAGCCCGATCTCGACGAGAAAGCCCTCGCCTTCGTCATGGCCCGGGAAATGGGACACGTCATCGCCCGCCATCACGAAGAGAAGTCGGCGACCGGCGTCATGCTCTCGGTCCTGATGCAGATCCTCATGCCGCTCACCAACCTGACGGGCGGGCTTGCCGCGCTCACCGGCTCGATGGCGTCGGCGGTCGGCACGCAGGTCGTCAGCGCCGACAAGGAAGCCGAGCGGCGGCAGGAAGCCGACGCCATCGCCTACGACTTGCTCGGGCGGCAAGGCTGGAGCAGCGACGAAATCGTCGCCTCCCTCGCCAGGTATGCCAAAGACATGAACAACGATGCCTGGTCGCAGACGGTGAGGCAGTCGCTGGTGCAGTTGGAGAAGGCCCGTCACGCCAAGATGCTGGTCGCCAAGACGTGACGTCATCGTCAGATCCGCCGGCCGCCGGCGCCGGCGTCGGCCGCGCCGCCTAGCTGACGTAGTCGTCGGCGAGGACCTTGGGCGCGCGATCGAGGCGGTAGAGCACGACGATGAGGCCGAGCGTCGCCAGCAGCATGAAGTGCGGGCCGAACAGCCAGAACACCAGCGGCACGGCGTAGTAGTAGGCGCGCATGCCCAGGCTGTAGAAGCGTCCCGCCCGGTTGAGATGGATCGCCACATGCTGCGGCGAAATCGACTTGTGGTTGAGCGACAGCGGCACGTTGATCATGTAGCCGACGTGGTTGAAGACGCGCACCGACATCGAAAAACTGAAGAAGGCGAAGAACAGGTCGAGCAGCAGGAACAGCAGTTTCATCATCCACAGCTCGGTGTGCTTGGCGCCGATCAGGTTCAGGCTGTGCCAGGTCGCTTCGAGCTTGTCGCCCTGGCCGGAGAGGCTCAGCACGCCGATGATCAGCAGCACCGATGTCGAGGCCAGGAAAGTCGCCGCCATCGTCGAGTTGCGCAGGGTCTGCACGGCGAGGACGTCCTTGCCGTTCGCCATGACGGACTCGACCCACGCCGTGCGCGCGATGGTATTCACGGCCCGCACCGTGTACGCGGGATTGCGCTTCTCCTTGCGGCTGAGGTAAAGATTGTAGGCGATCAGCAGCAACGCGCTGATCGCCAGGCCGGCGACGTCGAAGACATAAGCTCCCATGGCCCGCATTGTAGGGGATCGCTCCGCGAAAGTGCGGCGGGGCCGCGCCGGCGACTATAATTCACCCTTCGTTTCGCCATCCTGTCCCCGTGTCCACGTCCTCTCCTGCGCTCCTGCCGCAGCTTGCCGCCTTCGGCATCCCGAAGCCCGGCGCCCGCCTCGACTTGCCACCCCTCGCCGGTTCCGCCGACGCGCTCGCCATCGCCCAGCTCGCCGGCGGCGGACGCCTGCTGACGGTCGTCACGGCCAGCCCGCTCGACGCGCAACGCCTGCAGGAGGAAGTCGCCTGGTTCGCACCGCCACTGCGCGTGCACCTGTTGCCGGACTGGGAAACCCTGCCCTACGACAGCTTCTCGCCGCACCAGGACTTGATTTCGGAACGGCTGGCGACGCTGCATGCCGTGGTGCGCGGCGAATGCGACGTGCTGATCGTCGCCGCCTCGACCGCGCTGGCGCGCATCGCGCCGCCGCTGTTCCTCGCCGGCCATACCTTCTTTCTCAAGAAGGGCGACCGCCTCAAGCTCGACCGCCTGCGCGAGCAGCTCGCCATCGGCGGCTACCAGCCGATGACGCAGGTGGTCGCCGCCGGCGAGTACAGCGTGCGCGGCGGACTGGTCGACCTCTTCCCGATGGGCACGCAGCTGCCCTACCGCATCGAGCTGTTCGACGACGAAGTCGAGACCATCCGCACGTTCGACGTCGACACCCAGCGCACGCTGTATCCAGTGCCGGAAATCCGCCTGCTGCCGGCGCGCGAATTCCCGCTCGGCGACGCCGGCCGCAACAAGTTCAGGAGCCGCTTCCGCGAGACCTTCGAGGGCGACGCCTCGCGCATCGCGCTCTACAAGGACGTCTCCAGCGGCGCGCTGCCGGCCGGCATCGAATACTACCTGCCGCTGTTCTTCGACGAGACGGCGACGCTGTTCGACTACCTGCCGCAGGACGCCGTGCTGCTGCTGCACCACGACATCCCGGGCGCGATCGGCGAATTCTGGCGCGACCTCCACGGCCGCTACGACATGATCAGCGGCGACCGCTCGCGCCCGGTCCTGCCGCCGACGGACCTGTTCCTCACCGACGAGCAGTTCTTCGTCGCCGCCGGCCGCTTCCCCCGGCTCGTGCTGCCGGCCACGGCCGCCGCGCCCGGCCCGGCCGTGGCGCCGCCGGCGATCGCCGTCGACCGCAAGGCCGACGCGCCGCTGGCCGCGCTGCAGAACTTCCTCGCCGGCTTCGCCGGCCGCGTGCTGCTGCTGGCGGAGTCGCCGGGCCGGCGCGAGACCATCGCCGAATACCTCGCCGAATACGGCATGCATCCGGCAAGCTGCGCCGACTTCGCCGCCGGCGCCGCCGGCGCTGACAAATTCATGCTCGGCGTCGCGCCGCTCTCCGGCGGTTTCGTCCTGGCCGACGCCGGCCTCGCGCTGCTCACCGAAAACGAACTCTATGCCGCCACGGCGCGCCCGCGCCACAAGCGTTCCGACACGCGCCACGCCAGCCTCGAAGGCTGGCTGCGCGACCTTTCCGAACTGCGCATCGGCGACCCGGTGGTGCACGAGTCGCACGGCATCGGCCGCTACCGCGGCCTCGTGCATTTCGACTACGGCGACGGCGACACCGAATTCCTGCACCTCGAATACGCCGAAGGCGCGACGCTCTACGTGCCGGTGGCGCAATTGCACGTCATTTCGCGCTACAGCGGCGCCGATCCCGAAGCCGTCGAGCTGCATCGCCTCGGCTCGGGCCAGTGGGAAAAGGCGAAGAAGAAAGCCGCCGAGCAGGTGCGTGACACCGCCGCGGAGCTCCTGCATCTTTACGCCCAGCGCGCCGCGCGATCCGGCCATCGCTTCGACTTCAAGCAGCACGACCTCGAAGCCTTCGCCGACGGTTTCGGCTTCGAGGAAACGCCCGACCAGCTGGCCGCCATCAACGCCGTCGTCGAGGACATGAAGTCGGGCAAGCCGATGGACCGGCTGGTGTGCGGCGACGTCGGCTTCGGCAAGACCGAGGTCGCGCTGCGCGCCGCCTTCGTCGCGGTCGCCGACGGCAAGCAGGTCGCCGTGCTCTGCCCGACCACCTTGCTCGCCGAGCAGCATTACCAGACGTTCGCCGACCGCTTCGCCGACTGGCCGGTGAAGGTCGCCGAGCTGTCGCGCTTCAAGAGCGCGAAGGAACAGACCGACGCCATCCGCCTGCTCGGCGAAGGCAAGATCGACATCCTCATTGGCACGCACCGGCTGCTGCAGAAGGACGTCGCGTTCTCGCGCCTGGGGCTGGTCATCGTCGACGAGGAGCACCGCTTCGGCGTGCGCCAGAAGGAAGCGCTGAAGGCGCTGCGCGCCGAGGTCGATGTGCTGACGCTGACGGCGACGCCGATTCCGCGCACGCTCGGGCTTTCGCTCGAAGGCCTGCGCGATTTCTCGGTGATCGCCACGGCGCCGCAGAAGCGGCTCGCGATCAAGACTTTCGTCACGCGCTGGTCGAACGGCACCGTGCGCGAAGCCTGCCTGCGCGAGTTCAAGCGCGGCGGCCAGGTCTATTTCCTGCACAACGAGGTCGAGACCATCGAGACCATGCGCGAGCGCTTGCAGCGCCTGCTGCCGGAAGCGCGCATCGTCGTCGGCCACGGCCAGTTGCCGGAACGCGAGCTGGAGCGCGTGATGCGCGAGTTCACGCAGCAGAAGCACAGCCTGCTCCTATGTTCGACGATCATCGAGACCGGCATCGACAACCCCCACGCCAATACCATTGTCATCAATCGCGCCGACAAGTTCGGCCTGGCGCAGCTGCATCAGTTGCGCGGCCGCGTCGGCCGTTCGCACCACCAGGCCTACGCCTACCTGCTGACGCACGAGGACGCCAAGCCATCCGTCCAGGCGCAGCGGCGCCTCGACGCGATACTCGCGATGGAGGAACTCGGCGCCGGCTTCTTCCTCGCCATGCACGACCTCGAAATCCGCGGCGCCGGCGAAGTGCTCGGCGAGAACCAGAGCGGCGAGATGCAGGAAATCGGCTTCGCCCTCTACGCCAACATGCTCAACGCCGCCGTCAAGGCGCTGAAGGACGGCAAGGCCATCCCCGACCTGACGCAGCCGCTCGCCGTCACCTCGGAAATCAACTTGCGCACGCCGGCCCTGCTGCCCGACGCCTATTGCCCCGACGTGCACGAGCGCCTGACGCTCTACAAGCGGCTCGCCAACTGCGACGTCGAGGACAACTTGCGCGCCCTGCAGGAGGAGTTGATCGACCGCTTCGGCGAACTGCCCGGCCAGGCGCAGGCGCTGATCGAGACCCACCGCCTGCGCCTGCTCGCCAAGCCGCTCGGCGTCGCCAAGCTCGATGCCGGGCCGCACGCCATCCAGCTGCAGTTCGTGGCCAACCCGCCGATCGATCCGGCCGACGTCATCCGGCTGATCCAGTCCGATCGCAGCTTCAAGCTCGCCGGGCCGGACAAGCTGGCGTGGAAGCGCGAAAGCCCCAGCCTCAAGGACCGCGTCGCGGCGGCGCGGGATTTGTTCCGCAAGCTGACGCGCGACGGAAAACGCTAGGCGCCGGCGCTCAATCGATAAAACGTTCGATCGGGATGTTCCACTTTTCCGGCGCTTCGTGGCTGACGACGCGGTCCGCCGTTTTCGCCAGTTCGATGTCCACCGGCGTGATGAAGGCCATGCGATGCGTGTCGTAGATCACCCGCACGACCGGGGCCATCAGGCTTTGTTCGCCCTGGCGCAGGACCACGCCGATGCGGCCGCTTTCCAGGCGCAGCAATGACCCGGCCGGATAGATGCCGACCGTCTTGATGAAGGCATGGGTGAGGTTGCGGTCGAAATGGTGTTCGGCCCACTCGAACAGCTTGCGTATCGATTCCGCCGGAGAGACGGCGCGGCGATAGACGCGATCGGAGGTGAGGGCGTCATAGACGTCGATGATCCCGCCCATGCGGCCGCCCAGGGAAATGGCGTCGGCCTTCAGGCCGTGCGGATAGCCGGTGCCGTCGCAGCGTTCATGATGCTCGGCGATGACGTCGAAGGCGACCGCATCGAGAAAATTCTCCGGCTCGCGCACCAGGCGCACGCCGGACGACACGTGCTCGCGCATGACCTGCATTTCGACGGCGCCGAGGGCGCCCGGCTTGTGGAGGATGTCGACCGGCACGACCATCTTGCCGACGTCGTGCAGGATGCCGCCGAGCGCCAGCGCTTGCACGGTCTCTTCGGGAAGCTGCTGGCTGCGCGCAAAAATGCCAAGGATGAGGGCGACGTTCACGCTATGGCGGAACGTATAGTCGTCGGAGCGGTTGAGGCGACCGAGCAGCAGGCAGGCATGCGGATGGCGGGCGGCGCCGACGGCGAGCCGGCGCGCGGTTTCGGCGGCCGCCGGAACGTCGACGCTGCGGCCAAGACGAACGCTGGACAGCAATTCGCGCAGGGCGCGGCGGGCGCTGCAGATGACGTCGCGGGCCGCCGTCAGGCTGTCGGCAAACGTCGGCGTCGGATTCTCGTCGGCGGCGAAAACGCCAACCAGCGCCGCTTCCAGTTCCTGCGCGGCTTCCGCGGCGGTCGGCATGTCGTCGGCGTCGAGGCCGCGCTTGGTATCGATATAGACCGAGTCGATGCCGGAGGCGGCGGTACGCGCCACTTCTTCGTCGCTGTCGATAAGCTTCTGGTTGAGCAGGAACGGATGGTCCAGCCAGTCCGCGTTGAAATCGGAAACGAACATTCCCGGGCGCAAGCGGCTGACAGGGATTTTCTTGATCGTCACAGCGATAGGAGTCGTCGGAAAAGGCGCTGGCATCGCCCGTGGCGACATTATCCCATAGGCGCCGGCTGCATGGCGCGCGGCAGCAGACTGCCGCAGCGCGGCGCGACGCGACGCCGGGACGCCGCGCACCGCTCCTGAGCGCAACGCCGCTTCGCAGCGCTGCGGCTACATGACTTCGCCATATCCGCGCCGCGGCGGATTATCCGCCGCGGCGCGGAGCCTGCCCGCTACGGCATCAGTTGCGCGCGAATCTCGCCGCCCGGATGCGCGGCGGAGTGGACATTGACGTAGAGATCGCCGGCCTTGAAGGCCTGGTATTGCTCAGCGGTCAACTTGGCGCCGGGCGGCGGCGTCCAGCCGTACTCGCCGTTCTTTTGCAAGGGAATGATCACCGGGCCGTTCTTGCCCACGGCGCCCTGGTGGATGTGCGCCATCGTGCCGTTCATGCCCGTCGTCGCGATGGTGCCGCTGACGCTCATGTCGGGATTGATGGTGATGGTGCCGCTGCCCGAAGCCGTGGTCTTGACCGGCGGCACCTCCATGTCGCCGCTCAGCACGACTTTTACCGTCTCGGCGGAAACGGCCGTCGAAAAAGCCGCCAGCGAAATGATCACCGCTGCGACGATGCCCGAAAAGCCCAGGCGTGCGAATGCGTTGGAAATATTCATATCAGCCTCTCCTGTTGGGAATTGACGGGTACGCGTCGAGTCGCGCAATGCAAGCATTGTATTGTCGAGTCATTTTGTCAACTATGTCGGAAGTGTGGAATACACGGCGTTTGCCCCATGCGGACGCGACGAAAAGTATCGCCGTCTCAGGGGCGCGGCCGCTCGACAAGCCGCCGTGGCGATGCGGCTTCGAGGTAAAATGTGCGACCTCTTGCGCGTGCGGCCGAGCCGGATCGCGCGCCTTCATCCGAATTCTCGCCACCCCATCCAGCCCTCCCGGTAGTTCCTCCATGCAACAAACTGAAAACCTGAACATCGAAGCCTTCGACGCCATGCCGACGCCGGAGGAAATCCACGCGCGCCTGCCGCTTTCCGAGCCCGCCGCGCAGACTGTCGTCGAAGGCCGCCGCGCCCTGACGCGCATTCTCGACCGCCAGGACAGCCGTATCTTCGTCGTCGTCGGCCCCTGCTCGATCCACGACGCCGCGGCGGGCCTCGACTATGCGCGCCGCCTGAAGGCGCTCGCCGACGAGGTCGCCGATACCCTCGTCCTCGTCATGCGCGTCTATTTCGAAAAACCGCGCACGGCCACGGGCTGGAAGGGCTATATCAACGACCCGCGCATGGACGACTCCTTCCACATCGAGGAAGGCATGCAGAAGGCGCGCGAATTCCTCATCGACGTGAACGAACTGGGCATCCCGGCGGCAACCGAGGCGCTCGATCCGATCGCGCCGCAATACCTCGGCGACCTCATCGCCTGGACGGCCATCGGCGCGCGCACTTCCGAGTCGCAGACCCACCGCGAGATGGCCTCGGGCCTGTCGACCCCGGTCGGCTTCAAGAACGGCACCGACGGTTCGGTCGACACCGCGATCAACGCCATCATCTCGGCGGCCAGCCCGCACAGCTTCCTCGGCCTCAACAACCAGGGCCGCTCGGCCGTCGTGCGCACGCGCGGCAACCGCTACGGCCACGTCGTCCTGCGCGGCGGCGGCGATCGCCCCAACTACGATACCGTCAGCGTCGCCATGGCCGAGCAGGCGCTGGCGAAAGCCAAGCTGGCGCAGAACATCGTCGTCGACTGCTCGCATGCCAACAGCTACAAGAAGCCGGAACTGCAGCCGCTCGTCATGCACGATTGCGTGAACCAGATCCGCCTGGGCAACCGCTCCATCGTCGGCCTGATGGTCGAAAGCTTCATCGAGGCCGGCAACCAGCCGATCCCCGCGGATCTCACGAAACTGAAGTACGGCTGCTCGGTCACCGACGCCTGCGTCGATTGGCCGACCACCGAGAAAATGATCCGCGAAGCACGCGAAGCGCTGCGCGGCCCGCTCACCGGCCGCGCCGCGCAATAGGGAAAACCTCATGCCCCTGATTCTTCCTTTCCGCGGCCTGCGGCCGACCAGCGGCAACGCCGCGCTCGTCGCCGCGCCGCCCTACGACGTGCTCTCCAGCGACGAGGCGCGCCAGATGGTTCATGGCGCCGCCGCCAAGCCCTGGTCCTTCCTGCACATCTCCAAGCCCGAAATCGACTTGCCCGCCGGCACCGATCCCTACGCGCCGGCGGTCTACGCCAAGGCCGTCGAGAACCTGAACCAGATGCTGGCGGCCGGCATCCTCGCCCGCGACGAGCAGGCCTGCTACTACGCCTATCGGATCGTCATGGGCGCGCACGTGCAGACCGGCCTCGTCGCCGCGGCCTCGGTCGCAGCCTACGACGCCAATCGCATCAAGAAGCACGAATTCACGCGCCCCGACAAGGAAGACGACCGCGTGCGCCAGATCGAGGCGCTCAACGCGCAAACCGGCCCGGTGCTGCTCGCCTACCCGTCTCAGCCGGCGGCGGACGAACTGCTGGCGCAGGCCAGCGCCGGCACGCCCGACGCCGACGTCACCGCGCCCGACGGCATCCGCCACACCCTTTGGGTGGTGCGCGACGCGGCGCTGATCGAGCGCATCACCGCCGCCTTCGACGCCATGCCGGCGCTCTACATCGCCGACGGCCATCATCGCTCCGCCGCCGCCTCGCGCGTCGCCGCGGCGCGCCGCAAGGCCGGCAGCGAGCAGGCCAGCGACTATTTCCTCGCCGTGATCTTCCCGCACCGCCAGATGAAGATCATGGACTACAACCGCGTCGTCAAAGACCTCAACGGCCTCACGGCCGAACAGTTCCTGGCCCGGCTCGCCGAGCGCTTCCTCGTCTCGCCGTCCTGCGGCGCCGTCAAGCCGTCGTGCCCGGGCGAGATCGGCCTTTACCTGCCCGGCCGCTGGTATCGCCTCAACATCGATCCGAAGCTGTTCTGCCAGGATCCGGTGGCGAACCTCGACGTCTCGCTGCTGTCGGCGCACGTGCTGGGACCGATCCTCGGCATCACCGACCTGCGCCGCGACAAGCGCATCGACTTCGTCGGCGGCATCCGCGGCCTGGCCGAACTCGAAAAGCGCGTCGACTCCGGCGAGATGGCGGCGGCCTTCGCCATGTATGCCACTCGCATGGAAGACCTGATGGCCGTCGCCGACAGCAACCAGGTGATGCCGCCGAAATCCACCTGGTTCGAGCCCAAGCTCGCCGACGGACTGGTGTCGCACGTCATCGCTTGACGGCGCGCCGGCCGTCGCGCGCAGCGGCTACTGCGTGCCCGGCAGCCGCCGCTGCGAGCGCCAGTTGAGCAGCGATATCGTCGTCAGGCCGAGGCCGATCAGCAGCATGCCGGCGAGTTCCGACGCCGCCATGCGCTCGCCGAGCTGCCAGCGTGACGACAGGCTGGCGACGGCGGGAATGCCGAGGATGGACAGGCTCGCCTGCCAGGCCGGCAGCCGCTCGAGCACGTAGAGCCAGAGGAACCAGCCGAGCGCCGTGCTGATGAGGGCCATGAAGCCGATGATGCCGACGAAGGCCGGCGTCCACGCGGTCGGCCGCTCCGGCACGACCAGCGCGATCGCCACCAGCGGCAGCAGGCCGAACACCATCTGCCACGTCGTCAGCGCCAGCACGTCGGCGGCCAGTGCGGCGCGCCAGCGCTTGACGAGGATGGTCGACAGCGCCCAACTCATCGCCGCCAGCACGGCCAGCAGCTTGCTGAACAGGCTGGCGTGGAAGTTCCAGGGGGCGATGATCAGCACCAGCCCGGCCAGCGCACAGGCCGCCGCCGCCCACTGCGTGCCGCGAATGCGCTCGCCGAGGACGATGCGCGCCAGCAGCAGGGTCCAGATCGGCATGGTGAAAATCAGCACCGCCGTCTTGCCGGCGCCGCCTTCGACCAGCGCCCAGGTCGACAGCGCGATGAAGCCGCCGGTCTGGAACACGCCGACGCAGGCGGTGCGCCACGGCGCCGTCAGGCGCAGCGGCCGCCGCGTCGCGATCAGCGCGGCGAACAGGGCCAGCGTGCCGGCCGCCGTGCGCAGCACGCCGACCTGGAACGGTCCGGCATATTCAAGCGCCTGCTTGGCAATGACCCAGGTGTAGCCCCACAGCAAGGTGAGCACGACCAGCGCCGCCAGCGCGCGGCCGCCTGTCCTCGCGCGCGTCATGACGCGGCCAGGGCCGGCAAGGCGACGCGGGCGTTGGCGGAAGTCGCCGCCGCCACCGCTGCGGGCGCCAGGCCGCGCAATTCGGCCAGCACCGCGGCGATGCGCGCCAGTTCGGCCGGCTGGTTGCGCGCACCGTGCTCCAGCCATGCCGGCGGAATATCCGGCGCATCGGTTTCAAGGACGATGGCGGAAAGCGGCAGCGTCGTCGCCAGCTCGCGCAAATGCGTGGCGCGCGCATGGGTCATGGCGCCGCCGAAGCCGAGCTTGAAGCCGAGCTGGAGAAACGTCTCGGCCTGCTGGCGGCTGCCGTTGAAGGCATGGGCGATGCCGCCGGGAAGCTCGATGCGGCGCAGGTGCTTGAGCACGGCGTCGACGGCCTTGCGCACGTGCAGCAGCACCGGCAGGCCGAGATCGCGCGCGATTTTCAGTTGTTCGACGAAGAAGAATTCCTGGCGCGCCTCGTCGCGCTGCGGCACGAAGTAATCGAGGCCGATTTCGCCGACGGCCGCCGGCCGCTCTCGTTGCAGGGTCGCGCGCAAGGCATCGAGATCGTCGTCCTGCGCCCGTCCGACGACCATCGGATGGATGCCGTAGGCGGGTCGGCAGTCGCCGAACTCGCGGCAGACCGAAGCCACGGCGCCGAAGTTGGCGCGTTCGATCGCCGGCACGACGATGAACTCGACTCCCGCCGCCGCCGCGCGCGCCGCCACCGCCGCGCGGTCGTCGTCGAACTCCGCGGCATCGAGGTGGCAGTGCGTGTCGATCAGGGCCATGATGGCGTCACGGCCGTCGCGCCGCTGACGCGGTTACGCGACTTCGTCGATCCAGGCCTGCTGGATCGCTTCGAGGACTTTCTCGCCGCAGTGCTTGGGATCGTCGTCGAAATCCGGCAAGGCGACGACCCAGCTCATCAGGTCGACGAAATTGAGGCGCGTCGGATCGACCGCCGGATGCGCGTCGGCGAGTTCGATGACGATGTCATTGATGTCGGTCCATTTCATCGCTTGCCCTCCTTCGCCTGGTTGATCGTGTATTTCGGAATCTCGACCACCAGCGGCGCGTCCGCGACCACGGCCTGGCAGGACAGCCGCGACGTCGACTCCAGGCCCCAGGCCTTGTCGAGCAGGTCGTCCTCGGTCTCGCTGGCGGGTTCCAGCGAGCGGTAGCCTTCGCGGATGACGACGTGGCAGGTGGTGCAGGCGCAGGACTTCTCGCAGGCGTGCTCGATCTCGATGCCGTTCTCCAGCAGGGCATCGCAGATGGTCTGGCCCGACGGCGCGTCGATTACCGCGCCCTCGGGACAAAGCTCGGCGTGGGGCAGGACGATCAGTTGGGTCATGCTTCGAGATCCCCGATTTTCTTGCCCGACAAGGCTTTCTGCACGCTGGCGTTCATGCGCCGCGCGGCGAACTCCGCCGTGCCCTTGCCGAGCGCGTCCATCGCCGCATCGATGGCGCGGCGGTCGTCGCCCATCATCACGGCCTGGAGCTTGGCGAGGCAGCCATCGACATGCGCGCGTTCCGCCGGCGAGAGCAGTGGCGCGTCCTCGCGCAGGGCCGACTGCACGGCCTCGATGAGCCGCTGCGCCTCGACCTGGGCTTCGCGCAGGGCGCGGCGGAAGGCGTCGTCGCTGGCGTGGCTGTAGCTGTCCTTGAGCATCGCCGCGATCTCGTCGTCGGAAAGCCCGTAGGAGGGCTTGACTTCGATCTTCGCCTCGTGGCCGGTGGTCTGCTCGCGGGCGGTGACGGAGAGCAGGCCGTCGGCATCGACCTGGAAGGTAACGCGGATGCGCGCGGCGCCGGCGACCATCGGCGGAATGCCGCGCAGCTCGAAGCGCGCCAGGCTGCGGCAATCGGAGACCAGTTCGCGTTCGCCCTGGACGACGTGCAGCGCCATCGCCGTCTGGCCGTCCTTGAAGGTGGTGAACTCCTGGGCGCGGGCGACGGGGATGGTCGAGTTGCGCGGAATCACCTTCTCGGTGAGGCCGCCCATGGTCTCCATGCCGAGCGAAAGCGGAATGACATCGAGCAGCAGCCAGTCGTCGCCGGCGGCGCGGTTGCCGGCGAGCAGGTTGGCCTGCGTCGCGGCGCCCAGCGCGACGACCTTGTCGGGGTCGAGATTGTTCAGCGGCTCCTGGCCGAAATAGGCGGCGACGGCATGCTGGATCTGCGGCATGCGCGTGGCGCCGCCGACCATGACGACGCCCTTCACTTCCGCCGGCGCCAGGCCGGCGTCGCGCAGGGCCTTGCGCGTCGGCTGCAGCGTCTTTTGCACCAGCGTGCGGGTGATCTCGTTGAACTGCTCGGTGGTCAGCTTGAGGTCGACATACTCGCCGCTGCCGAGCTTGATGGTGATCGGCGCCACGCTGTGATAAGTCAGATACTCCTTCGCTTCGCGCGCGCGCATCTGCAGCAGGCGCCCGTCTTGCGGGGAAACGGGCGCGAGCTTCGCCTCTTCGATCGCCCAGCAGAAGATGCGGTGATCGAAGTCGTCGCCGCCGAGCGCCGAATCGCCGCCGGTGGCGAGCACCTGGAAGACGCCCTTGGTGAGCTTGAGGATGGAGATGTCGAACGTGCCGCCGCCCAAATCGTAGACGGCATAGATGCCCTCCGCGGCGTTGTCGAGGCCATAGGCGATGGCGGCGGCCGTCGGCTCGTTGAGCAGGCGCAGGACATTGAGGCCGGCCAGGCGCGCCGCATCCTTGGTGGCCTGGCGCTGGGCGTCGTCGAAATAGGCCGGCACGGTGATGACGGCGCCGGTGATCTGGCCGCTGAGCGCCGCCTCGGCACGCAGGCGCAAGGTCTTGAGAATGTCGGCCGAGATCTCGACCGGCGATTTCACGCCTTGCGCCGTGCGCAGGCGCACCTGCCCTTCGCCTTCGACGAAGTCGTAGGGCATGGCCTCGATGTGGGCGATGTCCTTGAGGCCGCGCCCCATGAAGCGCTTCACCGAAACGACGGTGTTCCTGGGATCGACCGACTGCCCGGCCTGGGCTTCGTGGCCGACTTCGACATGGCCGTCGGCATCGTAATGCACGACCGACGGCAACAGGGGCCGGCCGAGCTCGTCGTTGAGGACGACCGCCATGCCGCTCCTCACGGTGGCGACGAGCGAGTTGGTGGTGCCCAGATCGATGCCGATCGCGAGCCGATGTTCGTGGGGCGCCGTCGATTCGCCGGGTTCCGCTATCTGTAAAAGTGCCATCTTTTTATCGTTCTCTCTCCCAGCCGGGAGGGGTTAAGTCTCGGCCGCTTCCAGCGCTGCGTCGATGTCGCTCACGAGTTTCTCCTGGAACATCAACTGGCGGACGACGTCGGCCGCGCGGGCGTAGTCGTGCGTCTCGTCGATGGCCCGGCGCAGTTCCTCGTGCTGCGCAGCCATTTCCTGGCGCAGGCGGCCGTGCAGGTCGTCGAGGTGCGCCGTGTCGGCGGCGGCGTGCGCGTCGGCGACCGCTTCGCGCAATTCCATCTGCTCCATGAGGAATTCCGCCGGCATCGCCGTGTTGGTTTCGATCGCCGCATCGTGGCCGGCGAGGTGCAGCAGGTAGCGCGCGCGCCGCAGCGGATCGCGCAGGGTCTGGTAGGCCTCGTTCACCTGGGTCGCCCATTGCATCGCCACGCGGCGGTCGGCGTCGCCTTTGTGCGCGTGCTTGTCGGGATGGACGTGCGCCTGCAGGTCGCGGTAGAGACGCTCGAGTTCGTTCCGGTCCACGGCATAGGCGCGCGGCAGACCGAGCAGCGCAAAGTGATCCCTTCCCGCGAAGCTGGACTCGACGCTCGCCATCAGACGTTGAAGCTTTCGCCGCAGCCGCACTGATCCTTGACGTTCGGATTGTTGAACTTGAAGCCTTCGTTGAGGCCTTCGCGCGCGAAGTCGAGTTCGGTGCCGTCGATGTAAGGCAGGCTGCGCGGGTCGACGAGCACCTTGAGGCCGTGGCTTTCGAAGACGACGTCGTCGGGCTCGGTCGCGTCGGCGAACTCGAGCTTGTAGGCCATGCCGGAGCAGCCGGACGTCTTGACGCCGAGGCGGATGCCGATGCCCTTGCCGCGCTTGGCGATGTAGTTGGCGACGTGCTGTGCGGCGCGTTCGGAAAGTGTGACGGTCATATCAGTCAGGCTCCATGCTTCTTCTTGTAATCGGCGACGGCCGCCTTGATGGCGTCCTCCGCCAGGATCGAACAATGGATCTTCACCGGCGGCAGCGCCAGTTCCTCGGCGATCTGCGTGTTCTTGATGTCGAGCGCCTGGTCGACGGTCTTGCCCTTGACCCATTCGGTGACGAGCGAGCTCGAGGCGATCGCCGAGCCGCAGCCGTAGGTCTTGAACTTGGCGTCCTCGATGACGCCTTCCTTGTTGACCTTGATCTGCAGCTTCATGACGTCGCCGCAGGCCGGCGCGCCGACCATGCCGGTGCCGACGCCGTCGTCGTCCTTGCCGAACGAACCGACGTTGCGCGGGTTCTCGTAGTGCTCGATGACTTTGGTGCTGTAAGACATGTCTATCCCCTAAGAATCAGTGCGCTGCCCACTGGACAGTATTCAGATCGATGCCTTCCTTGTACATATCCCACAAGGGGGATAGTTCGCGCAGCTTGGCGAGCTTCTCGTGCAGCAGCTTGACGGTGAAATCGATTTCCTCGGTCGTGCTGAAGCGGCCGAGCGTGAAGCGGATCGAGCTGTGGGCGAGTTCGTCGGAACGGCCGAGCGCGCGCAGCACGTAGGACGGCTCCAGGCTCGCCGACGTGCACGCCGACCCCGAGGAGACGGCGATGTCCTTGATCGCCATCATCAGGGACTCGCCCTCGACGTAGGCGAAGCTGATGTTGAGATTGTGCGGCACGCGCTGGTCGAGGTCGCCGTTCACGAACGTTTCCTCGATGTCCTGGATGCCGCGCAGCAGCCTGTCGCGCAGCATGCGGATGCGCTCGTTCTCGGTCGCCATTTCTTCGCGCGCGAGGCGGAAGGCCTCGCCCATGCCGACGATCTGGTGCGTCGCCAGCGTGCCGGAGCGCATGCCGCGCTCGTGGCCGCCGCCGTGCATCTGCGCTTCGAGGCGGATCCTCGGCTTGCGGCGCACGTAGAGCGCGCCGATGCCCTTGGGGCCGTAGGTCTTGTGCGCGCAGAAGGACATCAGGTCGACCTTCAATGCCGCCAGGTCGATCGGCATCTTGCCGGTGGCCTGGGCGGCGTCGACATGGAAAACGACGCCGGCGTCGCGGCAGATTTCACCCAGCTCGGCGATCGGCTGGATGACGCCGATCTCGTTATTGACGGCCATCACGGAGGCCAGCACCGTATCCTTGCGCAGCGCTGCCTTGAACTGGTCGACGCTGACGAGGCCATTCTCCTGCGGCGTCAGATACGTCGCTTCGAAGCCCTGGCGTTCGAGTTCCTTGACGGTGTCGAGCACGGCCTTGTGCTCCGTCGCCACGGTGATGATGTGCTTGCCCTTGGCCGCCGCGTAGAAATTCGCCGCGCCCTTGATGGCGAGGTTGTTCGATTCGGTGGCGCCCGACGTCCAGATGATGTCCTTGGCGTCGGCATTGACGAGCGCCGCGACTTCGCCGCGCGCTTCCTCGACGGCCTTCTCCGCTTCCCAGCCGAAGGCGTGCGAACGCGACGCCGGGTTGCCGAATTTCTCGACGAGATAGGGAATCATTTTTTCCGCGACGCGCGGATCGACCGGGGTCGTCGCCGAATAGTCGAGGTAGATCGGAAACTTCAGCATCGTATCGCTCCGTAAGAATTATGCCGCCAGCGCCGCGAGGCCGCGCAACCGGCGCAGCGTCTCGGCAAGGGCAAGCAGGAAACCATTGACCATGTCCTCGGTGCTGTCGGCGCCGAGGCTCACGCGCACCGCGCCGCGCGCAAGTTCCGGCGCGACGCCCATCGCCATCAGCACATGCGAGGGCTCAGGCTTGGCGCTCGAACAGGCGGCGCCGCTGGCCACGGCGTAGCCGGCGCGGTCGATCTGTCCGACCAGGGTTTCGCCATCGACATGCGGAACCGCGAAATATACGGTATTTGGCAAGCGTTCGGCTCCCAGGCCGAAGATCGTCGCGCCCTGTGCCGCGACGCCGCGTTCCAGCGTCGCGCGCAGGCTGCCTAGCCGCTGCGCGGCGTCGGCGACGCGGCCGGCCGCCCATTCGCAGGCGACGCCGAAGCCGACGATGGCCGGGACGTTTTCCGTGCCCGACCGCAGGCCGCGCTCGTGGCCGCCGCCGGCGATCAGCGGCGTCAGCTCGACGCGCTTGTCGAGCACCAGCGCAGCGGCGCCTTTCGGCCCGCCGATCTTGTGGGAAGAAACGGTCAGCGCATGGACGCCGTCGGCGTTGAGGCGGCGAAAATCGAGCGGCAGCTTGCCGAGCGCCTGCACGGCATCGCTATGGAACCAGCCGCGGCCGGGCTTGGCGCGCTGCGCCAGGAGAGCAATGTCCTGCACGACGCCGGTTTCGTTGTTGGCGAACATCACCGAAACCAGGCCGGGCTGCTTCGCCAGGGCGGCGTCGAAATCGTCGAGCCGCACGCGGCCCGCGCCATCGACGGCGATTTCACGCAGCGCCCAGCCGTGGCGGGCCAATTCGCGCGCCGGTTCGCGCACGCAGGGATGCTCGATGGCGGAAATGGCAACGGTGCCCGGCTTCATGCAGGCCGCCGCACCTTTGACGAAAAGGTTGTTGGCCTCCGAGCCGCCGCTGGTGAACACGATTTCGGTCGGGTGCGCGCCCAGCGCTGCCGCCACTTGCTCGCGCGCCGTATCGATCGCAAGACGCGCGGCGCGGCCGTATTCGTGGCGGCTGGAGGCGTTGCCGTAGCGTTGCGAGAAATACGGCAACATCGCCTCCCTGACGCAGTCGAGGACCGGCGTGGTGGCGTTGTAGTCGAAGTAGACCGGTGCGAACATTGCGCGGCGACTGGCGATCAGGCGGCCACCGCGAGGGAGATGCTGCGCCGCGTGCGCCGTGCCGGGCGCTCGACGACGGACAGTTCCGGTGCGTTCTCGGGGCGCTGCTGCCGCACCAACTCGGCGAGGCTCACCGAACTCAGGTACTCGAACATGCGCGTATTGAGGTTGGTCCACAGCACGTGCGTCATGCACAGGTTCTCGTCGTGGCAGTTGCGCTTGCCGCCGCAATTCGTGGCGTCGAGCGGCTCGTCGACGGCGCGGATGATGTCCGCCACGGACACGGTTTCCATCGGCCTGGCCAGGCAATAGCCGCCGCCCGGACCGCGCACGCTCGCCACCAGTTGCTGGCGCCGCAACTTGCCGAAGAGTTGTTCGAGATAGGACAGCGAAATGCTCTGGCGTTCGGCGATGCCCGCAAGCGTGACAGGGCCATCGTGCTGGCGCAGCGCCAGATCGATCATTGCCGTCACCGCGAAACGTCCTTTGGTTGTCAGTCTCATGATTGTCCTTTCCTCACTCCAAACGGCCGATCAGAAATTAATACCCGACCGTTTTTATCAACTATATCGATCCGAATAACCCTAGTCAACTATCTTGGAAAGATATTTCGGGTCGAATTTGTCGGCGGTAGCGACATCGTCTTCGAGGGATACGCCGGCGCGCTCGACGTACTTGAGGAGAATTTCGATGCGGCGGTCGGTCTCCACGGCATGATCGAGAAGTCCATGAATCGCCTGGGAAAGCGGATCGTCCTCGTCGCGGCTCACGGCATAGGCGGAAAAGCCGAGTTTCTCGGCCTTGGCCTCGCGCGCCTCGCTGCGCCCGGCCTCGACGATGCGCGCCGGAATGCCGACGGCGGTGGCCCCGCGCGGCACCTCGCGGACGACGACCGCGTTCGAACCGACCTTGGCGCCTTGCCTGACGGTGATCGGCCCGAGCACTTTCGCTCCGGCGCCGACGACGACGCCGCGCTCCAGCGTCGGATGGCGCTTGCCCTTGTGCCAGGACGTGCCGCCCAGGGTGACGCCGTGATAGAGCGTGCACTCGTCGCCGATTTCGGCCGTCTCGCCGATGACCACGCCCATGCCGTGGTCGATGAAGACGCGGCGGCCGATGGTCGCGCCGGGATGGATCTCGATGCCGGTGATCCAGCGCGTGATATGCGAAGTGAAGCGCGCCAGCCAGCGCAGCCGATGCCCCCACAGCCAGTGGGCCAGCCGGTGCAGCGTCAGCGCATGCAAGCCGGGATAGCAGGTCAGCACTTCCCATGTCGTGCGCGCCGCCGGGTCCCGCTCGAATACGCAGGCGATGTCTTCCTTCAACCGGGTGACCATGAGGGGAATTCCATTAGAAATTGGTGAAATAGTAAAAAACCCGAGCGTTCCGGTCAATCTTTTTTGCGGTACGGCCCCGTTTCAAATGACGACAGCATTCCGCGCAGGATATTGACCTCTTCCTTCTCCAGTCCGGCACGGGAAAACAGCCGCCGCATGCGCGGCATCAGGCGCTTGGGTTGCGCCGGATCGAGAAAGCCCGAAGCCGTCGCGGCGCGCTCGAGGTGCGCCATCAGGCCTTCGACCTCTTCGTGGCCGGCGCGCAGGCCGGCATCGTTGATCGGCGGCGGCGCGCCGGCATCGACCGCGGCCATGCGCAATTCGTAACAGAGCACCTGCACCGCCTGAGCGAGATTCAGGGACGACCATTCCGGATCGGTGGGAATCTTCGCCCAGCGCATGCACAGCGAAACTTCCTCGTTGGATAGCCCCGCCGTCTCGTTGCCGAAGACCAGCGCCACCTCGCCCTGCGCCGCCAGCACCGCCAACTCGGCGGCCGCCTCGCGCGCCCACAGCGGCTCGACGGCGAGGCCGCGGCGACGCGCGGTCATCGCCGTGGCGAAAGTCGTGCCGACCAGCGCCTCCTCGAGCGACGCGCAAATCCTGGCTTGCGCCAGCACGTCGGCGGCGCCGGCCGCCATCGCCTCGGCCTGGGGATCGGGAAAATGGCGCGGATTCACCAGCACCAGCCGGGTCAGGCCCATGGTCTTCATGGCGCGCGCCGCGGCGCCGATGTTGCCGGGATGGCTGGTATGGGAAAGGACGATGCGGACGCGTTCGAGCGGGGATGTGTCGTTCATATTAGAATTCGGGCCCTCGCGCCAAGCGCCTTTTTGCCGTCCCGCCTCCATGCATCCCATGCTCAACATCGCCGTCAAGGCCGCTCGCCGCGCTGGCCAGATCATCAACCGCGCCAGTATGGATGTCGGCCACCTGAAAGTCAGCGTCAAACAACAAAGCGACTTCGTCACCGAAGTCGACCACGCCGCCGAAGCCGCCATCATCGACATCCTGCGCGAAGCCTACCCGCAACACGCGATTCTAGCAGAGGAGTCGGGCGCAACCGCAGGCAACAAGGGCGATTCCGAGTACCAGTGGATCATCGACCCGCTCGACGGCACTACCAACTTCATCCACGGCTTTCCGCAATACGCGGTGTCGATCGGGCTCTCGCACAAGGGCGCGATGGCCCATGCCGTCATTTACGATCCGACCAAGAACGAATTGTTCACCGCCAGCAAGGGCGCCGGCGCCTTCCTCAATGACAAGCGCATACGCGTCAGCAGCCGCGCCAAGCTCGCCGAAGCGCTGATCGGCACCGGCTTTCCCTACCGCATGTTCGAACACATCGACGCCTATCTCGCCATCTTCAAGGAGCTGGCGCAGAAGAGTTCGGGCCTGCGCCGTCCCGGCGCCGCCGCGCTCGACCTCGCCTACGTCGCTGCCGGACGCCTCGACGGCTTCTGGGAATTCGGCCTTTCGCCCTGGGACATGGCGGCCGGCAGCCTGCTGATCACGGAAGCCGGCGGCCTGGTCGGCGATCTCGCCGGCGAACAGGCTTATCTCGCCACCGGCAACATCGTCGCCGGCAACCCGAAGATATTCTCGCAGCTGCTGCAGGTCGTCGATCAGTACAAGACGGCGAAGCTTGCGGCGTAGTGCGCTGCACGCGCGCCGAACCGGTCCACCCGGTCTAGCGCAAGGGTCAGGCGGGGACGCGATCTCCGTTGCAGAGATCGGCGTCGCCCGCTCGCCGCTTACTTGACGCGCAAGTCGTTCTTGACGGCCGCGACGCCCTTGACGTCGCGCGCCACCATGACGGCCTTGTTGATCTCCGCCTGGGAGCTCACGAAGCCGCTCAACTGCACGACCCCCTTGAACGTTTCGACGCCGATTTCCGTGGACTTCAACGATGGCTCGTCGAATATCGCCGCCTTGACCTTGGTGGTGATCGTGCTGTCGTCGATGTACTGCCCCGTGCTTTCCTGCGTCGCCGTCGCGGCGCAGCCTGCCATCGTCGTCAGGGCGACGGCCGCCAGCAATGCAAAAATGCGCTTCGTCTGCTTCATGATCGGACTCTCCGCGTAAAACCGTTTCGACCTTGAAGCAGCGACCGGGTTGCAAGGCGCTGGCGAGCGTGGTCCGTTTGACCCATGCGCCTTGTCATTGCCGGCGGCATTCCCGCGACCCGGCCGTTTTCGCCGGCCGGCCCGATCAAAGGACGACCCAGGACTTACAATTCAGCCCCACGGCGCCGCCAACGATATCTGACGAACATGAACGATCGCACCCAGGCCGACGGGATCGGCAACCACACTCCCGTCATGCAGCAGTACCTGCGCCTCAAGGCCGCGCACCCGGATATGCTGTTGTTCTATCGCATGGGGGATTTCTACGAGCTGTTCTTCGCCGATGCCGAGAAGGCGGCGCGCCTGCTCGACATCACGCTCACGGCGCGCGGCCAGTCGGCCGGCAAGCCGATCCCGATGGCCGGCGTGCCGCACCATGCCGTCGAGCAATACCTGGCCAAGCTCGTGAAACTGGGCGAGTCCGTCGCCATCTGCGAACAGATCGGCGACCCGGCGACGTCGAAAGGGCCGGTCGAGCGCGCCGTCGCGCGCATCGTGACGCCGGGCACGCTGACCGACGCCAACCTGCTCGACGAAAAGTCGGACAGCCTGCTCGCCGCGCTGACCATCGAGCGCGAACGCGTCGGCCTGGCCTGGCTCAACCTCGCCAGCGGCGAATTCCGCCTGACCGAGGCGCCGTTCGCCGCGCTGTCCGCCCAGCTCGAACGCCTGCGCCCGGCCGAGCTGCTGCTGCCCGACAGCCTGCGCCGCGACATGCCGGCGGCGGGAATTTCCAAGCGCCTGCCCGACTGGCACTTCGACGCCGCGGCGGCGCAGCGCGAACTCTGCGCGCACTTCGGCACGCGCGACCTCTCCGGTTTCGGCATCGACGGCGTGCCGCTCGGGCTGGCCGCCGCCGGCGCGCTGTTCGGCTATGCGCGGGCGACGCAAATGCAGACGCTCGCCCACGTCACCGCCCTCGTCGCCGAAGACGACGACGCCTACCTGCGCCTCGACGCCGCCACGCGCCGCAACCTCGAAATCACCGAGACGCTGCGCGGCCAGCCGGCACCGACGCTGCTCTCCTTGCTCGATACCTGCATGACGGGCATGGGCTCGCGCTGGCTGCGCCACTGCCTGCATCATCCGCTTGCCGATCGCGCCGCGGCCGCGGCCCGCCACGCCGCCGTCGCCGAGCTGATCGGCGCCGACGGCGCCGGCTGCCTGCCGCATCTGCGCAACGCCCTGAAGTGCGTCGCCGACGTCGAGCGCATCACCGCGCGCATCGCCCTGAAGAACGCCCGGCCGCGCGACCTCTCGTCCTTGCGCGACACGCTCGCCGGCCTGCCGCAAGTCGCCGCCAGCCTGGCCCAGCCGCAGGCGGAACTGCTCGAGCGCATCGCCGCCGATCTGGCCGCACCGCCCGACTGCCACGCCCTGCTCGTCCGCGCCGTGGCACTGGAGCCGGCGTCGATGCTGCGCGAAGGCGGCGTCATCAACGCCGGCTACTGCGCCGAACTCGACGAACTGCGCGCCATGCAATCGAATTGCGGCGCCTTCCTGATCGAGCTCGAAACGCGCGAGCGCAGCCGCACCGGCATCGCCAGCCTCAAGGTCGAATACAACAAGGTGCACGGCTTCTACATCGAAGTCACCCACGCCAACGTCGACAAGATTCCCGACGACTATCGCCGCCGCCAGACGCTGAAGAACGCCGAGCGCTACATCACGCCCGAACTCAAGAGCTTCGAGGACAAGGCGCTGTCGGCCAACGAGCGTGCGCTGGCGCTGGAGAAGCGGCTTTACGAAGAACTCGTCGATGCGCTGGCGCCCTTCATTCCCGCACTGCAACGCATCGCCCGCGCGCTTTCCCTGCTCGACGGGCTGGCCGCTTTCGCCGAAGCCGCCGTGCGCTACGACTACGCGCAGCCCGAGTTCGGCAACGAGCCCGTCGTCGACATCGCGGGCGGTCGCCATGCCGTCGTCGAGCGACAGGTCGACGCCTTCATCGCCAACGACGCGCGTCTCGCCGCGACGCGCAAACTGCTGCTCGTCACCGGCCCGAACATGGGCGGCAAATCGACCTACATGCGCCAGACGGCGCTGATCGCGCTGCTCGCCCATTGCGGCGCCTACGTGCCGGCGGCGCGCTGCCGGCTCGGGCCGCTCGATGCCATCTACACGCGCATCGGCGCCGCCGACGATCTCGCCTCGGGCCGCTCGACGTTCATGGTCGAGATGACCGAAGCCGCCGCCATCCTGCACGGCGCCACCGACAAGAGCCTGGTGCTGATGGACGAGATCGGCCGCGGCACCTCGACCTTCGACGGCCTCGCGCTGGCCTTCGCCATCGCCCGCCACCTGATCGAGAAGAACCGCGCGTTCACGCTGTTCGCCACGCACTATTTCGAATTGACGCGCCTGGCGCAGGACTATCCCGAGTGCGCCAACGTGCACCTCGACGCCGTCGAGCATGCGCACAAGATCGTCTTCATGCACGCCGTCGAGGAAGGCCCGGCCTCGCAGAGCTACGGCATCCAGGTCGCGGCGCTGGCCGGCATTCCCGGCAGCGTGGTGCGCGACGCCAAGCGCCATCTGGCGCGGCTGGAGAACCAGGAAATCGCCGCCGGCCCGCAGCCCGACCTGTTCGCGGCGCTGCCGCTCGCCGCGGAAACGCCGCCGCATGCGGCGGTCGACGCGCTGCGCGATCTCGATCCCGATGCGCTCAGTCCGCGCGAAGCGCTCGACCGTCTCTATCAGTTGAAGAAACTCGCCGCCGGCTGAGCGGCAGCGGCCTCGCCGCGCGCCGCTGCGGCGAGCCGCGATCAGTGGTGGTGATGCCCGCCGGGCGCATGCACATGCCCGTGGCTGATTTCTTCGGCGCTCGCCGCGCGGACGTCGGCGACGGTACAGGAAAACATCAGCGCGATGCCGGCGAGCGGATGGTTGCCGTCGACGACGACTTTGTCCTCGGCGATATCGGTGATGGTGAACAGCTCGTCGTCTTCGCCTTCTTCGGTGGCGCGCTCGAACTGCATGCCGACTTCGATGGTGTCGGGGAAGAGGTTGCGCGGCTCGATCATGACGAGTTCGGCGTCGTATTCGCCGAACGCGTCGTCAGGTTCGAGCTTGACGTCGAAATGCTCGCCGGTCGCCTTGCCCTGCAGGATTTCCTCGATCTTGCCGAAGATGCCGCCGTAGCCGCCGTGCAGATAGACCAGGGGTTCCTGGCCTTCGTCGATGAGATTGCCTTCGACGTCGGTCACGCGGTAGTTGAGGGTCACGACGGAGTCTTTGCCGATTTGCATGAGTGATTGAGTCCTTTGACGATTTGGAAAATCTCGGCGGCGTGGCCTTTCGGATTCACGTCGTAGAGTGCGTAACGAATGATGCCGTGCTTGTCGATCACGAAAGTCGAGCGCGTGGACGTCAACTTCTTCTGCCCGTTGTGCTCGCGGTAGTGATAAACGCCGTATTGGTGACCGACCTTGCCGTCGATGTCGGACAGCAGGCGCACCGAGATGCCGTGCTTGTCGGCGAACTCGGCGTGGGCGAGGCAGTCGTCGCGCGAAATACCGAGAATGACCGCGCCGAGACGCTGGAATTCCTCCTCGTGATCGGAGAATTCGATGGCTTCCTGCGTGCAATACGGCGTGCCATCCTTGGGATAGAAAAACAGCACGGCGTGGTGCTTGCCACGCAGCGCGGAGAAGTCGAAAAGTTCCATATCCGCGTCGGGCAAAATGAAATCCGGCGCGCTGTGACCGACCTGGAGCATGAGCGTCCCCTTATGGCATCGCCGCCGATTCTAGCCGAAGCTTTCGCCGAAAAGTCCACTCGTGCGGCGTCGACTTTTTTGCCTGGCATCGCCTAAGATGACGGGATGAATTTCGCCTCTCATGCCATGCAATTGGCCGCGCCGGGCGGGCTGCTGCAAGCCGTTGATCTGCCGATGGCGGCGCCATCGCGCGGCCAAATCCACATCGCTGTCGAGGCCTGCGGCGTTTGCCGCACCGACCTGCATCTGGTCGACGGCGAACTGCCGGACATTCGCTACCCGATCGTTCCCGGCCACGAAATCGTCGGGCGCGTCGCTGCGCTCGGCGCCGGCGTTAACGCCCTCACTGTCGGCCAGCGCGTCGGCGTGCCGTGGCTGGGCTGGACCTGCGGGCTATGCGAGGCCTGCCGCAGCGGACGCGAGAACCTTTGCGATGCGGCACGCTTCACCGGCTACCAGATCGACGGCGGCTACGCGACGCATACCGTGGCCGATGCGCGCTACTGCTTCCCGCTGCCCGAGGCAAGCGATGCCGCCGAGCTGGCGCCGCTGCTGTGCGCCGGACTGATTGGCTACCGCGCCCTGACGATGGCCGGCGACGCGCGGCGGCTGGGCCTCTACGGCTTCGGCGCCGCCGCGCATATCGTCTGCCAGGTGGCGGTGGCGCAGGGCCGCGACGTGTTCGCCTTGACGCGACGCGGCGATGCCGAAAGCCAATCCTTCGCCCGCGCGCTCGGCGCCTGCTGGGCCGGCGAGTCGGAATCGCCGCCGCCGCAGCCGCTCGATGCGGCGCTGATTTTCGCGCCGGTCGGCGCACTGGTGCCGGCAGCCTTGCGCGCGGTGCGCAAAGGCGGCAAGGTGGTCTGCGCCGGCATCCACATGAGCGACATTCCGGCCTTCCCTTACGCGATTCTGTGGGGTGAGCGCAGCGTGCAGTCGGTCGCCAACCTGACGCGCCGCGACGGCGAGGAATTCCTCGCGCTGGCGGCGACGACGCCGATCCGCACGGCCGTGACGCGCTACCCGCTGGCGCAGGCCAACGCCGCGCTGGCGGACTTGCGCGCCGGCCGCCTTCAGGGCGCGGCGGTGCTGGTGACCTGAGCCGGCTCGTGCGTTTCGAAGCGGCGGTGGGCGCTGGCCAGATACTCGTGCGAGCGCATTTCGACCAGGCGCGAGACGGTGCGCTGGAATTCGACCGCCTGCGTGCCTTCGTGGTAGAGCTCCTCGGCCGGACATGCGGCCGTCATCACGAGCTTGACGCGGTGATCGTAGAAGACGTCGACGAGCCAGGTGAAGCGGCGCGCCGCCGAGGCCATGTCCGCGCTCATCTTCGGCACATGCGAGAGGAACACGGTATGAAAGCCGTGCGCCAGCACCAGGTAGTCGTTTTGCGAACGCGGGCCGCCGCAGAGCGTGGCGAAATCGAACCAGGCCACGCCCGGGGCGCGGTGGATCACCGGCACCTCGCGCTCGAGGATGCGGATCGGCCGCGCATGGCCTGCGCCATGGGCGACCTGGGCGAAGGTCTTCATCAGCAGCGCATCGCCGTCGGCGTCCGCCGGCACATGGTAGATGTCGGCCTGCTCCAGGGCACGCAGCCGGTAATCGATGCCGGCATCGATCTTGATGACGTCCAGCTTGTCGTTGAGCAGCGCGATCGTCGGCAGCAGGCGGTCGCGCTGCAGGCCGTTGGGATAGAGACCGTCCGGCGGATAGTTCGACGTCATGCAGAACAGCACGCCGGCATCGAACAGCGCCGCCATCAGGCGGCCGAGGATCATGGCGTCGGCGATGTCGGAAACGTGGAATTCGTCGAAGCACATCAGCCGCGTTTCCCTGGCGATCTGCGCCGCCACCCGGGCGAGCGCATCGGCCTCGTGCTTGTGCGCCTGCAAGCGCTCGTGCACTTCGCGCATGAAGGCATGGAAATGGACGCGGCGCTTGCGCTGGTAAGGAACGGCGGCGAAGAAGCAGTCCATGAGAAAGCTCTTGCCGCGCCCGACGCCGCCCCAGAACCAGACGCCCTTCGGCAGTTCGGGCCGCACCAGCAGCTTGCGCAGCCGGGTGCGCCGCGCCGCCTTGAAGGCGAGCAGATCGTCGTAGAACTTCTGCAAGCGGGCGGCGGCCTCCTGCTGGGCTTCGTCGGCGACGATGCCGCGCTCCGCCAGGGCGCGCGCAAAGCCCTCGATCATGCCGAGTTCGGGAACGTTGAGAATCTTGTGGGGCAGCATGGTGAAAGCAAGGGGCGGCGAGTCGCCCCGCCGCCCCGTCCGTGGAATGGCGCGATTCTAGAAGTGCAGCGACCGCTTGTCGACCGCCAGCGCCGCTTCGTGCATGGCTTCCGACAGCGTCGGGTGGGCGTGGCAGATGCGCGCGATGTCTTCCGACGAGGCGCCGAACTCCATCGCCACCACGGCCTCCGCGATCAGCTCCGAGGCGTTGGCGCCCATCACATGCACGCCGAGCACGCGGTCGGTCTTGGCGCAGGCCAGCATCTTGACGAAGCCGAGGGTGTCGCCCTGGCCGAGCGCGCGGCCGTTGGCGAGAAAGGGAATCTGGCCGCTGCGGTAGTCGACGCCCTGGTTCTTGAGCTGCTGCTCGGTCTTGCCGACCCAGGCGATTTCCGGATGGGTGTAGATGACGTAGGGAATGGTGTCGTAATTGACGTGGCCGGCCTGGCCGGCGATCAGTTCGGCCACCATGACGCCCTCTTCCATGCCCTTGTGCGCGAGCATCGGGCCGGGCACGACGTCGCCGACGGCCCAGACGTTGTCGAGGTTGGTCTGGCAGTGGCCGTTGACCTCGATGCGGCCGCGCTCGTCGATCTTGAGGCCGACGTTGTCGGCGCCCAGGCCCGCCGTGTTCGGCACGCGGCCGACCGAAACGATGAGGCGATCGACCTCGAGCGTATAGGCGCCGTCGCCCATCTCGTATTCGATGGCGACGCCCTTCTTGCCCGGCGTGACCGAATTGATCTTGACGCCGAGATTGATCTTCAGGCCCTGCTTCTGGGTGAACACCTTCCACGCTTCCTTGGTCACCGCCGCGTCGGCGCCGCCGAGGAAATCGGGCAGCGCTTCGAGGATGGTGACGTCGGCGCCGAGGCGCTTCCACACCGAGCCGAGTTCGAGACCGATGACGCCGGCGCCGATGACGCCGAGGCGTTCCGGCACGGCATCGAAGGCGAGCGCGCCGACGTTGTCGCAGATCACCTGGTTGTCGACCGGAATGCCGTCGAGATGGCGCGGACTGGAACCGGTGGCGATGATGACATGCTTGGCATCGACCACTTCCGTGCTGCCGTCCTTGGCCGCGACCTGGATCTGCCAGAGTTCGTTCTCGCGTCCGGCGAAGCTGCCAAGGCCGGCCAGCAATGTCACCTTGTTCTTCTTGAACAGGCTCTTGATGCCGGACGTCAGTTGCGTGACGATGTTGTCCTTGCGGCGGATCATCGTGCCGACATCCATCTTCACGCCGCTGACCGAAATCCCATGCATGACGAATGCATGTGACGCCTCGTCGTAGAGTTCGGAGGAACGCAACAGCGCCTTCGAGGGGATGCAGCCGACGTTGAGGCAGGTGCCGCCGAGGCGCACTTCGCCCTTGGGGTCGGCGAAGGACGCGAACTCCACGCAGGCGGTGCTAAAGCCGAGTTGCGCCGCGCGGATGGCCGCCACATAGCCGCCGGGACCGCCGCCGATCACCACCACATCAAATTGTTTAGCCATTTTCCGTTACCCTTTCTTAAACGCGGAGACGCCGAGGCGCGGAGAAAACCAACTCGCGCATTTCCCTCGGCGCCTCGGCGTCTCGGCGGTTCAAGTCATCAGATATCGAGCAGCAGGCGCGCCGGATCTTCGAGCGCTTCCTTCATGGTCACCAGGCCGAGCACCGCCTCGCGGCCGTCGATGATGCGGTGGTCGTAGGACATGGCGAGGTAGTTGATCGGGCGGATGACGATCTGGCCGTTCTCGACCACCGGGCGCTCCTTGGTGGCGTGGATGCCGAGGATCGCCGACTGCGGCGGATTGATGATCGGCGTCGACAGCATGGAGCCGAAAATGCCGCCGTTGGAAATCGAGAACGTGCCGCCGGTGAGCTCTTCGAGCGACAGCTTGCCGTCCTTGGCCTTCTGGCCGAACTCGGCGATCTTCTTCTCGATCTGGGCGAGGCTCATCTGGTCGGCGTCGCGCAGGATCGGCACCACCAGGCCGCGCGGGCTGCCGACGGCAATGCCGATGTCGAAGTAGCCGTGATAGACGATGTCGTTGCCGTCCACCGAGGCGTTGATGACCGGGTACTTCTTCAGCGCGGCGACCGCCGCCTTGACGAAGAAGGACATGAAGCCGAGCTTGACGCCGTGCTCCTTCTCGAACTTGTCCTTGTACTTGTTGCGCAGTTCGATCACCGGCCCCATGTTCACTTCGTTGAACGTCGTCAGGATGGCATTGGTCGATTGCGACTGCACAAGGCGCTCGGCGACGCGGGCGCGCAGGCGCGACATCGGCACGCGCTGCTCGGTGCGCTCGGCAACGATGGCCTCGGCGCTGACGACGGTCGGATTGGGCAGCGCCGAACGCGCGGCCACCGGCGCCGCGGCGGGCGCAGGCCTGGCGGCGGCGGGCGCGGCGGGCGTCGCCGTGCCGAGCACGTCGGCCTTGGTGACGCGGCCGCCGGGGCCGCTGCCCTGCACCATCGAGGCGTCGATGCCCTTCTCCGCCAGCGCCTTGCGCGCGGCGGGGCCGACGCCTGCCGGCACGGCGGCAGCAGCCTTCGCCGCCGCTGGCGCGGCCTTGGCGGCGGGCGCCGCCGCGGGCGCCGCAGCGGCCTTCGCCTCGGTGTCGATCTGGGCGATGAGATCGCCCGAGGCGACGGATTCGCCGTTGCCCTTGATGATCTTCACCAGCACGCCGGCTTCGGGAGCCGGCAGTTCAAGCACCACCTTGTCGGTCTCGATGTCGATCAGGTTTTCGTCGCGGGCGACGGCGTCGCCCTCCTTTTTATGCCAGCTGACCAAAGTCGCTTCGGCGACCGATTCGGATAGCTGGGGAATTTTGACTTCGATCAGCATGATGTCTCCGGGGGCTATTCTTTGATGCCGAGGGCGGCGTTGACGACTTCTTTTTGCTGCAGCACATGCTTGGCGGCATAGCCGACGGCCGGCGAAGCGGAGGGCGGCCGCGACACGACGTCGAGCGTCTGGCCCTTCTTCAACAGCGGCTCGAGGCGGTGATGCTTGGCGTACCAGGCGCCCTGGTTCTTCGGTTCCTCCTGGCACCAGATCAGTTCCTTGAAGTTCGGGTAGCGCTTCAACTCCTCGGCCAGGCGGCGATCGTCGAACGGATAGAGCTGCTCGACGCGGATCAGGGCGACGTTGTCGATCTTGCGCTCGCGGCGCGCCGCCAGCAGGTCGAAGTAGATCTTGCCGGTGCAGGTGACGACGCGCGTCACCTTCTTGGCATCTTCCAGGCCGGCATCGCCGATGATCGTCTGGAAGGTGCCGTTCGCCAGGTCATCGAGCGTGCAGGCGGCGTCCTTGTGCCGCAGCAGCGACTTCGGCGTCATGACGATGAGGGGCTTCCGCTGCTTGCGCAGCATCTGCCGGCGCAGCAGGTGGAAGATCTGCGCCGCATTCGACGGATAGCAGACTTCCCAGTTGAACTCGGCCGACAACTGCATGTAGCGTTCGAGGCGCGCCGACGAATGCTCGGGGCCCTGGCCCTCGTAGCCGTGCGGCAGCAGCAGCACGAGGCCGCAGCCGCGGCCCCACTTGGCTTCGCCCGACGACAGGAACTGGTCGATGACGACCTGGGCGCCGTTGGCGAAATCGCCGAACTGCGCTTCCCAGATCACCAATTCGGTCGGCGTCGCCGTGGCGTAGCCGTACTCGAAGGCCAGCACGGCTTCCTCGGAGAGCACCGAATCGAAGCAGAGGAAGCGGCCCTGGTTCTCCTGGATGTGCTGGAGCGGCCAGTAGGTGCCCTCGTCCCATTTCTCGCGATTCTGGTCGTGCAGCGCCGCGTGGCGGTGGAAGAAGGTGCCGCGGCCGACGTCCTCGCCGGACACGCGCACGCTGTGGCCGGCAGCGACGAGCGAAGCGTAGGCGAGGTTCTCGCCCATGCCCCAGTCGACCGGCAACTTGCCTTCGCCCATCAGCTTGCGGTCGTCGATGATCTTCTGCACGCGCGACTGCAGCGTGAAGTTGGCCGGAATGTCCGTCAGGCACTTGGCCAGGCGCTGGAGCTCCGCCTTGGACACGGTGGTGTTGCACTTTTCCGTATACGGCACGCCGACGTAGGGCGTCCAGTCGATCGCGAACTTGCTGTGGTAATCGGAAATCACCGGGTCGATCAGGTGGTGGCCGGCGTCGAGCGCGGCGCGGTAGTCCTTGATCATCTGCTCGCCGCCGTCGGCGGCGATGACGCCCTGCGCCGCGAGCTTGTCGGCGTAGAGCTTGCGCGTGCCGGGATGCACGGCGACCTTCTTGTACATCAGCGGCTGCGTCACCATCGGCTCGTCCTGCTCGTTGTGGCCGAGCTTGCGGAAGCAGACGATATCGACGACGACGTCCTTGCCGAACTCCTGGCGGAATTCCATGGCCATCTGCGTGATGAAGGCGACGGCTTCGGGATCGTCGCCGTTGACGTGGAAGATCGGCGCCTCGACCATCTTGAAGAGGTCGGTGCAATAGAGCGAGGAACGATAGTCGCGCAAATCGGACGTGGTGAAGCCGATCTGGTTATTGACGACGATATGCACGGTGCCGCCGGTGCCGTAGCCGCGCGTCTGCGAAAAATTGAGCATCTCCTGATTCACGCCCTGGCCGGCCACCGCGGCGTCGCCGTGGATCAGCACCGGCAGCGCCTGCGCCTTGCCGGCCAAACCACGCCGCACCTGGCGCGCATAGACCGAGCCGGCGACGACGGGATTGACGATTTCCAGGTGCGAGGGATTGAAGGCCAGCGTCAGGTGCACCGGGCCGCCGGGCGTGCCGACGTCGGACGAATAGCCCATGTGGTACTTGACGTCGCCGGCGGCCAGCACCTGCTCCTTCTTGCCCTCGAATTCCTCGAACAGCATCTTCGGCTGCTTGCCCAGCGTATTGACGAGGACGTTGAGGCGGCCGCGATGAGCCATGCCGATGACGATCTCCTGCACGCCGATGCTGCCGGCCGTGCGGATCAGCTGGTCCATCGCCACGATCAGGGATTCGCCGCCTTCGAGCGAGAAGCGCTTCTGGCCGACGTAGCGCGTATGCAGATAGCGTTCCAGCGTTTCCGCCGCGGTGAGCTGGCGCAGGAAGCGCTTCTTGTTTTCGGCATCGTAGACCGGCGTGCCGCGGCTCGGCTCGAGCCGGGCCTGGATCCAGCGCTTCTGCGCGACGTCGGACAAATACATGTACTCGGCGCCGACGGTGCCGCAGTAGGTCTGGCGGCAGGCCTCGAGGATTTCGCGCAGCGTCGCCGGCTCCGGGATCGCGGCGAAGGAGCCGGTGCGGAAGCTCTGGCCGAGATCGGCTTCGGTGAAGCCGTAATACGACGGCTCGAGTTCCGCCACGGCGGCGCGCTCGTGGCGCTTGAGCGGATCGAGGTTGGCCCAGCGGTTGCCGAGGAAGCGGTAGGCGTTGATGAGCTGCAACACCTTGACCTGGCTTTCGTTGGGCGCCGTGCCGCGCGCCGGCGCATGCAGCGTGCCTTCCTTGGCGCGAATGGCGAAGGAGTTGATGACCGGCATGTGGGCGACGTCCGGCCCGGTGTAGTTGCCGGCGCCGGGAAGATTCGACAGCTTGTCGAAATAGTCGCGCCAGGCCGGCTCGACGGCGCCGGGATTGACGAGGTAGCTCTCGTACAACTCCTCGATGAAGGGCGCGTTGGCACCGAAGAGGTACGAGTTGGACAACATCTGGTTCATCATGTCATCACCTTCTCTGTTGGGCGAGCGGCGCTCTGCGTCGCCTCGCTCGGGTATCGAATCAGCGCTGGTCCATCGGCACGACGTCGCGAGGCGCCGCGCCGGTATACAGTTGCCGCGGACGGCCGATCTTCTGGTCGGGATCGGAAATCATCTCGTTCCATTGCGCGATCCAGCCGACGGTGCGGGCCATGGCGAAAATGCCGGTGAATAGCTGCGTCGGGATGCCGAGCGCGCGCTGGACGATGCCGGAGTAGAAGTCGACGTTGGGATAGAGCTTCTTCTCGACGAAGTACTCGTCTTCCAGCGCGATCTTTTCCAGCGCCAGGGCCAGCTTGAACAGGCGGTCATCGTGCAGGCCCAGCTCGTTCAGCACGTCGTGGCAGGTCTCGCGCATCAGCTTGGCGCGCGGATCGAAGTTCTTGTAGACGCGGTGGCCGAAACCCATCAGCTTGAAGCTGTCGTTCTTGTCCTTGGCGCGCTTGATGTATTCGCCGACCTTGGAGACATCGCCGATTTCCTCGAGCATCTGCAGGCAGGCCTCGTTGGCGCCGCCGTGGGCCGGGCCCCACAGGCAGGCGATGCCGGCGGCGATGCAGGCAAAGGGATTGGCGCCGCTCGAGCCGGCCAGGCGCACGGTCGAGGTGGACGCGTTCTGCTCGTGATCGGCGTGCAGGATCAGGATGCGGTCGAGCGCCTTTTCCAGCACCGGGTTCGGCTCGTACTTCTCGCACGGCGTGGCGAACATCATGTGCATGAAGTTGCCGGTGTAGGACAGTTCGTTGCGCGGATACATGAAAGGCTCGCCGCGGCCGTACTTGAACGCCATGGCGACGATGGTCGGCAGCTTGGCGATCAGGCGATGGGCGGACACCTTGCGGTGGTACTCGTCGCTGATGTCCATGGCGTCGTGGTAGAAGGCCGACAGGGCGCCGACCACGCCGACCAGCACCGCCATCGGGTGCGCGTCGCGCCGGAAGCCCGAATAGAAGCGGATCAGCTGCTCGTGCACCATGGTGTGATGCTGGATCACGTTCTGGAACTCGCTGTTCTGCGCGGCGTTCGGCAGTTCGCCGTTGAGCAGCAGGTAGCAGGTCTGCAGGAAGTCGCAGTTCTCCGCCAGCTGTTCAATCGGATAACCGCGGTAAAGCAGTTCGCCCTTGTCGCCGTCGATGTAGGTGATCGAGGACTTGCACGCCGCCGTCGACATAAAGCCCGGGTCGAAGGTGAAATTGCCGGTCTTGGCATACAGGCTGCGGATGTCGATGACATCGGCGCCGAGGGTGCCGGTGTATACGGGGAACTCGGCTGTCTTGCCGTCGATGCTCAGCGTTGCAGTATGTTGCGTCGTCATTTGAATGCCCTCTGCGAGGTTGCCACTAACCATGGCCATCCGCCGCGCGCAATGCGCGCAAGCTGTCGACCATGCCTTTTATTTGCGGATCGTCCGTCGCCGTCCGTCCGCTCACCAACTCCCACAAATCGTGGTCTTCCATTTCGAGCAACCGCTCCAGCGTGGCCGCGGTCGCATCGTCCAGCTCGTCTCCCGTGCGCGCCCAGAAGCGCTGGAAAACGATGTCCAGCTCCAGCAGCGCCCGCCGGCAATGCCAGCGCAATCGTTCGCGGCGGATGCGCTGCTGTTCGGTCATTGCTAGATTGCCCGCTTCACCATCATGTCCTTGATCTTGCCGATCGCCTTCGTCGGGTTGAGACCCTTCGGGCAGACGTCGACGCAGTTCATGATGGTGTGGCAGCGGAACAGGCGGTAGGGATCGTCGAGGTCGTCGAGGCGCTCGCTGGTGGCCTGGTCGCGCGTATCGGCGATGAAGCGGTAGGCGGCCAGCAGACCAGCCGGGCCGACGAACTTGTCGGGGTTCCACCAGAACGACGGGCAGGAGGTCGAGCAGCAGGCGCAGAGGATGCACTCGTAGAGGCCGTTCAGCTCCTCGCGGTCCTCGGGCGATTGCAGGCGTTCGCGCTCCGGCGGCGGATCGTTGTTGATCAGGTACGGCTTGATCGAGTGGTACTGCTTGAAGAACTGCGTCATGTCGACGATGAGGTCGCGGATCACCGGCAGGCCCGGCAGCGGCCGCAGCACGATGGGCTTGTCGGTCGGCAGGTCGTCGATGGCGGTGAGGCAGGCCAGTCCGTTCTTGCCGTTGATGTTGAGCGCGTCGGAACCGCAGACGCCCTCGCGGCAGGAGCGGCGGAAGGCGATCGAATCATCCTTGGCCTTGAGCTTCACCATGACGTCGAGCAGCTTGCGGTCGGTGGCATCGATCTCGACGGAGATGTCCTGCATGTACGGCTTGGCATCCTTGTCCGGATCGTAGCGGTAGATCTTGAATTGAATGTTGCGTGTCATCGCGGTGGCCTTTTTCAGTAAGCGCGCGTCTTCAGCGCGATGCTCTCGACGGTGAGCGGCGTCAGCTTCACGGACTTGTAGTCGAGGCGGTTGCCTTCCTTGAACCACAGGGTGTGCTTGAGCCAGTTCTTGTCGTCGCGGCCGTTGGGATTGGCCGCCGTATCGGGCGCATCGTCGCGCACATGGGCGCCGCGCGATTCCTTGCGCGCCTCGGCGGAAACCATCGTCGCGACGGCGACTTCGATCAGGTTGTCGAGTTCCAGCGCCTCGATGCGCGCCGTGTTAAAGACCTTGGACTTGTCCTTGATCTCGGTGCGCTGCACGTCCTTCTGGACGTCGAGGATTTTTTGCACACCTTCCTTGAGCTTGTCGGCGAAGCGGAACACGCCGCAGTGGTTCTGCATCGTGCGCTGCAATGTCAGCCGCGTGTCGTGCACGCTGGCGCCGCCCTTCTGCTCATCGAGGCGCGCCAGCCGCTCCAGGGTCTTGTCGATCGACTCCTGGTGCAGTTCCTTGTGCGCCTTCGGCGACTTCTTGAGTTCCTCGACGGCGCTCTCGCCGGCCGACTTGCCGAACACCAGCAGATCGAGCAGCGAATTGGTGCCGAGGCGGTTGGCGCCGTGCACCGAGGCGCAGGCGCATTCGCCGGCGGCATAGAAGCCCGGCACGACGGCGTTCTGGCTGTTGCCCTGCGGCATGACGACCTGGCCGTGGTAGTTGGTCGGGATGCCGCCCATCTGGTAGTGCGCGGTCGGCACCACCGGGATCGGTTCCTTGAGCGCATCGACGCCGGCGAATTGCACCGCGATTTCGTGAATGCCGGGCAGGCGCTTCATGATGGTCTCGGGCGGCAGGTGGGTGATGTCGAGCAGCACGAAATCCTTGTTCGGTCCGCAGCCGCGGCCTTCGTTGATTTCGGTGACCATGGCGCGCGAGACCACGTCGCGCGACGCGAGATCCTTGGCATTCGGCGCATAGCGCTCCATGAAGCGCTCGCCCTGCGAATTCCGCAGGATGCCGCCTTCGCCGCGCACGCCTTCGGTGATCAGCACGCCGGCGCCGGCGACGCCGGTCGGGTGGAATTGCCAGAACTCCATGTCCTCAAGCGGAATGCCGGCGCGCGCCGCCATGCCGAGGCCGTCGCCGGTGTTGATGAAGGCGTTGGTGGAACTGTGGAAGATGCGCCCGGCGCCGCCCGTGGCGAAAATGGTCGCCTTGGCGTGGAAGACGACAATCTCGCCGGTCTCCATGTCCATCGCGGTCACGCCCAGCACTTCGCCCTCGGCGTCGCGGATCAGGTCCAGCGCCTGCCATTCGACGAAGAACTGCGTGTTGGCCTTGACGTTGCGCTGGTACATCGCGTGCAGCATGGCGTGGCCGGTACGGTCGGCGGCGGCGCAGGAACGGCGCACCGGCTTCTCGCCGAAGTTCGACATGTGGCCGCCGAACGGGCGCTGATAGATCTTGCCGGCATCGGTGCGATCGAAAGGCATGCCGTAATGCTCGAGCTCGACGACGACCTCGTTGGCCTTGCGGCACATGAACTCGATGGCATCCTGGTCGCCGAGCCAGTCGGAGCCCTTGATGGTGTCGTACATGTGCCAGTGCCAGTGGTCTTCCTCGGAGTTGCCGAGCGACGCCGCAACGCCACCCTGGGCGGCCACCGTATGCGAACGGGTCGGAAAGACCTTGGAGATGACGGCGGTCTTGAGACCGGCTTCCGACAGCTGGATGGCAGCGCGCAGGCCGGCGCCGCCGGCGCCGACGATCACCGCATCGAATTTGCGAATCGCGTATTTCGCGGCCATGCTCAGAGCCTCCAAATGATCTGGGTCGCCCAGCCGGCGTAGCCGACCAGGGCAAGTAGCGTCAGCGCGTGCAGAATCAGGCGCACGGCAGTCGGTTTGACGTAGTCCATCCAGATGTCGCGCACGCCGACCCAGGCGTGGTAGCAAAGACAGACGATGAACACGAAGCTGGCGAAGCGGATGAGGCCGTGCGACATCAGTGCGCGCCAGCCGTCGTAGCCGCCGGCGGCAGTCGGCACCGCGACGATCATCAACAGGGTATAGAGCGCCATGACCACGGCGGTGACGCGTTGCACCAGCCAATCCTTGAGGCCGTAGTGGGCGCCGACGACGATGCGGTTCATATCAGTAGGCTCCGAGAAGTTTCAGGCCGAGGACCGCCGTCAGCGCCAGGCTCACGGCCAGCACCGCCTTGGCCGAAGCGCGCGCCTGTTCTTTTTCGACGCCGATTTGCACGTCGATCAGCAGGATGCGGATGCCCATGCAGAAGTGATGCAGGAAGGCCCACAACAAGCCCAGCAGGATCAGCTTGACGAGGGGATGGGCGACCACCGCGCTCAACGTCTCGAAACTTTCCGCCGACGCCAGGGAAAGCTGCAACAGCCAGATGAGGAGCGGCAGCATCAGGAAGAGGCCGATGCCGCTGACGCGGTGCAAGATGGAGGCAAAGCCGGCCAACGGGAGCTTTATCTCCACGAGATTCAGGTATTTGGGACGCCGCTTGATTATTTCAGTCATAGATTGAACTCCCGTATTGACGCGGCGCACAATCCAACCACATCAGCGCCACTTAGTTCATCAGCAAAAATTCTGATTATAAACCCGCCGCATCGCCGCTTAGCCGAGATCGTTGTAGTAGCAGTGGTCCGCCGTCGAATACAGCCCGCGCCGCCACTCGACCGGCTTGTCGCCATACGTGTAGCTGACTCGCTCCACCGAGAGCAACGGACTGCCTTCCGCCACGCGCAGCAATTCGGCCGTGGCGCGATCGGCCGCCACGGCGCGGATGCGCTCCTCGGCGCGGATCATGCGCACGCCGAAGCGCGACTCGAACAGGCTATAGAGGCTGCCATGCGAATCCTTGAGCACGTCCAGGCTGAGGCCGGCGAAGGTCTCGCCCGGCAAGTAGATTTCGTCGACGACGACCGGCTTCGAGGAGAACTGCAGCAAGCGACGCACGATGATGATCGGATCGCCAAGCTTGATGCCCAGCGTCCGCGCCGCCTCCTGGCCGGCCTTGGCGCGCCAGCATTCGAGCGGCACGCTCGTCGACGGTTCGATGCCGCCCGCCAGCGGCACGAGGCGCAGGAAGCGGAAGAAGGCACGCGGATCGGAATGCGAGGCGACGAAGGTGCCCTTGCCCTGGCGCCGCAATAGCAGGTTATCGGCCGCCATCTCGTCGATGGCCTTGCGCACCGTGCCTTGGCTGACGCTGAAGCGGGCAGCGAGTTCGGTCTCCGACGGGATAGCCTCGCCGGGACGCCATTCGCCAGCTTCCAGGGCTTGCAGGATCAAGCCCTTGATCTGCCGATACAGGGGACTGAAAGTCGGGGACTCTTGCACCATGGGCGGCATTGAAACATAAAATTCTATCGACGTCTATACATCGTCTTATGTCTACTATAAGACATAAGATAACTATTGACAGGCCACGGAGAAAAGGTCTAGGATTCGCCGTCTCTCCGGCGGGGGCAGACGGCAACTTCGCCGCTTTCCTGCCGGCGCGCCTAAACTGGCACGACACTGACTTTACAACCCAACCTCGTCAAGGAGTCCATGATGGCCAAAGCCCCCGTTCGAGTTGCCGTGACCGGCGCCGCCGGACAAATCGGTTACGCCCTGCTGTTCCGTATCGCCAGCGGCGAAATGCTCGGCAAGGATCAGCCGGTCATCCTGCAAATGCTGGAACTGCCCATGGACAAAGCCCAGCAGGCCTTGAAGGGCGTGATGATGGAACTGGAAGACTGCGCCTTCCCGCTGCTCGCCGACATGATCGGCACCGCCGACCCCAAGGTCGCCTTCAAGGATGCCCAGCAGGCGCTGCTCGTCGGCGCCCGTCCGCGCGGCCCCGGCATGGAGCGCAAGGACCTGCTGCTGGAAAATGCCAAGATCTTCACGGCGCAAGGCAAGGCGATCGACGAAGTCGCGGCCCGCGATCTCAAGCTCATCGTCGTCGGCAACCCCGCCAACACCAACGCGCTGATCACCATGAACACGGCGAAGAGCCTGCCGAAAACGGCCTTCACCTCGATGATGCGCCTCGATCACAACCGCGCGGTTTCGCAACTCGCCGCGCGCACCCAGGCCGCGGTGACCGACATCGAAAAGATGGTCGTGTGGGGCAACCACTCGCCGACGATGTACCCGGACATCCGCTTCGCCACCGTCGCCGGCAAACCCGCCCCGGCGCTCATCAACGACGACGCCTGGTACAAGAACGAATACATTCCCAAGGTCGGCAAGCGCGGCGCCGCCATCATCGAAGCGCGCGGCCTGTCTTCCGCCGCCTCCGCCGCCAACGCCGCCATCGGCCACATGCGCGACTGGAATGCCGGCACCAACGGCAAGTGGGTCACCATGGGCGTCGTTTCCGACGGCTCCTACGGCATTCCCGAAGGCATGATCTACGGCATGCCCTGCACCTGCGCCGACGGCAAGTGGGAAGTCGTCAAGGGCCTCGAGATCGACGCCTTCTCGCGCGAGAAGATGGACTTCACGCTCAAGGAACTCACCGAAGAGCGCGACGGCGTCAAGGATCTGCTGGGCTGATCCAGAGGCGGGCGGGAAGGCATGAGCGTCTCACCACTCCACCCCGCCCAAGCGCTCTACCTGGGCGCCGGGAAGCCTTTTCCGGCGCTCGCCGCCTGCGAGCACTACGCCGGCAGCGAAAAGCTCATCCGCAAGGCGCTCCAGCTGCAGGCTCAACTCGGGCCGGTCTTCGACATCACCGGCGATTGCGAGGACGGCGCCCCGGCCGGCCGCGAGGCCGAGCACGCCGACATGGTCGCCGCGCTCATCATGAGCGCCGACAACGAATTCGATCGTCTCGGCGCGCGCATTCACGACGTCACCCACCCGGTCTGGCGCGAGGAACTGGCGACGCTCGTCGGCAAGGCCGGCAGCCGCATCGCCTACGTCGTGCTGCCCAAGGTCGATTGCGCCGACGACGCGCTCGAGCAAATCACCGCCCTCAACGACTTGCGCCAGCGTTGCGGCGTCGCCCGCGACATCCCCGTGCATGTCCTGATCGAGACGCCGCGGGCGCTGCGCGAAGCCTGGCAGATCGCCGCCTTGCCCGGCGTCGAGTCCCTCGACTTCGGCCTCATGGATTTCGTCAGCTCGCACCACGGCGCGATTCCCGCCGCGGCCATGCGCTCGCCCGGCCAGTTCGAGCATCCGCTGATCACGCGCGCAAAATGCGAAATCGCCGCCGCCGCGCTCGGCAACGGCGTCGTGCCGGCGCACAACGTCACGACCGAATTGCGCGACGTGGACGTGGTGCGCGCCGATGCCCGCCGCGCCCGCCTCGAGTTCGGCTTCTTGCGCATGTGGAGCATCCACCCGGCGCAGATCCTGCCGATCGTCGAGGCCATGCGTCCCGACTTCGGCGCCGTCGACGCCGCCGCCGCGATCCTGCTTGCCGCCCAGGATGCCGACTGGGGACCGATACAGCACGAAGGCAAGCTGCATGACCGCGCCTCCTACCGCTATTACTGGGAACTGCTGTGTCGCGCCCGTGCCACCGGCATGGACGTGGCGGCAGAGGCCCGCCACCGCTTCTTCAATCACTGATTTCATCCGCGAGGACACCCCAATGCTGCAAGCCTACCGTGCCCACGTCGCCGAGCGCGCCACCCTCGGCATTCCCGCCCTGCCCCTGACCAAGCAGCAGACCACCGAACTGGTCGCCCTGCTGCAGAACCCGCCCAAAGGCGAGGAAGCCTTCCTGCTCGAACTGCTGACGTACCGCGTGCCCGCCGGCGTCGACGACGCCGCGCAAGTCAAGGCCGAATTTCTCGCCAAGGTCGCCCAGGGCACGGCAGCCTGCGCGCTGATCTCGCGCGAGAAGGCCACGGAGCTCCTCGGCACCATGCTCGGCGGCTACAACGTCAAGCCGCTGATCGACCTGCTCGACGACGCCGTCTGCGGCGCCGCCGCCGCCAAGGGCTTGAAGGGCACGCTCTTGATGTTCGACTTCTTCCACGACGTCGCCGACAAAGCCAAGGCCGCTCAGGGACCAGGTGCGGCCAATGCCAAGAGCGTCATGCAGTCGTGGGCCGACGCCGAATGGTTCACCTCGCGGCCCGAAGTGCCGCAGTCGCTGACGGTCACCATTTTCAAGGTCACCGGCGAGACCAACACCGACGATCTCTCCCCAGCCCCCGACGCCTGGAGCCGCCCGGACATTCCGCTGCATGCGCTCGCCATGCTGAAGAATCCGCGCCCCGGCATCGTCGCCGACAAGGAAGGCGAACGCGGCCCGATCAAGCAGCTCGACGCGCTGAAGGCCAAGGGCCATCTCGTCGCCTACGTCGGCGACGTCGTCGGCACCGGCTCGTCACGCAAGTCCGCCACCAACTCCGTGCTCTGGTTCACCGGCGAGGACATTCCCTTCGTGCCGAACAAGCGCTTCGGCGGCGTCTGCCTGGGCAGCAAGATCGCGCCGATCTTCTACAACACCATGGAAGACGCCGGCGCCTTGCCGATCGAACTCGACGTCGGCAAGATGGACATGGGCGACGTCGTCGAACTGCGTCCCTATGAAGGTAAGGCGCTGAAGAATGGCGCCGTGATCGCCGAGTTCAAGGTCAAGTCAGATGTCATATTCGACGAAGTCCGCGCCGGCGGCCGCATTCCGCTGATCATTGGCCGCGGCCTCACCGCCAAGGCGCGCGAATTCCTCGGCCTGCCCGTGTCGACGCTGTTCCGCCTGCCGTCTTCGCCGGCCGATTCCGGCAAGGGCTTCAGCCTGGCGCAGAAAATGGTCGGCCGCGCCTGCGGCCTGCCGGAGGGCAAGGGCATTCGCCCGGGCACCTACTGCGAACCGAAGATGACTTCCGTCGGCAGCCAGGACACCACCGGCCCGATGACCCGCGACGAACTGAAAGACCTCGCCTGCCTCGGCTTCTCCGCCGACCTGGTGATGCAGTCGTTCTGCCACACCGCCGCCTATCCGAAGCTGGTCGACGTCAAGACGCACCGCACGCTGCCCTCGTTCATCACGGCCCGCGGCGGCATCAGCCTGCGCCCCGGCGACGGCGTCATCCATTCCTGGCTCAACCGCTTCCTGCTGCCGGACACCGTCGGCACCGGCGGCGACAGCCATACGCGCTTCCCCATCGGCATCTCCTTCCCCGCCGGCTCCGGCCTCGTCGCCTTCGCCGCCGCCACCGGCGTGATGCCGCTCGACATGCCCGAGTCCATCCTGGTGCGCTTCAAGGGCAAGCTGCAGCCCGGCGTCACGCTGCGCGACCTGGTCAACGCCATTCCCTACTACGCCATCAAGCAAGGGCTGCTGACGGTCGAGAAGAAAGGCAAGAAGAACCTCTTCTCCGGCCGCATCCTGGAAATCGAGGGCCTGCCCGACCTCAAGGTGGAACAGGCGTTCGAGTTGTCCGACGCCTCCGCCGAGCGCTCGGCCGCCGGCTGCTCGGTGCGCCTCAACAAGGAACCGGTCGTCGAATACCTGCGCTCGAACATCACGCTGATGAAGTGGATGATCGCCAACGGCTACGAAGACCAGCGCACGCTCGGCCGCCGCGTCAAGGCCATGGAAGACTGGATCGCCAACGGCACCCTGCTCGCCCCCGACGCCGACGCCGAATACGCCGCCGTCATCGAGATCGACCTCGCCGACGTCAAGGAGCCCATCCTCGCCTGCCCGAACGACCCGGACGACGTCAAGCTCTTGTCCGAAGTCGCCGGCGACAAGATCGACGAAGTCTTCATCGGCTCGTGCATGACCAACATCGGCCACTTCCGCGCCGCCGGCAAGATCCTCGACGGCAAGAGCGACATTCCGACGCGCCTGTGGATCGCCCCGCCGACCAAGATGGACGCCATGATCCTCAATGAGGAAGGCTACTACTCGGTGCTCGGCAAGTCCGGCGCGCGCATGGAAATGCCCGGCTGCTCGCTGTGCATGGGGAACCAGGCGCAAGTGCGCAGGGGCAGCACGGCGATGTCCACCTCGACGCGCAACTTCCCCAACCGCCTCGGCCTGGACACTCGCGTCTATCTGGGCTCGGCCGAACTTGCCGCCGTCTGCGCGCTGATGGGCAAGATCCCGACCGTCGCCGAGTACATGGAGCAGGTCAAGGCGCTCGACGCCAAGGCCGCGGATGTCTATCGCTACATGAACTTCAACCAGATCGCCGAGTTCCAGGAACTGGCCGATACGGTCACGATATGAGGTGCGAGGCCAGCTAAGGCTTGCCGCGCATCCGGCCGCAATCGAGGCGCCCCCGTTCAAACGGGGGCGCTTTTTTTTGTGCCGCGCGCCGCGGTCGATAACCGCTTCTCGCGCCTGACACCGCGTCGCCAGACGCGTCAAGCGTCGGCTCGAACGCATGCGCCTGGGTTCCGATACAGAGCGCATCGCCATGCCAATCCGGACGCTGGCGGCATATGCCCATGTTATTATCGGCGGCGCAGAAATGCGCTCGCCGGCCTTTCCAATAATGCAGTGCCCATGGACATGGAAATCAAATTGACAGAACTCCTTCGGCAAACCCTGCGGGTATCCTGCGGCGCCCTGGCGCTTGCCTTTGTCATATCCGGAGCGGCGCACGCCGACTCGCGCAATCTCGCGCCGGGATTCACCAGCCTGCCCAAAGGCGTAAAGCTCGTCGTCATGCCGCCCGACGTCGAACTGTTCTCGGTTTCGGCCGGCGGCGTGCCGGAACCCCGGGCTGACTGGACCGAAGCCGCCCAGCACAACATCCATGCGGCCGTGAACGCGAAGTCCGCCGCGCTCGGCTTGGTCACCCAGGAACTGGCGGACGACGACGCCGACGACCTCGCCGAGGTCAATGCGCTGCACGGCGCCGTCGCCCGCTCCATCGCGCTGCATCACATGGGCGGCGGCAACCTGGCGCTGCCCACGAAGGGCAACAAGCTCGATTGGTCGCTGGGCGACGCCGTGGCGCCGATTCGCGCCAGGTCCGGCGCCGACTATGCCTTGTTCATTT
Organism: Rhodocyclaceae bacterium; assembly: GCA_028713915.1. GTDB lineage: Bacteria > Pseudomonadota > Gammaproteobacteria > Burkholderiales > Rhodocyclaceae > Nitricoxidireducens. Next base: position 42,574 of record JAQTNK010000009.1, on the reverse strand, counting down.
GGATGCGCGACAGCTATGCCACGTCCGAACGCAAGGTGGCGATGTTCGCCCTAGCCCTGTTCGGCGTTGGCATCACGGGCGGCATTCAGATCGGCTACGCCTCGCTGGTCGATCTGCACACGGGTCGAGTGGTCTGGTTCAACCGCCTGCTGCGCGGCACCGGCGACCTGCGCGAAACTGAAGCGGCAAACGAAACCGTGAAGTCGCTGCTGGCACAGTTCCCGGAATCGCCATGAACCGGCGCCAGCTGCTGGCCGCCGCCGGCGCCAGCTGCGTTGCCGGCCTCCTGGCGCGGCCGGCCTGGGCGCAGAGCGCTGCGAACTACGCGGTACCGCCGCGCTTCGTGCGGCCGGACATCGCCAGCGATGAAGGCGGCCTGTGGGCCATGATGGACCGCGAGGAAAAGTCCCTGCGCCGCAGTCCGCTGGTGTTGCGCGATGCCGACCTCAAGGCCTATGTCGAGGGCATCGCTTGCCGGCTCGGTGCCGATCACTGCGCCGACATCCGCGTCTTCCTGGTGCGCACGCCCCTGTTCAACGCCAACATGGCGCCCAACGGCATGATCCAGATCTGGACCGGGCTGTTGTTGCGGATGGAAAACGAAGCCCAGTTGGCTGCCGTCATCGGCCACGAGATCGGCCACTATCTGCAGCGCCATTCGCTCGAACGCCTGCGCGACATCAAGTCGAAAGCCGCGTTCGGGCAGGTCCTTGGACTGCTTGGGCTGGTCGGTGCCGTCGGCCAGGTGGCGGTGCTGGCCAGCGCCTACGCCTACGGCCGCGAACACGAGAACGAAGCCGACCGCATCGGCGCATTCCTGATGCACCAGGCCGGCTACGACGTCGCGGAGTCGGCGAAAGTCTGGGAAAACCTGCTGCAGGAAGCCCAGGCACGCGACGGCGCGGAGCCGGACAAGAGCAGTCCGTTGTTCGCAACGCACCCGGCGCCGCCCGAGCGCCGCGACGCTCTGGAGCAACTGGCGAAAGCGCTTCCCGGCGGCACCAAAGGCAGCGCCGCCTACGCCGCGCATACGGCCCGCTTTCTCGACGAATGGCTGCAAGACGAAGTCAAGCGCGGCCAGTACGCGGAAAGCCTCGTCCTGCTGACACGCCTCATCGCTTCCGGCACGGCATCGGCATTGGCGAGCTATTACCGCGGCGAGGCTTATCGCTTGCGCGGCGGCGCCGACGACCAGGAACTGGCGCTCGCCGACTATCGAACCTCCGCCGCGGACCCCAATCCGCCCGCGCAGGCCTTTCGAGGCATTGGCCTGATTGCGCGGCAGCGAGGGCAACGCGCGGAAGCGGCGCAGGCCTTTGCACGCTATCTTGAACTCGCGCCGGACGCTCCCGATTCGGCCTTTATCAAAGTCTATATTTCGGAACTCAGCTGATGAAAAAACTGCTTGCTCTCGCCTCGCTCCTGCTATTGACGGCTTGCGCCACCGTCACGAAAGTCGACACCGGCACGAACACCGTCGGCGAACGCATGTCGATCAGTCTCGACAGCAGCTGGAATCATCTCGATTTCCCGGGCATCAAGCCGGCGCAGGTGTGGACGATGGAAGGCGTTACGGTCGACGAATTCCTCATCTACGCCGGCATCCGGGAGGGCCAGGCGATGCATCCCGAGAACCCGTCGGGCAGCAAACAGAAGGACTTCGTCTTCCATAGCTCGATGCAAGCCGAGGACATCGTCGCGCTGTTCGAAGGGGTGCTGACGCGCGACAATTCCGTCTTCAAGCTGCGCAAGCTCGAGCCTTATCGCTTCGCCGGCAAGAATGGGTTCCGCTTCGAATTCGAACGCATCCGCAAGATCGATAACGTGCAGTTGCGCGGCGTCGGCTTCGGCGCCGTCGACGGCGGCGAGTTGTTCGCGCTGCTCTACCAGGCGCCGCGCCTGGCCTTCTTCCCGCGCTATCAGGCGCAGGTCGAAGCGATTGCCAGGAGCGCCAGCCTGAGATAAGCGCGAGGCCTTGCCGCGAAGACGGAGCCAGACCTGGGCAGGCCATCGCATATTCTTGCTGCCGTCGCGCAGACGCCTCGGCACCGCGCTTGGCGAGCGCCTAGAACTCCTCGTGCATCCTCCAGTAGCGCGGAAAGCGCGGCACGCCGTCCTTGGTCAGTTCCTGGTAGCGGTAGGTCACGCTCGCGCCGATGGCGGGCGGATTGCGGCGCAGCGCGTCGCTCAAGCCCGATCCAAGCCGAAATTCCTTGCCTTCCGCAGTCTTCAGGCGCAGGGCGCCGACCACGCCGGCGAGGCGCCCCTCGCCCGGCTCGTGGCCGATCACGGTCGCTTCGGCGTCGCGCCAGGGCTTGAGCTTGAGCAGGTCGTCGCTGCGCCCGGTGACGTAGGGCGCGGCGGCGCGGTGGAGCATCAGCCCTTCGCCGCCGGCGCGCACGACGTCATCCATTTTCTTCGCCAGCGCCTGCCGATCGGCGATGCGGAACTGCTCCACCAGATGCAGCCACGGCATGCCGCTGCCCGCGATGATGGTGCGCAGCCGCTCGATGCGCTCGGTGAATGAGCCGGCGCCGTCGGGCAACTCGAAAATCATGTAACGCACGCGGCGCCACTCGGCGTCCGACGGTTGCGCCTTGCGCACGATGCCCGAAAGCTCGTCGAAGCGTCCGCGGCCCAGCCACAGTTCGCCGTCGAGCGGCTCGCGCGGCAGGCCGGCGACGAACCAGGCGGGAGCCGGGACACGGCGGCCGCTGCGAAACCGCAGTTCGCGGCCGTCCCAGATTGCCCGCACGCCGTCGTACTTTTCGCTGACCCAGTACTGTGCCGGATCGATGTCGGGCCGGAAAACTTCCGCCAGCAAAATGGCCGGCGGGACGCTGCGCGCCGCCTCGGCCCAAGCCGGCATCGAGAGAGAGAATTCGCCGTCGCCAATGCCGACGAAGCATCCTGCCAGGGCCACGAACAACAGGCGACGCCGCATGGTCTCTCTCCTATCAGTGCTCCTTGCCATCCACGCGCGGCTGCCACAGGAACGGGATGTAGCGCCAGCCGAGCAACGCGAAACAGGCGCACCAGCAGGCCGCAGCCATGACGATCCACGCGATGTAGCCGGCGGGATAGGCCTGCGGCGCGACGACGCGCAGCATGAATGCTAACATCATTATGCGCAGTGCCCACTTGTCGCCGCTGTCGAAGGCCACCTTCCGGCCCGTATGACCTTTCGATATCCGCATCAGCAGGGCCGGCGCGATCAGCCCCATGGCGCCGAAGGTAAATACGTGGACGGCGACGCTGCCGACCCAGGCCGGGTGCGCGAGCTGGTCGAGGACGTCGAGCAGCAATTGCAGGACGATGGCAAGGTAGCCCAAGTACATGATGCCGATATCGAGGCGCCGCATGGCCAAGTGCGGCCGCCAGAAAGCGAAGCGCACGGCGAGCAGCAGCGCCAGCAACAGCGAGAGGCCGACGAAGACGGTCGGCGGCAACCAGCCGGCGCAGACCAGCACGACCGCCAGCAGCTTGATGGCCGCGTCGAGCGCGGGATGGCGCAGAATCTCGACCTGGAACACCCCCTTCATGAATTGGCTCAGGGTACGTTCGAGCATGATGAGGAAGGCAACCCTGAACAAGGCGATCGTCGTCATCCACCCGAGTTGGAAGGTATCGGCGCCCAGCAACTGATGCTTGGCGATGAGAAAAATCGGCAGGATCACCACGAAGATGATGTTGTCGCGAAAGGAGTCGGTGCGATGGTGGCGGATCAGCGTCCACAGCAACATCGCGACGACGCTCGCCAGGTAGAGATTGTTGGACAGCAGGAACAGCGGCGCCGGCCAGGCGCCGCCGAACCACATGCCGGCGCGCTCGAATATCCAGGCGGCGGCGAGGAACATCAGCGCGCCGCCGTGATAACCGCGGATGCCGACCCAGTTTTTGGTCGAGGTCAGCAGGAATCCGCCGAGGACCGCCCAGCCGAAGCCGAAGAACATTTCGTGGGCATGCCACTGGAACGTCGAGAACGGGTTCGCCGGTGCGGCGATGGCGCCCGCATATACGGCGACCCAGAGCACCGGCAGGCCGGCGCCCGCGACACAGGCCAACGCGAACAAGGGGCGAAACCCGGCCAGCCAGAACGGATGCGATGCGAATTTCATGGGTCAGGCCATCGATTCAATCGAGCGGTAATCGTGCTGCAGAGTCGTCATGCTGCTTGTCCGCGATGGTTGTTGGAAGCTACGCTCGCGATCTTCCTACAAACCGCCCTTGGGGTCCACCGACGGAGCACCGCAATGTCGGCGCAGCACGGACGGCCTCCGGAACTACGGCAGGCGAGAAAAGCCAAACGTTATCAGTTGATCCGCACAATCTATTTCCAAGTCGTGGCGGCTGGTTTAGCTTTGGCGGCACGCAAGACTTGCCTGTCGAAGGAGGAGAACATGAAAACGTTGGCTCAGGTACTCGGATCGCGCGCCAGGGTGGTCATCACCGTCGGCCCGCGCGAATCGGTTCATCACGCGCTCCAGTTGATGGCCGAGCATGAGGTCGGTGCTTTGCTGGCGATGGAAAGAGGAAGATTGATCGGGGTGATTTCGGAGCGCGACTGCGCCCGCAAAGTGTCGCTCTGCGGGCGACTGGCTGAGGCAACCCAAGTGCAGGAGATCATGACCGATCGCGTCGTCTGTGCGTCGCCGCAAACTAGCGTCGAAGAAGCCATGGCGATCATGTCCGAACACCACGTCCGCCACTTGCCCGTCTTGGACGACTACAAGGACGTCGTCGGCGTCGTGTCGATGCGCGATCTCGTGCAGGAAACAATCGCCGAACAGACGTTCGTGATCCAGCAGTTGGAAAGCTATATCGCCACCTGAGGCATCTGCCTGACGAACCGGGCTTGTGCTCTCAAGGCTCGGCAGTGGCGTTGGAAAGAACAACGGCGGCGGCAAAGAGAGCCGCCGCCGTTGCTTGACCGAGCGAGAGCCGATTACTTGGCGGGCGTTTCAGCCGGCGCGGCTTCGGTCTTCTTCGCCTGCTTCTTGTGATGCTTGTGCATCGGCTTCTTGGTCGCCTCGGCAGCCGGCGCGGCGGCCGGCGCAGTTGCCGCCGGAGCGGCAGGCGCCGCCTTGGTGTCGGTCTTCGGTGCATCGGCAGCGAAGACAGAAGCGGCAAACAGACCAGCGATGAGTGCGGTAAGAATCTTCGACATTTTCGTATCTCCTGTGAGGCCAACAACGTGTTGGTTACTGGCAATAACGCCTGGATACGGGAGCCGATGACGCGGCAAGTGTAATAGTTTGTATCGCGTGCCCAAGCCGGCGGCAACGCTCACTACTTGCAGCCGTCGCGCGCGGTCGTGCGCCGTTGGTACGCCAGGCATCGGGCGCCGGTCGCCTGCGAAATTTCTTCCTGCGGCAGGCGTCGGCTCTTGAAACCCATTGCCCGGCAGCCATAGGGAAACCGCGGATCATGGGTGATGAAATAATGTGCGCACTTCGCGCATGTCGGCTGGTCGACCTGTAGCGCCGCCAAGATATTCCCTTCGCACAAAAAAATAGCCAACCGGGCAGGCTTGGCGGAACTGAAGCTGCCGGGACAACAACGTTGCGCGGCTCGCAACTGCCAACGCCAAAGGTAACACATGGGAAGATCCGGCTCGGGACGGCACAGGCAGTCGTGCGCCGGCGGGCTCGTGATCGCCGCCACCTATATCCTTGCCAGAAGCGTTCTGTGACGCGCGAAGCGGCGGTGTGCTACCGTTCTCAGGCGCGAGGGACCTGCTCAACCTGAAGGAGAATGCGATGTCTGAAGGACTTGCCACACGCTGCGTCCATGCCGGCGAAATCGACGATGCGCACGGATCGCCGCATACGCCGATCTACAACACCACGACGTTCAAGTTTCCCTCCACGGCCGATCTGCTCGACGTCGTCGAGGGCAGGAAGCCCGGCAGCCTCTATACGCGCTACGGCCTCAATCCGACGATCCAGGCGCTCGAAGCCAAGCTTGCCAGCCTTGAAGGCGCCGAAATGGCATGGGCGTTCTGTTCCGGCATGGCGGCCGAGGCCGCGCTGTTCTTCGCGCACGGCCGCAACGGCATCGTCTGCCTTGGCGACGCCTACGGCGGCACGCTGGAACTGCTCGGCTCCCAGGTCGGCATGCTGGGCATTCGCACCCATCTGCTGCAGGCGAGCGAACTCGACATCGCCGAAAGCCGCATCCAGGAAGGCTGCGGCCTCGTCTTCCTGGAAACGCCGAGCAACCCCACGCTCGAAGTGCAGGACATCCGCGCCGTCGCCGACATATGCCATCGCCATGGCGCGTTGCTGGCAGTCGACAACACCTTCGCTTCGCCCGTGAATCAGCAGCCCTTGGCGCTCGGTGCCGACTTCGTCGTCCACAGCGCGACGAAATTTCTCGGCGGCCATTCGGACATCACCGCGGGCGTGCTCGCGGGCCGCAAGGAACTCGTGGCGCCGGTGTGGAACTGGCGCAAGAACCTGGGCTCGATGATCGCGCCCGAAACGGCCGCCTTGCTCTCGCGCAGCTTGCGCACGCTGGTCGTGCGCGTTGAGCGGCAGAACCGCACGGCGCAGGCGGTCGCCGAAGCCATGGCCCGCCATGGCAAGGTCGCCCGCGTGTTCTATCCGGGGCTGCCGGATTATGCCGGGCACCAACTGGCCAAGGCGCAGATGCAGGGCTACGGCGGCATGCTGACCATCGAGGTCACGGGCGGCGGCGAAGCGGCCACCCGCGCCGCGGACCGGCTCAGGCTCTTTGCGCTGGCGCCGAGCCTCGGCGGCGCCGAGAGCCTGGTGACGCAGCCGTGCACGACCACTCATCACGGGCTGTCACCCGACGAACGCGCGCGCCGCGGCATATCCGACGCCATGCTGCGCTTGTCCGTCGGACTCGAGGATGCCGCGGACCTGATCGCGGACTTGAACCAGGCGTTGGCCTGACGGACGTCCGCGGCGAAGAACCGATCAAGCCGAGCGCAAAGGAATCTTCATGCCGAGAGCACGCGTTGCCGCATTTGCCACACTCAGTTTCATCGTCGTCGCCGCGACGGCACAGGAGCATGACCCGGCCATGCATGGACCCCTGCATGACACATCCGCGGACGCTGGCGCGCCGGCTGTCGACGCTGGCGTGCCTGGCCGTAAGCGTCAGGTCGTGCACTTCCCGAGGGCGTTGCGCGAGCACACCCTGGCGAACATGAGGGATCACCTCCTGGCCCTGCAGCAGATCCAGGAAGCGCTGTCGACCGAGAACTACGACGGCGCTGCCGAAATCGCGGAACAGCGGCTGGGAATGAGTTCCATGCGCCTTCACGGCGCCCATGAGGTCGCCAAGTACATGCCGACTGCAATGCAGAGCATCGGGTCGGCGATGCATCGCAGCGCAAGTCAATTTGCCGCGGCGGCACAAGTGACATCGGCCACGTGCGACGTGAAGCCCACGCTCGCCGCCTATTCGCGGATTGTCGCCGCGTGCGTGGCTTGCCATGCGGGCTATCGCGCGAGGTAGTCGCCGGAACAACCGAGATTGATGCCACCCGCATAGAGAAGCGACGTCGCCGCTCGACACGACGCCTTGGGATTGCCCCGGCCCCTGGTTCCCCAATGGTTTCACTGCCGCACAGGGCAAAGAAAAAGGGTTTCAGCCTTTCGACTGAAACCCTTGGTGTTACTTGGTCGGGGCGGCGGGATTCGAACTCGCTACCCCTTGCACCCCATACAATTCAAGGGGTCGATTTTTACCGACTTTCACGGTACAGTTAAATCAGTAACACGTTGTTTTTGCTAGATGTCGTGTATCATGCTGTCTCATCATGTTGCATGCCAGCGCAGGTTGATTGGCCCCCTAATTGGCCCCCCTGGATTTCGTCGTGCTACCCCTTGTACAGGTGACAAGTGATCGCAAAACGCCTTACTGATACCGCCGCCCGCCAGGCAAAACCGCGCGCTGGAGAATACCAAATGCACGCCGGCGACGTTCCCGGTCTATTCCTTCGCGTACGCCCCTCGGGCGCCAAAGACTGGATCTTCCGCTACATGATCGAGGGCGCACGGCGAAAGATGTCGGTCGGCAGCTATCCGGAGGTCTCCCTCGCGGAAGCCCGCGAGAAAGCGCAGGAACTGCGCCACCAGATCGCAAACTGCATCGACCCGCAGCAGCAGCGCATCAAGGAGGACGCCGACCGCCGCGCCGCCGAGGCAATGGCGGGCGCCCTGCCCCAAACGCTTCGCCAGCTCTTCGATCGCTGGGAGCAGCGTGAACTGCGCACGCGAAAGGATGTGGGCAAGGAAGTGCGACGCAAGTTCGAGAAAGACATCTTCCCGAGGCTTGGCGAGTTGCGGCTCCCCGACCTGCGTCGAGCACACTTCACACAGATCCTCGACGACGTCGTCCAGCGAGGCGCGCCGCGCATCGCGGGCATGCTCTTGAGTGACCTTCGGCAGATGTTCATGTTTGCCGTGATCCGCGACATCGTGCCCGCGGATCCGACGGCCGGCCTCAAGAAGTCCTCCTGGGGCGGCAAGGCGAATGAACGGGATCGCGTGTTATCCGAAGCGGAGATCAAACAACTGGCGAAAGCCTTGCCCGCCACCCTCACGCAAGAAAACCAACACGCTGTCTGGATCATGCTCTCAACATGCTGCCGGATCGGCGAAATTACACAGGCACGATGGGAGAACGTCGACTTCCTTGAGAAGACTTGGACCATCCCTATCACTAAGAACAAGAAACCGCACCGGGTGGATTTGTCAGATTTTGCGCTGGCTCAATTTCGGGCCTTACGACAACGGGCGGAAGAGATTGCGCACGAGGCCAAGACCGACGTACCGGATTGGGTCATGCCAGCGCGTCACAACAATGGTTGCGTGTGTTCCAAATCGCTGAACAAACAGATCGCCGATCGCCAGCGAGGAAAACGCGAGGCCATGTCCCGTCGCAGTCCGGACACCGATACCCTAATGCTTCCCGGCGGAAAGTGGACGCCTCATGACCTGCGCCGAACCGGATCGACGATGATGGGTGACATCGGGGTCCGCGTCGAGGTCATCGAAAAGTGCTTGAACCACACCGAACAAAATCGCATGATCCGGATTTATCAGCGTCAGGAGCAGCGAGGCGAAATGAAGGCCGCTTGGGAATTCATCGGCCATCGCCTGGCGGAGCTCACGGGCTTAGAACAGCCGATCTCCGACGCCACGGCCGAGACGCGAGAGGTCAGCCACGCTGAGATGCGGCCCGACGATAGTCCATCTGCGCCGCAAAACACGCCGGTAGCTACAGGCGCCATTGCAGCCGCTTTGCAGATTTAGGCCGTCCCCACCCCTAACAAACGCCAAGTCTGGAGCCCAACCGACCTGCCCCAATTCTTGCATTGATTCGCCTCTGGTGTTACTGTGGTGTTACCTACAAACCGAGGTGTTTGATATGCCGACCACGTCTTTGAAGCTCTCCGATGAACTGAAACAACGCACTGCTGCGGCGGCTCATCAGCTCGGGGTCTCACCACACGCCTTCATGCTCAACGCTATTGAACAGGCGACCACATCGACGGAGCGGCGTGCCCGCTTTCTTGAAGACGCTCATGGAGCTCGCAACACCCTTTTCGAGACGGGCAAAGGCTTCGACGCCGACGAGGTTCATGCGTATATGAAATCCCGGGCTACCGGCAAGAAAGCCGCGAAACCGAAGGCGCGTTCGTGGCGCGCCTGATCTTTTCGGAACGTGCGTTTGCCGATCTCGAACGCCTAACGGATTTCCTGATGGAATCCGATCCAACCGCAGCCGCGGAAACGGTCGATCTGATTGCCGAAGCCATATCAATCCTGAAGCGCCACCCAATGATCGGGCGTCCCGTCGATAATGACATTCGCGAACTCATCATTTCCCGGGGACGTACAGGCTACGTCGCCCTGTACAGCTTCGAACCCGAGCACGATGCCGTACTGATCCTCGGCATCCGACATCAACGCGAAGCCGGATACTCCGAATAAGAGCCTATGGACCTCACAAAACCCCTCTCAGACAAAGAATTCGAGGAACTCGAACGATTCCTCATGTCGGATGCCACCCTCGAAGAGAGTCTCGATATCTCGATGCTGGACGGATTTTTCACTGCCTTGATCATCGGGCCCAACATGGTGATGCCCAAGCAATGGCTTCCCCACGTCTGGGGAGAGACTGGAGGGCAATCGATGACCTGGGAATCGACACAGCAGGCCGGACACATGACGGAATTGGTCATGCGACACATGAACGACATTATTTGGGAATTGAAAAACGATCCTGACCATTACGAGCCTTTGATCTATGAACGCGAGCACGAAGGTCGTCACGTTTTGATCATCGACGAATGGTGCACAGGATTCATCCGCGGGGCGATGCTCGATGGACAAAGCTGGGCGCCTTTGTTCGATTCCAACGAGAGCCAAGGCTTTCTGTTGCCGATCATTCTGTACGGCACCGAATCCGGATGGCAACAACTGGAGGAAAAACCCGAACTCGAGGCTAAGCACGACGAATTCGCGGAGACCCTCGCCGACTGCGTCCTCGCCATCCAGGACTATTGGCTTCCCGCACGCAAAGCCAAATCCACGATCCGCAACCCCGGACCCACTCCCAGTCGCAACGATACGTGCCCATGCGGGAGCGGCATGAAATTCAAAAGGTGCTGCGGAAACGCATCAAGGCTCAATTAAGGACGATGTGCGCTATACGGTCATCATGGACCGGTGCCTGGTGTGATGGCGCCAGTCCCAAGGAGATAACTGCAGTGCCAAAATAACCCGTAGCGATTGAAGTCAATGAGACCAGACCTGGGACTTATTGGCGCAGGGCGTAGGTACGCGCCGCCGATTACCCAGGCCGCGCGACTCTCACCGATCCGGGATGAGCGCCCCGAGAAGCACAGCCAGACGGCCAATGCAAATGATCAAGAATACTCTGTGGATCTCGCGCAGTCTGGGTAATAGGCCTCGCGCGCCAACACTATTCCGCGATACCTGGCTTGAACTTGAATTTCTGGTGGCCCGGCATGTACCGCTTCCAAGCATCGATCCAGTTCGTCGCGATCGCCCGCTGCGCATCCGCAAGCGGAATCTCGCCGGCGCAGACCATCTTGTGGAGCACGAATTCCAGTTGGTCCTTTTTGTCGGCTCCCCATTCACTGTTGCGTGGTTCCGCTCCGCCGTAAGCGCCCAGCCGTTCCACCTGGTTGCCGCCAAGTGAGCGTGTTATGACGCGCGCGCGAGTGGCAGCAGCGAATCGATGTCGCTGTTGAGGCAGGTCGGAAGTTTCTCGAGCGTTTCGCGCAGCCAAGCGGCCGGATCGAGCCCATTGAGGGTAGCGGTGGCGAGCAAGCTCTGGATGGCGGCAGCGCGCTTGCCGGCGCGCTCCGAACCGACGAAGAGCCAGTTCTTCTTGCCCAAGCAAATCGGGCGGATGGCGTTCTCCACGGGATTGTTGTCGATGGGCAGCGCACCGCCGGTGGCATAGCGGCTGAGCGCGGGCCAGCGCTTGAGGCTGTAGTCAATGGCCTTTGCTGTGCCGCCGCCGTTGGCGACCGTGACGCGCGTGGCCTTGAGCCAAGCATGCAGCGAGTCGAGCAACGGCACCGCCTCACGCTGGCGCAGCGCTGCGCGTTCGTCGATGGACATCTCCTGACCACGGCGCTCGATGTCGTAGAGGGCAGCGATGCGCACCAGCGCCTCCTGGGCGATGGCGTTAGGCTGCGCATGGTTGAGTTCGAAGAACTTCCGGCGCGCATGCGCCATGCAACCCAACTCGACGACGCCCGCGGCGAACAGCGCCTTGTAGCCGCCGAAGTCGTCGACCATGAGACTGCCCTGCCAGCCGCCGAGGAAGTTGCGCGCATGTTCGCCGGCGCGGCTGGTCTGGTAATCGAACACGACGATGGGCGGCCCGGTGTCCAATACGTTACTGCGGTAAGCCCACAGATAGGCCCGATGGGTCTTGCCGCTGCCAGGGTCGAGCTGTCGCACCGGCGTTTCGTCGGCATGCAGGATGGTGCGTTGTCGCAGCAGCTCGGCCAGACGTTGCGCCAAGGGATTCAGTGCCACGCCCAGTCGGCCCACCCATTCGGCCAGCGTCGAACGCGCCAGGGTAACGCCGCCCCGCGCCGCGATGCCTTCCAGGCGATACAGCGGCAGGTGATCCATGAACTTCCCGACGACCACCCAGGCCAGCAGGCCGACGGCCGCCAGGCCACCGTCGATCACCGCCGGCGGAATCGGCGCCGCGGTCACGGTCTCACACGCGCGGCAGGCATACTGCGGACGGACGTGGCGATGCACGAAGAAGCGCGCCGGCTCGACGTCGAGTTGCTCGCTGACGTCCTCGCCGATCTTCACCAGTTCACTCCCGCATTGGCCGCAAGTGCAGGACTCCGGCTCGTGCCGGTGCTCGATGCGCGGCAGATGCTCCGGCAACGCCTGACGGCCGGCGCGCTCACGCTTCGGTGGCGCGGGTGCCGCCGGCATCTCGGATTCAGCCTGCCGACGCTCCAACTCCAATTTGGCAGCGGCGATGTCGCTGGCCAGCGTTTCCTGGAACAGGTCACGGGCTTCCGCGTCGAGCGTTTCGCTCTTGACCCCGTAGCGCATGCGCCGAAGGTGCGCCAGTTCCAGCGTCAGAGCCTGGATCTTGGTGCGCGCGGCGTGAAGTTCGGTGTCGCGGTGCGCCACTTCGGCATGGGCGGCGGCAACGTGTTTCTGAACCAGTTGCGCGACCGATTCCGCCAAGGCGGGATCGGCAATCATGCGCTCCAGTTCAGCGTGCAACTCCATGCCTCGATTCTACCGGCCGGCAGCGCGCCAAGCCCTGCGAACAGGTCGTTCCCGCTCGCTTTGTTATGTCGTTCCCGCGATGATTTTGCGCACGGCATTTGCATGACACCTCACACCCGCCAATGTATCGGCGCCGGTGCATCGAGTCGTTGCCAGTCCACGCCCGTCACCAGCCAGTCCCACTGCCGCGCCGTCAGCGTGACGCTCGTGGCCTCCGCTTGTGGCCAGACGAAACCGCCCCGATGCAAGCGCCGATGACATAGCCACACGCCGGTGCCGTCCCAGATCAGGAGCTTGAGCCGGCTCCCGCGTCGGTTGCGAAAGGCGTACGCGCTGCCGTCACACGGCGAGCGCCCCAGCAGGTTCTGCACCCGCAGCGACAGACTCTCGATCCCGCCACGCATGTCTACCGGCTCAACGACCAACCAGATTTCCTTCGGCCGGATCATCGCAAGAGTTCGCGCAGACACTGCCCCAGACTGGCCGCCGCTTCCAGCGGCCACGCCATCTGCACTGTCGTGCCGCCACGGCGCACGTCGACGCGAATTTCCGGCGCGGGCGCATTCGCTGCCACCGTTGCCAGCACCAGCGCGGACGGCTGCGCCACGAGCACTTCATCCGTCGCTTTGCCCTGCTCAGCTTCCTCGCGATGCGCCCTGACCCATTGCCGCAGGTAGTTGGCGTTCAATCCATTCGCCAACGCAATCGCCGCTACCGAGACGCCCGGCTGCAGACACGCCTCGACCACCTGCCGCTTGAATTCTTCAGAATAACGCCGCCGCGTCCGACGCGCCGGCTTCGCCACCAATGTGTGCATGTGTCCATCTCCGCGCGAAATGGACATGTGTACAGATCAACGTCTTCTCACGACAGGTGGTCGCGCTGGACGCTTACGCTCCGCCTGTCAGAAACCTGGATGTCAGGGGCCGCTTTGTGGCGATGAATCCTGGCAGTGGAATTTCCGCAGTGTGCCCTTTGCTGCCGTCTGCCTCGATGCAGCGAGATGACCGCAATGGTCCTAGCAACGGTCGTTGGCGGCAGAATCGGGCCGAACGGCAGCGCAAGTTGAACGTGCTGAAGCTGGTACCGCCGGTGAGTTGGCGAAGGAGCGCTACACCACCAATCTAATAGGCAGTACGACCAACGGTATTCCCTCAGCGTGCAGGCGTCTCTGCAAACCGAGCGCCGTCTGGTTATGCAGCCATTCAGCGAGCCAGCGGCCGGGCGGGAGGATCAGCTTGTTGGCGAAGCAGACGCAGTCTGGGTGCTCACCCGCCGTCTGCACCAGCAGGCGCTCCAATTCCTCTACCGGGTCGGTGCCGTAGCCAACGACGTGCGACGCATGTAGCCCGAACTTGGCGCAGAAGCAGCCACGAGTCGGACGCCATGTTGGCGAGCAGCGACGGCGCAAAGATCAGGATAAAGTTGGCCGCCACCAACAGGATGGCGGCCTCCAGCGCTAGGGCAAGCAAAGTCGCTCCTTGCGCTACGCCCGATCCCAGTCCCAGGCCGGGGAAAACCGCCTCGAACACGGCCGCGTTGAGCGTCTCTCCTGGCATTGGCGTCACATGCCAGCTCGAGTAAAGCCAGATCAGGCCGCCGGCGATCAGCGAAAGAGTGCCGGCAACGTAGAACATCGTGAGCCGTCCTGTCTGAACGCGCGGCTCAGCCAGGAGATTTACGTTATTGGAGATTGCTTCGACGCCTGAATAGGTGGCACCGCCCAAGCCGTAGGCACGGACCAGCAGCGCGACCGCCAGCGTCCATCCACCATTCTTGGCGAGGTCTGCGAAGCCGCTGAATGCGTATTCCATGCTTTCCGTCGTCGCGGGTGCCTTGATTGCGATGCCGGCAATGATCACGAAGGCGTGGATCAGAAGGAAGGCGAGCACAATTGGAAATAGGACGCGGATCGCGACGTGCAACCCACGCAGGTTCAGCACGATCAACAGCAACGCCAGCGCGAGTTCCACTGGCAGCTTGTAGCTGTTCATTCCAACCGGCAGCAAGCTAAACATGGCGTCGGTGCCGCTGGCTAGCGAAACAGCAATAGCCAGCATATAGTCGATCAGCAGCGCGGCGCCGGAGACCAGCCCGAGGTGCGGCCCCAGTAACTGCGACGCCACGCGATAGCTGCCGCCGCCATTCGGGAACAATTCGAACATCTGGCTGTAGGCGATCGCGATGACGACCACCGACACAACCATGATCAATGCGAGCAGCGGCCCCAGTTGCGTGTGTCCGCCAAGCGCGAGGAAGGCCTTTTCGGGGCCGTAACACGCCGCCGCCAGTCCGTTGGCACCGAGCCCGGCCCAAGCGAGCAGCGCCGCCAGACGGGTGCGCTTGGCAGTAACCGGATCGAGTGGATCGCGCGGTGCGCCAAGAACTAGCCGAGAGATTCGGTTGATCGTCAACGTACGTTTCCCGGTAAGCGAAGAGCCTTCGAGATGCCGTAGGCCGGCTTCCCGTGAGCCCAGTATGCCATCATGCACGCGGAAAACCGTATGTCGTTCTCCCCGGTGATTCCTCGTTGCTTACTTGCCAGCGCAGGGGAAACTCGCCTTCAGGGCCGTGGTGATGGCGGCGTCAGGGGTTTCACTCGCTATCGAGGGATTACGCTCCAAATAACTCGACACCACCCGACGAAGCTCCTCGGAACCGAGCTGTTCCACCGGACACCATGTGTTGCCCTGGGTACTCCGAGCCACGCCTGCAACGTAGCCGCTCAAATACGCGGCTCGCAGTTCCACGTCATTGCTGTCGTAATCGAGCTGCAACCGCAAAATTGGATCTACGTTGCTGAAATAGCCTGTCGCATGTGCTGCGGAACTTAGCAGCGTAGCCATCAAGGAGATGGCGAAAATCCTGGCGATGGTTTTCATAGGTAGCCACTCCAAATGTGCACCTGTCTCCTCGCCGGATAAAAGCCGACGGACCAACCTAGTCCCCCGCTATCCTCGGTCGCAGTTGCTCGCAGTCATTACTCATGGTCTGACTTGATCGTCTGCTGCGAGGTTTCGTCTTGACGTACTGGCAAGACGAGAACAAACGGCGACAGACGTCGTAATAGGCGACGCCAATAGCAATATCCAAGATGAGTCGCAATAACCACTGGTCTTCAATCGCCAGATGGCGATGCACCTGAGTCGTAGCCCAGCCAATGCATACGGCGCCAAACAAAAACAAGGCCTTCGATATCATCGACGCAAGAAACGGCGGCTTCAGTTCAAACTCATAACCGCAGCGGACGCAGTAAAGTTCCCGAGACAACGCGTGTCGACATAACGGACAGGACACTGCGACGTGTGGCAACAGCGGTCCCAAGAGTGGCAGACGATTGACCGACTGCGGTCCCTGATCGGGGTGGGCGGGCTGCCGTGCCATCACAGGTGAGTCTCGTCTTGACATCCTTCGTCGCTTTCAAGTGAAGCCAGCAGTCGTGCACGCACGAGTTCTGGGAACCTGTCCTTGCAACCTGGGGAACACGTCAATTGCCGACCGTAAGCGAGACCATGCAGGATGCGGTGCACCGCATGCTGTGCGCCGCATACGGGACACGTGTGGGCTACGCGATCCATGGCCTAAATGGAACGTTCCGCATGTCGAGCCAGCGCAACAGATTGTTCAGCAGCAGACGAGGAGAGGATGAAGACCTCGCGTTGCGGGGCGTTACCCAGCGCCAGCGCGACGTTAAGGGCTGCAACGCCTGCGATCGCAAGGCGTACCGGATTGTCTGCCAAGAATATCTTGATCGCTTCCATCCCCATGGCAGAGGCTGGAAACGACGTTGCAGTGGTAGGCCGACCATGATCGAGGGCTGCAACCTCCAGCCCTTCTTCCGTTGCAGCAATGCCGACATACAAGTCTGTGAGCATGTGTTCTCTTCGCCTTGTCTTGAGTGCAGCCTCAGTCGTGCCAGGAGTCGAACAACGCCTTCACGTCCGCGGACGTCCTGCAATCCCGCAGGCGCTGGCGGAAGTCGCGTGCTGAAAACAACTGTGTCGCTTCGGCGAGAATGCGCAGATGTTCCTCAGTAGCCTGCTTCGGCACGAGCAGAATCAGGATGTCGGACACGGGAAGGCCATCCGGCGCATCGAAAGGAATCGGCGATCGAAGGTGCGCGTAGGAAACGACGATCTCCTCCAGGTCCTTGACCCGTGCGTGAGGAATGGCGACGCCTTGTCCCAGTGCCGTGGAGCCGACCGCTTCCCTGCGCTGAAGCCCGGACGTGATGAAGTCATGGGGAAGCCCACGCGACGTTTCGAGGCGGCGTCCTATCACATCCAGAAGCTCGTTCTTGGCTGAGACGGCCAGGTCGAGGTAGATGTCTTCGACGCGCAAAAGACTGGCGATCGTATGCAAGACGCTCTCCTTCTCGGCTACTGCCCACGCCTTTAGACGCGCGGAAAATCCTTGGGACTGTCGTTCAGTGGGTGTATGTGTCCACATCGTTTACGCTCTCATACGGCATAGGCAAGCGCGCAACTCTTCCCACGCGGCCATCGCCGCGTAAGGCGCCACCGATACGACGACTGAAGCTAACAGCATCTCAGATGAATCGAATCCCATGATGGCGTCCTCGAGTTATCGGCGGGGGAATCCCGCCAGTACGGCATAGATACCGGGGGTACCAGAACGACTGTCTTGGCTCGCCCTCTGGAGCGAGGAACGGGCTTGATCCGTCGTCCAACCGAGCGGCCAGAACCGTTCGTGTCCCTTAGTGCGGGCGAGCAACGTCGTGGCGCGTTTGGTTGTGGAAGTCATATTCATTACCTCCTTAAAGCTGTTGCAGCCGACGGCTGCTCTCAACCACATCGTTATGCTAGGAAGCGCGTCGCTAAAATGCTGTTGAAATTCGTAGTGCGCGTAGAAAAAATATGTAAAAACGCATGCGCCAGACCCGTTATGTCTGTGCTGTCTTTTAGGGGTGGTGTGACGCTACAGACGTGCGGCCAAATTGCCGCATAGCAATGTAGCGGGATCAGCATGGAAGGCGGTTTAAGCCGGCGGGGATTCGCGCCAGCGAAAGTTGGAACGGCGCATGGCGACTGCCATAGCCGCCGCTTGCCTAGCCGATGTGCGTATGGAAGAACGCCTACATCACGAAGCGGTAACCGACACCCGATTCGGTAAGGATGTGCTTGGGCCGAGAGGGGTCAGCCTCAATCTTCTTGCGCAAGTGCGTCATATAAACTCGGACATAGTGACTATCCTCCGCGTGCGACGGACCCCAGATGTTCTTCAGAAGTTGCCGATGCGTTAGAACGCTGTTGGCGTTGCTAATGAGATAGGCAAGTATGCGGTATTCAATCGGCGTTAAGTGCACCGCTTCTCCGCTGCGCTCAACTATTCGCCGGGCAAGATCAACATGTAGGTCTCCGAATTCAAAAGCCGTTGCCACCGAACCGGATAGGCGACTCCTCCGCCTAAGTTGAGCCCGTACTCGGGCCAGGAGTTCGTCGGTACCAAAAGGCTTGACCAGGTAGTCATCGGCACCGGCATCAAGAGCCGCCACCTTGTCCTGCTCGGCCGTTCTGGCCGACAGCACCAGCACAGGAATATCGGACCAGGTCCGCAGGTCCCTGATGAAGTCCACGCCGTCACCATCGGGCAAGCCGAGGTCCAGAACCACCATGTCGGGCTTGCGTGTTCCGGCTTCAATGGAAGCGCGCTTAATTGTCTCGGCTTCGAAAACCTGGCAGCCCTCCGACTCGAGCGACAATTTGACGAAGTGCCGGATTTTGGGCTCGTCCTCTACCACCAGAACAATCGGCTGCTTTGTCACGGCCTTGCCTCCTCTGCCATGGGATCCTCGTCATTGGCATCCACCACGGGAGGATTGCCTTGCGGCAATGTAAAGACGAACCGAGCGCCTCCTTCGCTGCGATTTTCCGCACGTATCATTCCACCGTGCGCTTCAATAATCGCCCGGCAGATCGCCAACCCGAGGCCCACGCCTGGCGTGATGCTCTCCTTCTGTCCTCGTTCGAACTTGTTGAAAATCGCTTCCTCACGTCCGGGTGGCAGGCCTGGGCCGTTGTCTTCAACGGAAATCTCGATGTACTGGTCGGTGGGCATTGCGCTGATCTCAATGCTGCTGTCCGGCGGCGTGTACTTGACTGCATTGTCCACGAGATTCGCCAACACCCGTTCCATGAGAACGGCGTCGAACTCAAGTAGCGGCAGGTCTTCCGGCAATTTCACGATGACCCGATGGGAAGCGAGAACGGATTCCATGCCTTTAAGTGCGCTTCCGACGACTTCTTCGAGCGGCTGCCACTGGCGGTTAAGCTTCACCGCGCCCGCTTGCAGGCGCGCCATGTCGAGCAGGTTATTGACCTGCGCACTCATGCGCAGCACTTCCTCGCGAATCGAGTCGGCGATGGCCGCCTGCTGTTGCGTGGGCCGCGGCTGCGTCAAGAACATCGAGTCGGCAAGACCGACCAACGCGGTCAGAGGAGTTCGCAGGTCGTGGGAAATGGCCGACAGCAGCGAGTTTCGCAGGCGCTCCGACTCCATCTGCACCGTCGTCGATTGCGCGACGTTGACGTAGTGGACACGCTCGAGGGAGATCGCTATCAGGCGCGCGAAAGTATCCAGCAAACGGCGCTGCTCCGGCGCCAGGAGGCGTCGCGGGTGACGTGGCTCCAAAACCAATACCCCGCGGCTACGCATGGGCGCCTTGAGGGGAAGGTATAGCAAGGAGCTTCCCGCAAGAGTGTCGGTGCCGCAGCCCGCTTCGGCATTGTGATCGAACGCCCACTGGCAGATGCCGATGTCGATGGCCGGCACGCCGCCGGGAACGGCGATGGCTTCATGCAGGCGATCATTGTCGTCGGCCAATACGATCGCAGCGCGGGCCTCGAAGCCGGTGGCGGCGAAACGCTGTGAGATCTCGGCGATCTGCTCAGGAAGAAGCGCGCCTGACAGGTCGCGCGACATCTCGTAGAGCGCCCGCACGCGCTGCTCGCGCCGGCTGGCGACGCGCGCCTGGAACTTGAGGCCGGCGGTGAGCTTCGCCGTGGTGAGCCCGACCACCAGCATGACAATGAACGTCAGCAGGTATTGGACGTCGCTGACCGCGAACGAGAAGCGCGGTGGCACGAAGAAGAAGTCGAACGCTGCGACGTTGAGAAACGCGGCGGCGACGGCCGGCCCGAGGCCATAGCGGACGGCGGCGAGGACGACCGCCAGCAGGAACAGCATCGCGATGTTGGCGAGATCGAAGACCGTATGCAGCGGCATGGCAATGAGCGTCGCCACCACGCAGAGAAGCGCGCTCATCGCGAAGGATTGCCAGGTCGCCTTTAGCTGGTCAAACAGCGATTCGTCGGTGGGCTCGTCACGTTGTCGGTCGCCCGCACCCTCTTTGCGCGCGACCTGGATGACGTCGAGATCCGGAGCAGCCTTGCCGATGCGATCCGCGAAGGACCGATAGAACAGGCGCCAAGACCGGCCGTGGTCGCGTCCGACAACGATCTTCGACAGGTTGTGGTCGCGGGCATAGTCGATCACCGTCTGCACGGCCTCGCTGCCTGACAAGCTGGCGGTCTCGGCGCCGGTGTCCTGTGCCAGCTTGAGGCTCTTGAGGATGCGCTGGCGCTGGGCACCGGACAGATGCCGCAATTCCGCCGTCTCGACGTAGATGACGTGCCAGGGCACGTCGAGCTTCGCCGCGATGCGCGCGGCGCTGCGGATGATGCGCTCGCTGCCTTCGCCCGGGCCGATGCAGGCCAGAAGGGATTCGCGCGTCTGCCATACCGGCGATACCAGCTTGTTGCGCCGGTACTCGAGCATCTGGCTGTCGACGCGGTCGGCGGTGCGCCGCAGCGACAGCTCGCGCAGCGCGATCAGGTTGCCCTTGCGGAAGAAGTTCTGGATCGCCCGCTCCGCTTGGTGCGGCAGGTAGACCTTGCCTTCCTTGAGGCGCTGCAGCAGCTCGTCGGGTGGCAGGTCGACCAGTACCACTTCATCGGCGGCGTCGAAGACATGATCGGGCACGGTTTCCCAAACGCGAATGCCGGTGATGCCGCCGACGACATCGTTGAGCGTCTCGAGGTGCTGGACGTTCATCGTCGAATAGACGTCGATGCCGGAGGACAGAAGTTCCTCGACGTCCTGCCAGCGCTTGGGATGGCGCGAGCCCTGGACATTGGAATGTGCAAGTTCGTCGATGAGGATCAGTTCCGGTTTGCGCGCCAGCGCGCCGTCGATGTCGAACTCGGTGAGCACTTTGTCTCGATAGGCGACGTCCTTTCGCGGAAGAACCTCAAGACCAGCGACGAGCGCCTCGGTTTCCTTGCGGCCGTGCGTCTCGACGATGCCGACGACGACGTCCTTGCCGGCTTCGATGGCCTGGCGCGCTGCCGACAGCATCGCGTACGTCTTGCCGACGCCCGCCGACGCGCCGAAGAATATCTTCAGCTTGCCGCGCGCGGCGCGTGCCTCCTCCTCCTGGATGCGAGAAAGCAATTGGTCGGGATCGGGGCGGCCGTCGCTCATGAGTCAATTCCTTCCGCAGCTAGTCAGCATCGCGGATCTCCACGAGTCGCCGTGCGTAGGTTGCATGGTGCTTCCGATCATACCTGTCCTCATGCGGCGGGATCTGCCATGTAGCGCCGACTCTGTTCGAGAAAATCCGTGCCGGCCTCCGCCAGCAGCGTCGTTCCGACACCCTCGTTGGTCAGGACCTCGAGCAGCAGCGCGTTGCCGACGCAGCCGTCGATGACGTGGACGGACTTGACGCCGCCGCGGATGGCGTCCAGCAATGACGGCAGTTTCGCCTGCATGCTGGCCGCAATGGCGCCATCCGCGTAGAACGCCTCGATCTCGCGTAGGCGCAGGCAGTGGAGCGTCTTGCCGACGCTATCCAAGATGCCGGGCGCATCCGTCATGACGATGAGCTTTTCCGCCTTGACGATCTCGGCCAGCTTTGCCGCCAGCGCCTCGATGGCGACCATGGCCGGCTTGCCGTCGCGGTCGATGCTCACCGGTGAAAGGACGGGGATGTATCCCTGCGACGAAAGCAGATGGATGACCGCCGGATCGATCTGGGCGATTTCGCCGACGCCGCCGGCCGTTGGCTCGCAGTTCGCCAGGCGAATGCAATGGGCATCGCGGCCGGTGAGGCCGATTGCCTTGATGTCGTGCTGATTGATGAGATCGACGACTTCCCGCGCCGCCGCCTCGTCACCTACCACCGCCACCGGATTCATGCCGACCAGCCGCAGCAGCGCGATGTCGTGCGCGAAGGCGCGTTTAGCCGACAGGTCGGCGACGATGGCGGCTTCGGCCTCGATGACGAAGGTCTTGCCGTGGAAGCCACGGATGAACGGCAGGGCCTCGGCGATCACGGCGGCCTTTTGCGCCGCCCAGGATGGAGACGTAAGGTCCCGACTCATGGCAGCGGCTCCGCTGCGAACAGCGCGAGCACCTCTTCCTCGTCATCGCATAGCGACAACCGTCTGCGGAACTCCGCATCGTTCAGCCGCCGGGCTGCTTCGCCGAGGATGGCAATATTGTCGTCCGGCGTGTCGGCGGGCATCAGGAGAATCAGCACGTCGGTGACGGGCTTGCCGTCGGGCGCGCCGTCATAGTAGACGGGCGAATGCGGACGGATATAGACGGCCACCGGCCGTCCGATTCCGGGCATTCTGGCGTGTGGCAGCGCAACGCCCGCGCCTACGGCAGTGCTGCCCATGGCTTCGCGCTGGGAAAGCGCGGCGGCCAGCGCCGCCGCCGGCAGGCGCAGCTTGTCTGCAGCAAGACGTGCTCCCGCGGAAAACAATTCCTGCTCTTTTGCCCCATTCCAATCGAGAACGGCCTGAAAGTCTCCCTCATGTACCACTCGCCCGAGGAAATGCATTCAGGCCGCCTCAAGCCAATCGTCTGCGTCGGGTTCCTGCGCCAGCCGAACGTCCGGCAAATCTTTCACCATGACGAGGCTCGAGTAGTGCCGACCGGGAAAGCAAAAGCATTCCTCCGCTCGGAAGCCGCGGCGCTTGTAGTAGTCCACCAGATACGCTGCGGCGAGGGGCGTGTCGAGCGCGAGACGCTGGTGGCCGCGTGCCTGTGCCCAAGCCTCGGCCAGTGCCAGCAGCCGACGGCCGATGCCGCGCCCCTGGAGCTCCGGTTGGACCGCCAACTGGCGAACAGCCGCGGTCCGTCCGCCGCGATAGGTCGGACAAGGCGACGAGCGGTCGGGGCCGCAGAAAGTCGCCGTGCCGACGATGCGTCCCGCCGTCTCGGCGACGAAACAATCACCCTGGCCCACGCGTTGCCGCGTTATCTCCACCGGCTGGTCGACGCAGGCGCAGTTCAGGCCGATGGCGCCGAGCGGCGCGAACGCGTCATGCAGCATGTCGGTCAGCGCATCCAGGGGATCCGCCCCGGCCAGCCGTCGCAGGCGGACCGTGTTCCCGCCTGCGACGCTCGCTACGATCGCTTCTTCCTCGCCTTGCCACGATCGAATGCTCCCATGACGAAAGCCGCGACGATGCCCAAGGGCATGAAGATCGCCATCAACGCCAAGATGAAGTAAGTCAACTCGTGCAGCATGGGACACGGTGATCGCCCGCGCGGTGTCAGAAGGTCTTGTTGAAGGACAGGACGGCGGTGCTCTTGGCGACATTCTTGTAGCCGCCGGTGGGCCCGCCGTTCGTGGACGTAGCGCCGCTATTGCCCCAGCAATAGGGCGACACCTTGCCCGCACTTACCGCGTTCGTGATCATGTCGCAGCCGCCGTCCTTGACGTTGGTCGTGGACACGAGGAAGCCGACGGTGCCAAAACCGACATCCTTGGTGACTCCGATGTTCACGTCCGAATAGTTGGCGAAGCTCCAGTTGGCCACCGACTGATGTCCGGCGTGGGCCGTCACTCCCCAGCCGTTGCCCAAGTCGAAGGTGCCGTTGAATTCCAGGTAACCGGAGCCCTTGGTATTCTGTGCCGTGTCCGTGTTGTACCAGCCGATGAAATACTTCGACGTGGTGTAGGAGTATTTCGCCTGCAGGGAATTGTTGTTGCCGAGGTCGTAATTCAGGGCGCCGTACAGTTCCTGCGTGTTGGGGTTGGCGATGAAGGATGCCGGATTGGGGACCGCGGCCACGTTGGTGGAGCCGTAGCCGGGATAGTTGTAGGTGTAGTAGCCCACGTCATAGCCGAGCTTGCTGCCGCCGAAACTGTTCTTGTAGCCGGCGGAAATGTCGACCTCCGTGCTGCCCTTGCCCAAGGCGTCCTTGACCCACGTGATGTTCGAGCCCCAGAGGTTGGCGTAGAAGCCGCTCGGGTCGGTGTAAGTCACGCCGCCCTGTACGGCAGGCTTGCCGTGGGTCTGGCTGACGCCGCGGAACAGGTAGTCGGAAACGGCGCCGACGGTGAACGCCCACGGCGAAGTGGGAGCCGGCGCTTCGTCCGCGATGGCAGCCAAGGGCGAGGCCACAATAGTGGCGACGGCAAGGCCGAGAAGTTTCTTCTGCATGTTTGGTCTCTCCTGAGTTGAGTTATTTCGCCTGGCCGTCAAGCGCCAGGTTGAGGGTGAGGACATTGACACGCGGCTCGCCGAAGAGCCCCAGTTGGCGGCCTTCGGTGTGCTGCGCAACGAGGTCTTCCACAGCTTTCGGATCAAGGCCGCGGGCACGGGCGACGCGCTGGACCTGGTAAAGCGCGGCCGCCGGGCTGATGTGCGGATCCAGGCCGCTGCCCGAGGCCGTCACCAGATCGGCGGGAATCGGCAGCTTGTTGTCGGGATCGGCGGCCTTCAATGCCTCGACACGGCCCTTGACGGCGTCGACCAGCGCCGGGTTCAGCGGCCCGAGGTTTGAGCCGCCCGAAGCGGTGCCGTTGTTCGGCTGCGGCGACGTGGCCGACGGCCGGCCCCAGAAATGCTTCGGATCGGTGAAGTTCTGGCCGATCAGCGCCGAGCCAACGGCCTTGCCTTCCTTGTCCATGAGGATGCTGCCGCCAGCCTTGTCGCCGAAGATCGGCTTGACGACGGCGGTGGTAAGCAGCGGATAGGCGATGCCCGTAACGATGGACAACAGGATGAACAGGGTGATGCCGGGACGGATGATGTCTTTCATGATGTTCTCCTTCTCAGGCCAGGCCGACGCCGGCGATCAGCAAGTCGATGATCTTGATGCCGATGAACGGCGCGACGAGGCCGCCGAGACCGTAGACGAGCAGGTTCTTGCGCAACAGGACCGCTGCGCCGAGCGGCCGGTAGCGCACGCCCTTCAGCGCCAGAGGAATCAGGAACATGATGATCAGCGCGTTGAAGATCACCGCCGACAGTATTGCCGAGGCGGGGCTCGCGAGATGCATGATGTTCAGCGCCTCGAGCTGCGGATAGGTCGTGACGAAAGCCGCCGGGATGATGGCGAAATACTTGGCGACGTCGTTGGCGATCGAGAACGTCGTCAGCGAGCCGCGCGTCATCAGCATCTGCTTGCCGGTCTCGACGACCTCGATGAGCTTGGTCGGGTTTGAGTCGAGATCGACCATGTTGCCGGCTTCCTTCGCCGCCTGCGTACCGGTATTCATCGCCACCGCGACGTCGGCCTGGGCCAGCGCCGGGGCATCGTTGGTGCCGTCGCCGGTCATGGCGACGAGCCGTCCCTCGGACTGATGCTGGCGGATCAGCGCCAGCTTCGCTTCGGGCGTGGCCTCGGCGAGGAAGTCGTCGACACCGGCTTCGGCGGCGATGGCTGCAGCCGTCAAGCGGTTGTCGCCGGTAATCATGATGGTACGGATGCCCATGCGGCGCAGTTCGGCAAAGCGCTCCTTGATCCCACCCTTGACGATGTCCTTGAGTTCGACGACACCGAGCACCTTCGTGCCCTCTGACACCACCAGCGGCGTGCTGCCGCGACGTGCGACGTCTTCGACGATGCCGAGCACCGACATCGGCATGCTGCCGCCGAGATCCTCGACGTGCTTGCGGATGGCGTCGGCAGCGCCCTTGCGGATCTGCTTGCCGTGTACATCGACGCCGCTCATGCGCGTCTGCGCCGAGAAGTGGATGAACTGGGCTTCGAGCGACTGGATGTCGCGCTCGCGCAGATTGAATTTCTGCTTGGCCAGCACCATGATGCTGCGGCCTTCCGGCGTCTCGTCGGCGAGCGAGGCCAGTTGCGCGGCGCTGGCGAGGTCGGCTTCCCTGACGCCATCGGCAGGGAGAAAGCCCGAGGCCTGACGATTGCCGAGCGTGATGGTGCCGGTCTTGTCGAGCAGCAGCACATCGACGTCGCCGGCGGCTTCGACGGCGCGCCCTGACGTGGCGATCACGTTTGCCTGCATCATGCGGCTCATGCCGGCCACGCCGATCGCGGAGAGCAGGCCGGCGATGGTGGTCGGGATCAGACAGACCAGCAGCGCGATCAGCGTCGTGATGGTGACGGGCGTGCCGGCCTTGGCGACGTCAACGCTGAACATCGAGTACGGCAGCAGCGTCACGGTGACGACGAGGAAGACGATGGTCAGGGCGACCAGCAGGATGGTCAGCGCGATCTCGTTGGGCGTCTTCTGGCGTTTGGCCGATTCGACCATGGCGATCATGCGGTCGACGAAGGTTTCCCCGGGATTCACGGTCACGCGCACCACGATCCAATCAGACAGCACGCGCGTGCCGCCGGTGACGGCCGAGAAGTCGCCGCCGGATTCGCGGATCACCGGCGCCGATTCGCCGGTGATGGCGGACTCGTCGACCGAGGCCACGCCTTCGATCACCTCGCCGTCGGCAGGGATGGTCTCGTTGGCATGGACCAGCACGAGGTCGCCCTTGCGCAATTCAGTGGCCGGCACGGTGATCCATTCGGCGGTCGCATGCGGCCCCTTGAGCTTCTTCGCCCACGTCTCCTTTTTCAGGCTGCGCAAGCTTGCGGCCTGCGCCTTGCTGCGGCCTTCGGCGAGCGCTTCAGCGAAATTGGCGAAAAGCACCGTGAACCACAGCCACAGGGCAACGGCGAGGATGAAGCCGGCCGGCGCTTCGCCCTGTCCGGCGAGTGCCTGCACCCACAGCGCCGTCGTCAGGATGCTGCCGACGAAGACGACGAACATCACCGGGTTGCGCCACTGCACGACGGGATTGAGCTTCTTGAATGAATCGACGATCGCCGGCTTCACAAGCACCGGATCGAACATCGCAAGCGTCTTGTGAGACATGTCTTTTCTCCTTGCGCTCAGTGGGCGAACAGCGTCAGATGCTCGATGACGGGACCGAGCGCGAGCGCGGGAACGTAGTTCAGGGCGCCGACCAGCACGACAGTGCCGATCAGCAGCACGACGAACAGCGGACCGTGCGTCGGCATGGTGCCGGCGCTGGCAGTGATGCGTTTCTTTGCTGCCAGCGCGCCGGCCAGGGCGAGTACCGGGACAATGACGCCGAAGCGGCCGAACCACATGCCGATGGCGGTCATCACGTTGTAGAACGGCGTGTTGGCGGAGAGCCCGGCGAACGCGCTGCCGTTGTTGTTGGCCGCCGAAGTGAAGGCGTAGAGAATCTCCGAGAAGCCGTGCGCGCCGGGATTGGCGACGCCGGCAATGCCGTCGGCCGACATCACCGCCACGGCGGTAAGGGCCAGCACCAGGATCGGCGTGACGAGGATGGCGATCGACACCATCTTCATGTCGTAGGCCTCGATCTTCTTGCCGATATATTCGGGCGTGCGGCCGATCATCAGTCCGGCGATGAACACCGCCATGACGGCGAACACCAGCATGCCGTAGAGGCCTGAGCCGACGCCGCCGAACACGACTTCGCCGAGCATCATGTTCCACAGCGGCACGAAGCCGCCCATGGGCATGAAGGAATCGTGCATGCCGTTGACGGCGCCGCAGGAAGCCAGCGTCGTGATGGTGGCGAACAGGCCGGAGTCGGCGATGCCAAAGCGGGTTTCCTTGCCCTCCATGTTGCCGGCACTCGGGTCGATGCCGAACTGGCTCAGCACCGGATTGCCCTGCGCTTCGTAGTGCATGGCCGTGAACGCCATGACGGCGAACATGAGTGTCATGGCCGCGAGTACCGCCCAGCCCTGACGCCGGTCACCGACCATTTTGCCGAAGGTCAGGCACAGCGCGCCGGGAATCAGGAAGATCGACAGCATCTGCACGAAGTTGGACAGCGGCGTCGGGTTCTCGTAGGGATGCGCCGAGTTGGCGTTGAAGAAGCCGCCGCCGTTGGTGCCGAGCATCTTGATCGCCTCCTGCGACGCGACCGGGCCCATCGGCAGGGTCTGCATCTGCGTTTCGGCCGGTTCGGTGACGGGGTTGCCCTTCTCGTCCTTGAGCGGCTGACCGTCGGGACCGTTCTTCGGGTTGTCGTACTTGGTGACTTCGATGGTCGTCACATCCTTGTATGCGTCGAAGTTCTGGATCGCGCCCTGGCTCACCAGGAAGATCGCATAGACGAAGGAGATCGGCAGCAGCACGTAGAGTGTGATGCGCGTCAGATCGACCCAGGCATTGCCAATGGTTTTGGCGGTGTGGCGCGCGAAGCCGCGGATCAGCGCAATGACGACGACGATGCCAGTGGCGGCGGAAAAGAAGTTCTGGACCGCCAGTCCGAGCATCTGGGTCAGGTAGCTCATCGTCGATTCGCCGCTGTAGCCCTGCCAGTTGGTGTTGGTGGCGAAGCTGATGCCGGTGTTGAACGAGGAGTCAGGCGTCACGGCGGCCATCGCTTGCGGGTTGAGCGGCAGCCAAATCTGCAGTCGCTGCAGCGCGTAGACGGCGATCACGCCGAGAACGTTGAAGAACAGGATGGCCAGCGCGTACTTGAGCCAGCTCATTTCCTCGTCCTGACGGATACCGGACAGCCGGTAGAGTAGCGACTCGAAGCGGCCGCCCAGGCGCACGGCGAAGCCTCGGCCTTCCATGACGTCTGCCATATAGCTGCCGACCGGCCTGACGAGCGCCAGCAGGATGACGAGATAAAGCCCCAGGAGGAGCCACGCATGGTTGCTCATGAAAAGTCCTCCGGATGCAGAAGTGCCGCGATCAGGTAGATGAGCAGCGCGACCGCGACGACGGCGCTGACGATATGGAAGACGCTCACTTGCCACCTCCCAGCCGGTCGCAGCCGATAGCCATTGCAGCCAGTAGGCCGAAGAACAGGACGATGCCTGCAAGATATACGAGGTCCATGCTTGCCTCCCGATAGGTCTTGGACACTTCGCATGGTAGGCAAGGGCACCTTAAGATTCTGGAAAAATCCGGGCGGCCGCTATTAAATTTCTATTAAAAATAGGGCGATTCTCGACGATGCTGTCCGCTGGACACGATCGGCATAGCCTTAGGAGGTAATGCCCGGAACGTTTCGATCAAATTTGAGCAACAGGCAAAGACAACCGCCGACGAGAATCTCATCGACTGGAATCCGTCGCATAGCGGCCGCAGGACAATGGGCGACGGAAGGGCCGTTCTTGGCCGAGAGCACGCGGTGCCGAACGACCGCTGTTGGGCGGCAGAATTTCAATGGCAGCTTATCGGCGCCGAACTTGGGTGACCCAATGAGTGTTCCGCGCCCTGAGCAGCCGGTCGGCTTTTCCGAATGCTGCCGCTCAGAAAATTAGTTGAGCCTGCGCATTTCGCGGAACGTGACCGCTGATTTCGCGTCATCGTGACCGATGGCGGGATGCTGCATGGATTCTTATAAATGTTACCTCAATCGGTCACGCTCGCCGTGAAACGGCGGTCACGCTTTGGCGAAACGTCGGTCACGATGGCGTGAAATGGGCGCTGCGGCAGGGGTATCCACGGCGCCGCCGGTCGGAGGTCGCCAAGTACCGGAGGCCGGCGGCGCTGTGGGTAACCCGGATTCGAAGTGCCGGCGGGCATGGTTTGGTTTTCTCAGGTTTGCGCAACGACTCGCCGGTAAGCGCCAGCTTGTGCGCTGAGGGCAGGACCCGGTCCAGAATCGCATCGGCCAGGGTCGGATCACTCAGATACGCATGCCAGTGTTCCACTGGCAACTGGCTGGTAATCACCGTCGAGCGCGTACCGACGCGGTCATCGAGCACCTCCAGCAGATCATTGCGTTCCGCCTGGTTGAGAGGCGCCAGCCCCCAGTCATCCAGAATCAGCAATTCCGTCTTCGCCAGACTGGAGAGCCGCTTGCCGAAACTGCCGTCGCCATGGGCGATGCGCAGTTCCTCGAAGAGCCGAGGCGTGCGCACATAGACCACCGACAGCCCCTGCCGACAGGCGGCGTTTCCCAGCGCGCACGCCAGCCACGTCTTGCCGCAACCCGTCGCCCCGGTCAGGATCAGATTCTGGTGCGCACGAATCCACTGGCAACTGCCCAGCTGGGCCATCAGCGCCTTGTCGAGTTTGCGCCCGCCGCCGTAGCGCACATCCTCCATGCATGCCTGGCTGGACTTGAGTTTGGCCTCCCGCAGCAGGCGGGCAACGCGGCGATTCTCGCGCCAGGTGTGCTCCCGATCCACCAGCATGGCGAATCGCTCATCAAATGGCAGGCTCATGGTCGCCGCACTGGTCTGCTGCTCAGCAAAGGCTCCCGCGCGCTGAGTCTCGAACGCGGCTCGCTTCTCGATCTCATCCTGCGGCTGAAAGGGGTACGCACCGGTCTCTGGGAAAAGGCGATAGACCGCCTCCGGAATCTCGACATCGAACACGACGCGACGGCTCTCGATCCCGTTCTCGAAGCCGTCGAGGCCCGGCTCGCCCGTTACATTCCGTCGAACGCCCCGGGCCGCGCCACGAAACTCCATGTCTCCCAACTCACGCGCGAGCATCTGCGAAAGACGATGTCGTTCTTCCTCGCCATGTCGGCGGACCAGGAACCGGTGCCTTTCCAGCAGGCCGGCACCGGAACCCTCAACACGCTCGTCCTGGCGCTGCTGTCTTTCATCGCCGACCTGAAACCGGAGACGGTCATCTTCGCGATGGAGGAGCCGGAAATAGCCGTTCCGCCGCACACGCAGCGCCGGATCGCCGACTATCTCCTCCAAAAGACGACGCAGGCGTTCGTCACCTCGCATTCCCCGTTCGTCATCGAAAGGTTCGCCCCGGCCCAGACTCTTCTTCTGTCCAGGGGCGACGACGGCACGGTGTCGGCCAAAGCCGTCTCCGAGGCCATCGGCCTCAAGGACAACGACTACAAACGCTTCGCCCGTCGCGGCCTCACCGAATGCATGCTCGGACGGGGCGCAATCGTCGTGGAGGGGGTTACCGAGTTCATCGCGCTTCCCGTCGCCGCCCGGCGCCTTGAGGAGTCGATCCCGAACCTTCAACCGCTGGACATCGCGGGCGTCACCTTCTTCGACGCCGACGGCGCGGATTCGATGCCCAAGTTCGGAACGTTTTTCAAGACGCTCGGAATCAGGACTTTCTCCTTCTACGACGCCAAGCCGAGAAAGCCGGAAGAAAAACAGCGGTTCGCCGACGCCTTCGAACTCGATTGCGAGCACACGCACAAGGGGTTCGAGGATCTGGTCGCCGCCGAGATGCCCCCCGACCGCCTGTGGGCCTTCCTCTCCGCGTTGCGCGACGGCGGCGAGAACGGCCAGGTCGCCATTCCCGCCGCGCGCCCGTCCGACGACGAAATCAGAAAGACGGCAAGGAACGCCCTGAGCGGAAACAAAGGGGCCGGATGGGCGGCGCGCCTCTTCGAGGAATGCGAACTGGCGG
The DNA here is from genome assembly GCA_028713915.1 of Rhodocyclaceae bacterium. GTDB lineage: Bacteria > Pseudomonadota > Gammaproteobacteria > Burkholderiales > Rhodocyclaceae > Nitricoxidireducens. The sequence goes on along the minus strand of JAQTNK010000009.1, from coordinate 11,149 downwards.
AATTGCCCGCCACCGTCGTCGCCTTTCTGTTGGAGGTTCACGGCCGATTCCCGAAACCGGCCGATCCGCCTCCCGTCCTTGAAGAACCCGCCCCGGCGGAAGCCGCTCCGGCCGGAGACGCGCCGGCGTGACCGAAGAAGCCGATCCGCGCCCGCTCCTGTTGGGGCACGACGGACACGCCCTCGTGCTTGGCGGCCCCGGCAGCGGAAAAACGACCGTCGCCCTCGGAAAAGCCATACGGCGCATCAACGACGGGCTGCTGCCGGGCCAGTCGATCATCTTCCTGAGTTTTTCAAGAGCCGCCGTTTCCCGCATCGCCGAGGCCGCCAAATCCGAAGTGCCGCCTGATCGGGGCAAACTTCTTTCCCTGCAAACCTTCCATTCCTTCTGCTGGGAAATTCTGCGCGCCCACGCCTACCTGCTCGGGGCGCCGAAGCGCCTTTCCATACTTCTGCCCCAGGACGAAAAGGTTCTGTCGGGCGTCAAAAAGCCCGCCCCGGAAAATCCCGTTTGGCAGGCTTGGCTCGCCGAGCGCGAGCGCCTTTTCCATGAAGAGGGGCGCGTCGTCTTCGACCTGTTCGCGCCCTGCGCGGCGGCGCTGCTCGAAAAGAGCGCCCATCTGCGCCGGCTGGTCTCGCAATGCCATCCGCTCCTGATCGTCGACGAGGCCCAGGACACCGGCCCCGACGCCTGGCGCTGCATCGAACTCTTGGCGCCTCACGCGCAGGTCGTCTGTCTGGCCGACATGGAGCAGCAGATCTTCGACCATCTCCCCGGCGTCGGCCCCGAACGCATTGCCGTCATCAGGGAGACCCTGGCCCCCCTCGAAATAGATCTCGGCTCGCATAACCACCGGAGCGCCGGAACCGAAATCGCGGCGTTCGGAAACGACATCCTGACCGTCAAGCCGCGCGGCGCACCGTACCTGGGGGTGTCGAAGTTTTCATACCCCCCGAAAAATCCGGACTGGAACAAGATCCTCCGCGTGTCGCTTGGCGTCGTCCACCGTCGCGTGAAGAAGGAGACCGGAAGTTGGGCGGCCAGCGTCGCCATCCTCGTGCCCTTCGGCTCGACGGCGGCCAAACTCTCGGCTGCGCTGGGCTCCGGAGAAAAGCCCGTCCGCCACAAACTCCACTTTGACGAAAGCGAGGCCCTGCTGTCGGCGCGTTTCGCCGCGTTCCTTCTCGAACCGAAACGACCCGACGACGAGTCCGGCGACGTCGCCTGCGCCCTCGACCTTCTCGCCGACGTCAAGAAGGCGGCGGGCTCCGCCAAAGCCAAAGAACGCATGCTCTGGGCCGCTTCGATCCGCGCCGGAAAGACCCCAAGGGCCGGGCTGGTCAAGGCCCTGTTCGCCCTGCTGGCCGGTCTGCGTTCCGCGCCTTTGTCCGGCGGCCCCGGCAAGGACTGGCTCCTCGTGAAGAAAGCCCTGCGCGATAGCGGACAGGACGAACTACGGGAGGTGGCCCGCCATCTCGATTACCTTGTCGCCTTCAACAGGGGAAAACGAATCGCCAACAACCTGGCGGCGGAGTGGGCTCGCGACGGCCGCTACACGAATGCCCGGACGGCGCTGGATCTCGCCCTGGCACAAGACCAGATTCTCGACGGGGCGGAAGACCCAGGTGGGTTGCAGATCATGACTATCCACAAGTCGAAGGGGAAACAATTCGACGCCGTGATTATCGTGAGGGAGGGCCGTTTCGACACGGACGCCGGCGGCATGGTTTCGTCATTCGTCTGGCGCGGAGACCCCGCGCCTCACCCCAAGAGCCGAAAGATTCTGCGAGTGGCAGTAACCCGGGCCAGAAAACACACTCTGATTCTTGAGCCGCCGTTTCCGGCCTGCCCGATCCTCGCGCCGCACAAACTCTGAACTTCTCTTCAAGAACTGAAGGGTTGGAGTATGAATTGCGGATATTGAATGCGGACATTCAAGGTCAGAAGTCTAGTTACATTGCTGACGTTGCCAGCGAGAACAGCGAATGGCAGTAATAGCCGAAAACACGACGCGAAGCTAGGGAGCCGCTAGGAGGAAGCTGGGCAAGTGGAGCGCCAGCGACAAGCCCGGCTGATCGACGCAAGCGGGGGCGGAGCCCCGGTCCAGGCGGCAGCCTGGTGGGGGGGCCGCCGAGGAATCCCGGCCAGCCGGAGCGCAGCGAAAGGCCGGGATGATCGAGGTGGGGGCGAAGCCCGGGCGGCGCGCGCCAGGGGCGCGTGCCAAACGCGGAAGAGCCGGAAGCCAGACAGACCGCGCGGGGTCCCCGCTTTTTTGCGTCGCGAGCAAAGCGACCGACGCAAAAAAGAAGGGGAAGCGGACTGTCTGGCGGTCAGCGAGCCAAGCGGGCGCCAAGATTTCGAGTGAGCGTAGCGAGCGAGAAATCGCCGGCGGCCGGTTGGCCGCTGATCCGTGCTTTTCCGCGTTTGGCACGCGCCGCAGGCGCGCGCCGCCCCCCGTTAGCATTCTCTTTGCATACGCCGCCTGCGGCGGATTCAAAGGGAATGCCCCACCAGCCGGGCATTCCGCGGCGCCAGCCGCCGCCCGGCTCACAATGCGCGTAGCGCAGATGCTTGCAGGGGCGAAAAACGCCCCTGCAAGCATCTTTGTATGCAACGTTGATCACCGCTAGAAGGCGTCGACGACGAGACTGACCATTTACAGACGGTTCGCACAAATGGGAACGCTCAGTCAGGCATTGCCCTCAAACGCGCTAACTCAGCTATCGTTTGGGCCCACCAATCAAAGTCGAAAAACGCGAACGTTCCCTCAAACATATCCGAATCAACGTCCGAAAACTTATCTGCCTGAGCAAGATCCGCCAGCACCGCGAGCAGTCGCCGCGCGAAATTCTTTCTGAGGTTCTCGTTCACGAATAGATAGATAACGCCATGGTACTCACGGGTAACCAGTTTCTCCATGTGCCGCGACGCAATGTTTCGAAGAGCCGTATCACTCTTGTTTGAAAGCTGTATTTCCATCGCGTATCGAAACCGACCGTACTCAAGAGCTGCGGCATCTGGCACTTTACCTTGATCGACGCGCCTACCAGACTCGCGGAGAATGAGTTTCGACTCGCACATCCACTTCCAGCCCGCCTGAAGCGCGCAGATATGGGCGAGTTGTGTCAGCAGGTGATGCCACACGTTCTTCCCCATGACATGAAAAGGCTTGCATTCGCCCCAAGCCAACTCAATACCGGCTGCCGTAATGCCCCATGCCAGCATCCGTGACCTGGGCAGGTCGTCCCGGCTCGGCCGAAGAAACGTTGCCCGGACAAGAAGCCCTTCGCTTTCAAGTGCGCGGAGCGTCGATACCGCTGCTGGGCGACGGCACCCTAGAAGACGAGCAGCATGTTCCGCAATCGTCCATATCTCGCCGCTGGCGAGAAATCTAAGGAGCATGTCGCGCTTTTCCTTCGCCCGCCGCATCCGCTGTTCGCGTGTCATCGTTAATCGAGCACGGCGTCGCTCGGGGGAATTGGAAATTTGATTCACGGAAATCTGATTCACTGTGTCTCCAGTGGGTATGTTGATACGATGGCTAAATTTGCGTCGCAGCTTCGGACGACTCTGGCATTGCCGAGTCGCTGTATGGTGGTCCCGCGCGCTGCATTGCCTGGCTCGGGCCGGCTTCGGTGATACGGGCACGCAGACCCGCTGCCCTTTCTTGTGCAACCGCCGCCGCTAGCTCGGCGGCCGTGCGCATCGCGCGTTCCCGATTCAACTCGGCATCGAGCCGCTGACTCTCATCCTTGAGGGTCGCCGTGGTCTCCAACATCAGTCGACAGTGCCCCAATTCAACTTGCAAGGATTCACGCTCGCGTCGTCCCAGCTCCACTTGCTGCAGGGCCGTCTCCAAATCGCCGGTCATAGCGTGGATCTGCCAAGACTTGTGTTGAATCTCGAGTTGGAGTGCCCTAAGTTGGTCGCTAAGGTTTTCAACCTCTTCCTCGGCGATGGTCGCAGCTTTCGTAAGCTCCACCGTATCTGACGCACACGCTGCAAGACGTGCCTCGAGTCGCTTCGGAGCCGAGTCAACTTCGCTCTGAATCTGCTTGGCGATGGCCGAATGAATTTCCGTCGCGAGTTGGATGTCCGGTGGCCGAATAGATGACCTAGCTGCGCGCCACGCGCGCAGCTGCTTCGAGATCGTGGTCATCGACCCACCGATCACCTCGACGATATTGCTACAGGTTGGCTCCTCACCCGCCTGAGACAATCGGTCCGCGACGAACCAGATTTGCTCTTGCGTAACCGGCGCGCGTCTTTCCTTTTCCACAGTGATTTCCTTTCCGAATTAAAACCAAGAGACGGATAGCAGATAGCGCGTGGCGCTATCTGCTATCCGCCACTCCATTTGACGTCATCCGTCAACACGCTCATCGAGCCCTGATGATCCGCATCTCGATTGCCAACGGTGCCGGGCGACGGCCCCGCAGGCACCTTCCGTGCTGCAGCCCACGCTTCAAGCTCCCCGAGATCGATGCGCGAGGTGCCAGGTCCGAGCAGAAAGATTCGTGGAAACGTTGGATCCGACTTTGCCCACCTATAGAGGGTGCACCTAGCGACGCCCAAGGCGGCAGCAGCACAAGAAACGGAAATTGCAATTGGTCGAATTGGGGATTGGGGCATGGCAATCGGGCTCAGCGTGAATCGTGAAAAGAGACTAACGCTGCGTCGAGCACGTTCGCCGGCGAAAAACCACTCCTGAGTGAAGTTATTTGCCCAAAATTGCACTTTCTTCTTCCTCTGATCGCCTAGCAGGCTGTTGAAATTCGATCCCGTGTAAACGAAAGATACGGGGTCGCCGTTATGGATAAGGTGTTCATGACGACGCGGGAGCGATAGGGATGCGTGGATCGGATGGGATGCAGGAAAGCCTCTTTACGGTAGCGAAGCTCGATGACTTCGTGCCGTCCGACCATCCGCTACGCAACGTGCGCACGTTGGTCAATGAAGCGCTTGGTCGCCTCAACGGTCTGTTCAACTCGATCTACGCTGACACAGGGCGGGAGTCCATCGCTCCCGAGAAACTGGTGCGTGCGCTGCTGCTGCAAGTGTTCTACTCGGTGCGCTCGGAACGGCAACTGATGGAACAGATGCGCTACAACTTGCAGTTCCGCTGGTTCGTCGGCCTGTCCATCGACGATGACGTCTGGGACCACTCGGTGTTCTCCAAGAACCGTGACCGGCTGCTGGCCCACGAGGTGGTCGAATCGTTCTTTGCTGAAGTGATGGCCCTGGCCGACAAGAAGGGCCTGCTGTCCAAGGAACACTTCTCCGTCGACGGCACCCTGATTCAAGCCTGGGCGGGGCAGAAGAACTTTCGCCCCAAGGATGGTTCGGACGACCAGACACCGTCGGGTGGCGGGCGCAACGCCTTGGCGGATTGGAAAGGCCGGCCGCGCAGCAACGACACCCACGCCAGCACGACGGACCCCGATTCGCGTCTCTACCGCAAGAGCCACAACACGGCTTCGATCCTCTGCTACCAGGGTCATGTCCTGATGGAGAACCGCACCGGCCTGGTGGTGGGTGCTGTCGTTTCCCATGCAGACGGTACCGGCGAGAGGGCATCCGCCCTGGCTCTCCTTGACACCGTTCCGGGCACTCACCCCAAGACGGTTGCCGCCGACAAGGCTTACGACACCGCCGACTTCGTCGCCGCTTGCCGCAAGCGCAAGGTGACGCCGCACGTTGCGCAGAACGATGGCCGGCGTGGCGGCAGCGCGATTGACGGGCACACGACGCGGCATGGCGGCTACCGGGTGAGCCAGACAATCCGCAAACGCATCGAGGAACACTTCGGCTGGGGCAAGACGGTGGGCCGGATTCGACAGACGGTCTTCCGAGGAATCAAACGCGTCGACCAGCACTTCAAACTGACCATGACCGCCAGCAACATCGTGCGCATGGCCCGAATACTGTTTGCGGTGCCGCAAGGAGCGTTGCAATGATGTGCCAAAACCGCTTTGGCGCATAGCGCCGCATCGGAGCTTCACCTGAAATGCCACGAATTCAGAATCGCTTTGCATTTGATCTGCTCGACATCGCAGTCCTGTTCCGTTTGGATCGGCGAATTTCAACAGCCTGCTAGCCGTACTTTTTAAGCACCTCGCCCGCACATACAAACTGTGCTGATCGTGTCCGCTACGTATCGATTGGAATCAACAGTTCCTGCACGCTGGCTGACAATGCGCTGAAGACAAACGATCACCGTCGACCCTGCAAATGGAATCGCTACAGAAGCGATGATCAATCCACCAAGTCGCTTCCGAGATAACTCGATATCTTTTCGCGTACGCAGCGAGTATTGCCTTGAGTTCTTTGCATCTCCTCGCAATAGCATCTGGGTGCGAAGCAATTGACACATCGCCCGTTTGCATGCGTTTCAATGCAGTTCGCTTACCGCGCTCAAATTGACTAATTCTTTGCGCACGAATTGCAGTCGACCAACCAATCTGTTGTTCCGAGCCCCGGAGCATCGGCAGCGCCGACGGTTTATATTCGTCACCCAGGAGCGCGAGGGCATCTTCGATAATGTCCGGTGGACAAGCATGATGAACTAGCGTCATGCGCGATCGAATCCATACGCCCATTTCGATGTCCTCCCACCGTCGACCCCACTCATTTGCGGCACGTTCGTATCTTGCTGTGAGAGAGGCCTCATGCTCTCGCCGCCATTGCCCCGTGTCCAACCTCCGCTCGTCCGTCGGGTAATGGGGAAAGCCAAACGGGATAGAACACATCTGGTGCGCATGAATGCAGCACGCGTTAAGCAATTCGGTAGTTAAATGGCCTTCCTTCAAAGCGCATCTAACATCCTCGCCGCCGCCAAACGCGCTAATGAGGATTGCCTGCTCTCGAAGAGACCCCTTCGGAAATCTTGCGAACGCCCACTCCGCGACAGCGGCGACGGCGTCTCTTTTATCTTCCGCTAGCCATCGCACTGCATTTTCACGCGCGGAGACTGCCGCTTTATAGCGCTCGCGTAGAGCGCTGGGCGGCGTAACCAGCCAATCGGGTGGGATATCAATGCCAAGCTCAGCAAGCGCGGAAATATTCACGGGCGTTGGTTCCATCGTGCAGTCCACATCTCTGGATAGACTTGGCATTGAAATTGAAGCTCCGGACGCATCAATGAAGTCGATTCGTTTTTGAGTCAGTGCGTTTGTAAACGGCGTGAGTACAGTTTCGCTCCATTTCTCCCGGATCGACTTCTTCACGCGAAGGCCCGGGTGCATATCGCTACATAAAACCAGGGCAATACACCCTTGGGTCTTCGGAAGCTGCCACTCGCGATTTTCTGACATATGCTTCCGTCTGCTTCGCCAATCGAGAACGAAGACGGATACAAGTGGACCGCCATTGGTTGGATGCCATTCGTCCCCGTCTTCGACGTTCGCGAGATCAATTTCGACACTGCAACAAAATTTGATCAATTCGCTAATCCCATCGAGATCCGGTGCTGCGTCGACCACTTGTCGCCGGTACTTCTTGATAAGAATGAGTGCAACCGCTGTCTGTCGCTCTGTCCAATTCAACGCCGATCGCCTCGTATCCGCGAGGCTGTGACCAATTTCCACGTCAGCACGCGCAAATCCTTTTCCATCAGTGCTTAGACCACCGTCGCAATTTGCAGCAACGCACGCGAGGGCCTTCTGCAGCAATTCCTTGTTCCTTAATGTCTGATGATTGATAATCGTTGTGTCCATTAGATTCACCGTTCAGCAAACAATTGCGTTGAGAGTTTGATTGCAACTTCCACGGGTTCGAAGTGCCCAAGGAAGACGACATGGTCAGCGTAGAGCATCGCTAGAGGCAATCGCGTTGGAAAAACGGCCTCCAACCGCCGAATTTCGCGAATAGCACGACCTCGAGGCCGAAATTGTGGTCAGCAACGGACAACCGTGGTTTTCAAACCGCCACATTTGAGATTTCGGAATCACCGGCTGGATACGCAAGGCATGCGTATTTCGCGCCATCGTGACCGGTGATTTCGCGGAAAGCGTCAGCGACGTTTCGCAAGAGCGTGACCGCGATTTCCCGCTCATCGTGACCGGCCGGGGAGTATGATTTGCGGATGGAAGGGGAAGTCTCGCCGTTTTTTTGCAAAGCGAGCGAGCATACCCCAGGAGCGACCTGGCTCGTTCGGCTTCGCCGTGCTCCCCAGGCCCTGTTGCCTGCGGCGCCAAAAGCCGGTGCAGATGCTACCTGCCGCGCAAGGCCGACGATTGTCTGCAGGAACTACGCTGGATCTACGATCGGCGCGACATGCAGGAAGCCGACCGGGATCTGGCGGCGTGGATCACAAAGTGGCAAGGCAAATATCCGAAGCTGGTCGATTGGGTCGAGTCGAATATCGTCGAGGCGCTGACCTTCTATCGGTTGCCGCGGGCACACCACAAGCATTTGAAGAGCACGAACATGCTCGAGCGGCTCAACGAGGAGATAGAGCGTCGAACCCACGTGGTGCGCATCTTTCCGAACACCGAATCGTGCCTGCGGCCGATCCGCGCGCTGTGTGTTGAGACGCACGAGACTTGGCTGGAGGTCGCCCGCTACCTGAACGTGACGCTCTTGGCGGAACAGAAAAAGGAGTTGTTGAGACCTGGCCGCCTAAGCGGCCGCGCGCCGCACAGGGCGTAGCTCGGAGCGGTGCCAGCGGCGCAAAGAGGATCAACCGATTACCTGATCACGAATTTGCACAACTTGACGCAACTAAAAATCAATGATCCAGCGGCTTCCGATGTCGCTTGACGTGATCGAACAGCACCACAGAATCTCGAACGCCTACTTAAAGGGTATCCCCAACGTCAGGCCTGGGGCTTTGCCCCGTCAATAGTTTGGGATTCTTGTCGCGATAGGGACTAAAGAATGTCCGACAGGAGCGGGCGCGAGTCGACGCAAAAAGCAGGTGATTTTGGCAGGTGTTGCAGGATGGCCCCCTAATTGGCCCCCAAATACGCATATCAAAGAAAAAGGGTTTCAGCCTTTCGACTGAAACCCTTGGTATTACTGGTCGGGGCGGCGGGATTCGAACTCGCGACCCCTTGCACCCCATGCAAGTGCGCTACCAGGCTGCGCTACGCCCCGACTGAGAGGCAAATTATATCAGCGATCGCGGCGCCGCGTGCGCTTTACGCACGCAAGAAATCGATAATGCTCGCCAGTTCGGCGCGCAGCGAAAGCGGCGTCAGCGTCGATGCCGTTGGCATCTCACGGACTTCCACTTTGGCGGGGGACTCGTCGAGGCGGTTGCGCGCGCCGCTGATGGTGAAGCCTTCCTGGTACAGCAGCTCGCGGATGCGGCGCACGAGGAGCACTTCGTGGTGCTGGTAGTAACGGCGATTGCCGCGGCGCTTGACGGGTCTGAGCTGGGTGAATTCCTGTTCCCAATAGCGCAGCACATGCGGCTTGACGCCGCACAGATCGCTGACTTCGCCAATCGTGAAATAGCGCTTGGCGGGAATCGGCGGCAGTTCGTCCTTGGGACTAATCGGCGTATGCGTCGCCATGGAGCTTGAGGTTCTCGACCGTGGTCTTGAGTTTCTGGCTGGCGTGGAAAGTGACGACGCGGCGCGCGGTGATTGGGATCTCCTCGCCGGTTTTCGGGTTGCGGCCGGGACGCTGCGGCTTGTCGCGCAACTGGAAGTTGCCGAAGCCCGACAGCTTGACGGTATCGCCGCCTTCGAGCGAGGTGCGAACCTCTTCGAAAAACGCCTCCACCATGTCCTTGGCCTCGCGCTTGTTGAGCCCGACCTTCTCGAACAGCAGATCGGCCAGTTCCGCTTTGGTCAGCGTCATTCTCACTCCCCGTTCCCTCAATTCCTTAGCGCGGCGCCGAAATGTTTCTTCGCGATTTCGATCAATTGCGCGACTGCGATATCGACTTCGGCATCAGCCAAAGTGCGTTCAGTATCTTGCATAACTACCCGGAATGCAAGGCTCTTTTGGCCTTCTGGCAGGCCTTTGCCGTGGAACACGTCGAAGAGTTCTATGCCGCGCACGAAGGCCGGCGCAGCGCCCTGCAAGGCATCGAGCAGCGGTTGCAAAGCCTGCCCCTGGGCGACCACCAGGGCGATGTCACGCACCACCGAGGGGAAGCGCGACACTTCCCGGTAGGCGGGCATGGGCGTGGCCAGCAGCGCGTCGAAATCGATCTCGAAAACCGCGGGCGCCGCTCCCAGTTCATACTTTTGCACCCAGAGCGGATGCAATTCGCCCAGCACGCCGACCGGTGCACCATCGACGATGACGGCGGCCGCGCGGCCCGGATGCAGCGCCGGATGCGCCGTCGCTGCGAAGCGCACCTGGCGCGGCGCGAACAAGGCTTCGAGGTCGCCCTTGAGGTCGTAGAAATCGATCTTGCGCGCGTCCGCGCCCCACTGCTCGGGCAGGGCGGTGCCGGCGGCGAGGGCGGCGAGGCGCAAGGGCTGGCGGAAACCCGGCACGATCGCGGTCGCGCCGTCGCGCAGGAAGCAGCGGCCGACCTCGAAAGCGCGCACGCGGTCGTTCTGGCGCTTGCGGTTCGCCGTCAACGTGCCGACGAGGCCGCCGATGAGGCTGCTGCGCATTACGCCCATCTGGCTGGCGATCGGATTGGCCAGCGCAATCGGCGCGGCGTTGCCGGCGAAATCGGCTTCCCAGGCGGCTTCGACGAAGCTGTAGTTGACGACTTCGTGATAGCCGCGCTCGGCCATCAGGCGCCGCGCCTGCATCGGCGAGCGGCGCGTCTCGGCGCTCGGCATCATGGCCAGCCGGCCCTGCGGCGGCGGCGACGGAATGTTGTCGTAGCCGTGAAGACGCGCGATCTCCTCGATCAGGTCTTCCTCGATCTCGATGTCGAAGCGATGCGACGGCGGCGTGACGATGAATTCGTCGCCGTGGCGCGTGTAGGCGAATCCCAGGCCAGCCATCAGTTTCTCGACCTGGTCGGCGTTGAGCGCGATGCCGATCACGCGCGCCGCCCGCGCCGTGCGCAGGCGCACCGGCGCGCGCTTGGGCAGGTGCTCCGAGGCGACGGCTTCGACCACGGGGCCGGGCCGGCCGCCGCAGATGTCGACGATCAACTGCGTCGCGCGTTCGATGGCCTTGCGCTGCAATTCGAAATCGACGCCGCGCTCGTAGCGGTAGGAGGCGTCGGAGG
>JAQTNK010000008.1 GCA_028713915.1 Rhodocyclaceae bacterium | reverse complement strand
CGCTTTCTTCCCGCCGGTGACGGGAGGCTGAATGTCCGTTGCGGTGCAAGAAGCCGATTTCGACGTCGGTGCCGAGGTTGCCGCGCTGAGCGCGGGCGACGACGGCGCGGGGGCGGTCGCCAGTTTCGTCGGCCTGGTGCGCGGCGTGGGCATCGAGGCGATGACGCTCGAGCACTATCCGGGCATGACGGAGAAGGCGCTCGCCGCGATCGTCGCCGAGGCCGGTCATCGCTGGGAATTGCGCCGGGTGCGCGTGATCCATCGCGTCGGCCGCCTTCTTCCCGGCGAGCGCATCGTCTTCGTCGGCGTCGCCTCGCGGCATCGCCACGACGCTTTCGCCGCCTGCGAGTTCATCATGGATTACCTGAAGACGCGCGCGCCGTTCTGGAAAAAGGAAGAGACTGCGGCGGGCGCCCAGTGGGTCGATGCGCGCGAATCCGACGCTGCCGCGGCTTCCCGCTGGCAGCCCGGCGGCAGTTAGCTACTGCTTCTTCGCCGCGGCCTTCTTCGCCGCAGGCTTGCCCTGGAAGGACACTTCGATATCGTGCAGGTCGCCGTTTAGCCCCAAGACCTGCAGCAGCACTTTCTGCCCCTTCGGGCCCTTGCTGAAATCGGCGATCCACTGGCCGTCCTTGTCTTCGAGATCGACGCCGGCCGTGAGGACGCGATAGCCGGTCGCGATCGGCTTCTTGATGACGCACCGCCCCGCCTTCGGCGGCGGACAGATCGCCACGTGGCGCGTCGCGGCGGTCGTCAGATCGTCGTCCGGAATTGGCGCCGGCTTGGCCGCCGCAGCCGGCTTGGGCTTGGCGGCGGATTTCGGCGTCGCCGCCAGGCATGGCACCGCCAGCAGGCAGGCGACCGCGGCGGTTGCGCAGCGCAGGATCGGGTTCATGGTGGGCGAGCGTCGCAGCGGGGTGTGGTTGGAGCCGAGGCGAATACTCGCACAGGATTGGCCGCTTTGCGCGTTTCCGATCGGGCGCAGGCCGGGCAGCGTTCCGCCCGGCCTGCCGGTTCAACGGGCGACGAGCGTGCCGTTGACGACCTTGACCGGATCGCCGACGTGCCAGGCCGGCATGGTCTCGAAGTTCAGCAGCTGGCTGGTGCCGTCTTCCATATGCACGGAGATCTGGTAGCTGACGGTCTGGCGCTGCGACTTCTCAATCTTGTTGCCGACCAGCCCGCCGCCGATCATGCCGGCGATGGTGGCCAGCGTGCGGCCATTGCCCCGGCCGATATTGTTGGCGAGCGCGCCGCCGACGACGCCGCCGCCGACGGCACCGAGGCCGCTGGCCTGGCCTTCGTGGGTGACTTGGCGAATGTTGGCGACGACGCCGCAATTGCTGCACGGAGGAACTGCCGGCGCAGTCGCTGCGGCGGTCGGCGGCACGTAGTCCGGCGGCACGCCGGTGCCGCTCGGCGGCGGCAATGCCGCCACCGCGCGCGCTGCCTTGTGCTTGGCCGGGTGGTGAGCCACTGCAGGAACCGGAGGAACGGAAGCGACCGGCGCGGTTTCGGCCGGCGGCGCGGTGGCGGTCGGCGGCGGCACGGGCGCGTCGCTGGGCGCGGGCACCGTCGCCACGACGGGAGCCGGCGCGGCCGAGCGGGAAGGCAGCAGCCCGGTCAGCGAAGCAATGCCGACGACCGACAGCAGGGTCACGGCAATCCCGGCGATCCAGAAAATCGGGTGCAGCGACTGGGACGAAGTGGGTGAGCTACTCATGATGGTGGAATACTCCTCAGCGAAGAATGGTGGCGCGGGATGGGGGTTTAGCGATCAGCGCGGGGGGGCGTAACCCGGCGGGGGCGGCGGCGGATATGCGCCCGCCGGCGCCGGCGGTATGGGTGCCGGCGGCGCCTGGGGCCGGGCCAGGGCGCCGGAAACAGGAACCTTGTCGCCCTTGGCGTACATGCATTGCACATACGCGTTATCGTAGCGGCGCTGTGCGCCGTAGGCCGAGCCCTCCGCCGCGCTGCTGCCGGCCATGCTGCCGACCAGCAGGCCGGTGCCGGCGCCGACGCCGGCGCCTTGGTGGCCGCCGATCGCCGCGCCGGCGACTGCGCCCACCGCAGTGCCGACCGTGGCGCTGCGCAGCGCGGCGTTGTCCGCGGCTTCCTGCGCGGTGCCGCCGACCTGGCTTTGCGCGTAGTCGCGGCATTCGGCGTCGTCAAAGCGGAACTGCTCGAAGTTCTTGCCGCTGCCGGGCAGCGCCATTACGCTTGGACCCGTCGGCGCGCTGGCGCAAGCGCCGAGCAGCAGCAGGCTGGATAAGGCCAACGATGCATTCAGGGCTTTCATGGCAATGACTCCTTGTCCGCTTCAGGGTTGAGCAGGAGGTTGGGGCAGAACTTTTTGCCAGCCGCCCGGGCATTCCTTGACGTAAGGATAGTAGCCTTTTGCGGCGCCGCAGTAATACCAGTAATTCGTCTGCGGCGCGGGCGCGGGCGCGGCAGCAGCCGGCGCAGCTTGTTCGATATAGACCGGCGCCTGGCGCTCGACCACCACCGGCGGATAGTAGGGCGGGTAGTAGGGCGGGTAATAGTAGGCCGGCGGCGGATAATAGCCCCACGGCCCCCAATACGGGCCGATCACCACGCCGAAATGGACGTGGCCGTGTCCATGATCCGCCCAGGCGGCCGTGCTGCCGACCGTTGCCAGCAAGAGCAGTGCGATTAACCACTTGATCGTTTTCATGACGTGGCTCCTTCCTTGTTGCCAAGATTCGAACATAAACCTGAAATCCAATTACTTCAACGGTTGGGACCTTTGTAAAAATGTATTGCGCCCGGCCGCCGGCCCGGCGCCCGGGCGTGCGATAGAATGCGCGGCAGAGAAGGATTCGCCGGGGAGGGCGGCGGCCAAGATCCTGGGCCGCATCATGACAAACACATGAAACCGAGAACCAAGAAGCGCCGCGCCGACATCTTCGTCTGGAACGCCAAGTATCAGGTCGGCATCGCCCAGGTCGACCGCCAGCACAAGAAGCTCGTGGCACTCATCAACGCCCTCGGCAATACGCTCGCGGTGCGCGCCGACGCGGCGGCCTCGATGGAGGTGTTCGACGACCTCGCCAGCTATGCGAGCTACCACTTCCGCACCGAAGAGAACCTGATGCATGAATGCGAGGTGGATGCCGAGTTCGAGGCCGCGCACAAGGCCTCGCACGCATCTTTCGTGGCGGAAGTGGCGCGGGCGCGGAATTCCGCGCAAGACGATCCTTTGCAGGTGTTGACCAAGACCCTGGGCTTTCTGTCGCGCTGGCTGATCTTTCACATCCTCGGCACCGACATGCGCATGGCCAACGAGATCATCGCCCTGGAGCGGGGCTTGACCCCGGTCGAGGCGCGCAACCGTGCCATCGAGAAAATGTCCGACACGCACGAGGTGCTGCTGCGGGCGCTGAACGAAATGTATGAAAACCTCGCCGAGCGCAACCAGGATTTCCTGCGCGCCAACAGCTTGCTCAAGGAGGAGGTCGCCTTTCACCGCCAGGCCGAGATACAACTGCGCAAGCTGTCCCTGGCCGTCGAGCACAGCCCGGCGTCGACTTTCATCACTGATGCCAACGGCGTATTCGAGTACGTCAATCCGAAGTTCGTCGAAGTCACCGGCTACACCATGGAGGACGTGGCGGGAAAGACGCCGCGCATCCTCAAGTCCGGCGACCTGCCCGAGGAAACCTATGCCCAGTTCTGGCGTTCGATCGCCGGCAAGGCCGAATGGTTCGGCGAGTTCCACAATCGCAGGAAGAACGGCGAGCTGTATTGGGACAGGGTTTCGGTCACGCCGATCCTCGATGACGATGGCGTCGTCACGCATTACCTGACGATCCAGGAAGACGTCACCGCGCGCAAGCAGGCCGAAGAGGAATTGCAGCATTCGCACGCGCGCTTGCTGGCCTCCTTGTCCGAACTGCAGGAGCAGGCGGAAGACCTCGCTCGCCTCAACGAGGCCTCCGAGCTGCTGCAGCTTTGCACCACGGCGACGGAAGCCACGCGCGCCATCGCGCATGTCGCCGAGAAATTCACGCTCGGCAGCGGCGGCGCCCTGGCGCTGGCGGACGCGGCCGGCGAAACGTTTACGACCGTGGCGAGCTGGGGCGAACATGCGGACATGCTTCCCTCGTTCGGCGGCGACGCCTGCTGGGCGTTGCGCCGCCGCCAGCCGCACGAAGTGACGAATTCCGCCACCGGCCTCTTGTGCAGCCATTTCGAGGCGGCGCCCACGACCTCCTACCTGTGTTGTCCGCTGGTCGTACAGGGACAACTCATCGGCCTGCTGCACATGCAGGCCGCCGCAGGCACCGCGGGCGCCCGCTGGACGCGGCTGGTGCAGGTGAGCACGGCGCTGGGCAAC
Organism: Rhodocyclaceae bacterium; assembly: GCA_028713915.1. GTDB lineage: Bacteria > Pseudomonadota > Gammaproteobacteria > Burkholderiales > Rhodocyclaceae > Nitricoxidireducens. Next base: position 121,148 of record JAQTNK010000008.1, on the reverse strand, counting down.
GCCTTCAAACTGGCGCTGACGAATATCCGCTTGCGTACGGCGCCGCTGGACTGACGCCGGGGACCGGCTACTTGCCGGCAGGCGACGGCTTCGCGTCCGCCAGGATGCGCATCTTCGCCTGCGCTTCCGCCTTGTTCATGGCGGTCTGCTCGCGACCGAAAGCTTCGCGGCTTTCCCTGCCGCGCAGCGTCGCTTCGATGGACTTGATGCAGCGCCAGCGCTTGCCGCCCTTGGTGTCTATCTGGCGCATCTCTTCCTTCGGATGGTAAGCGCGGCAGTGATAGCAAAAAAGTGTGTCGGCCATTTAACGTTCCTGAACTGGCGGCGCAACGCCGGCCTGATGCTGCCTGTCGCCGCGGCCGCTTGAAACGGCGCCGCGGACGTGGGCCAGTCGGCGAATTGCAAAGTAATCATTCATCGCCACAGCCTATCACGGCTGCGGCGCAATCGCGCCGCGCGCGGCGATTTTCGGCTGCGACGCCGGCGCCGCTTGGTTCAGGGGGTGCGCCCGCCGCGGCGGTCACGGCAGCTTGTCGGCGAGGACATCCACTTTCTCGATGCTTGGCGGCTGGGCGAAAAGCTCGGGCGCTTTCGCCATCAGCGCGGCCGCCACCTTTCCCGAAAGATGGGCGTTGCGTCCCTGTTCGTCGGCGAAGGCATCGAAGATGCCGTAGCTGGAAGGGCCGAGACGAATGCCGAACCACGCCGCGGTGGCGGGTTCTTCCTGGACCAGGGCGAGCCCGCTCCTGAGGAAGGTTTCGACGTCCTTCTCCTTGCCGGGCTTGGCCTCAAGGCGGACCCACAATGCGACATTGACCATGATTGCCTCCTGCGCTGGCGCGACCCCCATCGTTGGGCTCCCTCGCTCGATGCTTCACCCGAGCTTAGAGCGGCAATGGCGGCCGGGGTTTCACGGGCAGCATCGCTGCGGCGCGTATACTGCGCACTCCGCTGCCGGCCCGGCGCAGTCCGCCAGGCACGCTCACCTTGGACACCTGCGATGCACATCGAGTTGACTCTCCACGAAGCCCGCGTCATCGGCTGCCTGATCGAAAAAGAGATCGCCACGCCGGAGCAATATCCCCTGTCGTTGAACGCGCTCACCAACGCCTGCAACCAGAAAAGCAATCGCGACCCGGTGTTGTCCCTCGGCGAAGCCGAGGTGCAGGAATGTGTCGACCGGCTGATCAAGAAATTCCTGGTCAGCGAACATGGCGGCTTTGGCAGCCGCGTGTCGAAGTACCAGCATCGCTTCTGCAATACCGCCTACGGCACGCTGAAATTTTCGCCGCAGGAACTGGCCGTCGTCTGTGAACTGTTCCTGCGCGGCCCCCAGACGCCGGGCGAATTGCGCAGCCGCGCCAGCCGCCTGTGCCCGTTCAGCGACGTCACGGAAATCGAGGCCGTGCTGCGCGCGCTGGCGCAGCGCGAGGACGGTCCGTTCGTCGTGCGCCTGCCGCGCGAAGCGGGCCGGCGCGAATCCCGCTACGCTCACCTGTTTAGCGGCGAAGTGGCGGGCGCCGAGGACGACGAGCCGCAGCCTCAGGCCGCGGCGGCAGCGGCGCCGAGCCGCATCGACCGGCTCGAGCAGCGCATCGCCGAGCTCGAAGCGGAAGTGGCAGAACTGAAGCAGCGGTGCGGCGCGGCAGCCGTTTCGTGAGCGCTCGCGCGACGGCCGCGGCGCGCTATTCGCCGACGCGGCCGCGCCCGGCCTTCACGGTGCCGCGGCGCGCCTTGCTCTCCAGCCGCTTCTTCACCGCGCTGCGCGTCGGCTGCGTCGGTCGCCGCAGCTTTCGCGGCACGGCGACGCTGTCGATCAGTTCGTGCAGGCGGCGCAGCGCGTCGTCGCGGTTCTTGTCGAGGCTGCGGAATTTCTGCGCCTTGATGACGACGACGCCGTCGCGGCTGATGCGCTGATCGCCGAGCGCCAGCAGGCGCGCGCGCACCGGCTCCGGCAGCGACGAGGCGGCGACGTCGAAGCGCAGGTGCGCGGCGCTGGACACCTTGTTCACGTTCTGTCCGCCGGCGCCCTGGGCGCGGATGGCGGTGATTTCGATTTCTTCGGGCGGCACGGTAAGGTGGATGCGCATGGCCGGCGGCGTTGGCGGCAAGGTGGTGGCTGGACATTGTAGGCGACTGCTAAACTTCGCCGCATGAAAACCACCGTCATCGCGCTACTGTTTTTCCTGGCCGGCGCCAGCGGCGTCGCCGCGGCGAAGACGCCCGGCGAACTCGAAGTCGGCGACCTGCTGCGCGAGGCGCAGCTGCAGGGCCTGTCCGGCCCTTCGCGCCAGCTTTCGGAATTTCGCGGCATGCCGCTGCTCATCAACGTCTGGGCCAGCTGGTGCGGTCCCTGCCGCGAGGAAATGGGCTCGCTGGAGCGGCTGTCGCGGCGCTACGGCGGCAAGCGCTTCCAGGTGATAGGCATCTCCACCGACGACTACGTCGAGCCCGCCAAGGCTGCGCTGCGGGCTTCCAGGATCACTTTCAGCAACTTCATCGACCGCCGGCTGGTCATGGAAAACATGCTCGGCGCCGACCGCATTCCCTTGACCCTTCTGGTCGACGCGCAGGGCCGCGTGCTTGGCAAGTTCTACGGCGCGAAGGACTGGGACAGCCCCGAGGCGATCGAATTGATTGGCAGAACCTTGCGCACCAAGCTGTAGTGGATCGCAGCATCTCGGAGTCATCAATGGCAGGCGGTTCCGATATGCCCGCTGAGAGGATGGCCCGCGCTGTAGAATCGCGCCAAACAATTCGAGCCGACGACAGGCATGCGCATGCCCAGCGGCACAACCTATGCGAAACAAACCGCTCGCCTTACTGCTGGCTCTTTCCTGTCTCGCAGTCGATGCGGCATGCCATGCCGATGACTATCAGCTTGGGCAGGGCGTGGACCTGGGGAATAACTTCATTCTTTCCGGGTACGGCAGCCTGGTGCTCGATGCGCCACGACCAGGCCCTTCAGCGGTATCGATCGACGACTTGAGCCTGTTCGTCACCGGACGCGTCAATCAATGGGTAAATCCCTTTGCCGAAATCGAATTGTCCGGCGTCACGCTGCTGCAGCAAGGAAACGCACCCCATGCCAACGGCTACCTGTTGGCCGAACGCCTGTATAACGACGCGCAGGTGGGCGAGGCGGATACCTTCAGGGTCGGCAAGATGCTCAGCCCCGTCGGCGATTGGAACCTGATTCACGCCGCGCCGCTGGTGCCAACGACCACGCGTCCGCTGACTACCTATCGCGGCTTCAGCGAATATGCGTCTGGAATGGCGTGGCTGCATCAAGATTCGCAAGGAAATATGCGCGACTGGCAGTTCTATTGGCAGCCTGCAGGCGAGTGGTTTCAGCGCCCGGACGCCATTGCGGCGCGGCACTACCGCGATGTGTGGGGTGGCCACGTCAGCTGGCCGATGGGACTGACGGACAAGGTCGGCATCTCGTTCCAGCGCGGCCGACTGACGGCAACGGACGGCAGTTACACCCTGGTGGGAGCCAATGGGCGAAAGACCTTCGGCGCCCTGATGCTGGAAAGCGAGGCCATCGCGTCGAAAAGGCTCGGCAATACCGCGCTTGCGCACAGTCACGAATGGGGTCTTTACGGCCTGGCGGACTACAGCTTTACGCCGCGCTGGCACGGCTTGTTCGAGTGGGAGGACTATCAGGATCACCTGGTTGATCGGCATTCGAGAAACACGCTGCTGGGCGTCGCCTACAAGCCCGAGTCGTCGCTGGTTTGGAAGCTCGAATATGTGCACCAGTACGGCGTCTCCCGGGATATTCCGACCGGTTGGACCGCCTCAATCTCGATCCTCTTCTGATGCGTTTTCTTGCCATCCTGCCTTGGTTGCTGGTTCCGGCCATCGCGTGGGGCGACGGCTTGTTGATCGTGGCCAATCCGCAGGTCCCGGCAAGCAGCATCTCCGCTGCGGAACTGGCCTCGATATATTTGGTGCAGAAGATCACGTGGCCCGGCGGGCTCCCCGTGGTGCCGGTTAACCGCGATGCCAAGAGCGGCGTGCGCGAACATTTCTCGGAAACGGTTCTTGAGCATTCGCCGCGGGAACTTGCCGATTACTGGAATCGGCTCAGATTCCAGGGCCGGTTGCCGCCTCTGGTGCAGACGTCGGACCTGGCCGTCTTGGGATTCGTGCGCACCGTGCCGGGCGCCATCGGCTACATCAGCGCCGGCCAGGCTGCCGCCGGCGTCAAGATACTGGCGAGGCTGCCGTGACGACCGCCAGGCAGCCGACGGGCGCGCTGGTTTCCCGAATGCACGGCTGGGCGACCCACACCATTTCCCGCCGCTTGCTGGGAGCGTTCCTGCTGGTGTTTCTGGCCACCTACCTGGCGACGGCGGTTGTCGTGTTGAGCGCGACGCGAACATCCATCACGAAGGCGGAACTGGGCACGCTTGAACAGCTGGCGCACCTCGAGCTGAACAATTTGAACAACCGCTTCGACCAGCTCGCAACGAACCTCCACGCCTGGTCCAAGCTCGACGTGATGAACGACCTGGCCTCAGGCGACGTCGACAAACGGGTGGCACGCGCCCTGGAAAACCTCAAGGGCGACTATTCGCTGCGGGGCGATCTGTACGCCTTCGACTCGAGCGGACACCTGGTGGCAAGCAGCGACCGGCAACAGGGCGCCGCCGCGCTTCCCGACGTCTGGAAAGCCCATGGCCAACTGGGCTTCATCGACAAGCATGTCAATCCTCTCGGCCAGGGAGAGGTGGTCGTCCTCAGCACGCCGGTAACGTCCGCATTTTCCGCCGGCTATTCCCTGGGCACGCTGGTGCTCGTCTACCCTTGGGCGGCAGTGCAGGCAACGCTGTCGGGGCAAACGATACTGTTGCGCCAGGCGGAGAATCCCGTGTTGCTGGCGTCGCTGCTGCAGACCGCCGATACGGCGCATCTGCTGTCCGCACTCACCCGCCCGGATGCGGATGGCTGGATAGAAATAGACGGCACCCGTTACTTGGCGAACGGCGCCAAAAACGACGACGGACTTGCCGCCGGATGGAGCATCGTTACCTTGAAGGCTACCGCGTCGCTCGACCATACGCTGGACATCGTGGCGCTGAAGCTGGCCGGCCTGTGCGCCCTGTTGTCCATTCCCTTGACCATGGCGATTCGCTGGCTGGCGCAACGCCTTACCGCGCCGCTGCGCGAACTGACGCAGGTCGTCTCCGCCATCACGGCCACCGGCGACTTGTCGCGGCGCGTCACGGTGCAGACCGACGATGAGATCGGCACCTTGGCGAGGGCGTTCAACGACATGACCGCGCGGTTGGACAGCGCGTCCGGCGAACGCGAACGTCTTGTCCGCGAACTCGAGTCGTCTGCGGAAGAGCTGGAGGCCAAGGTCAAGGAGCGAACGCGGGAACTGACCGTGACCAACGCCGAATTGACCGACACCCTCGAAGAACTCAAGGCAGCCCAGTCCCAACTCATCCACCAGGAGAAGATGGCCTCGCTGGGCCAATTGGTGGCGGGTGTCGCCCATGAGCTGAACAACCCGATCGGCTTCATCTACGCCAATTTTCCCCATCTCGAAGAATATGCGCACACGCTGATCGCGCTGATCGACGACATGCGCGGCATGCGGCTGTCGGCGGAGGACCAGCGGAGACTGGAAGCGCGGCTCAAGGAAGCCGATCTCGATTTTCTGCGCCAAGACCTGCTGAAGATCATCCGCAGCGGGCAATCGGGGGCGACGCGGGTGAAGGACATCATTTCTTCCCTGCGCAGCTTTTCGCGCCTGGATGAAGCGCTGGAAAAGCCGGCCCGCCTGGAAGACGGACTGGACGATACGCTGGCGCTGCTGCAGCACCAGTTCAAGAACCGGATCGACGTGGTGCGCGACTATCGCTTGAATCAGTCCGTACTGTGTCGCCCGGGGCAGATCAACCAGGTGATCATGAACATCCTGTATAACGCCGCCCAGGCCATCGAGGGACGCGGCACCATCACCGTGAGCACGCGCCGCGAAGGCGAGTCGGCCGTCGTCGCCATTGCCGATACCGGCAGCGGTATCCCGCCCGACATCAGGAAACGCATCTTCGACCCGTTCTTTACCACGAAGAAGGTGGGCGACGGCACCGGCTTGGGCTTGTCCATTTCCTACGGCATCATCGAGAAGCATGGCGGCCGCATCGACGTCGAGAGCGAAGTCGGGCATGGCACCACGTTTACGCTCTACATTCCCCTGACACCCACCGCGACGGCCCTGGCAACCGATGACAGCACAACTGACTAACGGCCCGGCGCCGACGCCGGGCAGCGCGGCCGCTGGCTTCACCTTGCTCTGCGTGGATGACGAGCCGGATATCGTCGACAACCTGTTTCGCACATTCCGCAAGGTCTATACGGTGCTGACCGCCGCCTCCGGCGAGGCTGCGGTGGAACTGCTGAAGTCCCGTTCGGTGGACCTGATCATCTCGGACCAGCGCATGCCAGGCATGACCGGCGACGAAGTGCTGAAGGCCGCGCGCGTGCTGCAACCCGAAGCCATCCGCATTCTGCTCACGGGTTATGCCGACCTGGAATCGCTGGTGAAGTGCGTGAACGAAGCCGGCATCTACAAATACATCACCAAACCTTGGGAACCCGAGCAACTGCGACTCACCGTGACGCGCGCCATCGAGCACCTCGACGTCGAGCGCAGGCTCAAGGTCGCCGCCGAAACGCTGAAAGACGCGTACCAGGATGCCGTGACGATGCTGTCGATCGCCTGCGAAGGCAAGGACGAAGATACCGGGTTTCACGTCAACCGCGTGCAGCATTACACGGAAGTCCTCGCCGTTGAACTCGGCCATGGCAAGGATGAGGCGCGCCACATGGGCTTGATGAGCATCCTGCACGATATCGGCAAGCTGAACATACCGGATGCGATTCTGAAGAAGCCTGCCAAGCTCGATCCCGAGGAGTGGGCCGTGATGCAGACGCATGCCGAACATGGCGTGCGCATCCTCGGCGACAACCCGTTCTATTCCATGGCGCGTGAAATTGCGGGCTGCCACCATGAGAACTGGGACGGCAGCGGATATCCCCATGGCATGAGCGGCGAGGCGATTCCCTTGTCCGGGAGGATCGTCAAAGTGGCGGATGTCTTCGATGCGCTGACCAGCCGGCGTCCGTACAAGGAGCCGTGGCCCTTGGAGCGCGCGATGGATTTTCTGCACGAGCAGGCCGGCAGGCAATTCGACCCGGGCATCGTCGCGGCGTTTGTCCGCCTGAGCAGCGCGGGCGAAATTTCCTGCATTCTGCAGCGGTTTCAAGGCTGAGCATTTCCCAAGACCCGTTCAAGCCTTGACGAAATTGTTCTAGGTGCCCGGTGCTGCGGTCGCTATCATGCGCGACCTCCCCGAGAATCCCGCCCATGATCATCCTCAAGAACGTCACCTTGCGCCGCGGCGCCAAGGTGTTGCTGGACAATACCTCCGTCACCCTCAATCCCGGCGAGAAGGTGGGCCTGGTCGGCCGCAACGGCGCCGGCAAGTCGAGCCTGTTCGGGCTGCTCAACGGCACGCTGCACGAAGACGGCGGCGACTATTCGATCCCGACGCAATGGCGCATGGCGCAGGTGGCGCAGGACATGCCGGAAACCGACCAGAGCGCGACCGATTTCGTCATCGAGGGCGATGCGGTGCTGCTGGCGGCCCTGGCCGAGGTGCAGGCCGCCGAAGCCGGCGACGACGGCATGCGCATGGCGCACGCCTACATGGCGCACCACGATGCCGGCGCCCACGACGCCGAAGCGCGGGCGCAGGCGCTGATTCTCGGCCTGGGCTTCGAGGTTGCGGAACTGGCCAACCCAGTCAACAGCTTTTCCGGCGGCTGGCGCATGCGCCTGCAGCTGGCGCGCGCCCTGATGTGCCCGTCCGAACTGCTGCTGCTCGACGAGCCCACCAACCACCTCGACCTCGACGCCATGGTGTGGCTGGAGGCGTGGCTCAAGCGCTACGCCGGCACGCTGATCATGATCAGCCACGACCGCGAGTTCCTCGACGCCGTGACGCAGGTCACGCTGCACATCGACAACGCCAAGCTGCTGCGCTACGGCGGCAACTACAGCGCCTTCGAAGACATGCGCGCCGAGCAGATGCTGCTGCAACAGTCGGCACTGGCCAAGCAGCAGGACAAGATCGCCCACCTGCAGGCGTTCATCAACCGCTTCAAGGCCAAGGCCAGCAAGGCCAAGCAGGCGCAAAGCCGCGTCAAGGCGCTGGAACGCATGGAGAAGATCGCCCCGGTGCTGGCCGACGCGGAATTCAATTTCGAGTTCCAGGAGCCCGTCAATCTGCCCAACCCCATGCTGTCGATGCTCGACGCCAGCTTCGGCTACCCGCCGCTGCCGGACGCGCCCGCCGGCACGCCGCCGACGGTGATCGTGCGCCACATCAACCGCTCGGTGCATGCCGGTCAACGCATCGGCATCCTCGGCGCCAACGGCCAGGGCAAGTCTACGCTGGTGAAGACGGTGGCCCGCGCGCTCACGCCCATCGACGGCGAGATCGTCGAGGGCAAGGGACTGAATATCGGCTATTTCGCCCAGCAGGAACTCGACGTGCTGCGTCCCGAAGATACGCCGCTGGAACACATGATCCGGCTGGCCAAGGAAACCCTGGCGAAGGGACGCGGCGGCTGGATCGCCGCCCGCGAGCAGGATCTGCGCACTTTCCTGGGGACGTTCAACTTCAGCGGCGACATGGTCAAGCAGGCCGTCGGCACCATGAGCGGCGGCGAAAAGGCGCGCCTGGTGCTGTGCATGATCGTCTGGCAGCGGCCGAACCTGCTGCTGCTCGACGAGCCCACCAACCACCTCGATCTGGCGACCCGCGAAGCGCTCGGCATGGCGCTGAACGAGTTCGAGGGCACGGTCATGCTGGTCAGCCACGACCGCGCGCTGCTGCGTGCCGTGTGCGACGAATTCTGGCTGGTCGCCGGCGGCGGCATCGAACCGTTCGACGGCGACCTGGACGACTACCAGCGCTATCTGCTCGACGAAGCGAAGCGCTCGCGCGAAGCGGCGGCCGCGCCGCGCGAAAGGCGCGCCGCCTAGCGGCTGGCGTGCCGCTGTGTGGGGCCGCGCTGCGGCCGGCGCCGCTGCTTCGCCGCAGCGTCGACAGCGACATGGTCGCGCCCGAAGCTGTCCCATTGCAGGCGCTTTCCCGGCGCGCAACTTTCCCGCGGAGCACCTGTCGTATTGACGTTCCGGTTCCGCGCGCCGTCGCGAGCGCGACGCGCGCGGGACTTCCGGATAGGCATATGGCATTAAGGCGCGACAAGGCCAAGGCGGGGTGTTGAACGCCGTTCGTCGGCGGGCGGCATCGCGCGGGGATTCGGGGAGCGCCGAGTGGGAAAGACTTCATCCGGTTCGCGCGGGGCAACATACACGCACAAAGGAGAATCGGCATGGATGCATACCGTCATTACGTATCGGGGTTTTTTGCCCATCGCGAAGAAGCCAGGAACGCCTGTTCCAGGCTCGTCGAGCGGGGACTGCCGCGCGAACGCCTGCAGATGTTCGCGGCCGAATCGGCGCCGCCCATCGCCGCGCCGGAAGGAGACAGCAGCAAGGTGTTGACGGGCGTGCTCAAGGACGCCGTCATCGGTACTGCGGTGGGCACCGCTGTCGGTGCGCTCGCGGAAGTGGCGCTGGTGGCGGCGAACGTCAGTCTGTTTGTCGCCGGTCCGCTGGTGGCTCCGCTTGCCATGCTGGGCTGGGGCGCCAGCGTCGGCGGCCTGATGGGCGCGGCAGCCGGGGCGCAAGGGCGCGCCGGAAGCGCGAAGCAGCAGGAAGGCAAGCTCTCCGCCCTGATTCAGGACGCAATCTTCAGCGGTCAGGTGGTGGTCGTGGCTGAGACCGGGAGCGAACGGGAAACGGCGATCGCGCGGGAGGTCATCCAGGCGGCGGTCGGCGAGTACCAGGACGCCAAGGCTGCCTGAAGGCCAATGCGCAGGCGGCCGCGCTGGCCGGGATCGTCGGCCAGCACGTCGCGCCGGCCGATCGCGAAATCCGCCTAGGCGGTGCGCGCGCCGCCTTCGAACCAGGCGAGCTTGTCGTGCAGCTTGACGACCTCGCCGATGATGATCAGCGTCGGCGCCTTGAGGTGCGCGGCGAGCGCGAGTTCGGGCAGCGTCGCCAGGGTGCCGGTGACGGTGCGCTGATGAGGCGTGGTGCCTTGCTGGACGATGGCTGCCGGCCACTCGGGCGGCAGGCCGTGTTCGATCATCTTTTCGCACAGCGTCGACAGGCCGTGCAGCCCCATGTAGATGACCACGGTCTGGCGGCGGCGCGCCAGGCCCACCCAGTCGAGGTCCATGCTGCCGTCCTTGAGGTGGCCGGTGACGAAGACGCAGGCTTGCGAGTAGTCGCGATGGGTGAGCGGAATGCCGGTGTAGGAGGCGACGCCGGCGGCGGCGGTGACGCCCGGCACGACTTCGAAGGGAATACCGTGATCGTGCAGCGTCTCGACTTCCTCGCCGCCGCGGCCGAAGGTGTAGGGATCGCCGCCCTTGAGGCGCAGCACGCGCTTGCCGGCGCGCGCCAGTTCGACCAGCAGCAGGTTGAGTTCCTCCTGCGGCAGCGCGTGGTTGCCGCGGCGCTTGCCGGCGTAGATGCGTTCGGCACCGGCTGCGGCGAGGTCGAGAATGGCCGGGGCGACCAGGTTGTCGTAGACGAGGACGTCGGCCGTGGCGATGAGCCGCGCGGCGCGCAGGGTCAACAGGTCGGGATCGCCGGGGCCGGCGCCGACGAGATAGACCGTGCCGGGCTTGGCGGGGCCGCGCGTCATGTCAGCCGCAACTGCCGCCGCGACCGCAGGATGCGCAGCCGCCGCCGGCAGGCGCACAGGTGGGTTCGTTGGGATTGTCGAAGACGAACTGGAATTCGCCGGGCTTCAATTCGACGAAATCGAGCGTCGTGCCGGCAAGCAAGCCCTGGCTGTGCGGCGAGATCAGGATGGTGACGCCCTCGCAGTCGAGCACCAGGTCGTGTTCGCGCTCGTCGTCGAAGCCGACGCCATAGACGCGCTCGCCATCCTCGTCGATCTTGGCGGCGATGCGCAAGGACGGCGCGTCGCCCTGGATTTCGGCGGTGCGCAGGATCTGCTCGGCGGCGGCGCGCGTCAGCCGGAACATCGCTGGGGCTCCCGCAGGCTGTGGCCGCCGGCGCGCACGAAGCGCACGAATTCAGCCGCCCAGTCGCAGCCCGCCGACGTGCGCAAATGGCTGTAGGAGGCGAGCAGGTTCTTGTAGATGAGGCCGTCGCGCTTGCCGTCGATGCCGTGGCCGCGCGTCATCTCGTAGGCGTAGCGCATGCCGGCCGGCAGGTTCTCGAGCGACGAATAGTGGAACTCGTGCGCGCGCACTTCCGCCGCCGCCGCCGGCGTGCGCCAGGGATGGTCGGCGGTCGGCCGCAAGGCGACATAGCCGCGGCCGACGGGCTTCTTGTGCATGACGACGTCGCCGGCGATGGCGCCGACCATGGGCGCCGTCTTGCCGTTCCATTCGATGGCGCGGGCCAGGTACATGAGGCCGCCGCATTCGGCGTACGTCGGCAGGCCGTTCTCGATGGCGGCGCGGATGTCGGCGCGCAGGCTGGCGTTGGCGGCCAGCCCATCGAGGAAGGATTCGGGAAAGCCGCCGCCGATGAACAGGCCGTCGCAGGCCGGCAGCTGCGCGTCGCGCAGCGTGTCGAAGGGCACGATCTCGGCGCCGGCGGCGCGCAAGGCGTCGAAGTCGTCGGCGTAATAGAAGCCGAAGGCCGCATCCTGGGCGACGGCGATGCGCACGGTCGGGCCGCCGGTGATGATTTGCGGCGCCGGGCGCGGCAAGGCTTGGTCGGTATGGCTCACGGCGAGCAGGCGGTCGAGGTCGACTTGTTCGGCGATCGCCGCGGCGATGTCGCCGATGCGCTGCTGCGCGGCCTGCGCCTCGTTGGCGGGCATCAGGCCCAAGTGGCGCTCGACCAGCTGCAGGCGCGGATCGTCCTGGATGGCGCCGATCACGGGCACGTCGGTGTAATGCTCGACGATGGCGCGCAGCTTGCCTTCGTGGCGCTTGCCGCCGAGCTTGTTGAGGATGACGCCGGCGATCTTGAGGTCGCGGTCGAAGGCCTGGTAGCCGAGGATCAGCGGCGCGATGCCGCGCGTCATGCCGCGGGCGTCGAGCACCAGGATCGCCGGCAGGGCCAGCAGCTTCGCCAGCGCGGCGTTGCTGTTCGAGCCTTCGAGGTCGAGGCCGTCGTAGAGGCCCATGTTGCCCTCGACTAGGCAGACGTCGGCATCCCAGCCATGGCGCGCGAACTGCGCGGCGAGCTCGTCGTTGGGCGAGAGGTAGAAGTCGAGGTTGCGGCAGCCGCGACCGGCGGCCGATCCCAGCCACAGCGGATCGATGTAGTCGGGGCCCTTCTTGTAGGGCTGCACGACCAGGCCGCGCGCGCGCAATGCCGCGGCGAGCCCGATGCTGATCGTCGTCTTGCCGGACGATTTGTGGGCGGCCGAGATCAGGAAGCGATGCATGGCGGAGCGGGTTTAGTCGCTGAGGGCGCCGGCGGCTTGGAGTTTGGCGATGTTGTCTTCCGGCAGGAAGCGCAGCACGCGCACGCCAACGACGGTCATCGTGAAGGCGATGCCGATGCCGCCTAGCCCAAGCAGGATCTCCGGCAGGCTCGGTGCGTACTGGTCGATGCGGCCGTCGAAGAAGGTGCTGGTGGCCGTCCTGCCGGGGAATATCTCGAGCGGGAAGGCTTCGCCGCCGATGATGAAGACGTAGAGCTGGCAGAAGGCGCCGACGATGATCAGCAGCGAGGCCAGCGTCACCGAGCCGCGCATGTCCTTGAGGCCCGGCAGGAAGAACAGCGCCAGCGGCGCGAGCGTGCCGACGCACAGCCAGCCGCCCCAGAACAGCTGCGGGAAGATGCCGCCATCGACGAGGATGAAGTGCTCGAAGGCGGTCTGCTTGGCGAAGTAGAGGTTGGTCAGGTGATAGACGGCGACGAAATAGAACACCGCGCCGACGAACACGGCGAGCAGCTTCCTCAGTCGGTTGCGGATTTCGGGATGCAGCGTCATGCCGTTCCACAGGTACATCGCCTTCTGCACCACCATGAACACGGCCAGGCCCCAGGCAAAGGACATGATGATGAACATCGGCGCGATCACGGCGGATTGGTAGGCTTGGCGCGCGACGAGGAAGCCGAAGATCGAGCCGGTGCCGGTCGTCAGCATCAGGCGCCAGATGAAGGCCGCGAAGCCGGCCGGCTTCGAGTACGGATACATGCGCTTTTCCATCAGCGTCCAGAGATAGACGAAGACAATGGCGAACATGCCGGGATAGAGAATCATGTTCCAGCCGAACACCGACGTCAGGTTGACGTGCGTCGCGGCCACCATGATGCGGTCGGCGCGGCCGAGGTCGAGCAGGATGACGACGAGGCCGGCCGCCAGCATGGCGAAGCAGAGCAGGCCGGCGAGCTTGGCGCGGGTCTTGTAGACGGTCTTGCCGAACACCGAGCCGATCGAGGCGACGTTGAGCACGCCGGAGGCGGCGACGACCAGGAAAATGGCGAAGACGTGCGGCAGGCCCCAGACGATCTGGTTGTTCATGCCGGTGACGGCGTGGCCGTGATGCTCCATGTAGAGTGCGGCGCCGATGCCGATGGCGCTGACCAGCGCACCGAGCGCGGCGAGCAGGTAGAACTTCTTTTCTTCGGCGCGCGAGGATGCGTAGTCCATTTTTTTCGTTCCTCAGATGCCTTGGTAACGGACGCCGGTGTCGAGCTTGAGCTCGGCACGGACCTGGGTGCTGGCGACTTCCTTGAGACGTTTGGCGATGGCGCTGTTGTCGTCGTTGAGGTCGCCGAACAGCATGGCGCCTTCCGGGCAGGCCTCGGTGCAGGCGGGCTGCAGGCCGCGGTCGATGCGCTGGACGCAGAAGGTGCAGGATTCGACGCAGCCGACGCCGCGCGGCATTTCCGGATTCTGCGTGGTGAGTGGCTCATGCACGAAGGAGCGCGCCTTGTACGGGCAGGCCATCATGCAGTAGCGGCAGCCGATGCAGATATGGCGGTCGACCAGCACGAGGCCGTCGGCGCGCTTGAAGGAGGCGCCGGTCGGGCAGACGTCGACGCAGGGCGGATTCGTGCAGTGCTGGCACATCATCGGCAGCGAATGCTGCTTGCCGGTGCGCTGCTCGACCAGGTCGATCTTGCGCACCCACTGCGAGCGCTGGCGCGGATCGGCGACTTCCTCGACGATGCTGTTTTCCTTGTTGCAGGCCGTGACGCAGGCGTTGCAGTCGGACTTGCACTTGGTCGTGTCGACCAGCATGCCCCAGCGCACTTTGCTCGAGGCCAGCGTGGTCTTCGGCGCGTCGGCGGCGGTGGCCGCCTCGATCAGGCGGATGCCGGGAGCGACGACGAGGCCGGCGGCGCCGACGCCGGCGGTGGCGAGAAGCGCGCGGCGCTTGTTATCGGGGGCGTTCATGGCTTGGATCCTTCCGGCGCGGGCGTCGCCTCGGCCGCCTTGTAGCCGGCCTTGGGCTGATGGCAGTCCCAGCAGTCGAGCTTGACGGCGGCGAAGGCGTGGCAGGCTTCGCAAAAGCCGTCCGGGTTGCTTTGCTTGCCGCTGAGCACCGAGCCGGTCGTCTTGCTGGCATGGCAGTCGACGCAGGCGTTGAGGCTGACCTTGGCGCCGCGCTCGCCCAGCCGCATGGTGCGGTTGCGCTGGTGCTTGAGCATTTCCATGTGGTCGCGCCGCATTTCCTCAGGGGGCGCGATGCATTGCGTTCCCGGATTGGCGATCACGATGGCCGGCTTGGCCGCTTCGCCGGCGGCCGCCGCGTTGAACAGCGGCAGCGCCAGCGTGAGGGCGGCAAGGAAGGTGAGAGCGCGCGACATGGTCATCGTCCGGTGCGTGGATCAGTTGCCTTCGCCACCCAGGCCCATCTGGATGTAGCCGGTCGGGCAGACGTCCATGCAGATGTGGCAGCCAATGCACTTGGCATAATCGGTGGTGACGTAGCGGCCGGCCATCTGTTCCTTCTTCGGCACGCGCTTGACGGCGCCCTGCGGGCAGTAGATGACGCAGTTGTCGCACTCGAAGCACATGCCGCAGCTCATGCAGCGCTTGGCTTCCGCCTGCGCCTGGGCATCCGTCAGGGCAATCAGGCGCTCGGCGCTGCTGCCCAGCACGTTCTCGGCGTTGATCTCGTTCTGCGCCCGCTCGTTGCGCGGCGTGTAGGAGAAGTGGCCGAGGAACAGGTCCTTCGCCTCGATGATGGCGCGGTCGGCGCGGTCGTCGAAGTTATGCACGGCGTTCTTGTTGTCGCAGGTGGCGCGCGTGTAGCCGTCGGGCACCTTGTCGAACTTGGCGCCGAACTTCTGCATGTTGGCGGGCATGTCGAACAGCTTCTTGTCGACCTTCGGGCGCTTGGCGATCTCGCGGCCCATGACGTAGTCGTCGATGCCTTCGGCGGCGATGCGGGCGTGGCCGATGGCGACCGTCAGCGTGAGCGGGGAAATGGCGTCGCCGCCGATGAACACGCCGGGCTGGCCGACGGCCTGCAGCGCCTTGTCGGCGTTGCCGAGGTTCTTGGCGTTCTTGAAGGCATCCATGCCGGTCCAGTCGATCGACTGGCCGACGGCGGAGACGATCAGGTTGGCCGGGATGTCGTATTCGGAGCCTTCCTGCGGCACCATTTTCTTGTTGACCCAGTCGACCTTGATGACGCGCAGGGCGGTGGCCTTGCCGCTGGCATCCTTGACGACGGACACGGGCGCGACGCACGGCTGGATCTCGACGCCTTCTTCGATGACGGCCTCCAGTTCGTGCTTGGTGCAAGGCATTTCCTGGACGTGGCGGCGATAGGCGATCACCACCTCGGAGCTTTGGCGCAGGACGTGCATGGCTTGGCGGCCGTTGGCTTCGCGCGCGGCGACTGTGACCTTGGTCTGGTTCTCCGGCGATACGCCGGCGTCGCATTCGGCGCCGAGGCGGCGCGCCACGGCGGCGCAGTCCATGGCGGTGTCGCCGCCGCCGATGACGATGATGTTCTTGCCGGCGCAATCGATGCGGCCTTCGTTGTAGTCGCGCAGGAAGCTGATGCCGTCGGTGACGTTGGGCGCGTCGGCGCCGGGAATGTCGAGCTTGTTGCCGGCTTGCGCGCCGATGCCGATGAAGACGGCGTCGAAATCCTGGCGCAGCTGGTCCATCGTGACGTCCTTGCCGACGCGCGTGCTGCAGCGGACTTCGATGCCGCCCATGTCGGTGATGCGCTTGACTTCGGCGTCGACGACGTCGCGCGGCGTGCGGTAGGCCGGCAGGCCGAAGGTCAGCATGCCGCCGAGCTTGTGGTGGGCTTCGAAAATCGTGATCGAGTGGCCCTTCTTGCGCAGCTGGTAGGCGACCGACAGGCCGGCGACGCCGCCGCCGACGACGGCGATCTTCTTGCCGGTTTCCACTTCGGGCTTGGCGAAGCCGAGGCCCTTTTCAATCGCGTAGTTGCCGAGGAACTGCTCGACCGAGTTGATGCCGACGAAGTCCTCGACCTTGGCGCGGTTGCAGCCGCCCTGGCAGGGCGCCGGGCAGACGCGGCCCATGATGGCGGGGAAGGGGTTGCATTCCGTCAGGCGGCGCCAGGCGTATTCCTGCCACGGCATGGACGGCTTGCCGTCGGCGCCGACCGGCGGCTTCTCGATGCCGCGCACGATGTTCAGGTAGGAGCGGATGTCTTCGCCGGCCGGGCACTGGCCCTGGCACGGCGGCGTCTGCTGGACGTAGGTCGGGCACTTGTAGGTCCAGCTCGCCTTGAACAGTTGTTCCTGCGAGCGCTTGAACTTGGTGTCGCCTTCCTTGAAGCGGCGATAGGTGGTCTTGGTGTTCTGCGGGGTCTGGTTCATCGTGGACATCGCTGGTCTCCGGTAGCTTTATAACTGCGCGTTTTACTGTTCGTTGCCCAATTGGATCGCGGTGCTGACGAGCTGATGCACGCCGCCCACCATGCCGCTCTTGAATCCGTAATAAGGCAAAACCTTGCTGAATTGCGCCTTGCAGATGGCGCAGATGGTGGCCATGAAATTCACGCCGTTGTCGTCGACCACGCGCTGCAGGGCTTCCATGCGGGGCAGCGCGCCCTTGACGCGAATGTCCATCAATTCGTCGGTGAGCACGCCGCCGCCGCCGCCGCAGCAGAACGTCCGCTCGCCGATGGTTTCCGGCGCCATGTCGTGGAACTTGTTGGCGACGGCCTTGATGATGTGGCGCGGGATGTCGAACTGGCCGCCGGCGTAGTCGCCCATGCGCGAGCCGCGCGCGACGTTGCAGGAATCGTGGAAGGTGACGATGCGGTGATCGTTGGCCGACTTGTCGAACTTGAGGCGGCCTTGCTGGATCAGGTCCCAGGTCACTTCGCAAATGTGCGCCGGCTGCTTGTAGCGCGGGTCGAGCTGCTTTTGCAGTTCGACGGCAAAGGGATCGTTGGCGCCGGCGCCAATGCCGGTCAGCGTGTTCCAGAAGGCGTAGGCGACGCGCCAGGCGTGGCCGCACTCGCCGACGACGATGCGCTTGACGCCGAGCTCGAGCGCGGCCTGGCGCACGCGCTGGGCGATCTTGTGCAGCTGGTCGTAGTTGCCGATGAACATGCCGAAGTTGCCGGCTTCCGACGCCATCGACGAGAACGTCCAGGAAATGCCCGCGGCATGGAAAACCTTGCCGTAGCCGATCGTGCTTTCGATGTGCGGTTCGGCGAAGAAGTCGGCCGAAGGCGTCACCAGGAGGACCTCGGCGCCCTTTTCGTCGACCGGGTAGCGGACGTCGCAGCCGGTGTCGTCCTTGACGTCTTCCTCGAGGCCGGACAGCGTGTCGATCAGCGCCGGGCCGGGCAGGCCGAGGTTGTTGCCGACGCGATGCACCTTGCCGATGATCTCGTTGCTGTACTTCTGGCCGTAGCCGACGGCGTCGAGGATTTCGCGCCCGGCCATGGTGATTTCGGCGGTGTCGATGCCGTAGGGGCAGAACACCGAGCAGCGCCGGCATTCCGAGCACTGCCAGTAATAGCTGTACCACTCGTCGAGCACTTCGCGCGTCAGGTCGCGCGCGCCGACGAGTTGCGGGAACATCTTGCCGGCCGGGGTGAAATAGCGGCGATAGACGCTGCGCATCAGGTCCTGGCGCGCCACCGGCATGTTCTTCGGGTCGCCGGTGCCGATGAAGTAATGGCACTTGTCGGTGCAGGCGCCGCAATGCACGCAGGCGTCCATGAACACCTTGAGCGAACGGTACTTGTCGAGCAGTTCGCCCATGCGGCCGATGGCGCGGTCGTGGGTTTCCTGCCAGTCGTCGGCGAGCTTGCCGGGGAAGCCGAGCGGCTCCTGGATCTTCTCGCTGGCGACCCAGCACTTGACGTCGGCTGTCGCGTCGGGCTGGAGCGCCGGGACGGTCGGGAATTCGCGCAGCGCGGGAGCTTTGATTTCGGGGCCGGCCATGTCAGTTCTTCTCCAGCTTGGCGGCCCAGGGCGCCAGGTGGCGCGCTTCGCGCGGATTGTCGGTCTGGTTGCGGGTCGGGCTGAAGAAAATGCCCGGGGCGTGCAGCAGCTTGCTGAAGGGGAAGACGAGCATCAGCAGCGCGACGCAGGCGAGGTGGATGTAGAGGCCCGGATGCGCCGGCAGCGGCTGGATGTCGAACGCCATCAGGCCGAGGAAGAAGGCCTTCACGCCGATGACGTCGGTGTGCATGACGAACTTCATGCCCAGCCCGGTGGCGGCGATGGTCAGCAGCAGGGCGAGCATCAGGTGATCCGAGTAGGTCGAGATGTAGCGGATGCGTTCGACCAGGAAGCGGCGCGCCCACAGTCCGGCGAGGCCGGCGGCCATCATGAAGCCGGCGTACATGCCGAAGGGCTGGGCGAAGGCGATCAGCGCCGGCACCGGCTCCAGGAAGTAGCGCAGGTGGCGCACCAGCACCAGGGCCAGGCCGAAATGGAAGGCGGCGCCCAGGGCCCAGATCCAGAGGTTGCCCTTGAACAGGCTCTCGAAGAAGACGACCTCGCGGAACATGCGGAAGGCGACGCCCGGCGTCGAGATCGGCGCCGGCGTGGTCGGAATCTTCAGCGGCGCCGGAGTGCGCGCGAAGTCGACAATCTTGTACGCCAGGCCGCCGACGAATACGGCGGCGGCAACGTAGAACAGGATCGCGAAAAGAAGGCTCATGGGCGTGGGCGATGGCTCGGCAAGAAAACGCTACCTATGGGATTCCGGTGAAACCGGGCCGATGGATTCATCGGCCCGCTTTCGACGCGAAATCAGATGCAGCCGGTGGGCTTCGGCAGGCCGGCGATCTTGCACGCCTGCTTGGCCGGGCCGTAGGGGAACAATTCGTACAGGTACTGGCTGTTGCCCTTCTCCGGCCCGAGCTTCTTGCCGATGGCCTTGGTCAGCACGCGCACGGCGGGGGCGATCTGGAACTCGTTGTAGTACTCGCGCAGGAAGTTCACGACTTCCCAGTGCTGTTCGGTCATGTTGACGTTTTCGCTCTTCGCCAGTTCGCCGCCGATGGCTTCGTCCCAATCGTTGAGGTTGACGAGGTAGCCTTCTTCGTCGGTTTCGACGGACTTGCCGTTGATGTCGATGGTGCCCATGTTGTTTCTCCTAGGGATGTTTCAGTGGATGGATTTCAGCCGCTGCCTTATAGCCAGGACTGGCAGTTCTTGTGTTCGGCGACGAGTTCGACGAAGCCGGCGTAGTCGACCACCGTGACGCCGTCCATGACGCGGTCGCCGAAGCCGCGCGCGTCGAGATCGGGACCGAGGGCGAACAGCTTGTAGCTGCCCTGGACCGCCTTGAGCTTGGCCTCGAACGCGTTGCCGCGCGTGGCGGCATAGACGCCGTCCTCGATCAGCAGGATGGAGCCGCCGGTCGCAGCGTCGATGCAGGCCTGCAGCGCGGTGCGATCCAGCGGGGACTTGTTGACGATATTGAGCATGGTTCGATTCCTCAGAAGGAGAGCAGGACGTCTTGCTCCGCCATCAGCTGGCCGATGGCGGCGCGGCTCATGACTTCGACGGGCACGCAAAGGTCGTCGGCGGTGAGGCCGCGCGCCGCCAGCGATTGCTCGTCGACGTAGAGCTTGTTGACGTCGTAGTCTTCGAGCGCGCCGTAGGTCTTCTCGAAGGCCTTCATTTCGATGCCCTTGGTCTGATGGCCCTTCTTGAGCTGGTAGACGCCGTCGTCGATGAAGGCCATCGAGACGTCCTGCTCGAAGGCGGCGCCGATCAGCACCACTTCCAGCGATTCCAGCGCGTAGATGGTGCCGTAGGGCGCCTTGCGGTTGACGAACATGAATTTCTTGGTGGTCATGATGTCGTCTCCCTTTAGTCGCCGAACACGACCAAGCGGTCGGCCTGGATGCCGGCTTCGATCAACTGACCGAGACCGGAGATGCGAAAGCCCGGCGCCAGATTGGTGGCGTCCTTGCCGTTGCGCTTGGCTTCGCCGTCGTCGACGATGCCGCGGCGCTGGGCGGCGGCGACGCAGACCACGAGATCGAGCTCGCTGCCCTGCGCCAGCTTCGACCAGCGGTTGACGATGTTGCGGTCGTCCTGCGGCGGCGTCGTCAGGCGCGTGGCGTTGTTGACGCCGTCGTGATAGAAGAACACGCGAAACACCTCATGTCCCGCAGCCAGCACCGCCTTGGTGAAATGGTAGGCGCTGTCCGACGCCTGGTGCGTGTAGGGGCCTTCGTTGACCTGAATAGCGAATTTCATGTCCGAGGTCTCAGAAGCGCACTTGGGCGGAGGCGTTGAGGTTGACGCGGCCGCCGCGCCAGTCGTCGATCATGTACTTGGTGAAGGGCAGGTCGGTCTTCTCGAAGAACGCGGGCCAGCCGATGCGGTCGATCCAGTCGGCCATGCGTTCCCACGGACGGCCGTCCGCCTTGTAGGCCATGAGGATCTTCTTGACGACGGCGTTCACTTCGGGCCAGCGCGGCGCGTTGTTCGGCAGGCCGGCGGCGACGAGCTTGTGGAAGGTCGGCTTGGAGCGGGCGTTGGAGTTCTTGCCGCCGACCCAGATGGCGATCTTGTTGGACTCGGGATCGTTGATCTGCATGGGCGGGCAGGGCGGGAAGCAGGCGCCGCAGCAGACGCACTTCTTCTCGTCGACTTCCAGCGACGGCTTGCCATTGACGATGGTCGGGCGGATCGCGGCCACCGGGCAGCGCGCGACGACGGTCGGGCGTTCGCAGATGGCGGAGACGAGATCGTGGTTGATCTTCGGCGGCTTCGTGTATTGCACGACGACGGCGATGTCGGCCTGGCCGCCGCAGTTGATTTCGCAGCAGGAGGTCGACAGCTTGACGCGGTTCGGCATCTCCTCGTGCTTGAACTCCTCGATCAGGTTGTCCATCATCGACTTGACGACGCCGGAAGCGTCGGTGCCGGGGATGTCGCAGTGCATCCAGCCCTGGGTGTGGGCGACCATGGACACGGAGTTGCCCGTGCCGCCGATCGGGAAGCCGGCCTTCTCGAGTTCGGCGATCAGCGGCGCGACCTTGGCTTCGCTGGAAACGGAAATCTCGACGTTGGAGCGCATGGTGAAGCGCATGAAGCCTTCGCCGTGGCTGTCGGCGATGTCGCACAGCTTGCGGATCGTGTAGTGGTCCATCTGGCGCTGGGTGCCGGCGCGCACGGTCCACACTTCGTCGCCGCTGCGCGAGACGTGGTGCATGACGCCGGGGCGCGGACGGTCATGCGTCAGCCAATTGCCGTAGTTGGCGGCGAACTTCGGGTGCAGGAACTTCTTGTTGTCGAGGAAGCCTTCGATCGGCTTGCGGACTTGAGGTTGAGCCATTTGTATGTCTCCGTCAATGCTGGTCTAGATGAGCGTCGGGGTTCAGGCGGCGGCCGCCTTGCGGGCTTCGGCCTTGGCGACTTCCTCGTCCCAGCCGGCCATGTTCGTGTAGGGGTTCATGCGCGGGCGATTGATCATGTTGGGATCGATCTCGACCTCGATGCCTTCCAGGAAGTTGGCCAGGCCGATGCGTTCGATCATTTCGCCGGTGCGCTCGTGCTCGAGGGCGTTCTCGGCGAAGAAGTCCATGACGCGCTGGCCGAGGTCCAGATAGGCCTCGTAGTCTTCGTCCGTGCTGAGCGGCATGAACGGGATGATGACGGAACCCATGGTGGCGCCGATCTTCAGCACGCTCTTGCCGCCGATCAGGATGGTGACGCCCTTGTCCTTGCCGATCTGCAGGCCGCCGGTCATGACGTTGATGCAGTGCATGCAGCGCACGCAGCTCTTGTTGTCGATCTCGAGGGCCTGGGTGTCGTTCACCTTGACGCTGGAGATGTTGGCGCCGGCGGCAACGGCGGCGGCTTCCTTCAGCTGCATGGCGCGCGTCGGGCACATGCCGATGACTTCGTTGACCAGCTTGGTGACGCCGTGCTTGGCGACCCACTTCTTGGCCATCGCTTCGTCGGTGCGGATGTTGTCGCGCCAGGTGCCGATGGTGGCGAAGTCGGAGCGCTGGATCGAGTTGGTGCAGTCGTTCGGGCAGCCGGAGAACTTGAACTTGAACTTGTAGGGCAGCGCCGGACGATGCAGATCGTCGAGGAACTTGTTGATGACGAGGTGATGCGCCTTGGCTTCGTCGAAGCAGGACTGCTCGCAGCGCGCCGCGCCGATGCAGGAAGCCGAGGTGCGCAGGGCCGGGCCGGCGCCGCCGAGGTCGAAGCCCATCTCGTTGAATTCGTCGAAGGCCTTCTGCACGTTTTCGCTTGATGCGCCCTGGAACATGATGTCGCCGGACTGGCCGTGCAGCGCGATCAGGCCGGAACCGTGCTTCTGCCAGACGTCGCAGAGCTGGCGCAGGGTGGCGGTGTCGTAGTGCATGCCGGCGGACGGCATGATGCGCAGCGTGTGGAACTCGCCGGCGTCCGGGAAGCGGTAGCTGCCGTCCGGGTTCTTGATTTCGGAGAAGCGCGGGATGATGCCGCCGCCGTAACCGACGACGCCGAGCGTGCCGCCTTTCCAGTAGCCCATGCGGGTCTCGTAGGAATGCTCGAGCTGGCCGAGCAGGTCGACGGCCATGTCGTTATCCTTGGCCAGGCGCTTGAGGCCGGTGACGAAGCTGGGCCACGGGCCCTTTTCGAGTTCGTCCAGCAGGGGGGTGGGGTGGAGCGGCTTGGCCATCAGAGTGTCTCCTCGTGTTAGCTGTTGGGGAGCGGATCGCACCGGCGGCGCGAACAGCAGGATTGCAAGTTGAAGCGATACTAAGGAATAGTGCGGTGCACAAGCCATACTTCCGGCAGGTAGAGGCCCCTCGCTAGATGGGGTAGCTGGGACTACCCCAAAAGGAGTATGTGCGGCCACGCCTACGCGGTAGTGGCCGCAACAGCGTATCCAGTGCGATAGTCGGAGCCCAGAGGAGATGCCATTGGACAAGGTTACCAGTCTCGACAAGTTCCGCGTGCCGATCGGCAACCAGGAGATCGAACTGCAGCAGATCGACTACGCGGCCGGCGGCATTCCGCTGTTGCGCATCCGCATCCGCGAGCATTCGCGCTTCACCATTTTCGACATCGATCCGATCACGGCCGAGCGCTGGGGGCGGCAGATGCAGGAATGGTCGCGCCAGGCGCAGGAGCAAAAGTGAGCGCCGCGGACGACGCCGTCGCCGACGAAGTCGTCGACCTGGCGTTCTCGCTCGCCGGGCGCAGCGTGCCCGAAGACTATGCCGAGCCGCTGTGGCAGGCGCTCGCCGCGGCGCTGCCGTGGCTCGCGGCGGATGAGGCTGCCGGCGTGCATCCGCTGGCGCGCATCAGCAGTCCGGCCGCCGGCCAATGCTATCTGTCCAAGCACACGCGGCTGACGCTGCGGCTGGCGGCGGAACGCGTCGAGCCGGCCCGCGCCCTGAGCGGCATGCGCCTCGACCTGGGCGAGGCGCTCGCGGTCGGCGAAGCGAAGTTGCGGCCGCTGGCGCCGGCGAAGGTCGTGTATTCGCCGTTCGTTGCCGTCGGCATCAGCGACGAGGCGGCGTTCTTCGCCGAATGCCGGCGCCAGCTCGCCGCACTCGGCATCGAGGCGCAGCTGGTCGTCGGCAAGGCGCAGGCCATGCGCGCCGGAGGCGTGGTGGTCGAGGGCTTCAGCCTGATGCTGCATGGCTTGCGCGCCGAACATTCGCTGCGCCTGCAGCGCGCCGGGCTCGGCGTGCAACGCAAGCACGGTTGCGGTATCTTTCTCCAGCATCGATCCGTCGCCGCCGTCGGCGGCGACTGAAGCCAAAACGATAAGGAGCTTGCCATGTCGGAAAACACCGCCGCCGTCACCATCGATCTGTCCGGCATGCCGTGCCCCGCGCCGTTGCTGGGCGCGAAGAAGATCATCGACGACCTGCAGCCGGGCCAGGTCATGCGCTTGCTGTCCGATTGCGCCGGCACCGCGGACGATCTGTTCGCCTGGTGCAAGTACACCGGCAACCAGCTCGTGTCCTCCGCCCGCCAGGCCGACGGCAAGACCGCCTATACGCTGAAGAAGGCCGACGGCGCGGCGGCGACGCCGATCGCCCACGTCACGCTCGACATGCGCGGCGTCTCGTGCCCGGGCCCGATCCTCGAAGCCAAGAAACTGCTCGACGGCATGAAGGCCGGCGAGGTGCTGCAACTCGTCAGCGACTGCCCCGGCGCCGTCGCCGATGTCCAGTCCTGGAGCCGTGCGACGGCCATCGAACTGCTCGCCTCGCTGCCCATGGCGCGCGGCGCCCACGAGTTCTATTTGAAGAAGATTTGACCCACTATCACTGTTAGAGGAGACCTCCATGAGCTATGTCATCAATGGCGAAGAAAAAGAAACGGACGATTACGGCTTCCTGCTGGAACCGGATTACTCGGATGAGGCGGTGAAAGTCATCGCCGAGGCCGAAGGCGTCGCGCTGACCGACGACCACATGATCGTCATCAACTATTTCCGCGACAAGTTCCGCGAGGAAGGCAAGACGCCTAACTTCCGCAACTTCATGAAGGACATCGAGGAAATCATGCCGGGCGCGGATTCGAAGAAGATGTACGACCTCTTCCCGCTGGACGGCCCGGCCAAGCAGGCGGTCAAGATCGCCGGCCTGCCCAAGCCGTATGGCAAGGGCGGATATTGATGCGTCATACGACGCCGGAGCGCGAGGCGTGACGGCGTCGATTCTTGCCCGGCTGCGCTGGTCGTACATCGGCTTCGGCGTCTCGGTGGCGCTGGTGTTTCCGTTCTACGCGCAGTTCTTCGTCGAATGGAAGCCGGGCATGTTCATCTGGTTCGTCGCCGGCTGCATCGTCGCCGGCGTCTCGATCGGCCTGTTCGCCTACGCCATCATGAACGTCGTGCTGCTGTCGCGGCTGAAAGCCATGGCCGGCGTCGCCGAGCAAGTCGGCGCCGGCGACCTGACGGCGACGTGCCAGCTCGAATCGCGCGATCTCATCGGCGCCATCGCCGATGCCTTCCGCAAGATGACGGACAACATGCGCGGCATGGTGTCCGACATCTCCGCGCTGTCGGGGCGCGTCGGCGACGAGACGCAGTCCATCGACAGCCTGATGGAAGACCTCACCGGCAAGCTCTCGTCCCACTACGACAACTCGTCGCAGATCGTCGGCCTCGTCGGCGCTCTCAACGACGCCTCGGACGGCATCAGCAAGAGCGCGTCGTCCGCGGTCGGCAACTCCGCGCGTTCGCAGCAGTCCGCCGCCGCCGGACAGGAGACGGTGCTGCGGGCGCAGGAAGGCATCGCGCGCATGAACGGCGCGGTTCGTGGCCTGACCGAGGACATCGGCGACCTCGCCACCCACTCGAAAGAAATCCAGAGCATCTCGCTGTCGATTCGCGAGATCGCCGACCAAACCAACCTGCTGGCCCTCAATGCCGCCATCGAGGCGGCGCGCGCGGGCGAAGCGGGGCGCGGCTTTGCGGTGGTCGCCGACGAAGTGCGCAAGCTGGCCGAGAAGACGACGTCCGCCACGCGCGAAATCGAGCTGGTGCTGGCGCAGATCCGCGACCGCATCGCCGAAGCCGTCGCCAAGTCGGACCACAGCCTGAAGGAAATGGATGAAAGCCAGCGGCTCTCCGAAGCGACCGGCGTCGCCCTGGAACAGATCGTCGCCAGCATCGCCGTGCTGACGCGCGAAATCGGCAGCGTCGCGGAAATGGCGTCGGACCAGCAGACGATTTCCACCGTGGTGCTCGACCGCATCAAGGAAAACGAGGAAAACACCAACGAGGCTTCCGGCAAGGCGATGAGCTGCATGACCGCCTGCAAGGACCTCGGCGAACTTTCACGCAAGCTGATGGCCGAGGTGTCGCGCTTCCGGCTGTCGGCAGAGAGGACACACTGATGGCCGTCCGTATCCGTAACCGCTTCCACGACGGCCGCGAGCGCGCGCCGGCGGAACTGGCGAGCGTCATTGCCACGCTGGCCTGGAAACTGGCGATCGACTCGATCGGCCGCATGCGCAAGGCGCAATACGACATCGACATTGGCCGTCCCTACTTCGAGTTCGTCTCGGAGTTCCTGGTGTTCCTGGCGACGGCGGCCGACCGCATCGCCCACCGCGAACTCGACGCCGAGGCGCGCGTCGCCTTCACCACGGCGCTGGCGACGCGCATGGCGGACATCGTCGAGGACAACCGCGACATGCTGTTGGGCGAGGCTGCGCCGGACGCCTGCCGGCACGATTTCCTCGACCGCTTCAACCGCCGCGGCGCCGACTACGCCGAGTTCGGCTACGGCGACGACGGTCCGGATTTCGGCTTTCGCCGCTATTTCGCTGCCTGCCTGCGCGAAGTGCTGCCGGCGAAGGACCAGCTCTGGGTCGTCGACCAGGCCATGGACATCGAGGCGCCGCAAGCCGTCAAGGCCCTCGAAAAAACGCTGGCCGGCATCTTTGCCGCCGACGCATGAAGTCGCCTTTCGATCTCGACGATGGCGCGGCCTACGCCGCCTGGCGCGAACGCAAGCTCGCCGCCGCGCCGCGCCGGCTGGCCGACATCGTCGTCGAAATCAACGACCCGCGCGCCTTGACGCCGGCCGAGCGCGCGCGCCTGCTGGAACTCAACGCCGTCGCCAACATGGCGGTCTATGCCGGCAAGAGCGGACGCGACCCGGACAAGGAGATTCCGCGCCGGCTCGGCGCCCAGCTCGGCCTGCTGCGCCTGGACAACCACTGGCTCACCGACGACGACGCCATTTCGCCGATCTCGGTGCGCGGCGCCGAGGAACGCGGCGAGCGCAAGGACTTCATCCCCTACACCGACAAGCCGATCAAGTGGCACACCGACGGCTACTACAACCAGCCCGCGTGCACCATCCGCGGCCTGCTGCTGCATTGCGTCGAGAGCGCCGCGGCGGGCGGTGAGAACCAGCTGCTCGACCATGAGATCGCCTACATCCTGCTGCGCGACGACAACCCCGATCACATCCGCGCGCTTTCGGCGCCGGACGCGATGACCATCCCCGCGCGCCATGATGCCAATGGCATTGCCCGCGCCGCCCAGCCCGGACCGGTTTTCGCCGTCGACGCGCAAGGCTTCCTGCACATGCGCTACACGGCGCGCGCCATCAACATCGCCTGGCGCGACGATGCGCCGACGCAGGCGGCGGTCGCCGCCCTGACGCGCATCCTCGCCGCGCCGACGCCGTGGACGCTCGCCGGCCGCCTCGAGCCGGGCATGGGCCTGGTCTGCAACAACGTGCTGCACGACCGCAGCGGCTTCACCGAAAGTCCCTCCCAGCGACGCCTGCTTTACCGCGCCCGATATTACGAGCGTGTCTCGGCTTGACCGGTATAATCCGCGACACAATCCCCTCTGTCGCGGACCGTCGTGGCCACCCTGACGATCGAAGTTCAACGCAAGCTGGGCACTGCGGTCGAACGCATGCCGGCTTTCCCCCAAAGTGTGCAGAAGATCCTGGAACTGACCCGGGACATCAACTGCTTGCCCAAGGACCTGGTCAACGTCATCGAGAAAGATCCGGTGATGACCATGAAGATCCTCAAGGTCATCAATTCCGCCTACTACAGCCTGCCGGCCAAGATCACCTCGGTCAATCAGTCGGTGGTCTATCTCGGCCTCAACACCATCAAGAACCTGGCCTTGTCGATCGCGGCCGTCGGCATGCTGCCGCGCTTCAATACGTCCGGCTTCGACATCCAGCGCTACCTGCTGCACTCGCTGACGACCGCCACGCTCGCGCGCCAGGTGGCCGGCATCTACGTCAGGGGACAGGTCGATCCCGGCGACGCCTACATCGCCGGCTTGCTGCACGATTTCGGCAAGGCCGTGTTCGCCCAGTTCATGGCCAGCGAATTCCGCCAGGCGCTGGCCGCGTCGCAGGACAACCATATTCCCCTGCACCAGGCCGAGCTGGAAGTCATCGGCGCCGATCATGCGCTGGTCGGCTCGATGCTGGCGACCAAGTGGCAGTTTCCCGAACACCTGGTCGCCTGCATCCGCGACCACCATGACCCGGCTGCCGCGCCGACGCCGCTGATGGACTGCGTGCGCGTCGCCGACCAGGTCTGCCGCAAGCTGGCTTTCGGCGATGCCGGCAACGCCTGGCGCGAGGACGAGGAGATCGCCGCGGCCGAGCGTTTCGGCTCGTTCGACGCCGTCATCGCGGCGCTGGGCGACCTCGAGAAAGTCGTCGCTGACGCACAGATGTTCGCGCAAGTCTGAAATGAAACATCCCTGCAGATCGGCAGCGGTGCACGATCGGGCCGGCGGGGTGCCCTGCTTCGCTCCATGTCCCCAGTCGGCCGCCTGCGGCGGCCTCCTCCTCCTTTACTTGCGCGAAGCAGGGCACCCCACCGGCCCAATCGCATCGGGCCTTGGTTTTGGCTGGATCCAAAAACGACGGCCTGTGCCGCTCTGGGCGGCGGGTGGCCGACTCCGGGAAGTAAAGGAGGAGGGCCGGGCGCAGCCCGGCCCGGGGGACATGGACGGAGTCGGCCACCCGATGCCCAGGGCGCGCGCCAGGCGCTGGCGAACAGGATGTTTCGTGCGTCGTGGGAGGCACGGAGCACGGTGGAGCCACTAGGATGAAAATTCGCTTCTGGGGCGTTCGCGGTTCCATCGCTTCGCCCGGCCCGCACACCGTGCGCTATGGCGGCAACACGACCTGCATCGAGGTGCGCACGGACGACAACACGCTGATCGTGCTCGACGGCGGCACCGGCATTTTCCAGCTCTCGCAGACGCTGCTCAAGGAAATGCCGCTGACGGCGCACGTCTTCATCACCCATACCCACTGGGACCACATCCAGGGCCTGCCTTTCTTCATTCCCATTTTCGTGCCGGGCAACACCGTGCGTATTCACGGCGCCTACGACATCGTTTCCGGCTCGGGCATCGAGCAGGTCATGAACGTGCAGCTGCAATACAGCTATTTTCCGGTGCGCGAGGCGGAGCTCAAGGCGCGCATCGAATACGAGACGCTGACGGTGGGCGCGCCCTTCGCGGTCGGCGACGCCGTCGTCAGCAACGTCATGCTCAACCACCCGGTCATCGATCTGGGCTACCGCGTCGATTGCAACGGCAAGTCGGTGTTCTTCACCGGCGACCACGAGCCCTGGTACAACATCTACGATCCCGCCGACGCCGAGTACGCCGAGTACCAGCGCATCATCGATGAGAAGCAGGACGCCGTCGTCGCCGCCATCCGCGGCGTCGACGTGCTGATCGGCGATTCCTCCTATACCGCCGCCGAATACCCGGCCAAGCGCGGCTGGGGGCACGGCACTTTCGACTCGACCATCGCGCTCGGCCGCCGCGCCGGCGCCAAGAAGGTGATCTGCACGCACCACGAACCGACGCGCTTCGACGACGACCTGGAGAAGGCCTTCCACGAAGCGCTGGCGCGCAATCCGGGCGGCGCGGGCGATGCCGAAGTGCTGCTGGCCCGCGAGGGAATGGAAATCGAGCTCTGAGCCGCGGGGCTGCAGTTTCATCGATCCGTAATCAGGTTTTGTGCGGTGCAGCAGTATACTGTCTGCCTGCCGTGGGGCAGCGTTGACGGCCGGTCTTTGCGGCCTGCCCGCGCGCACCGCGGCGTTGACGAGGTAAGCGAGATGACCGAAGCGAAGACGCGGGACGAACTCAACCAGTTCCTGCGGGAAAATGTGGCCCTGTTCGACGGCTTCGCGCCCGCCGTCGTCGCCGAAATCACGGCATTGTCGGAACTGCGCACGTTCGAGGGCAACGAAGCCATCATCGAATGCGGCGATGCCGGCAGCTTCGTCGGCGTGCTCGTCAGCGGCCATGCCGAAATCTCCGTCGCCGACAATACCGGCGGCCGCGTCGTCCTCAACCACCTGGCGGCCGGCGAAGTGTTCGGCGAGATGTCGGTGCTCACCGGCGACCGCACCGTCGCCGACGTGATTGCCGGCAACCGCTGCTTCGTGCTGCTGATCCCGCAGGACGTCGTCAGCAGCCGCATCCTCGTCAATCCCAAGGCCATCACCTATCTCGCCAAGCTGCTCGCCGACCGCGCCCGCGCCCAGGCCGTCGACATCACCAGCAGCCAGCTGCATGCGCGCGCCGTCGCCCGCTCGGACGACCCCTATGCGCTGAGCCTGAAGACCAGCGTGCCGGGCAAGATCGTCGCGCTCAACGTCGGCCTGTCGCAAATCCATTTCGGCATCTACGACACCCAGGACGACAGCCGCGACGTGCATGGCATCGTCGATTCCGCCGATGGCGGCGAGGCGCAGATCACCATCGAGGCTGGCGGCAAGGTGACGCGCCGCGAGCGTCCGGTCTTCCCGTTCACCGACTTCTTCCAGGTGCTGTTCGAGTCGATGCAACTGCTCGACGACAAGTTCCTGTTTACGCCCTTCGAGGTCATCGCCGTCGGCCACCGCGTCGTCCATGGCGGCGCCAAGTTCTCCAGCTCGGCCATCATCACGCCGCAAGTGATCGCCGACATCGAGGCGCTGGCGCCGTTCGCGCCGCTGCACAATCCGCACAACCTCGAAGGCATCCGCGAAGCGCTGAAGTTCTTCCCCGGCGTGCCGCACGTCGCCGTCTTCGATACCGCCTTTCACCACAGCCTGCCGCCTTACGCCTATCTCTACGGCCTGCCCTACGACTACTACAAGAAAGAGGGCATCCGCCGCTACGGCTTTCACGGCACCTCGCACCGTTTCGTTTCGCTGAAGGCGGCCGAGATGGTCAGGCGTCCGCTCGGCGAGCTGGAAATCATCTCCTGCCACCTGGGCGTCGGCGCCTCGGTCTGCGCCATCGACCACGGCCGCTCGGTCGACACGACGATGGGCATGACGCCGTCCGACGGGCTGATCATGCCCAGCCGCGCCGGCAGCCTCGACCCGGCGGTGATGATCCACCTGATGGAGCATTTCCGCATGAGCCCGGCCGCCTTGGGCCAGCTCATCAATTCGGAAAGCGGGCTCAAGGGCATTTCCGGCATTTCCAGCGACATCCACGAGATCGAGGCCGCCGCCGAGGAAGGCCACCACCGCGCGCTTCTCGCGCACAAGGCTTTCTGCTACCAGGTGCGCAAGAACATCGGCGCCTACGTCGCGGCGATGGGCGGCGTCGATGTGCTGGCCTTCACCGGCGACATCGGCGAGACCAGTCCGCTGGTGCGCAGCCTCGCCTGCCAGGGCCTGGCCTACATGGGCATCAAGCTCGACGAGGAAAAGAACAGCCAGCTCGGCGCCGGGCGCGGCAATGCCGTCATTTCGGCCGACGATTCGCCGGTGCAGATCCTCGTCGTCGCCAACAACGACGAGCGCCTGCTGGCCTGGGAAGCGCTGCGCGCCATCGAGCGCAACCAGATCACGCTCGCCATCAAGGACCAGGCGGAAGCGCCGATTCCGATCGAGGTCTCCGCCCATCACGTGCACCTGTCGCAGGCCGACGTGGACAAGCTCTTCGGCCCCGGCCACCAGCTCACGCCCGAGCACGAGTTGTCGCAGCCGGGCCAGTTCGCCTGCGCCGAGAAAGTCGACCTGATCGGCCCCAAGGGCCGCATCGCCCACGTCCGCGTGCTGGGGCCGACGCGCAAGGAAACCCAGGTCGAGATCGCCATGACCGAGCAGTTCAAGGTCGGCATCCAGCCGCCGATCCGCGAATCCGGCGATCTCGCCAACACGCCGGGCATCGTCCTCGAAGGCCCGGCCGGCCGGGCCGCCATCGAGCGCGGCGTGATCTGCGCCCAGCGCCACATCCACATGTCGCCGGAGGACGCCATGCGCCTGCGGCTGCGCGACAAGTACGTCGTGCGCGTGCGCGTCGAAGGCGACCGCGAACTGATCTACGGCGACGTCGTCGTGCGCGTCAATCCCAACTACCGGCTGGCCATGCACATCGACACCGACGAGGGCAACGCCGCCAACATCCGCACCGGCATGCAAGGCTTCATCGAGGAAATCCAGAGCCGCCGCTGAGGTCCCGGCCCGCGGCGCCGGCGGCTCGATAATGCTGCGTGTCGCGGCCGCACGCGCTAAGATACTTGGCATGCAAGCGGAAATAACCATCAGGGAAATCCTCCATGTCGGGCTGCTCGCCTGCGCCGCCGACACGCCGGTGGCCGAGGCGGCGCGGCGCATGGTCGAGGCGCGCTGCAGTTCGATCATGATCGAGGATGGCGGCGTCATCGTCGGCATCTGGACCGAGCGCGATGCGCTGATGCTCGATCTGGCGGTGCCGGAAATGCTGCAGTCCGCCGTCGCGCAATTCATGTCGGCGCCGGTGAAGACGCTGCCGATCACCACCCGCATCGGCGAAGCGGCGATGCGTTTCCGCGACGAGGACATTCGCCATTTCCTCGTCACCGACGACGCCGGACAGCCCTGCGG
This sequence comes from Rhodocyclaceae bacterium, assembly GCA_028713915.1. Lineage (GTDB taxonomy): Bacteria > Pseudomonadota > Gammaproteobacteria > Burkholderiales > Rhodocyclaceae > Nitricoxidireducens. The sequence goes on along the minus strand of JAQTNK010000008.1, from coordinate 88,285 downwards.
CGTGATTTCCCAGTCGGACATCGTCATCAACCAGGGCATCGAATACTTCATCGCCTTGCGCGAAGTCGGCGCCGTATTCAATCGCCGCTACCAGATCGTCGCCGGCAGCGCGCCGCTGAGCGAAGCCGTCGCGGCCATGCAGGTCGGCCATCTCGACGCCGTCGTCGTGCGGCGCACGGACGGCGTCTTCGGCATCCTCACCGAGCGCGACGTGGTGCGCCTGATCAGCGTCGGCCGGCCGCAAGCGCCGGTCGGCGAGATCGCCAGCTATCCGCTGATCACGCTGCCCTTGAAGGCCAGCCTCTACCAGGCGCGCAAGCTTTTCGTCGAGAACCGCATCCGCCATCTCGGCGTCAGCGGCGGCGACGGCGAACTCCTCGGCCTCATCACGTTCGCCGACATCCTCGCCAACGTCGAGCACGAGTACGTGCGCCATTTGCGCGAAGCGCTGCGGGAAAGCGAAGCCAGCCTCGCGGCGTCGACGCGGAATTTGCGCCTGGCGGCGAAGGCGTTCGAGAGCACCTTCGAGGGCATCCTCGTCACCAACGCCGAGCGCGTCATCGAGTCGGTCAATCCGGCTTTCACCCAGATTACCGGCTACCTGCCCGAAGAGGTCATCGGCAAGACGCCCGGCGTGCTCGCGTCCGGGCGGCACGATCGGGCCTTTTACGCGGCAATGGACGAAGCGCTGGCAGCGACCGGCCACTGGCAGGGCGAGATCTGCAACCGCCGCAAGGACGGCGAAGTCTACGTCGAGTGGCTGACCATCAACGCCGTCAGGGACACGGCGGGGGAAACCACCAACTACGTCGCGGTATTCACCGATTTCACGACGCGCAAGGCGGCCGAAGACCACATGCGCTTTCTCGCCCAGCACGACGCGCTCACCGGCCTGCCCAACCGCAACCTATTGCGCGAGCGCTTGCTGCGCGCGATTCCGCATGCCCAGCGCAACGGCAAGAAACTGGCGGTGATCTTCCTCGATCTCGACGGCTTCAAGGCCGTCAACGACAACTTCGGCCACGGCGCCGGCGACCAGATGCTGCGCATCGTGGCGCAGCGGCTGACCGACGGCGTGCGCGGCGAAGACACGGTGGCGCGGCTGGGCGGCGACGAGTTCATCCTGGTGCTCGAGGAACTGGGCGGCGTCGACGGCATTCCCGGCATCGTCGCCAAGATCGTCGACGCCGTGGCGCAGCCGATTTCTTTTGAAGGCCGCAAGATGAACGTCGCCACCAGCGTCGGCATCAGCATTTATCCGGACGACGGCGCCGACCCCGACGAGTTGATCAAGCATGCCGACGCGGCGATGTACGTCGCCAAGGAAAAGGGCAGCAACGCCTTCCACTTCTTCGCCAAGTAGGCGGCGCGGAATGCCTAGTCGTCGCAGCCGACGACGCGGTCGCGGCCGCCCTGCTTGGCGGTATACATGCGCTGGTCGGCGAATTCGACGAGTTGGCGCCAGTCCTCGGCGCCGTCGCGAATGCGTTCGGCGACGCCGATGCTCGCCGTCACGCGTTCGCCGTCCGGGCGGGTGCCGAAGCCGAGGTCGCGGACGCGCAGCAGCGCCTTGCAGGCCATCGGCGCGGTGGTGTTGGGCATGATGAGGATGAATTCCTCGCCGCCCCAGCGCGTCAGCATGTCGCCCATGCGCAGCTGCGCCTTGATGGCGTCCGCCGCGCCGACGATGACGCGGTCGCCGGCATCGTGGCCGAACTTGTCGTTCACGGCCTTGAAGCGGTCGAGGTCGATGAACACCGCGGTCAGCGGCGTGCCGCTGCGGTTGGCGAGGATGAACTGCAGCTCCATCAGTTCCTCGCCGCTCTGGCGCGAGAAGCAGCCGGTCATGCCGTCGCGGATCGCCTCGCGCACCAGCACGATGATGAAGGCGAGCTGCGAGAGGCCGGCCAGCGTCGACACGCCGGCGATCAGCAGCATGAGCCAGAACGAGGCGGCGAAAGTCGGCCAGTCGAGCACCGCCACGCGCATGATGCCGCCGACCAGTTCCATCAACAGCAGGGGCGAAATGAAGGCGCAGGCCTCGAGCAGGGTCAGCGGAAAGATCGACAGCCCGGCCAGCATGACGAAAGGCAGAAAGGCGTAGCCGGTCGAAAACGCGGCCTGGATTCCTTCCAGCTGGAATTGCGCCATGTGCTGGTGGCTGAAGAGGAAGAAGGCGGTGGGAATGCCCATCAGCATCGCCAGCGCCCGGTAGGCATCCCGCATGCTGTGCATCCGCGGCGCCGCCAGCATGATGGCGCTGAAGCCCAGCGTGGCGACGATGCGGGCGATCACCAGCGGCAGCCACACTTGGCGCGGGAAAGCGGCGACATCGACGACGATCCATAGCGGCGTCAGCAGGGCGAACAGGCCGGCGACGAGGCGCACGCGCGAAACGATCATCGTCGTGCGGCGCCTTTCCAGCAGCGAGATGTGGTTGCGCGCACGGATCAGCCAGCCGATTTCCTGGTCGCTCATTTCAACCAGTATCGTGGCCCAGGCGTTGTGCCAAAGTTGATGAATGCTCTTCTTCATGGCTTGGCGATGCGAACGTGTCGTTCGTGTTCGGATGGACGTCATGCGAGAAGGGGTTCGTGCTTCTCGCCGTCGGCAAAGTCCGACATTGTACCCGCAACGGCTATCGCGCCGGAGCGGGGCCCGGACGCCGCGCCTTCGCGCGCCGCCGTCGACGGCGGCAGCGATCGCTGCCGTGGCAAGCGGGTATCATCGTGCCTTCCATGTTCGCCTACATCGTCCGCCGGCTGCTCTACGCCCTGCCTATCCTGGTGGGCGTGAACCTCATCACCTTCGCGCTGTTCTTCGTCGTCAATACGCCCGACGACATGGCGCGCATGCAGTTGGGCGTCAAGCGCGTGACGCCCGAAGCGATTGAGAAATGGAAGGCCGAGCGCGGCTACGACCGGCCGCTGCTGTGGAACGCGCAGGCGCAGGGAGCGGCCAAGGCGACGCAGACGATCTTCTTCCAGAAGTCCGTGCGCATGTTCGCGTTCGATTTCGGCCGCGCCGACGACGGCCGCGACATCGCCCGCGAGATTCGCCTGCGCATGGGACCGTCGCTGGCGGTGGCGCTGCCGGTGTTCGTGCTCGGGCTGTTCGCCGCCGTCTGGTTCGCGCTGCTGCTGGTGTATTTCCGCGCCAGCTATCTGGATACCGTCGGCGTCGTGCTGTGCGTGGCGATGATGTCGATCTCGGGGCTGTTCTACATCATCGGCGGCCAGTGGCTGGTCTCCAAGGTCTGGCATCTGGTGCCGATTTCCGGCTATGCGGCGGGGCTCGATGCGGCGAAGTTCGTGATCCTGCCGGTGCTCGTCAGCATCGTCGGCGGCATCGGTTCCTCGGCGCGCTGGTACCGCACGATCTTCCTCGAGGAAATCGGCAAGGACTACGTGCGCACGGCCCGTGCCAAGGGCTTGTCGGAGCGCGCCGTGCTGTTCGGCCACGTGCTGAAGAACGCCATGATTCCGATCCTCACCGGCGTCGTCGTGGTGATCCCGACGCTCTTCATGGGCAGCCTGGTGATCGAATCCTTCTTCGGCATACCGGGCCTGGGCAACTACATGATCGATGCCATCAACGCGCAGGACTTCGCCGTGGTGCGGGCGATGGTGTTCATCGGCTCGTTTCTCTACATCGTCGGCCTGTTGCTGACCGACATCTCCTACACGCTGGTCGACCCGCGGGTCAGGCTCGGATGATGGCGGCCAAGTTCGTCCTGCTCGGCTCGGATGCGCTGCTGTTCGCGCTGGTCGTCGTGGCGGCGGCGAGCCTGTGGTGGGCGAGCGGGCAGGAGCATTTGCGCCATGCCATGCGGCGCGTCGCCGCGAGCCGCACCGGCATGGCGACGGCGACGCTGCTGGCGGCCTTCCTCGCCGTCGCCGTGCTCGACTCGGTGCACTATCGGCCGCGCCTCGAAGGCACCCAGGACAACTACGCCGTCGAAGTGCTGTCGGCGCTGGATGCGCTGCTGATGCCGCTCAAGACGCATACCGAGAAGACCTATTCGGCGCCGCTGGCGACGCATCTCTTCGCCCGCGAAATCCAGGAAGGCGAGGGCGGCTGGATCTATCCGCGGCTCAAGTACGGCGGCGCCCATCTCAAGGACGACCTCGCCGGCTATGACGGCGACATTGCGCATGCCGTGCTGCGCGGCGTGGCGCTCGGGCTTGCCGTCTGGGGTGCGGCGTGGTTCGCGGCGCTGCCGTTGCGGCGCCGCTACCGCCGCGTCGCGTGGACCGCGGCGCTCGGCGCGCTGCTGGCGGTCTGCCTGCTGGCGGGGCCGGTGGCGCTGCTGGCGCAGGGCTACCACGTCTTCGGCACCGACAAGGTCGGCCAGGACGTGCTCTATCTGGCGCTGAAGAGCATCCGCACCGGCGTGCTCATCGGCACGCTGACCACGCTCATCATGCTGCCGGCGGCGGTGCTGCTCGGCATCGTCGCCGGCTATGTCGGCGGCTGGGTGGACGACGTCATCCAGTACCTCTACACGACGCTGAACTCGATTCCCGGCGTGCTGCTGATTGCGGCGGCGGTGCTGATGATGCAGGTCATCATCGACACGCATCCGGACTGGTTCGCCACCGCGGCCGAGCGCGCCGACGCGCGCCTGCTGGCGCTGTGCGCCATCCTCGGCGTGACGAGCTGGACGGGATTGTGCCGGCTGCTGCGCGGCGAGACGCTCAAGCTGCGCGAAATGGAATACGTGCAGGCGGCCCGGGCTTTCGGCGTTTCCCGCCTGGCGATCATGCTGCGCCACATCCTGCCCAACCTCATGCACATCGTCCTCATTTCCACCGTCATGGATTTTTCCGGCCTGGTGCTGGCCGAGGCGGTGCTGTCCTACGTCGGCATCGGCGTCGATCCGAACACCATCAGCTTCGGCACCATGATCAACGCCGCGCGCCTCGAACTGGCGCGCGAGCCCATGGTCTGGTGGTCGCTGGCGGCGGCCTTCAGCTTCATGTTCGCGCTGGTGCTGGCCGCCAACCTCTTCGCCGACGTCGTGCGCGACGCCTTCGATCCGAGGGCGTCATGACCGATCGAGACGCCGAGACGCCGGGGCGCCGAGAAGACCTTATGCCGGAGAGCGGTCTTGCCTCGACGCCTCGGCGTCTCGGCGGTGAAGACGCATTGCTGCGCGTGACCGACTTGTCCGTCACCATCGGCGGCACGACGCCCGTCGACGGCATTTCCTTCGACATTGCCCCCGGCGAGACTTTCGCGCTGCTCGGCGAATCGGGCAGCGGCAAGTCGATGACGGCGCTGGCGCTGATGCGCTTGCTGCCCAACGTCGCGCGCATCGTCGGCGGCGCCGTGCAACTCGGCGGGCGCGACCTGCTGGCGCTGCCCGAATACGATATGCGCACGGTGCGCGGCGGCGGCATGGCGATGATCTTCCAGGAGCCGGCGACCAGCCTCAATCCGGTGATGACCGTCGGCCGCCAGATCGCCGAGGCGCTGTCGCTGCATGGCCAGGCAACGCGCCCCACCCCCCATCCCCCGCACCGGAGCGGGGGTGACGGCGGTTCGCCGCTACGCGGCTCCGGGCCGCTGGCCGGCCTCGCCTTGGGGCGGCCCGGCGGCGAGGCCGAGCGCGCGCTGGAACTCCTCGCCGCAGTGGGCATTCCCGACCCGCGGCGGCGGCTCGCCGAATACCCGTTCCAGCTTTCCGGCGGCATGAAGCAGCGCGTCATGATCGCCATGGCGCTGGCCGGAAACCCGCAGCTGCTGATCGCCGACGAGCCGACCACGGCGCTCGACGTCACCATCCAGGCGCAAGTGCTCGACCTGCTGAAGAACCTGCAGCGCAGCCGCGGCATGGCCATGCTGCTGATCACGCACGACCTCGGCGTCGCGGCGCGCATGGCGGATCATGTCGGCGTCATGAACGACGGCCGGCTGGTCGAGGTGGCGACGCGCGCAGCCTTCTTCCGCGCCCCGGCGCATGCCTATTCGCAGCGCCTGTTCGCGGCGCTGCCGGAGAACCTGGCGAAGCCGCCGGCGAAGCCGCCCGCGCACGACGCGCTGCTCGACGTCGCCGGGCTCAAGGTGCATTTCCCGATCCGGCGCGGCCTCTTGCAGCGCGCCGTCGGCCACGTCAAGGCCGTCGACGGCGTGGCGCTGAGCCTGCGCGCCGGCCGCACGCTGGCGCTGGTCGGCGAATCGGGCTGCGGCAAGACGACGGCCGGCAAGGCCATCCTGCGGCTGATCCAGCCCACCGCCGGGACGGTGCAGCTGGGCGGCCGCACGCTCGATGCCAAGAGCATGGCGGCGGCGCGCGGCTCCGCGCAGATGGTGTTCCAGGACCCGTTCGGTTCGCTGAACCCGCGGCTGCGCATCGGCCCCATCCTCGCCGAGGGCATGCGCGCGCTCGGTATCAGCGGCGACCATGCGGCGCGCATCGCCGAACTGCTCGCCGAAGTGGGCTTGACGCGCGACATGGCCGGGCGTTATCCGCACGAATTCTCCGGCGGCCAGCGCCAGCGCATCGCCATCGCGCGGGCGCTGGCCGTCGCGCCCCGGCTGCTGATCCTCGACGAGCCGACCAGCGCGCTCGACGTCTCGGTGCAGGCGCAGATCCTCAAGCTGCTCGCCGAGCTGCAGCGCAACCTGGGCCTGGGCTATTTGTTCATCACGCACAACATCGCGGTGGTGGATTACCTCGCCGACGAGGTGGCGGTGATGTATCTCGGCCGCATCGTCGAACGCGGCACCACCGCGCAAGTGCTGCGCGGCGCGCGCCACCCCTACACGCAGGCGCTGCTGGCCGCCGTGCCGCGCATCGACGGCGCCGCGGGCGAGCGGCTGCTGGTGCCCGGCGATCCGCCGTCGCCGGCCGATCCGCCGTCAGGCTGTCACTTTCATCCGCGCTGTCCGCGGGCGACGGAGATTTGTCGCCGCGACTATCCGGGGCCGACGGCGTTGGCGGCCGAGCACGTCGTGCATTGCTGGCACGCCGACGACTAGGCCTGCGCAGCGCCGGCTAGGGTTGGCGCGTGTGCGAGCACAGGCCGAGCGGGGCAGCCGATCCGGACCAAAAGCGGCAAGCCGGCCGGGAGCGGCGGGTTATGGCAGAGTCGGCGATATCGCCACGGCAGTTGTTTTTCCCAAAGCCTCGTGCGGCCTGCAGCGAGCGCGCGTCAGTTCGGGCGCAACCGCCTACGGACGCAATGGCGTGATGGACACGGCGCTGGCGCTGGTCCCGCGGACGATACGGTCGTGGATGACGGAACTCGCCACGCCCCACGGCCCGTGGTAATTCTGGACCTTGAGATAGCACGAGAGACCGCCGTACAGCGTCGCGCCCTCGTAGGTCCCGACCTTCTTGTCGTTGAGCCAGGCTTCCACCAGACCCGTCGACGTCGAACTCCACCTGATGTGGTAGACGAAGTCGTACCAGACATTTTTCGTGATGCTGCCCGCCGGCGCGCCGTAGGGATCCACCATCACGATGTTGAATTCGCCGCCGTTGATGGTCGGACCGCCATGACCCCTGAGGCGCAGGCCGACGCCGGGAATGGTCTGCAATTCGAAGTTGCTCAGGCCGGAACCGGACGTCTGGTGGAAGGCGAAGATGACGCCCGCCTCTTGCCCAGCCCGCGGGAAGTAGAAGTCGCTCGGAAATAGGACGGAGTGCGCCCACCACTCCTCCTGATCCTGGTTGCAATAAGCCGCCGTCGCCGCATCCGAAAGATCGTCGCGCTCCCAGGTGCCGCTGCCGTGCACGCCGTTGTCGCCGGCTTCGGTGTGCAGGCGCAGGGCCAGCTTGCCGCTGCGAGCCGTGGCCACGAGGGAACTGCGCCGCGCGCTGGGCGGCGCATCGCCGAGCTTCGACTGCTCGAGCAAGTTGCAGTAGCCGTTCTCGAAATCGCAGGACCAGCTCACGCCGCCGGCTGAACGCGTCGACCCCGGCGCCGGATAAGCCTGCGCGATGGCCGCGACAGGCAACCCGAAGCCGATGCCGGCTAGACCCAGGATCGCGGCAACACGAACAGCGTCGACGGCGTCGCAAAAATCTTCCTCGTGCACATTCGTCTCCCGGCCAGGCCGCTGCGCATGGCGGCGATGCTGCCGCGCCGGCGGAATGCGGAACGCATGCACTGGCCGCCGTGAATCCATCCGCCGCAATGGACCTTACCCTAGCAAATCGAAGCCGGCCGCGGCATGCTCCGACGGGACTATGTCGCTATGACCGTCTGGTCCGGCACGGCTTGCGCCAAGGCGGCGGTCTGCCGCAGGGCACTGCTGCCGGCATATTCCTACGTGCCGCCTCTGGCCTCATCCGACGCACCATGGACCGTCTTGGCGGAAGTGGAGTAAAGTTCGCTCTTGCGATGACTATCCCAGCCCCAGATATGCAGAGCAATGACGACGTTGAGCTTGCGCGCCTGCGCTTGCTTGAAAAAGCATTCGAGCACAGCAATGAAGCCATCGTCATCACCGATGCGGCGAACTGCATAGTGGAAGTCAATCCCGAGTTCACGCGCTTGACCGGCTACCAGGCTGAAGAGGTCATTGGCCGTAATCCGCGACTTCTGGCGTCTGGCCGCACGCCCCCGAACACCTACGAGAACATGTGGCGGGCGTTGCGCCACGATGGCTTCTGGCAAGGCGAGATCTGGGATCGTCGCGCCGACGGCAGCACCTACCCGAAGTGGTTGACGATTTCCACGGTGCGGGATGATGCCGGCGGCGTCGAGAACTACATCGCCAGCTTCACCGACATCACCGAGCGCAAATTGGCGGCCGAGCAGATCTTCCATCTTGCCCATCACGACTCGCTGACGGGCCTGGTCAATCGCGTTGCGCTCGAAGCGCAAATGCAAAGCTCGTTCGCCAGCGCCCGACGCGACAAGAGCCAAGTGGCGGTCATGCTGATCGACATGGACAATTTCAAGCAGGTCAATGACACTCTCGGACATCACGTCGGCGACCAACTGCTCATCGAAATCGGCAAGAGGCTCAAGCAGTGCGTCCGCGCCAGCGACATTGTCGCCCGTCTCGGCGGCGACGAATTCGTCATTATCGTGCAGGATATCGACAACATCATGTCGGTTTCCGGTATCGCGAGCAAGGTGCTGCGGAGTCTCGCCGACTCGTACCGGATCGATGTGCATGCGCTCTATTCGACGCCGAGCATAGGCATCAGTCTTTTTCCCATCGATGGCGACGATGCCGAAACGCTGATCAAGAATGCCGACGCGGCGATGTACCACGCCAAGGCCGGGGGGCGCAACACTTTCAAGTTCTTTGCCGCGGCGATGAATGCAGCGGCGCACGAACGCCTCAAGCTTGAGAACGCGTTGCGCGACGCGCTAGGGCAGAGCAACCTGTCTCATGCGCCGCAATTCCGGCTCTATTTCCAGCCGCAGGTCGATATCGTCACGGGCCGCATTACCGGGCTTGAAGCGCTGGCGCGCTGGATTCACCCCGAATTCGGCTTCATCCCGCCGGCGACATTCATCCCGATCGCCGAAGAAACCGGATTGATCCAGCCGCTGGGCGACTGGATCTTCTGGGAGGCTTGTCGGCAACTGCGCGAATTCAAGGATGGCGGATTGGCGGCGATGCGCATCGCCATCAATTTGTCGACCCAGCAGCTGCGCCATGAGCACCTCCCGGTCGTGGTCCGCGGGGCACTTGCCTGCTATGAGCTGGCGCCCTCCGAGCTCGAACTCGAGATTACGGAAAGTACGGCGATGCAGAACCCGGCCGCAACCATTGCCATTCTTCAGCAACTCGACGATATGGGCATCGTGCTCGCCATCGACGACTTTGGCACCGGCTACTCCTCGCTGGCTTACCTGAAGAACCTGCCGATACATCGGCTCAAGCTGGATCGAAGCTTCGTCACGGACATCGATACGGATCGCGATGACGCCGCCATTTGCTCGGCGACGATCGTGCTCGGCCACAACCTCGGCCTCGACGTTGTCGCCGAGGGCGTCGAGACCGAGGCCCAGCGCGATTACCTGAGGAAGCTTGGCTGCGATCTCCTCCAGGGCTTTCTTTACAGCAAGCCGCTGCCTGCGCAGGAGATCGTTGCCTTCGTGCAGGACTGGAATAATCGAAGCTCGGCGACCCGCCCGCCGCGATGATTGCCGCGAGATTCCAAGCCAAGTACAGGATCCTGGCCACTATCGGTGCGCTGATATTTGCCATCATTGGCTTGTCGACCGTCTCCGCCGTGCTTCTGCGCGAGCAGGAGATCGAAACCTGGAAGCGCCAGCTTGGCAATCTCTCTCTCGTCCTGGCCGAGCAAACCTATCAGACGATGTCATCGTCGCAGCTGGCGCTGGACAGCATTGCCGAGCGCATCGAGTCCCTGGGCATTCATGGCGACGCGGAGCTGCGCGCGAAAACGAGCGGTTCGTCAATGCATCAGCTGCTGCTCGACAAGATCAGCGGGTTGCCGCAAGTGGACGTTGCCACCATCGTCGCTGCGAACGGGGACGTCATCAACTTCACGCGCTCGTTTCCCGCGCCGGCCATCAACCTGGCGGATAGAGACTATTTCAAGATACGGCGAGACCATCCCGAGCTTGGCCTGTTCATCAGCATTCCCGTGCCCAACAAAGGCAATGGCAAGTGGGTCTTTTACCTCAGCCGCCGCCTGAACGATCCGAACGGACGGTTCATGGGGCTGGTGCTGATCGGCATTTCCGTCGATCAATTTACCGACTTCTATCGACGCCTCGGCGAGAACCTCGGCGCGGGCGCCGCCATTACGCTTTATCGCCGCGATTACTCGATCCTCACCCGATGGCCGCGGCAGGAGGAATCGATCGGCAAGCAAAACGTCACGGGGACCTCTCATATCGTCGTCGAGGAGATGAAGAAGACCGACGGCGTCCTCTATGCCGCCGGCCCGCGCTTTTCGGAGTCCGGTCGCGCGGTTTCGCGGCTTGGGGCCGTGCGGCTTATCCAACGATTCCCGATGATCGTCAATCTGACCGTCACGGAGGATTTGTTCTTGTCGAACTGGCGCCATGCCGTCAAGGTGATCGGCATGGTCGCGCTGGGAAGCGCGCTCGCCCTGGTTCTGACGGCAGCGTTCTTGATTCGAATTGCTCGCCAGCGCGAACAGAGCGTCAATCTGCTGCGCGACCTTGCCGACCAGGTGCCCGGGCTGCTGTTCCAGTTGCGGCACTTTCCGGACGGCCGCGCTGCGTTTACCTACGTCAATCAGCAATTCCTGAACCTGTATGGCTTGAAACCGGAGCAAATTCCCGTCGATGTCGAAACGGTATTCGCCTACCAGCATCCTGACGACACGGAACGGATTCGCGCATCGATCCAGGAGTCCGCGCGCACCTTGCAGCCGTGGCACGAGGAATATCGATTGATGATTCCCGGCAAGGGAACGCTGTGGCGCCATGGCGATGCGCAACCGCAGAAATTGCCCGACGGCAGCATTCTCTGGCACGGCTACATCGCGGATATTGGCGAACTGAAGCGCTTCGAAGAAGTGCTGGCCCGCGAAAGCCACAAGAACAAGATACTGCTGCGCAACGCCAGCGACGGCATCCACATTCTGGATGCGCGCGGCAACGTCATCGAGGCCAGCGACTCGTTCTGCCGCATGCTGGGCTACCCGCGCGACGAAGTCCTCGGGATGAACGTGCGTCAGTGGGACGCCCATTTTTCTGCAGACGAGGTCGGCAGCGTCATAGGGAGGCAATTGGATCGATCGGAGTTGACGATTTTCGAAACCTGCCACCGACGCAAGGATGGCAGTGTCTTCGAAGTGGAGGTGACCGGCTATCCCCTGGAGCTGGACGGCCAGCGCGTGCTGTATAACGCGTCGCGGGACATTTCCGATCGCAAGCGCGGCGAGGCGGCGCTCAAGCAGGCGCTAGCCGCCGCCGAATCCGCCAACTTCGCCAAGAGCCGTTTTCTCGCCACCATGTCGCACGAGATCCGGACGCCCATGAACGGCATTCTCGGCATGGCGCAACTTCTCCTCATGTCCGACCTTGCGGATGGCGAACGGATTGACTATGCCCGCGTTATTTTCAACTCCGGGCAGACCCTGCTTGCGCTCCTCAACGACATTCTCGACCTGTCCAAGATCGAAGCCGGCAAGGTGGAACTCCAGGCCACCGTCTTCCTGCCGGAGCAGTTGATCCAGGAGACCGCCGCCCTCTTCGATGAAGTCACCCGCGCCAAGGGATTGCGCCTGGACACGGCTTGGCACGGCGACCGCGAGGCCCGTTATCGCGCCGATCCCACCCGGCTGCGGCAGATGCTTTCCAATCTCATTGGCAATGCCCTCAAGTTCACGCCCGCTGGCTTCATCCGTCTGGAAGGCCGGGAGGTCGAAGTGACCGACGACGAAGCCCTGCTGGAATTCTCCGTTACCGACAGCGGCATCGGCATCCCCGCGGACAAGCAGGCACTGCTGTTCAAACCTTTCTCGCAGGTCGATGCGTCCACGACCCGGGAGTACGGCGGTACCGGCCTGGGCTTGTCCATCGTGCGCAACCTCGCCCTGTTGATGAAGGGCGACGTCGGCGTCGACAGCGAACCCGGCAAAGGCAGCCGCTTCTGGTTCCGAATGCGGACTCGGCGGGTCAAGGATGCCGACGACAGCCGGGTCGTGCCGCGCGATGCCAGGACAACGGCAGCCGCCCGCCAGCCGCAGCGGCTTGTCCTGGCGGTGGAGGACAACGCCACCAATCGCTTCGTCATCGAAGCCATGCTGAGATCGCAGGGGCTGCGCTTCGAGAGCGTGGAGAACGGCCAGGAAGCGATCGACCGCATAACGGCCGGCATCCGTCCGGACCTGGTGCTGATGGACTGCCAGATGCCGATAATGGACGGCTACGAGGCAACGACACGGATCCGCGCCTGGGAACGGGAAAATGGCCGCCCGCGTCTGCCGATCATTGCCCTGACGGCAAGCGCATACGAGGAGGATCGCCGGCGTTGCCTGGCGGCCGGGATGGATGCCTTCTTGACGAAGCCGGTCGATATCAACGACCTGGCCGCGGCCATAGACAAGTGGGGGCAGGGCGACGAGCGCTGACCGCCATGGGATCGCCGACGCGCCAAAGGCGCCGGCGCGCGATCCTAGTAATCGTCCTTGTTGCCGCCTTCCCAGAGCGCCTTGGTGAAGCGCACGACGCGGTTGCGGCCGGTGTCCTTGGCGTGGTAGAGCGCGACGTCGGCGTACTTGACGGCCTGCCAGAAGGTGTCGCTGTCGGCCGGGTAGCCGGAAATGCCGATGGAAATGGTCTTCTGCAGCAGGCCGCCGGCGACCTGGACCTTGAGGTCTTCGACGGCGGCGCGGATCTTTTCGGCGACGTCGACGGCCGCGGCGGCGTCGGTTTCTTGCAGCAGGATGAGGAACTCTTCGCCGCCGTAGCGGATCACGTAGTCGCTTGAGCGCACCGAGTCCGTCAACACGCGCGACAGCGCCTTCAGCACGCTGTCGCCGGCGTCGTGGCCGTAGCTGTCGTTGACCATCTTGAAGTAGTCGAGGTCGAGCATCATGAATGCCATCGGCATCTTGTGGCGCTGCGCCTGGGCGATCAGGGTGTCGACCGACTCTTCGAGGAAGCGGCGGTTGTGCAGGCCGGTCATCGGGTCGCGCAGGTTCGACTCGCGCAGCGTCTCGGTGAGACGCTTGGCTTCCAGCACCGGCGCCGCTTCGCGCAGATAGACGCTGATGTAGGGAACGATGTTGCCGATGCGCTCCTGGTCTTCGGGCGGCGCCAGCAGCTGCAGGACGCTGCCGACCGTGCCGGACTGGATGATCGGGAAGCAGATGTGGCGGGTCGCGGGCTGGTCCTCGGGCGGCCGGAAGGCGAAGCAGATGTCCGGCGTGGCGATGGCGTTGACGGCGTGGCCGGTGCGCCGCGCCCGGCAGGTTTCGTTGCGGATGAGGATCTGCGGGTCGCACCAGCGGCAAGCACCCTGGGTCTGGCCGTCCACCATGATCGGCAGCATCTGGTTGCGCACCGGCAAGACTTCGTAGATCGAGTAGCGGCGTATGCCGAACAGGCCTTCGATGGCGGCCGACATGCGCACATAGATCTCGGCCTTGGTCTCGTCTTCCTCGATGGCCTGCTTGAAGTGGGCCGCGGCGGTCAGCGTTTCCACCATCTCGATGGTGGACGTGAGCAGGTTGCCGTTGCTCGCCGTCGGCGCATGGTTGGTCAGCTGCGCCACCATGCGGCCGATGCGGTTGAGGCCGTCATTGAGGTGCGACAGCAGGCGGTTCATTTCGCCGGCGATCTGGCCGATCTCGTCCTTGGTGCGGACCAGGACCTGGCTGGTGAAATCGCCGTCGATGGCACGGTGCACGGCCTCTTCGACGTGGGTCGCAGTCTCGACGATCGGATAGGTGAGGCGGCGCAGCAGCAGGAACGTGATGAGGCAGAAGGCGGTGACGACGGACACCATCAGCGCCAGGGTCATGATCGCCTTGCGCTTGATCTGCTCGATCGACATGGTGATGGTCACGGCGCCCAGCACGGTGCCTTCGGCAACCTGGTGGCACATCAGGCAGTTGGGGTTGCCGCGGTTGGTGGCGACGTAGGGAATGGTGCCGCGGAAAGTGGTGTCGGCGACGTTGTCTTCGAGGTGGAACTCGGCATTGCCGCTGGCGAGCACGCGCCGCTCGACGTCGTCCACCGGTTGTTCGCGCGACAGGCCCTGGCCGAACTGGTGCTCGACTTGCGGGCCGCGAAAGACGCGCACCGACTTGAGTCCTTCGACTTCCATCAGCCGCTGCAGCAGCCCTTCGCGCTTGCTGATGACGCCGTTGACCATGTCCTCGGTCAGGCTGACGCGCAGGATTTCCGCCGACGTGCGCACGTGTTCGGTGGCGGTGGCAATCGAATACTGGCGGAAGGAGAACAGGCCGATGGCGAGGAGTGTCGCGACCAAGCAGACGACGAGGATGCCGAAAAAGGCGGCGATCTTGGTTTGCAGGTTCATGGCAACCTAAGCATTGTGGATAAAACAAGATTCTAATCCTGTTGTGGCCATTAAGCCGGATTATCCACTTCTCCGTCAGGGACGGGCGGCGCTGCGAATCGCCCGGCTAGTGCCGTTTTTTCCCCTTGCCGGGCGTCGCTTTCTTCACGCCATGTCCCGGTTTCCTGATGCGCGTGCCCTTGCCGGCGGCCTTGTGCTTGCCGCCGCGGCCGGCGTGCGGCGCGTCGGCGGCGGCCTTGGGCAGCTTGCCGGCCAGCAGGTCCGGGCTGGTGGCGCCGGGCGTCGGCACGAGCAGCTTCTGCCCGGCGGCGATCTTGGTGCGCGGCGTGATGCCGTTCAGCTGCTTGAGGCGGGCGACGCTGAGATGGAAGCGGGCAGCCACGGTCTGCAGCTTTTCGCCGGGCTTCAGCTGGTAGGCATGCCAGGTCGACAGCGGCTTGTCCTGGGCTTCGTAGCGCGCGAGATTGGCCTGGAAAATTTGCATCTTGTCGAACGGGATCACCAGCGGGCTCGTGCTTTCGCTGGGGATGACGGGCCGCTGGTAGGACGGGTTCAAGGCGACGAATTCGTCGATCGACGTCTCGGCCAGCTTCGCCACCGTGGCGATGTCGACGTCGACGTTCATGTCCACCGTGCCGAAGTAGGGCTTGTTGGGGATCGGATCGAGATGCAGGCCGAACAGCTCAGGCTGGGCGATGATGTTCTTGATGGCCTGCAGCTTGGGCACGTAATAGCGCGTCTCGCCCGGCATGCTGAGGTGCTCGTAATCGGTCGGCAGTCCTTTCGCCGCGTTCTTGGCGATGGCGCGGGCGACGGCATTTTCGCCCCAGTTGTAGGACGCCAGCGCCAGGTGCCAGTCGCCGTGCATCTCGTAGATCGCCTGCAGGTAGTCAAGCGCCGCCGAAGTCGAGGCGAGGATGTCGCGGCGTTCGTCCAGCCACCAGTTCTGCTTGAGGTTGTAGGTCCTGCCCGTCGACGGGATGAACTGCCAGATGCCCAGCGCGCGGGCGCGCGAATAGGCGAGCGGGTTGAAGGAACTCTCGACGATGGGCAGCAGCGCCAGCTCGGTCGGCATGCCGCGCTTTTCCAGCTCGACGACGATGTGGTAGAGGTACTTGCGGCTGCGCTCGAGGATGCGCTTCAACATCTCCGGGCGGTTCAGGTACCAGGCCTGCCGCTCGGCGACCAGCGGACTGGCGAGGTCGGGCATGCCGAAGCCGTTGCGCATGCGCTGGTAGAGGTCGTCGGGCGATGCCGTCAGGTCGATGGTCGGCAACGGCGGCAGATCGTCGCGGATTTCTATCGGCGGCGCGGCGACCGGCGCGACCTGGAGGTCGAGTGCGCGCCGGCTGTCGTCGGCGATCGGCAGCGTCAACTCCGAACTGACCTGAAGCGGCCGCTCGTGCAGATCCACCAGTTCCGCGCGCACCGGCAGCGCCGCGGCAAGAAGGAGGGGAAGCAGGAAACGGGTCCGGAATGATAGCCCGCAGGTGCGCGCTGGGCGCGGGCCGGACGGAAGGTTGGGGTGCCCGCTCATGGCCGCGGATGTTAGCGGAGGGGGGCGGCGGCGTCAAATGCCGGCGCCGGCTGTGGGATAATGCGCGGCTTCAGAAGACGGACACGCCCATGGCCAAGATTCCGCGGCGCATGCTGATTGTCGACGACAGCGAGATCACGCGCGCCTTGTTGCGCACGCTGCTGCGCGGCGAGGAATACGATGTGGTCGGCGAGGCGAGCAACGGCGAGCAGGCCATCGAGATGGTGCAGCGGCTGAAGCCCGAGATCGTCTGTCTCGACGTCGACATGCCGAAAATGGGCGGCCTCGAAGCGCTGGCGAAAATTCGCGAACTGCTGCCGCGCACTCTGGTGCTGATGGTGACGGCGCACACCGAGCGCGAGACGGTGCAGACGGCCATCGCCAACGGCGCGGCCGGCTACATCGTCAAGCCTTTCAACGCCGGCCGGGTGCTGGCCGCCATCGCGGCGGCGGCCGCCCGCCTGCCCAAGGCCGCCGAATAGCGGCGTCGCCGCAGCGTTTCCCTTGGCGCTAGAAGCGGTTCTTCCACTCGCGCACGGCAGCGAAGATCTCGATCGGATCGGTCGCCGGCCGCCCCAGCTGCGCTTGCGCGGCGGCGATGACGGCGGGCGCGTCCCAGCGCAGGAAGGGGTTGGTGGCGGCTTCGACGGCCAGCGTCGACGGCACGCTCGGCCGCCCGGCCGCGCGCAGCTGCGCGGTGTCGGCCACACGGTCCCGGATCGCCGCGTTGTCCGGTTCGACCGCAGCGGCGAAGCGCAGGTTGGCTTGCGTGTATTCGTGGGCGCAGTAGATCTGCGTGTCGGCGGGCAGCGCCCGGATGCGGGCCAGCGAGGCGTGCATGGTGGCCGCCGTGCCTTCGAACAGCCGTCCGCAGCCGGCGCCGAACAAGGTATCGCCACAGAACAGCATCCCTCGGCGATAATAGGCGATGTGTCCGCGCGTGTGACCGGGAACCGCCAGCACCTCGAACTCGATGCCGAGCCCCGCCAGCGCGACCTGATCGCCGTCCGCGAGCGGCCGGTCGACGCCGTCGATGGCCTCGAGCGCCGGACCATAGACAGGCGCCGGATGGCGGGCGAGAAGATCGTCGATGCCGCCGCAATGATCCGCGTGGTGGTGGGTGACGAGGATGGCGGCGAGCTGCGTGCCGGTGGCGGCGAGATAAGCGAGCACCGGCGCGGCATCGCCCGGGTCGACCACGGCGACGGCGCCGCCGCGTGCGCGCAAGGCCCAAATGTAGTTGTCCGCGAAGGCGGGCAGCGCAACGATTTCTAAAGAATTCATCATCTCATTCCAATGTCGATTCAAGGATTCTCGGACTGGCTGGAAACGCCCCAGGGCCGCTACGTGCTGGACTGGGAACGCAGCAAGCACGACCAACTCGTCGCCGACATTTTCGGCTTCAACGCGCTTCAGCTCGGCCTGCCGGGCATCGACTATCTGCGCGCCAACCGCATGCCTTATCGCTTGCGCTGCGACGATCGCGCCGGCGGCGCCGAAGTGCGCTCCGATTTGCATTATCTGCCTTTCGCCGCCAACAGCGTCGATCTGGTGGTGCTGCCGCACGTGCTGGAGTTCGACCCCAATCCGCACCAGGTGCTGCGCGAAGTCGAGCGCGTCTTGGTGCCCGAGGGCAGCGTCGTCGTCGCCGGCTTCAATCCGTTCAGCCTGTGGGGCGCCAACCGGCGGCTCTCGCGGCGCAAGGAACTGCCGCCCTGGCGCGGCCACTACATCAGCGTGCCGCGGCTCAAGGACTGGTTCGCGCTGCTCGGTCTCGAACCGCGCGCCGGGGCCTTCGGCTGCTACGCGCCGGCGGTGACGCAGGAGAAATGGCTGCGCCGCTTCCAGTTCCTCGACCTCGCCGGCGACCGCTGGTGGCCGATCGCCGGCGCGGTGTACGTGATCCAGGCCGTCAAGCGCGTGACCGGCATGCGGCTCATCATGCCGACGTGGCGCGACCGCATGGCGCGCGCCAAGGCGCCGCTGCCGGTGGCGCAGCGCGTCGACACGCAACGGATGCCGCAGCAATGAGCGCGCCGCACGAGGCAGGCGGCGACGTCGTCGACATCTACACCGACGGCGCTTGCAGCGGCAATCCCGGCCCCGGCGGCTGGGGCGCCATTCTGCGGGCCAACGGCAAGGAAAGGGAGCTCTTCGGCGGCGAGCCGGAGACGACCAACAACCGCATGGAGATGATGGCGGTGATCGAGGCCCTGCGCGCCATGAAGCGCCCGGTGGCGGCGCGCGTGCATACCGATTCGCAGTACGTGATGAAGGGCATCACCGAATGGATCCACGGCTGGAAGCGGCGCGGCTGGAAGACCGCCGGCAAGGACCCGGTGAAGAACGAAGACCTCTGGCGCACGCTCGACGCGCTGGCGGCGCAGCACCAACTCGAATGGTTCTGGGTCAGGGGCCATGCCGGCCATGTCGAGAACGAGCGCGCCGACGCGCTGGCGCGCAAGGGCGCGCGCGCGGCGAGCGAAGTTCGGCGAAGGCTAACGTGAGCGAAGCGAACGTTAAGCCCGCGTCAGCGGGCGGCCGCAGCCAGAACATTCTCGACGCGCTGGCGCGGCGCGGCGTCGAGCAGGCAAGGAAAGGCAAATAGCATGACACGCCGCATCGTCCTCGACACCGAAACCACCGGCCTCGACCCGGCGCAGGGCCACCGCGTCATCGAGATCGGCTGCGTCGAACTGCGCGGCCGGCAATTGACCGAGAGCCGCTTCCACACCTACATCAATCCCGAGCGCGACATCGACGCCGGCGCCATGCAGGTGCACGGCATCACCAACGAGCGCGTCGCCAGCGAGCCGCTGTTCGCGGCCATTGCCGAGGAATTCATCGCCTTCATCCGCGGCGCCGAACTGGTGATCCACAATGCCGCCTTCGACGTCGGCTTCCTCGACGCCGAGTTCGGCCTGCTCGGGCTGGGCAAGGTCACGGAAGTCTGCGCCGGCGTCACCGACACGCTGAAGATGGCGCGCGAATTGCGGCCGGGCAAGCGCAATTCGCTCGACGCGCTGTGCAAGGATTTCGGCATCGACAACTCCGGCCGCCAGCTCCACGGCGCGCTGCTCGACGCCGAACTGCTCGCCGAGGTCTACCTCGCCATGACGCGTGGCCAGGAGAGCCTGATGATGGATCTCGATGCGCCCGCGGCGGCGGCGGTGGTGCAGCCGGCGGGCAAGCGCGCGCCCTTGCGCGTGCTGCGCGCCAGCGACGCCGAACTCGCCGAGCACGAGCGCGTGCTCCAGGAAATCGCCAAGCAAAGCAAGGGCAAGTGCCTGTGGCTCAGCGAGGCGGCCGGCTGACGGCGACGACGATCAGGCTCAGCACGAGCCACAGCGCGCACATCACCCCGAGGCCGTAGCCCGCGCCCTGGCCGGCCGCCGCCAGAAGGCCGCCGGCGAGCAGCAGCGCGCCGCGCAGGCGCGCGCCGTAGGCCAAGCGGCGGCGGCCGTCGCGATGCCAGGCATTCTGCAGGCCAGGACGCAGCCAGACCGGCAGCAGGTGGCCGGCGGCGCCGCTGACCAGCGGCAGCAAAAAGCCGATGACGAAAAACGGGATGTCGGCCGCGCCCGCAGCAATGCCATTGGCATGGATGGCGCCGTGGCCAAGGGCAAGGATGAGTCCGGCCAGCGCGGCGGCGAGCAGCGGCAGGGTGCTGCCGGCGGCGACGATTTCGTGGCGCCAGGTGCGCCAGGCGTGGATCATCAGCCGCACCAGCGGCCAGGCGTAGACGACGGCGGCAGCGAGCGCCAGCGGCGGCGCGAAGGCGGCGCCGAGCGCCACGCCCAGCGCGCCGCCGGCGCTCCACTTGAGGTCGCGCGCGAGACGCGTGGCGGCGTCGGGGTCGGGCCGGCCGGCCACCGTCGGCAGCAGCACTTGCAGCGTGCCCAGGGCGGTCAGGCCGATGAAGCCCAGCGTGTTGATGTGCAGATGGAACAGGCGCAGGGCGCGGGTTTGTTCCGGCACGTAGGGCGAGACGGCAACGGCGAGCAGGCCCAGCGCCAGCAAGCCCAGGGCCGACGCGTACCAGCCGAGGCAGGGATTGGGATGACCCATGCAGGCTTTCCAGCGCCGCGCGATCCAGACGGCGAAGCCGCCGACGGCGAGCAGGGCGAGCCAGGGCGCGTCCAGGCGCAAGGCCGGCGTGCCGTGGAGAAAGAAGCCGACGATGCCGATGCCGGCCGCCATGGCGGCGACGGGCGCGGCCGCCAAGAGGCGCGGCGCGTCGCGGCTCCTGGTCAGCACCGGCACGAAATAGCCCATCGCCAGCAGGATCATCGGCAACGCGCCGACGGCGAAGACGAGGTGCCAGAGGGCGGCGGGCAGCCAGTGGCCGCCGGGCGCGGCGAGCGCCAGGGCGGCGCCGGCGGCGGTGAGCGCGGCGGAAACGGGCAGGAAGCGCTGGGGTGACGAACTCATGGTGGCTGCGGCATTCTCCCACAGGTTATCCACCGGATTTCAACAGCTTGTTCTCTCGCCAGGCGCGGCGCGCGCGAGTAGACTCCTGCGCTTCGCAAAGGAAAACTCATGGCCCAGGTTCGCGCGCTCTCTTCGTCCGCCATCGATCCCCAGGTGGCGGCGCTCAAGCTGCCGCCGCATTCGATCGAGGCCGAACAGTCGCTGATCGGCGGCCTGCTGCTCGACAACACGGCCTGGGACCGCATCGCCGACATGGTGGTCGAAGGCGATTTCTACCGCGACGACCATCGCCGCATTTTCGCCCACATCCGCAAGCTCGTCGAAACCGGCCGTCCCGCCGACGTGGTGACGATCTACGAGTCGATCGAGAAGTCCAACGAGGTCGACCAGACCGGCGGCCTGGCCTATCTCGGCGAGATCGCCAACGCCACGCCCTCGGCTGCCAACATCCGCCGCTATGCCGAGATCGTGCACGAGCGCGCCGTGCTGCGCCGCCTGGTCACCGTCGGCGACGAGATCGCCGCCAGCGCGCTGAATCCCGCCGGCCGCGACGTCAAGGTGCTGCTCGACCAGGCCGAGCAAAAAGTCTTCGAGATCGCCGAGTCGGGCGCCAAGTCGTCGCAAGGCTTCGAGGCCGTGCCCGATCTGCTGGGCCGCGTCGTCGAGCGCATCGAAGTGCTCTACAATCGCGACAATCCCTCCGACATCACCGGCGTGCCGACCGGCTTCCACGATCTCGACAAGATGACCTCGGGCCTGCAGCCGGGCGACATGATCGTCGTCGCCGGCCGTCCTTCGATGGGCAAGACCGCGTTTGCGCTGAACATCGCCGAGCATGTCGGCGTCGACGTCGGCCTGCCGGTGGCGATCTTCTCGCTCGAAATGTCGGGGCCGCAGCTGGCGACGCGTTTCCTTTCCTCGGTCGGCCGTCTCAACCAGAACACCATACGCACCGGCCGCCTCACCGACGACGACTGGGACAAGATGACCAACGCGCTGGGCAAGCTGCACGAGGCGCCGATCCACGTCGACGAAACCGGCGCCATCAACGCCACCGACCTGCGCGCCCGCGCCCGGCGCCTGCATCGCAAGTGCGGCAAGCTCGGCCTCATCGTCATCGACTATATCCAGCTCATGACCTCGAGCCGGGACAACGAAAACCGCGCCACCGAAATCTCCGAGATCAGCCGCTCGATCAAGGCCCTGGCGAAGGAGCTGGAAGTGCCGATCATCGCGCTCTCGCAGCTATCGCGCAAGGTCGAGGAACGCAACGACAAGCGACCGCAGATGAGCGACTTGCGCGAATCCGGCGCCATTGAGCAGGACGCCGACATCATCATGATGATGTACCGCGACGAGTACTACAACAAGGACACCAAGGATCCGGGCGTGGCCGAAGTCATCATCTGCAAGCACCGCAACGGCCCGACCGGTTCGGTGCGCCTGACCTTCCTCGGCGAGTACACGAAGTTCGAGAACTTCGCGTCGCCCGGCTTCCACTAGGATGAAACGTACTGCGATTCGGATGGCCGCGGGCGATTGGGCCGGTGGGGCGCCATGAGCGCGCATCCCGTCGTCAGCTGGACCGAAGCCGGCGCGGCGCGCAGCGCGCGCTGGCGTTCCGAGAGCGGCGTCGCGCCGCCCAAGCGCGTGGTCGTCGCCGACGACACCATCAAGGCCGATGCCGCCTACCGGCTCGCCTGCGAAGGCACGGCGCTGCTCTGGCGCGGCGATTTCCAGAACGCGCGCCAACTGCTCCAGGCCATGGCGCGCCGCCTCGAGCGCAAGCCGAAGAAGCCGGCTGCGGCGGCGGAGGCCTGGAATCTGCATCGCCTGGCGCAGTCGCAGCGCGCCCGCACGCTGGGCATGCTGCTGCTGCCCTTCGACGCCGACCACGCCGTGCCGCTGCGGCGCGCGCCCGACGTGCGCGAGGCCTGCCGCGAAGTCTACGGCGTCGCCGATGAGCCCTACGTCGCTTCGTTGCGCGAACTGCTGGGCCTCATCGGCGCGCACGAATGGCGCAAGAAAGGCATCGCCGTCGCGGCCGCCGGCGGCAGCATTCATCCGCATTACGGCGTCTTCGCGCCGGTGCGCAGCGAGTATGTCGACCTGGTGGCGGCGGCGCCCTTGCCGGCCGCCGACCTCGCCTTCGACATCGGCACCGGCACGGGCGTGCTGGCGGCCGTGCTGGCGCGCCGCGGCGTTGCCCGCATTGTCGCCACGGACCAGGACCCGCGCGCGCTGATTTGCGCCCGCGAGAACATCGCGCGGCTCGGCCTGGCGGCGCAGGTCGATGTCGTCGAGGCCGACCTCTTTCCGGCGGGGCGCGCCGCGCTCGTCGTCTGCAACCCGCCCTGGGTGCCGGCGCGGCCAAGCTCGCCGCTCGAACGCGCGGTGTTCGATCCGGACAGCCGCATGCTGCGCGGCTTCCTCGCCGGACTCGCCGCGCATCTGGAGCCGGGCGGCGAGGGCTGGCTGCTGCTCTCCGACATCGCCGAGCACCTCGGCCTGCGCACGCGCGCGGACCTGCTGGCGCTGATCGACGCCGGCGGCCTCAAAGTCGTCGACCGTCGCGACGTGCGCCCGCAACACCCGCGCGCCGCCGCGGCGGACGACCCGCTCCATGCGGCGCGGGCGGCGGAGATCACGTCGCTGTGGCGGCTGGTGCCTGCGCAGCCATAGTTTCAGGAACGGCGGGAACCTAAAGGCCGGCGACGCGGCCTAATTTGCGTTCTTCCGCTTGCTCGCAGGTCCGCGCGGGCGCCGTTCCATGCCAGCCACCCCAGAACTCCACTTCCTGCCAGCTTGGCCGATCGCGCTCGGACATTTCGAGTGGTTTGCGCTGCTGCTGCTTTTCGCCGCCGTGATGGGCGAAGTCGCGAGCCGGGTCTTGCGCCTGCCGAAAATGGCCGGCTACCTCGCCGCGGGACTGGCGCTCGGGCCCTACGGCTTCGCCGCCTTCGATGCCGAAGGCCTCGCGCAGATGCGGATCTTCGTCGATATCGCGCTCGGCCTGCTGCTCTTCGAGCTTGGCCATCGCCTCGACCTCGGCTGGCTGCGGCGCAATCCGTGGCTGCTCGTCGGCAGCGTCCTCGAAGCCGGCATGGCGTTCGGCGCGGTCTTCGGTGCGCTCGCCTGGCTCGGCGTCGAGACGCGCTATGCCGTCACCGCCGCCGCCATCGGCATGGCGACCTCGCCGGCGGTGGCCGTGCGCGTGACCGCGGAATTGCGCGCCCAGGGCCAGGTCACCGAACGCATGCTGACGCTGACGGCGCTCAACAACGTCTATGCCGTCGTCACCATGACGGCGTTTCTCGGCTGGCAGCACTTTGAGCGTCACGGCGAAGTCGCGGCGCTGCTCTATCCGCTCTACCTGGTCTGCGCCTCCTTCCTGCTCGCCGTCGTCGGCGCCGTCGCCGTCCGCTATCTTCTCGACGTCGCGGGGCGCAGCGAGGAAGTGGGCTTTCTCATGCTCGCCGGCGCCATCATCCTGCTGATCACTTTCGCGCTGGCGATCAACGTCTCGATGCCGCTCTGCCTGCTCGCCTTCGGCACGCTGGCGAAGCACCTCGACCCGCGGCTGCGCGCGATCCCGCGGCCTTTCGGCGCCGCCGGCGCGGTGTTCATCGTCGTGCTGTTCGGCATCTCCGGCGTCAATCTCGATTTCCAGGCGCTGCCGACGGCGGGCCTGCTCGCCTGCGGCTATATCGGCGCGCGCCAGCTCGGCAAATGGGCCGGCGTGCTGGCGACGGCGCTGCCCAGCGGCATCGGCCTGCGCAAGGCGGCGCTGCTGGGCGCCGCCCTGTGCCCGATGTCGGGCCTGGCGATGGCCTTGATGCTCGAGGAGGCGACGATCGCGCCGGAGCTCGGCAGCGAAGTCGGCGCCATCCTCGCCGTCGCCGTCGCCGTGCTGGAACTGGCCGGCCCGGTCGTCGCCCACTTCGCGCTGATCGCCGCGCGCGAAGCCAATCCCTCGCCGCGGAGCTGAGCCATGCCGCTGGACGCGTTCAAGCCCTCGGGCATCCTGTCGCTGGGCGTGGAACTCGAACTGCAAATCCTCGCCAGCCATAACTGCGATCTCACCCGCGGCGCCTCCGACCTGCTCGCGCTGATCGAACGGCAACCCCATCCGGGCGAGATCAAGCCGGAAATCACCGAGAGCATGGTGGAGATCAACTCGTCGATCCATCAGGGCTTCGAGAGCCTGATCGCCGAGCTGCGCGAACTGCGCGACGTCGTCGTCGCGGCCGCCGACAAGCTCAACTTGCGCATCTGCGGCGGCGGCGCGCACCCGTTCCAGCACTGGGAGGAGCGCACCATCTACGACATGCCGCGCTTCCATCTGCTGTCCGACCTCTACGGCTATCTCGCCAAGCAGTTCACCGTATTCGGTCAGCATGTGCACATCGGCTGCTCGGGCGGCGACGAAGCGCTCTACCTGCTGCATTCGCTGTCGCGCTACGTGCCGCATTTCATCGCCTTGACGGCGTCGTCGCCGTTCTACCAGGGCGTCGATACCGCTTTCGATTCGTCGCGCCTGAACGCCGTGTTCGCCTTTCCGCTGTCCGGCCGCGCGCCGTTCGTGCTGCGCTGGAACCAGTTCGAGGACTATTTTGCCAAGATGCAGAGCCTCGGCATCGTCGCCAGCATGAAGGATTTCTACTGGGATATTCGCCCCAAGCCCGAGTTCGGCACGATCGAGGTGCGCGTCTGCGACACGCCGCTGACGGTGGAGCGGGCGGCGGCCGTCGCCTGCTACATCCAGGCGCTGTGCCGCTATCTGCTGGTGGAGCGGCCGCGGCCGCCGCGCGAGGACGATTACCTGCCCTACACCTACAACCGCTTCCAGGCCTGCCGCTTCGGCCTCGACGCGAACTACGTCGATCCCGTCACCTCCGCCCACAACACGCTGCGCGACGACATTCTCGCCATGCTCGACCGCACCAGCCAGCATGCGCGCGAGCTCGAGTCGGAATGGGCGATGGCCTACCTGCGCTCGGCGCTGCGAACCCGCGGCAACGATGCCCAGTGGGTGCGCGCGGCCTTCCAGAACACGCGCTCGCTCAACGAGGTCATGCGCGAGCAAAGCCGGCGCTGGCGCAGCGACGAGCCGCTGCTGCCGCGGTAAGGCGCGGGGCCATGCCGCGCGTGTATCCGCTGCGCATCGGGCTGTCGGCGCGCCTCATGCACCGCGTGCCGCCCGAGCTCGGCTTTCGCGACAAGACCTTGCAATACCTCGAACAATCGCTGGCGCACTGGATCATGTCGCACGGCGCGCTGGCCTTCATGGTGCCGACCCTCGACACCCGCGCCACGGCCCGTCGCGCCAGCATCCGCGTGCGCGACTACGTCCATGCGCTCGACGGCCTGGTGCTGCAGGGCGGCGCCGACGTCAGTCCGGAAAGCTACGGCGAAAAGCCGCTGCGACCGGAGTGGGGCGGCGACCGCCTGCGCGACCTGTACGAACTCGACCTGTTCTGGGAATTCGTCATCCAGAAGAAACCCGTGCTCGGCATCTGCCGCGGCGCCCAGCTCATCAACGTCGCCATGGGCGGCACGCTGTACCAGGACATCGCCGAGCGGCGGCCGGGCGGCATCCGCCACGTGGACAGCGATCTGTACGACGAACTGCAGCACCGCATCGTCTTCGAGCCGCGCGCCCATCTGGCCCAGCTCTACCTCGGCAGCAGCGAAGGCCGCGTCAGCAGCATCCACCACCAGGCGCTCAAGGACCTCGGCAGCGGCATCCGTGTCGAAGCGCGCGCCGAGGACGGCGTCGTCGAGGCGATCGGCTGGGAAGGCGGCAGCTACGTTTTTGGCGTCCAGTGGCACCCCGAGTTTCACGCGCCCGATGCCGAAGGGCTGCTGGATGGCTCGCCGATCATCGAGGAATTCCTCCAGGCGGCACGCCGGGCCGGCGACAGCGCGACGCGCTCCGGCGCCAGGATATCGGCGTCGACGGACGGCTAAGGTGTGCCGGCAGGAGCCAGGGCGTCAGTTGGACACCGGCCGTTCGCCCCGCTCGCGAAACAGAAATCGCCGACCAGGCTGCTGTTCTCCCACGGAACCTGCGTGTCATGCGTCAGGCGCCTGACCGATTGGCGCACGCGCTTGAACAGAAGTTCCAGCGGCAGGCCCGGTGTTTCAATGTTGGCCAGCAGAGCGCCCGTATAGAGGCTGTTGCTGGTGTCGCCATCGTAAGCGACGGCGCCCGGCGCTGTGGCGTAGGCCACCAGCGTGCCTTGCGGTGCGTCGAGGCGCCCGGCGCCGCCACGAAGCTTTTCGCGCTGGCGCAGGGATAATGCCGGCACCGCCATATCCGCCAGCCCGCCGCTCGCTGTCCTGGGATCGGATTGATAAGGGTCGTTGCGGCAGGCATCGAGAATGACGATATTGAGACCGTCGTGCCGCTCGGCAAGGCGATCGAGGAGTTCGCCGATATCGACCCCCTTGTAACGCACTTCCTCGTCGAAGTGGATATCGGCATCCACGGGGATCAGGTAGTTGCGGCCATGCGTCTGTACGCCGTGCCCGGCGTAGTAGACGAGGCGCACGGCATAGGACTGACTGCGCACGGCAAAATCGCCAAAGACGCCCAGCATGTCGGCAAGCCGCGTGTTCTCCCGCAAGATGACCTCGAAGCCGAGCCGTTTGAGCGCCGCGGCGATGACCCGCGCATCGTTCGCCGGGTTGCGCAGCGGCCGCTCCGGGTAGGCGCTGTTGCCGATAACCAGCGCGATGCGCCGTTCCGCCGGCAGTGCGTCCAGGCTCCAGCAGAGCGCCAGCAGGACGAGGCCGAGCGCGGCCATGCGCCTCACTGCGGTTGCTCCGGCAGGCGCGGCAGCACTTCGGCGCTCTCAACCCAGGTGCTGGCGCGCAGCTCGGCGACGGCCGACGGCAGGCGCTGTGAACTGGCCGCAACGAAATAGGCGCCGAGCTGCCCAGGCCCGCCGACAATGCGACAGCCACAGCGAACGAGGAGGAATCGGATATCCGCTTCTTTCGTCTCCGGCTTGAAATTGACCCGCAGTACCGGTCCGGCATAGAGATCCGGCGCGGCCGAGCGCGTCAGCCCCATGCGTTCGTCGGGCGCGGCGCGCTCGGCCACCAGGACGGCAATCAGGCCGGCTTGCACGAAGATCAGCCCGGCTGCCAGCGCCGGACTCAGCGGCAGGGTGCGGAAGAACTCGTTCACGCGGCGCCACCAGGAACGCCGCCCGTGTCCCGATTGCCGTATCTGCGACAGCAGTTCGTCGAGACCCGCGGCGGGTGCTCGATCGTCAGCGGTTGCCGCGAGCTCCGTGTGCAGCAGGCGCATCAGTTCGACGTCCCCCTTGGCATCCTGATGCGCGTGCAGGTAGGTCTCGACCCAGGCACGCTCCTCATCGCCGAGCGTGTGATTGACATACCCGGGCAGGTCGTCGGCAAAACGCCTGTGCATCAATTCATCAGCCATTTCCGGCCTCCGCACTCAGCCAGCGTTCGAGGCAGGTCTTGATCTTGCGCCGTGCATGGAACATGCGCGTCTTCACCGTGTTCTCGGCGCAGCCCTGCAACGCGGCGATTTCGTGTTGCGCCATGCCCTCGTAGAAGCTCAGGTGGAGGCATTCCATTTGCTCCGGCGGCAGGCGCGCCATGCATTTCCGCACGCCCTCGCGGCGCTGCTTTTCCGCCAAGGCGGCAAAGCCGTCGGACAGGTTGCCTTCCAGCGTATCGGCATAATCGTCAATGTCCTCATGCCACGAGCCCAATGAACGCAGCGCATCGAATGCCTTGTGGCGGACGATCGCGATCAGCCATGTGGCAAACGCCGAACTGCCATCAAAACGCTGCGGGTAGCGCCAGACGTCGAACATCGCGTCGCTCGTTGCCTTCTCCGCCAGATCGGCATCGCGCAGCAGGTTGAGAGCATAAGCATAAATGCGCCTATTGAAAGCGCGATAAAGCTCGCCGAAGGCTTCTTCGTCGCCGTCGCCGATCCGACCCAGCAGATCGAGCACTCTTGCATTCGGCAACGCCATCGGCTCCATTCGTCCCTTGATCGGTGAATTGCGAGAACAGGTTCAATAATCCGCGCGGATTTTGCCAGACTCAGAGAGGACGAGGGGGAAAGAACAACCGCGATGCGGAAATCAGTTTGAACCATTTTCGCGCCATCTTCGATGAATGCGACGGTCAGCTTCCATGCAGCGTAGGATTAATACCAAAAGGGTAAGAAATATCCTAGCCTGGGCAGGCCGATGGGTGGGAATAGAAGCTAATAAAATCAATGAATAAGAGTCGACGAAGAAGAGCGTTGCGGTGGTAGTGCTTTCGACATATGCTCTCGCGCCATAACAAGAACCAAAGATGACAAAGGAACCGGGAACGAGGAGGCATGGTTGACACTGAGGGGGAGGCTGGGGAGGAATGTCTTCAGGGTTTCGGCGCCGCGCAGTGGGACGATTTCGTCCCCGCCGCCGGGGCTGTCTGCCGTGTCGCCGATGGACGCCTCGGTGATGCCTGTCCAGGCCGTCCCAAGCGCCACGAGGCGCGGGTGAATATGGCACAGCTGCGGAGTGTCGACAGCAGCCGTCAGCAACTGCCGAAGCGGTCCCTGGATCACTGCCACGGAGGCGTCATCCTCGCATAGAGACATCAGGGACGGACGCCGGACCCCCTGCGCCGCAGGGGAATTTCTTGTCGGGTCACAGAGACCAGCCGCAGGCGCTGGGGGCGCTCGTGTGCTCGTTGCGGGCGGGTGGTTGGAGATTTCCAGGAAAGCGAGAGACGATCGTGCGTAGTTGCAGTGTGAATCGGTCACCGAGCGTTCTGTCCGGCCAAATGCTCCTGGCGGCGTTGCTGCTGGCGCTGGCGCTGACTTGCCACGCCGGTGCGGGCATCCGCACCGACGGCAGCGTCGGTGCCGTGCAGAGCATTGCGGGGGCCAACGTCGGGGCGGGCAGCTTCGTGGTCCCGCAAGCGCTCGGATCGCTCTCGGGCAACAACCTATTTCAAAGC
The DNA here is from genome assembly GCA_028713915.1 of Rhodocyclaceae bacterium. Lineage (GTDB taxonomy): Bacteria > Pseudomonadota > Gammaproteobacteria > Burkholderiales > Rhodocyclaceae > Nitricoxidireducens. The sequence continues at coordinate 58,356 of JAQTNK010000008.1, read as the reverse complement.
TTTGCGACCTTCAATATCGACAGTGGCCAGTCCGTCACCTTCACCACCAGTTCGGCCGCCATTGCCAATGTCATCAGCCGCGTCACCGGCGGGGCCGCGTCGCAGATCAACGGACTCCTGCGCCTGACGCCCGCTGCGGGTTCGGCGCCGGCCTTCTTCTTCATCAATCCGGCCGGCGTCACCTTCGGTGCCGGCGGATCTGTGAACGTGCCGGCCGCATTCCATGTCGGCACCGCCGACTACGTAAAGTTTGCCAACGGCGACAAGTTCTACGCCAGCCTCGCGAAAGCCAGCACGCTGTCGATCGCCGCTCCCGCGGCCTTCGGTTTCCTCGGGCCGACCGCGGCCGCCGTCGCCATTGCCGGCACCCCCAATAGCCCGCTGACCCTGAGCCCGGGCGCGGGCAGTGCCATCGACGTCGTCGGCGGCAACGTCACCGTCGATCATGCGACCGTGAGCAGCAACGGCGGCGAGGTGCGGGTGGTGGCCCTGGGCAATCAGACCCAGGAGGTTCCGTTCACCGGAACGCTGCCGCTGGCGAGCGGGCAATTGAACATCGAGGACGGCAGCATCATCAAGGCGGTGGCCGCCAATGGCAGTTCGGGCGCGGTCACCGTGGCGGCGGGCGGCATTCTGATCGACGGCGCCGGCCTGGCCGCCGACACCGGCATCGCCACCACCACCGCTTCCGGCGTTGCGGCCGGCGCCATCGACGTCGTCGCCTCGGGAAGCCTGCAAATAGTGAATGGCGGCACCATCAAGTCCACGTCGACCGGATCCGGCAGCGCCGGCGCGATAGCGGTCACTGCGGGCAGCCTTACCGTCGATGGTTCCTACGCGAACGCCAGTTCGATGACCGGCATCATCGCCGACGCCAGCGGCGGCAGCGGCAATGCGGGCAGCGTCGATGTGGCCGTCGCGGGAACGCTGACCCTCGCCAATTGGGGCCAGATCAGCGCCGACACCTATACGGGCGCCAACGGCGGTGCCGTCAACGTGCACGCCGGCAACATCACGGTCGACGGCTACAACTTCGGCTACGGCGGCTGGACGGGCATATCGAGCGACTCGGGTTCCGGCAACGGCGGCAGCGTCACCGTCACCGCGACGGGAACGCTGTCGGCGGTCAACGGCGGCATGATTTCCTCCAACGCCTACGATGGCGGCAATGCCGGCTCAGTCACGGTCAATGCCGGCAACTTGATCCTGAGCAACAACGCCGGCATCGTGGCCTCCACCTGGAGTTCGGGAAATTCCGGGCACGTGGCGGTGAACGTCAATGGCGACGTGAGCATGAGCGGCGGCAGCTACATCGCCGCCGACACGCTCGGGGCCGGCGCGGGCTTGGGCGTCAGCGTCGCGGTCGGCGGCAAGCTGTCGATGACGGACGGCGCGGCGCTCAGTTCAGGCGCCTACGACGCCGGCAACGCCGGCGACCTCCAGGTCAGTGCCGGCAGCCTCGCCATCGACAACAGCGCGAACAGTTCGTGGTTCACCGGCATCTATTCCAGCGCCGCCGCCAACAGCAGCGGCAATGCCGGCAACGTCAGCGTCAATGTCGCCAATGCGCTGTCGCTGACCGCCGGCGGGGAGATCGTCTCGAGCGCATCGGGAACCGGTCATGCGGGCAACATCAATGTCCAGGCGGGCAGCGTGGCGATGGACGGCTACAACGCCCAGGTCGCGCAGCGCTCCCAGATCGGTTCGGAGTCGATTGGCGCCAACTCCGGCAACGCCGGCGATGTCAGCGTTACCGCCACGGGGAATTTTTCCATCAGTCATGGCGCCATGATTCTGTCCGACACTTACGGCAGCGGCAGCGGCGGCAATCTGTACGTCGCCGCGGCGAACCTCACGGCAGACGGCGGCAGCATCTCCGCACAGAGCAATCCCGGAACCTCGGGCAATGCCGGCAACGTCACCGTTGCGGTGGCCGGCGAACTCGATCTTATCAATGGGGGCACCATCGCGTCCTCCACCATGGGCAGCGGCAATGCCGGCTCGGTGCAGGTCGCCGCCGGTCGCCTGACGATCGACGGCGGTCCGAGCGGCGACGCCGCCATTTTCAGCAATGCCATCTGGACGCAAAACAGCGCCGAGCACATCGGCAATGCCGGCGACATCAGCATCACCGTCGCGGGCGACATGAACGTCGTCAATGGCGGACAAGTCTCGACCGATACCGAGGCCGCCGGCCACGCCGGCAAGATACTGATCCAGGCCGCCAATGTGACGGTCGACCAGCGCGGCTCGTCCTTCGGCACGCAAATCACCAGTTCGACCGACGGCAGCGGCGACGCCGGCGACGTGACTGTCACCGCCTCGGGAACGGTAAAGGTCCTCGGCGGAGCGGCGATTGCGACCGGCACCACCAACGCCGGAAGCGGCGGCAAGCTGCAGATCAACGCCGCCAACCTCACCGTCGATGGCGGCTACGTCTGGAGCCAGGCCAACGCCGGCAGCGGCAACGCCGGCGATGTCGGCATCGCGGTCACGGGCGACCTTGACGTGATCAACCAAGGCGTCATCAGTTCCAGCACGTTCACCTCGGCCAAGGCCGGCGTCGTCACCGTCGCCGCCGGCGACCTGGTCGTCAATAGCGCGGGGAGCATCGCCTCGAGCAGTTCCGGCGCCGGCAATGCCGGCACGGTGGCGGTCCAGGCACAAACCCTGACGATCGATGGCGGCAGCATCAACACCTCGGCCAGCGGCAGCGGCAACGCCGGGAACATCGGCATCAACGTCGCGGATCGGCTTGATCTTTCCAGCGACGGCACGATCTCCTCGACCACGCAAGGCGCCGGCAACGCCGGCAATGTCGCCGTCCAGGCGGGATCGGCGCTCATCGACGGACAGAACGATCAGTTCGTCGCCGCCGACCGGATGCGTGCGTCGGGCATCCACTCCGATGCAGAGCTTGGCAGCAGCGGCAATGCCGGCAACGTCAGCGTCGTGACGAGCGGAAGCCTCGCGGTGCAGAACGGCGGGGCGATCACCTCGGGTACCTGGGCGGCAGGGGCGGGCGGCGGCGTGCAGGTGCGCGGCGGCGACATCACGATCAGCAACGGCGGCGAAATCAGTTCGCGCACCGGCGCCGCGGGCGCCGCCGGAGTCGTCGACGTCACGGCCAACACGCTGAGCATCGATGGCGGCAGCAAAGCCCCGGGCTATGCCGGAGGCATTTTCAGCGACACTTTGCTGTTCGGACCCGGCACGGCCGGCAACGTCAGAGTGACGGTCGCCGATCGCCTGATGATGCTCAACAACGCCCAGATCGACACCAGCACCAACGGTGCGGGCGACGCCGGCACGCTCGACGTGGCCGCCGGCAGCATCGACATGCAGAGCGGCGCCCAGATCGATTCGCTCACCTACGGGGCCGGCAAGGCCGGCAGCGTTACCGTTTCCGCCACGGCCGGCAGCGTTTCGGTCGGCGGCGGTGCCATGATCAGCGCCGCCGCAGCGTCGATGTCAGGGGGCCAGACCGGCAGCGTGACGGTGACCGCCAGCGACAGCATCACGGTGTCCAACTACGGCATCCTGTCGATCGAGAACGACGCCACCGCGGCCAATCCCGCCCGTCTGGCGCCCACCACGCTGACGGCAAGTGCGTCGAGCATCACGCTCGACGGCGGTACGATCACGGCGCAGACCACCGGCAATGTCAACGCCGGCCATGTCGTCGTTACGACTCCCGGCGCGCTGACCCTCGGCAACGGCGGCGCAATATCGTCCAACAGCCACGGCAACGGAGACGCCGGCTCGATCGCGGTGCAAGCCGGCAGCGTCATGATGGCTGCCGACAACGGCAACCTGGGCGCCAGAATCAGCAGCGATGCAAGCGGCAGCGGCAGCGATCACGGCAATGCCGGCGCGATCCAGGTCGTGTCGGCCGGCTCCATCGTGGTCGGGAACAACGGCGCCATAAGTTCGGTCACGCGGGACGCCGGGCATGCCGGTGCGATCTCCGTGCACAGCGGCGGCACGCTGGACATATCCGGAGGATCCATCAGTTCTGATTCCCTCTACTGGTTCGATCCGTCGTTCCACGCCGCGAGCGGCGATGCGGGGCAGGTGGATGTCACGACTGTCGGGGCGCTGACTCTCAGCAGCGGCGGCGCGATATCTTCCAGCACCTGGGGCAACGCCAACGCCGGCTCGATCACGGTGCATGCCGGCAGCGTCACGATCGGCGGCTACAACGGCATCGGCATTGGCAGCGCGATCCAGACTGCCGCGAGCGGTTCCGGCAACGATAACGGCAATGCCGGCACGATCCAGGTGGTGGCGTCGGGCGCGCTTGCGATCACGGATGGCGGCACCATCAACTCGTCGACGGGGGCGGCCGGCCATGCCGGTTCCGTGACCATCAATGCCGCCGCGGCGACCCTCGACGGCGGTGCCGTGAGGAGCGATACGTTCGGCGCGGGCGATGCCGGCAGCATCGCCGTGGCCACCGCCGCCGGCCTCTCGCTGCTCGCCGGCGGCGAGATCAGTTCATCGACCAGCGGCGCCGGCACCGCTGGATCCGTGACGGTCAACACCGGAACGCTGCTGATCGACGGCACGAGCCGGCAGACGCAATTCGGCATCAGCGGACCGACCCGCATCCATGCATCGGCAAATGCCGGCTCCTCCGGCCAGACCGGCAGCGTCACGGTCACGGCGACCGGCAGCATCACGGTCGCCAATGGCGGGCAGTTGTCGATTGAGAACGATGCGACGGTCGCAAATCCCGCCAGCCTCGCGCCGACCACGCTCGCCGTGACCGCGCCCAACATCACGCTCGACAACGGCACGATTACCGCGCAGACGACGGGCAACGTCGATGCGGGCCACGTCGTGGCGACGGCAGCCAACGGACTCAGCGCGAACAACGGGGCGGTCATCACGTCAAGCACCTCGTCGGCGGGCCAGGCGGGCGACGTCCTGGTTCAGGTGGGGGGTCTGCTGGAAATATTGAACGGGGCACAGGTGGACTCCTCGACGCACGGAGACGGAAATGCGGGCAGCGTCACGATAACAACCGACCGCATGGTCCTGGGCGGGACGGCATACACCATGAGTTCGGTCGGTTCCAGCACAACTGCGGCCGGCAATGCCGGGATCGTCAGCATCACGGCAACCAAGGATATGAATGTCGACGCCGACGGCCTGGTGCACTCCATGACGCAAAGTTCGGGCAATGCGGGACACATAACCGTCAACGCCGGCAGCCTGAACATGAATGGCGGTTCGTTCTACAGCGCTGCAAATCCTGGCAGCACGGGCAACGCCGGTCATATAGACGTCACCACCAGCGGCGCCATTACGGTCGCCAATCAAGCGTCCATCGGCTCGGATACGTTCGGCACGGGAGCCGCCGGCGCCGTCACCGTGACCTCCGGAGACAGCGTGGCGATCAATGGCGGAAGCATTTCTTCAAGCTCATACGCGTCCGGCAATGCCGGAACGGTCCAGGTGGCAGCGGCGGGGAGCTTGTCGGTGATCAACGGCGCCACCATTGCTTCCAGCACGTCGGTCTCCGGTAATGCGGGCACCGTCGCAGTGTCGGCAGGCGCGTTGGTGGTCGATGCACAAGGCACGTCGGCGTCCATCACGAGCAATGCCAACGGACCCCACGGCAATGCCGGCACCGTGTCGGTCAATGTCGGCGGCGACGCCATCGTCCGCAATGGCGGCGTCATCGATTCGACCACCTACGGCGATGGGCAAGCTGGCAGTGTCAGGCTGCAGGACGGCGGCCTGCTGCAAGTCCTTGGCGGCGGGCAAATAGATTCGTCGACGCACGCTGCCGGCGACGCCGGCAGCGTCACGATATTCTCCGACCGCATGATCGTGAGCGGCATGTCGACGATCGGCGGCGCCAGTTCGATCGGTTCCAGCACGACCGCAGGCGGCAAGGCCGGCGTCGTCGACATTACCGTGTCGAAGGACGTTTCTCTTGATTCTCACGCCTTCATCCACTCCGCGACTTGGGGCTTGGGCGACGCTGGGCAAATCACCATCAAGGCAGCCAGCCTGGACATGGCTGACGGGGCGACCGTCTACACGGCGTCGAGTCCGGGTGGCTCGGGCAATGCGGGCTATGTGAATATCACGCTCACCGGAGCACTGGCGCTGAATAGCGGCAGCACAATTTCATCTTCGACGTATTCCTCGGGCCATGCCGGTCAGGTGACCATCGACGCCGGTTCCGTCTCTATCGATGGCGCCGGGGCCGCGCCAGGCATCACCGGAATCACCAGCAGCACGTTCGGCGCCGGCGCAGCGGGAAGCGTGCGCGTGACGACGGCAAACGACCTATCGGTACGCAACGGCGGCGCCCTCATGTCGGACACCCGCGGGGCGGGCAACGCCGGCGACGTTCAGGCGAGCGCCGGGGCCGATCTCTCGGTGCTCGGCGGTGGCGGCATCAGTTCCTCGACCTATGGCGCCGGCAAGGCGGGCTCCGTGACGGCCGCAGCAGATACGCTGGTGGTCGACGGTTCGTCCAGCGCGATCAGCGCCGCGGCAAGTTCGGGCTCGTCGGGGCAGACCGGCAGCGTCGTCGTCACTGCGGCCAGCAGCGTCGTGCTCTCCAATAACGGCGAACTATCGATCCAGAACAACGCGCACGTCGCAGACCCGAGCCGGCTGGCACCGACGACGCTGAGCGTTACGGCGCCATTCGTCACGATCCTCAACAGTCCGAATGCAATCACCACTTCGTCGACCGGCAACGTCGCCGCCGGCAGCATCAGGATCGCGGCCAGCGACAGCCTCCATCTCGATCCCAGCGGCATCACCACCACCTCCAACCAGGGCAACGGCGGCGCCATCGACATCGCGGCGGGAACGCTGTGGCTCGACAATTCGCAGATCGCCACGTCGGTGCTCGGGCTCACCGGCAACGGCGGCAACATCACGATTGCGGTCAATTCGCTGATCATGAACACGGGCTTCATCCAGGCGAATACGGCCGCCGCCAACGCCAGCGGCGGCCTGGTGGCGGTGACGGCGCAGAACATGATTTCGAGCGGCAATACCCTGGTCCTCGGCGGCAGCATGCCCTATGCGTACCAGCCGGGCGCATTCGGCTTCAACGTCATCCAGGCGGCGGCGCCCACGGGTGTCAGCGGCGTCGTGCAGATTTCTTCGCCCGCGCTCGATGTCTCCGCCAGCCTGGTCGGACTCAACACCGGGATGATGAAAGGCGACTCGCTGGCGCGCCGTCCCTGCGACAACGCCGGCGGCAGTTCGCTCGCCTCCGTCGGGCGCGGCGGGCTGCCGCTGACTGGAGCCGATTTCCTCAGCCCGGGCCAGCTAGCCGGCCTTGATTTCCTCACGCGCCCGCCACCTGCGGCAGGCAACCCGGTCGTGCGCGCGGGCTTGCGTACGGCATCTCTTGCACCTTGTCTGGCAGCCCTGTAAATGCACAACAAAGATCTGATAGCGGTAGCGGCGGCGCTGGTGGCAACGGCCGCATACGGCGTCGAACCCGACCACCTGAATGACCAGGAGCCGGCGCGCCCCGGCTATCTGCAACGCCAGCCCGCCGCACCGTTCTCGCTGCCGCCGCTCGCACCGGACGGCTCGCCGGTCGCGCCCGGTGCGCGCCCCGTGTTGCTCGATCACGTGCGTTTCGTCGGCAACACCGTCGTCAGCACGGCGGACTTGCAGGCCGTCGCAGCGCCTTTCGTCGGCAAGACCCTCAGCGCCGCCGACATCGAGACGCTGCGCGAGAAAGCGACCCTGTTGTATGTGGAGCGCGGCTACGTCAATTCCGGCGCCGTCCTGGCGGCGGATGCGCTGGATCACGGCACGCTGACGCTGCACATCGTCGAGGGACGGCTCAAGGAAGTGCGCCTGCGCGGGCTTGGCAGGCTCAACGAGCACTATGTCGTCGATCGTCTGGCGAAGGACGACGAGGTATTCAACATCCTGACGCTGGGCGAGCGTTTTCAGTTGCTGCTCACCGATCCGTTGTTTGCGCGCATGAACGGCCAACTCATGCCGGCCGCCGAGCGCGGCAAGGCGATTCTCGATGTCGATGTCGAGCGGGCGCTGCCCTACCAACTGACGCTGGCCGCCAACAACTATCGCCCGGTCTCCATCGGTGCGCAGAGCGCAACGCTGGGAGGCTGGGTGCGCAATCTGACCGGGTATGGCGACACCCTGGAACTGAGCTATCAGGGGCCGCTCGGCGACGGCAATGCAGATCGCAAGGCACTGGGCTGGAGGGTTCCGGTCAATAGCGTGGGCACGCAGATAGCCGTGAATTACGATACCGGCGTTTCGTCGGTGATCGAGCAGCCGATCCAGCCGCTCGACATCGAGAGCCACCTCGTCAACAAAGACGTCGGCGTGAGCCAGACGCTGTTCGAGTCGCTCACCCAGAAGTTCGGCGGCGGCGTCAATCGCGTCGTGCGCGAGGACCGCACCACCATGCTCGGCGTTCCCTTTTCCTTCGTTCCGGGCGAGTCTACCGGCACCTCGAGAGCGTGGGACTGGCGCTACTGGCTGGAGTATTCGCACCGCTGGGAGAACCAGGTGGTGGCGCTGCGTGCGACTTTCACCCATGGCGACAACAACCAGCTCGACGCCGGCGCGGTGCCCGGCGCGACAATCGATCGGCGCTACCGGATCTGGCTCGGCCAGGCCCAGTATGCCAGGAGAATATTCGATGACGGCACCCAGTTCATCGTGCGCCTCAGCGTCCAGGACACGCCGCAGCACCTGATCGCGATGGAGGCCATGTCGGTGGGCGGCGTCAATACCGTGCGCGGCTATCGCGAAAACCAGCTGGTGCGCGACAACGGCGCGGTGACCAACGTGGAGCTGGATATCCCGGTCATTGCCGACGGCGCCCGCAAGTTCAGCCTGAATCTCGTTCCCTTCTTCGATCATGGCCGCGCCCAGAACAACGGCGCGGACCCGGTCGTCATCTCGTCTCTCGGCCTGGCGACGCGCCTGCGTTGGCAAGGGCTGGCAGTCGATCTGGCGGCGGCGGCGCGGCTCTACCACCCGGCGTCGATCACCCGGGCCGGTTCCAACCTTCAGGACAAGGGCATTCATGTCCAGGTGTCCTACAACTTCTTCTAAGGCAGCCCGATGCGCATCCTCAGACCGCTGATCGCACGCCTGGTGACGGGACTGCTACTGGTCGCGACCATTGCCTGTGCGGCGCCCGCTGCCGACGTGATGGCGCCCGGCGTGGCATTGCGCAACAGCGGCAACCTGCAACAGGCCATCGAATACTTCACTTCTCTGCAATCAACCGCGCAGGAAGGCGCGGAGGTGGCGATTGGCGGCGAACTGGGCGCCACGCTGTTGCAGGCGCGGCGTTACGACCTGGCCGAGCCCCTGCTGCGGGCCGCTTACGACAAGAGCGTGGGCCGCGAGCGTGCGCGCTACGCCATCGAATTGGGCAACCTTGCCGCGGCGCGGCAGCGGCCGCAAGAGGCCCTGCGTCTCTACAGGGAGGCGCAGGCGCTGGATGGCGACGATCCTGCGCTGGCGCTGGTCGCACGCATCGATGAAGCGCGGCTGGTGCCGCGGCCACAGCGTCCTGCCTTGGTTGCGGCGTTGTCGCGCGACCTTGCCGCCGTCAAGGCGCCCTTGGCACGCGCCCGCATGCGGCTGTCGGTCGGCACGCTGGCGAGCCAGATCGGCAGCGTGCAAACGGCCTACGAAAATTTCGAGGAGGGCCGCGCCTTGGCCGTCAGCGCCGGAGATGCCCGTATCGAGGTGGAGGCGCTCGACGGCCTGGCACAGATCTACGAAGAGCAGGGGCGTCGGGCCGATGCGCTGTCGTTGAGCCGCCGCGGCATCGCCCGCGCCAATGCGGCAGAGGGCACCGACACCGATATCCTGCTGAAGCTCGAATGGCGGCAGGGACGCCTGCTGGCTGCGGCAGGCGCCAACGACGAAGCCATGGCGGCCTACCAGCGCACCGTCGATGACATCGAAAGCATCCGGCAGGACATACCGATCGAATACGAGGATGGCCGTTCGTCGTTTCACGATACGCTCGAGCCGATCTATCTGGGCTATATCGATCTGCTGCTGAAGAAGGCCGACGCCGCGGACGTCGGCGCGCGTGCCGCTGTGCTGCGGCAGACGCGCGACGTTGCGGAACTCATCAAGCAATCCGAACTGCAGGACTACCTCGGCGAACGCTGCAGCGTCGATGCGGCGCAAAACGGCGGGCAGGCGGGTGTGGCGCCCGGCACTGCGATCTTCTATCCGATCGTGCTCAAGGATCGCGTCGAGGTGATCTTCGAGTCGCACGCTGGCATCGTGCATCACACCACGGCGCTGGATGCCAAGTCGCTGCGCCAGCTGGTGTCGTCCTATACGAGCCTGCTGCGCGAAGGCGAAGAGGGCTACCGCGGCGGCGCGACCAGGCTTTACGACATCCTGATTCGCCCCTTCGAGAGGGACATGGCCGACCAGGGGCTGCATACGCTGCTCGTGGTGCCCGACGGCGTGCTGCGGGTGCTGCCATGGGCGACGCTCTACGACGGCAAGCAGTACCTGGTGGAAAAGTACTCGATAGTGATCAACAGCGGCTTGTCGATGACGAACCAGTCGGCCGGTCGTGCCGAAGGCTTCACGGCGCTGGTCGCCGGCATGGCGGAACCGGGGCCCATCGTCGACAAGCTTTCGAGCGGTTCGCTGGATCATATCGTCGGTCCGGCGACGACGACGCGTTCGGGATTCTCGCTCAAATTGGCGCATGGCGATGGCCTGCGTTCGGTTTCCATTCCGGCACGGATGCGATCGATGGACCGGACGGAACGCGCCGCTTCGCTGAAGGCAGCGCTGGCGTTGCCCGGCGTCAAGACCGAAGTTGACGCCCTGTCGAAGATCCTGCCCGGCACCCGCCTGCTGGACAGCACCTTCACGACCGACCGGCTCCATGACGAATTCGATCGGGGCGAATATCGCATCGCGCATCTCGCGACCCACGGGTTCTTCGGCAGCACCGGGGACCAGAGCTACCTGATGGCCTACAACGACATCGTCACCATGGACGGTCTGCAAAAGCTGCTGCAACTCGAAGGCGTCAAGAAGAATCCGCTCGAACTTCTGACGCTGTCGGCTTGCGAGACGGCAGAAGGCGACGACCGCTCGCCGCTGGGGATCGCGGGCGCGGCGATCAAGGCCAAGGCGAAAAGCGTTCTCGGCACCTTGTGGCCGGTGTCGGATACGGCCGCCCAAAAAGTCATGGTCAAGTTCTACGGCAGCCTGATGGGTGACGGCGTATCGAAGGCCGAGGCGCTGCGTCGTGCCCAGGTCGCGCTCATCCATGATCCCGAACTGGACCACCCCTTCTACTGGGCGCCTTTCATCCTTGTCGGGAATTGGCGCTAGCCATGCAGCAGCGAGCAAAGTCCGGGGGAGCACGTGGCCTGACGGCCGTGCGGCGTACCGATGACAACGGCAACTGAGCTGCCCGCGCGGCCAGGCCCGAAGCGTTCCTGGATGCCATGGCTGGTCGGCATGGTGGTGGCCCTGCTATTGGCAGCCGTCCGGCAGGTCGGATGGCTGGAGCCGCTGGAGCTGGCAGCTTACGATAGCGGGCTGCGATTGCGTCCGGCGGTTCCCGCTGCCGATGTCGTGCTGATCCTGGAGCGCGAAGAGGATCTGCACCGTTATGGCTTTCCCCTGGCGGACCGGCTCATGTCCGACCTGATCGAGCGGCTGGAAAGCCAGGGTGCGGCGGTCGTTGGCATCGACAAATATCGCGATGTGCCCGTTCCTCCGGGCCAGGAACAGCTTGCCGCCACCATCGCCCGTCATGCCAATGTGGTCTGGATATTCAAGTTTTCGGGGGAACATGAGGTCGGCATCGGCCCGCCGCCGGCGGTGAGAAATCCGCAGCAGCTTGGCTTCAATGACGTCGTCAGGGACGGCGACGGCATCGTGCGGCGCGCCCCGCTGTTCCTGGACGACGGCCGCAGCACCTCGCAAAGCGCGGCGTTGTCGCTGGCCATGCTGTACCTCAAGGGGCGGGGCATCGTGCCGGCAGGCGATCCCGCCAATCCCGACGCGATGGTCTTGGGCAAGCTGACGCTGAAACCATTCGAGGGCACCGACGGCGGCTATTCGGTCGCCGACGCCGCCGGCTTTCAGACGCTGATCGATTACCGGGCGGGCGCGGCAGGATTCAAGAGCTATTCGCTCGAGGACGCCTTCCAGGACCGCATCCCCACGGCCGCCTTGCAGGGCAAGATCGTTCTCTTCGGCAGCGTGGCGGAGAGCTTCAAGGATTTCTTCGATACGCCGATCCAGAGCTTCGGGCAGAGCGGGCGCGCCACCTTCGGCGTCGAGGTTCACGCGCATATCGCCAGCCAGCTGGTGCGCGGGGCTCTGGGACAGGCGGCGCCGCTGCGCTGGTTGCCGGATTGGGCCGAATACGCCGCGATCCTGCTCTGCAGCCTGTTGGGCGGCTGGGTCGGCCATTGGCTGCGGCGGCCGGCCACCCTCGGGCTCGCGGTTGGCGGCGGCGCCGCCGTGTTGGTGGCGACATCCCTGGCCGGCTTCCTCGCCGGGTGGTGGCTGGCCCTGATTCCGGCGGCGCTCGGCTATGTCCTGGGCTCGGGCTCGGGCATCGTCTGGCGCGCTTTTGCCGAACACCAGGAGCGCAAGACGGTGATGCGGTTGTTTTCGCGCTACGTCTCGAAGGAAGTTGCCGAGGAAATCTGGGCACAACGCTCGCAGTTCATGTCCGACGGCAAGCCCAAGCCGCGGCTGGTGACGGCCACCGTCCTGTTCTCCGATGTGGCCGGCTTCACCTCCGTCTCGGAAAAGATGGCTCCGGAGGCCCTGTTCGCCTGGCTCGACGCCTACATGTCGGCGATGACGCAAGCGATTATCGACAACGGCGGCGTCATCAACAAGTACATCGGCGATGCAGTCATGGCGCTCTATGGCGTCCCAGTGGTGCGGTCGACACCCGACGGCATCGCCGCGGATGCGCTGGCTGCCGTCAAGAGCGCCATGCAGATGGGAGCCGCCTTGGACAAGATCAACCGGGACGGCGCCGCGGCGGGCAATCCGGAAATCAGGATGCGCATCGGCATCTGCACCGGGCCGCTCGCCGCCGGCACCATCGGCATGGGGGACCGCCTTGAGTTCACCGTGCTCGGCGATACCGTGAATGTCGCCTCGCGTCTCGAAAGCCTGAAGACCGTCGAGACTACGGGCTCTTGCCGCGTGCTCGTCAGTGCGGAAACGTTTCGGCTGGTCGCGGACCATTATCGCGGCAAGCCGGTGGGAGAGGTCGCGCTAAAGGGACGGGACCAGCAGGTCGCCGTTTTTGAGATTCTCGATAATTCGGATGAGACGGGGAGAACCGCATGAACACAATCAGCAACAAGCTTCGCCTGGCGACCGTTTGCATGGCGGCAGCCGCCAATGTCAGCTGCTTTGCCGCGGACGCTGCAGCCGTGGCGGATGCGGTTCAATATCGGCCGCCGTTGCGCGGCGCGCCAGCGAAGCGGGTGGGCGGGGCAACGCGCGGCTTGTTCGAAGCGAAGTCGCCCGTCACGATCATCGCCCCCAATCATGTCGGACTGACGATCCGCAACCAGCCGACGCTGTACTGGCACGTGGCGCAGATACCCGCGGGACAGGTGGTCTTCAGGTTGATCGCGCAGGATACGGCGACGATCGTCGACGAGCGGATCCTGCCCGATTCCGCTTGCACCGGTTTCTACCGGCTGAACTTCGCGGCTGCCGGCCTGACACTCAAGCCGGAGGTCACCTACCGCTGGCAGATCGCCATCGCGCCAGCCCAACCGGATGCGCGCGAACTGATTGCCGGCGGCGCCATCCGCTACGCGACATCCGCTGCGCCGCCTGCCGGACTGGGCTCCCAAACGCCGAGCGAGCGCCAGCGCAGCCTTGCCGGTGCCGGCATCTGGTATGACGTGGTGGACGAGTTCATGAACCAGTTGAAAGCGTCCCCGGCGGATACGGCTCCTGCCGCGGGCTTCGGCGACCTGCTGGGGCAAGTCGGCATTCCCGGCAAGCTCGCTGGAAGCGCGATTTGCTTTTGAGTCACAGCCCGTTGTATCGAACCCACCGAAAGGATTCTTGATGAAGTCGTTGCTTAGTGAACTCACCGCCCCGGAGATTGCGCTTGCCAAGACACGCGGGACGCCGTGCCACTATTTGGCCGGCGAGATGATTTTCAAAGGCGGCGATACGGCCGATGCAGTCTATTTGATCGAGGCAGGACAGGTATCCATCTTCGTCGAGGAATTCAGCACCAAACAGGAAATTAAAATCCTCGGCCCCGGCGATTTCTTCGGCGAAATGGCACTGTTCAACAAGGATCGGCGCACGGCCTCGGCTTTGGCCAAGACGGACGTGCAACTGGTGTCGTTCCCAAAGAACGAGTTCCTCGAATTTTTTCGTACCGAGGGGCCTGTCGCCGACAAGATCCGCACGCTGCTGAGCCGGCGCAATGAAGAACTCGTGTTGAAGGAAAAGCTCATCGGCGATACCGGGCTCGACGCGCAGCACCTTCATGTCGGCATCGGGGGCGACCCTTCGATGCGCGAAACGGCGCTCTTCCGTGAACGCTACGAAAGCTCGGTGGACAGGGCGCTGCCGCAGCTCGTCATGGTGTTCAAGGAGTTGCTGCTCAATCGCGTCGCCTACCGCATCAGTATCGGCTTCAACAATGGCGAAATCCGCATTGCGACGATACTCGATCCCTTCAATGACGAGTTCCACCCGGCCAATCGCCTCACCGACGAGACCTACATCGATCGCCACTTCCCGAAACTTGACTACGAGCGCAAGGCTGAAATGGTTCGCCGCGTCTTCGCTACGCTGCAGAATGAAGCCTTCTTCGGGGAACTGCCGGAGTACCTCGGGAATATATACAGGCATCATTATGAAACCTGGAAGCCGATGCCCAAGGAAGAAGTGATCAAGACCATCGACAAGTTCCCCGACCTGCGCAGCATCCAGAATTACTACATCCGCAATGCCACGATCAGCATTACCAAGGATGCCATCCATATGCAGTTCAACTGCGACGGAGCACATATCGTCAGCGCCGCCGACTACCAGATTTTCTTGGAAGAAAATCTTTGAGGTAGTCTGCGCCTGGACCGCGGCCTTGTCTTCGCGACGCGACGGCGAACGACCTCGCCTGCCCGGCTGACGGCGGCTTAGCCGCCGCGCCGGTCACGGCTTTTCTACAGCACTTCCGCCGCGTAATCCGCCAGCCGCGAGCGCTCGCCGCGCTGCAGCGTGACGTGGCCCGAATGCGCCCAGCCCTTGAAGCGGTCGACCACGTAGGTGAGGCCGGAGCTGCCTTCAGTCAGGTAGGGCGTGTCGATCTGGGCGATGTTGCCCAGGCAGACCACCTTGGTGCCGGGGCCGGCGCGCGTCACCAGCGTCTTCATCTGCTTGGGCGTCAGGTTCTGCGACTCGTCGATGATGAGGAACTTGTTGATGAAGGTGCGTCCGCGCATGAAGTTGAGCGACTTGATCTTGATGCGGCTGCGGATCAGGTCCATGGTCGCGGCGCGGCCCCAGTCGCCGCCGTAAGTGCCCGACGGGCCGCTCTTTTCGCCGTCTTCGGCCGGGCGGTTCAAGACGTCGAGGTTGTCCTCGATGGCGCCCATCCACGGTGTCATCTTCTCTTCCTCGGTGCCCGGCAGGAAGCCGATGTCCTCGCCGACCGGCACGGTGACGCGGGTGATGATGATTTCCGAATAGCGCTTGGTTTCCAGCGTCTGCGTCAGCGCCGAGGCCAGCGTCAGCAGCGTCTTGCCGGTGCCGGCCTGGCCCAGCAGCGTGACGAAGTCGATCTCCGGATCCATCAGCAGGTTGAGCGCGAAGTTCTGCTCGCGGTTCCTCGCCGTGATGCCCCAGACGGCGTTCTTGGCGTGGCCGTAGTCGGTCAGGGTCGTCAGCACGGCCTTCTTGCCGCTGCGTTCGCGCACGAAGGCGTAGAAGGGCTTGTCGGCGACGGCGCCGGCTTCGAGGTAGGCGAACTCGTTGACCAGCATGTCGGGGCACAGCGGGCCTTGCACCTGGTACCAGGTGCGGCCTTCCTCCTTCCACGACTTCATGTCCTTGCCGTGGGTCTCCCAGAAGTTGGGCGGCAGTTCCAGCGTGCCGGTGTAGAGGAGGTCGGTATCCTCGAGCACCTTGTCGTTGAAGTAGTCCTGCGATTCGAGGCCCAGCGCGCGCGCCTTGATGCGCATGTTGATGTCTTTCGACACCAGGATGACGTGGCGCTTCGGGAAGACGTCGGTCAGATGCTTGACGACGGCGATGATCTGGTTGTCGGCCTTGGCCGTCGGCAGCGAGGACGGCAGCACGCCGTTGATGGCCTCGGTCTGCAGGAACAGGCGGCCGGTGGCCAATTGATTGGACGGAACGGCCAGCGCGATGCCGTGCTTGATGCCTTCCTCTTCGCCGCCGGAGACGATGTCGTCGAGCGTGCGGCTGGCCTGGCGCGCGTTGCGGGCGACTTCCGACATGCCCTTCTTGTTGGCGTCGAGTTCTTCGAGCGTCATCATCGGCACGAAGACGTCGTGTTCCTCGAAGCGGTAGAGGCTCGTCGGATCGTGCATCAGCACGTTGGTGTCGAGGACGAAAAGCTTGGTGGTGGGCTTGGCGGAGCGCTTGGCGTTCATGGCAACCTCGGGCGGGGGAACGGCTTCACGATAGCCATTGCCCATCTCTTGCTGTACGGGAAAGAGGCGGTGGATTTCGGGCCAATTCCGGCAAATTACAGTTCTGCGACGGCCTTCAGCGCCTCGGCGGCGTGGCCGTCGGCGCGGATGCCGCGCCATTCGCGGCGGACGATGCCGCTGCCGTCGATGAGGAAAGTGCTGCGCTCGATGCCCTGCACTTCCTTGCCGTACAGCTTCTTCGTCCGGATGACGCCGAAGAGGCGGCACACGCCTTCACCGGTGTCGGCGAGCAGGTCGAAAGGCAGCCCCAGCTTGGCCTTGAAGCCCTCATGCGATTTGAGGCTGTCGCGCGAAATACCGACGACCGCGCAGCCGCGCTGCACGAATTCGGCGTGGAGGTCGCGGAACTGGCCGGCCTCGGCGGTGCAGCCCGGCGTGTTGTCCTTGGGATAGAAATACACGAGGCACGGCTTGCCGCGTTGCGCGGAGAGCTTGAACTCCTTGCCGCCGGTGGCGGGCAGGGAGAAATCCGGCACTTCGAGTCCGACGAGCGAGGGGGTCATGCGGCTTCCTTGTATGCGGCGAGGAACTCGCCGCCTTGCAGCATCAGAGTCCCGGAACGGCCGGGAAGTTCGCCGCGCACGATTTCGCAGCGCGGCAGGCGGGCGAGGTCCAGCGCCGCGGCGAGGTCGGCAAGGGCGACGATTTCGTAGCCCTGCTCGCGCCAGGCGGTCAGCAGGCGTTCCAGCACGGGGGCGAGCTTCATGCCTTCGAGTTCCGCGTGCAGCGTGAAGACGTGATCGGCAGGCGCGGCGGTCAGTTGCAGCAGGCGCTCATGGACGTTGTCGGCCGTGACGCCGTCGATGCCGATCAACTCGTCGAGCGTCGGTAGGGTGGTCGGCAGTTGCGGGCAGCGCACGATCTCGCCGTTCCAGACGGGCAGGAAGGGGTGCGTGCCGCGCGTGTCGGACGACCAGGCGAAGCCCAGGCGCTGGGTGAGGCGCAGCGCATGCACGTTCATCTGCCAGCCGGCGGCGCCGTGGCAGCGCGGGGCGGCGCCGAACACCTGCGCGTGGCGCGCGACGGCTTTCCGCATCTCGTTATCGGTCCACTCGGCGCCGGCCGTCTCGACGCCGTCCTGCCACTTCACGTGGTCCCAGCAATGTATGCCAGTTTCATAGCCGGCGTCACGCACGCCACGCAGGATGTCGGCGCAGCGGCGGCCGATGTCGGGGCCGGGCAGGACGGTGCCGTACATCAGCGTCAGCAGGCCGTAGTGCGAGAGCACCGAAGTGCGGCCGACCTTCTGCATGAAGCCGGGACGAAAGGCGCGCTTGATGGCGCGGCCGGTGTGGTCGGGGCCGAGCGAGAACAGGAACGTGGCGCCGGCCTGGTGGCGGCGCAGGATGTCGACCAACTGCGGCACGCCGGCGAGCGTGCCGCGATAGGTGTCGACGTCGATCTTGAGGGCAAGGCGGGCCATGCGTGCGGCAGCCGGCGCGCTCAGTCCATCAGCTTGCGGGCTTCGGCGACGTCGCTGCGGTAGGCCTCGAAAATGCCGCGCAGCGCGGCTTCGAACGTGACCTTGGGCGCCCAGTCGAGATCGGCCATGGTGTTGGCGATCTTCGGCACGCGATGCTGCGTGTCCTGGTAGCCCTTGCCGTAGTACTCGCCGGAAGTGGTTTCGAGAACCTTCACCTTGGCGACGCTTTCGGCGTATTCCGGGTACTGCTTGGCGAGGTCGAGCATCAGTGTTGCCAGCTCGCGGATCGAATAGTTGTTCTTCGGATTGCCGATGTTGTAGATCTTGCCGGCGGCGATGCCGTCCTTGTTGTCGATGATTTTCATCAGCGCGTCGATGCCGTCGGAGACGTAGGTGAAGGAGCGCTTCTGGGCGCCGCCGTCGACGAGCTTGATCGGCTCGCCGCGCACGATGTGGCCGAGGAACTGGGTGATGACGCGCGACGATCCTTCCTTCGGCGTATGGATCGAATCGAGGCCCGGCCCGATCCAGTTGAAGGGACGGAACAGCGTGTACTCGAGGCCTTCCTGCTGGCCGTAGGCATGGATGACGCGGTCCATCATCTGCTTGGCGCAGGAATAGATCCAGCGCGGCTTGTTGATGGGCCCCAGGATCAGGTCGGAGTTCTCGGGATCGAACTCGGCGTCCTTGCACATGCCATAGACCTCGGAGGTCGACGGGAAGATGACGCGCTTCTTGTACTTCACGGCCTGGCGGATGATCGGCAGGTTGGCCTCGAAGTCGAGCTCGAAGACGCGCAGCGGCTCCTTGACGTAGGTGGCCGGCGTGGCGATGGCGACCAGCGGCAGGATGACGTCGCACTTCCGGACGTGGTACTCGATCCACTCCTTGTTGATCATGATGTCGCCCTCGAAGAAATGGAAGCGAGGGTTGGCCATCAGGTCGGTGACGCGCTCGGAATTCATGTCCATGCCATAGACCTCCCAGTCCGTGGTGTCCATGATGCGCTGGGAAAGGTGGTGGCCGATGAAGCCGTTGACGCCGAGGATGAGGACTTTTTTCATGGTCAGGAGGTCGAGTCGAGTGGGTGCGGTGGCTTGAGGATGGCGCGTATTTTACGTCCTCCGCGGGCAAGACGCCGCATCGGCTTGTCAGGCGGGACGGCGGCCCGCGCGAGTGAACGGCGAGCTTGCCCGGATGGAGGTCAAGCGCCGTAGGCGGCGCGCAGTTGCGCGCGGGTCTGCGCCACCTGGAGCGCGGGGATATCGACGTAGGGCACTTCGCCGCCGACGAGGCGCGAGATTTCCTGCGCCCGCAGATAAGGCCGGGTCGCGCCGTGGCCGGCGGCCGCACTGGCGGCGCTGCTCGGCAGGACCGCCTGCCCGTCGGTGTAGACGGTGCCGATCTTCGTGCCGTCTTTCCAGATTTCGGCGAACACTTCCGCGGGCTGGTCGTAGCGGCCGGCCTGGGGCGCATCGGCTGCCGGCGTTGCCGCGTCGCCGCTCAGGGAAACTGTGTCGCCAGCCTGGGCGGCGCTCGCCGCGGCTTCGGCCTGGGCGGGCGATTGGCCGCCGGTGGCGGCCAGCGCCTGGCGCTGGTACATCGCCAGGGACGACTGCGACGAAGGCGAAGAGGGCGACGAAGTCGACAGGGGGGATGAAACGTGCACGGCAGCGCTTTCGCAAACGAGGACACGCGCCCTTTGCGAATTCCGTGCCTGTCTTGGCGGTGCGTGAAAAGCCTCGTCCGCTCAGTCGCTTGTGGCGACGGCGGCGATGGCGGAAATGCGGCCGGCAAAATCTACCGGCATGTTTTGATGCGCCGCCGCCGCTGCCGCCGCGCTTCAGTCGGCGAGAAACGCGGCGACCCGCCGGTTGAACGCGTCGGGCTGTTCGAGGCAGCAGAGGTGCGATGCCGACGGTATGACGTCGAGCTGCGCGCCAGGAATGGCATGGGCGATGGCTTCGCCGACCGCCGGGGGCGTGCCCGGATCGTCGGCGCCGACGACGACCAGCGTCGGCGCCTTGACGGCGGCGAGGCGAGCGGTGATGTCGAGGCGGCGTATCGCTTCGGCGCAGCCGACGTAGCCGGCGACCGGCGTGGCGGCGATCAGCGCGCTGATGCGCTGCATGAGGGCGGGGTGCGCGGCGCGAAAGGGGCGCGTGAACCAGCGCTGCAGCGTCGCGGCGGCGAGCGACGCGGTGCCTTGGGCCTGGGCCTGGGCGATGCGCTCCTGCCAGACGGCGTCGGTGGCCGGCGGCATGCGGCTGGTGGAACTGGCGATGACGAGCCGGCCGATGCGCTGCGGCGCCCGCAGTGCCAGGTGCTGCGCGATCATGCCGCCCAGCGAGAGGCCGACGAAATGCGTTCGTTCGACGCCGAGCGCATCGAGCAGGCCGAGGACGTCGCCCGTCAGCATGGCGAAATCATAGGGGCCGGCGGGCGCGTCGCTGCCGCCGTGGCCGCGCGTGTCGTAGCGCAGCACCGTGCAGCTTTCGGCCAGCACGGCGGCGAGGTCGTCCCAGAGGCTGAGGTCGGTGGTCAGCGCATGCGAGAGCGTGACCCAGGGGCCGCGGCCTTCAAGGCGATAGTGCAGGTCGATGCCGTTGACGCGGATGCGCGGCATGCCGCCGTCGGCGCTATGGCCGCCCGCTCAGCGCGGTCGCAGCGCCGGTCCAGTCGCCGTCCCACGCCAGGATGCGCAGCACGCGGCCGTCGGCGCAGTCGGCGAAGACGGCATCGCCGTCGCGGTACAGCGTCGGCGCGGCAAAGCGCGGCGCGCGGTCAAGCGCGCGCAGCGTGCGCAGCAGGCGCAGGCGGCGGCCGTCGGCGAGATCGAAGAAGGCGCCGGGGTAGGGCGGCGCGACGGCGCGCACCAGATTGTGGATTTCCGCCGCCGACTTCGTCCAGTCGATACGGCCGTCTTCCGGCTTGCGGCCGCCGAAGTAGCTGCCCGCCGCGAGCTCGGGCATGACGTGCGGCGCGGTGCCGGCGAGGAGCTGCGGCAGCACGCGGTCGAGCGCCATTTCGGCGGCGAGCGTGACTTTGCCGAAGACCTCGTGCGCGGTGTCGTCGGGCAGGATGGGCACGGCTTGCTGCGCCACGATCTCGCCGGCGTCGGGCTTGGCGACCATGCGGTGCAGCGTCGCGCCGGTCTCGCGCTCGCCGTGCAGCACGGCCCAGTTGACGGGCACGCGGCCGCGGTACTTCGGCAGCAGCGAGCCGTGCATGTTGTAGGCGCCGCGCGCCGCTGCCGCCAGCAGCGCCGGGTTCAGCATCAGCCGGTAGTAGAAGGAAAACAGGAAGTCGGGCCGGCTGTCCTCGAGGCGGGCGAGGATCACGGGCCGGTTCGGATCGGCCGGCGTCAGCACCGGGATGTCGTATTGCGCCGCCGTTTCGGCGACGCTTTCGAACCAGATCGTCTCGTTCGGGTTGTCCTCGTGCGTGACGACGAGTGCCACGTCGACGCCGTGCGCGAGCAGCACCTTGAGGCAGCGCACGCCGACGTTGTGGTAGGCGAAGACGACGGCGCGGCTCACGGCGCGTCTTTATTCTCGAGCACCGCGCCGATGGTGTAGCGCGGCCGGTGCCGCACCTGCTGGTAGATGCGGCCGATGTACTCGCCGACGAGGCCGAGGCCGAACAGCGTCAGGCCGATGAGGAAGAAGGCGATGCCGAACAACGTGAACAGGCCTTCGGCCTCGGGGCCGACGATGACGCGGCGCACGGCGAGGTAGATGACGAACAGCACCGAGAGCATGGAGATGACGATGCCGGCCATCGAGAACCATTGCAGCGGCACCAGCGAGAAGCCGGTCATGAGGTCGAAGTTGAGCCGGATCAGGCTGTACAGCGAATACTTCGACTCGCCGGCGTGGCGCTCCTCGTGCGCGACCTCGACTTCGGTCGGATTCTGCGCGAACGAATAAGCCAGCGCCGGGATGAAGGTGCTGACTTCCTTGCAGCTGTTGATGGCGACGACGATGTTGCGCGAATAGGCGCGCAGCATGCAGCCCTGATCGGTCATCTTGATGTGGGTGATGCGTTCGCGCAGCCCGTTCATGGCCTTCGAGGCCCAGCGGCGGAAAGCCGTGTCGCGGCGATCCTGGCGGATCGAGCCGACGCAGTCGTAGCCTTCGCGCATCTTGGCGACCAGCTTGCCGATTTCCTCGGGCGGATTCTGCAGATCGGCGTCGAGCGTGACGACGATGTCGCCGCGGCTGTGTTCGAACGCGGCCATGATGGCCATGTGCTGGCCGGCGTTGGCGGCCAGCAGGACGACGCGCGTGACGTCGGGCCGCGCGGCCCATTGCTCGCGCAATATCGCCGCGGAACGGTCCTTGCTGCCGTCGTCGACGAATATGACTTCATACGAATCACCCAGTGCGTCCAGCGCCGGGTAAAGCCGCGCAAAGAGCGCCGGCAGGCCGGCCTGCTCGTTATAGACCGGGACGATGACGGAGAGTTCGGGAGGGCTCATCGGCGTTCGAGGATTTCGCTAAGCGCGGAGCATACACGGTCTACGTCGCCGTCCGCCATCGCCGGGAACAGCGGCAGCGTGACGATGCGGCGGCCGACATCCTCCGCAATGGGGAAGTCGCCTTCCTTCCAGCCGAGTCGGCGGTAGAGGCTGAAAAGATGCAGGGCGGGATAGTGTACGCCAACGCCGATGCCGCGCGCTTTCATGGCGGCGATGAAGGCGCCGCGATCCGCGCCCGCGGGCAGCAGCGCCTGGAACATGTGCCAGTTCGAGTTCTCGAAATCGGCGAGCGGCAAGGCCAGGCCCAGGCGCGGGTCGAGCAGCTCGAAATAGCGGCGGGCGAGGGCGCGGCGGCGGGCGGTGAAGGCGCTCAAGTGCGGCAGTTGGCCCAGGCCGATGACCGCCGCAATGTCGGTGAGGTTGAACTTGCCGCCGAGCACATCGACGTCCATGTCGCCGCTGGGGGAACGCGCGACGCCTTGCAGGCGCAGGCGCTCGCACAGCGCGGGATCGACGTCCGGCGGCAACACCAGCGCGCCGCCTTCGCCGGTGGTGAGGTTCTTGTTGGCGTGGAAGCTGAAGGAAACGAAGTCGCCGAAAGAACCGATCGGCTTGCCGTGCCACGAGGCGCCTAGCGACTGCGCCGCATCCTCGATGACGCGCAGCCGGTGCTGACCGGCGATGGCGTAGATGGCGTCGCGGTCGGCGGGCAGGCCGGCGAGATCGACCGGGATGATGGCGCGGGTGCGCGGCGTGACGGCGGCCGCGAGCTTGTCCGCAGCGATGTTGCGCGTGGCTGGATCGATGTCGGCGAAGACCGGGCGCGCGCCGACTTCGAGGATGACGTTGGCGGTCGCCACCCAGGTCAGCGGCGTCGTGATGACTTCGTCGCCGGCGCCGACGCCGGCCAGGCGCAGCGCGATTTCCAGCGTCGCCGTGCCGGAGTTGAAGGCGCGCACCGTGCGCCCGCCGCAGTAGTCGGACAGCGCGGCCTCGAAGGCCTGCATCTTCGGGCCGCTGGTGAGCCAGCCCGAGCGCAGCACGTCGCCGACGGCGGCGATGGTGGCCTCGTCGAGCGACGGGCGTGTGAAGGGAAGAAAGGGCAGGCTGCTCATGACTTGGCCACCAGCCAGACGCCGATGACGATGATGCCGATGCCGAGCAATTTCTGGCCGGCGAGCGGCTCGCCGAACCAGAAGTAGGCGATGAAGGCATTGATGACATAGCCGATCGACAGCATCGGGTAGGCGATGGACACCGGCGCGCGCGAAAGCGCCATGATCCAGACCACCAGGCTCACGGCATAGCAGGCCATGCCGCCGAGGATGTGCGGCTCGAACGCGAGCTTCATGCCGATGGGCAAGAGGTTGTCGAGCTGGAATTCGAAATGGCCGACGACGTTGGTGCCGGCCTTCAGCAGCAATTGCGCGGCGGCGTTGAGCAGCACGCCGGTAAGGACGAGGGCGAAGGCGATGGAAGTCATGGTTTGTCCACGATGATGCGGCGCGTGTCGGCGGCGAGCAGGTGCATGGGGAGTCCTTGTGTCTGAAAGCGCCGGTAGTCGTCGGGCGACATCAGGGCCAGCGCCTGCGGGGCGGCGCGCCAGGCCCGCTCGAAGCCGGCGAGGTCGGGGATGAATTTCGCGGGTTCCTGGGCGATGCCGAACTCGAGTTCGTCCTTGTACGCCACCATGGTCATCGTGCGCTTGAGGTAGAAGGGCAGCGTCTGGTCGTAAGTGTTGACGCTGAAGAAGGGAACATCGGCGGCGGCTTCGGCGCGCACGCGCTGGGCGATATGGTAGGCGGAATTCGACGGCGACAGGCTGTCGTGGCCGTTCAGCACCAGTTGGGCAAACAGCAGGCCAGCCAGCGCGAGGCTGGCGACAGCCGCGTTGGCCTTGCCGCGCATGGCGAAGACGAAGGCGGCGGCGGCGCCGGCGGCGAGGCTGCCACCGGCGGCGATCAGCCACGGCACGTAGTCGGCATACAGCGCGGCCGGCACTTCCGGGCTGCTGAAGCGGACCACTTGCGGCGCCAGCGCCATGCCGGCCAGGCCGAGCGGAATCCACGGCAGCGCATGCCAGCGCAGCGCCCGCGGCGCGATGCGCGCCAGTTGCCAGCCGATCAGCGCGGCGAGCGCCGGAAATAGCGGCAGGATGTAGGACACCAGCTTCGAATCAGAGACGGAAAAGAAGCCGAACACCACGGCGATCCAGACCAGCAGGAAGCGGCGCGGCTGAAAGCGTGTGGCGTCCTGCGCCGGCGCGTGGCGCAGCGCGGCGAAGAAGCTGACCAGCCAGGGCAGCATGCCGACGACCAGGATGGGCACGAAATACCACATCGGCTGATAGCGGCCGTGCACCTTGGTCAGGAAGCGCTCGAAATGTTCGTGGATGAAGAAGAAATGCGCGAACTCGGGATTGCGCAGCGACACGGCGACGAACCACGGCGCCGCGATGGCGAGCAGGATGGCGAGGCCGGAGACGAGGTGCAGCTTCTTCCACAGCGCGAAATCGCGCTGCCACAGCGTGTAGGCCACCAGCGTCGCGCCCGGCAGCACGAGGCCGATGAGGCCCTTCGACAGCACGGCGCAACCGAGCAGCGCCCAGGCCGTCCACATCCAGCCGCGCGTCTGCCGCGGCTGCGCTTCGTCGCGCTGGGCGAGGACGAAGGCGAACACGGCACCGGCGAGAAAGAAGCTCACGCCCATGTCGAGGGTGTTGATGTGGCCGATCAGCACGTACAGCAGGCTGCCGGCGAGCACGCAGGCAGTGCTGAAGCCGGCGCGGAATCCCCACAGGCGCGCGGCGGTGAAGCCGGCCGCGAGCACGCCGAGGAAGCCGGTCAGGGCCGCCCACAGGCGGGCGGTCCACTCGTGCTCGCCGAACAGCGTAAAGGCGGTGGCCGTCGCCCAGTACTGCAGCGCCGGCTTTTCGAAATACTTGATGGCGTTGACGTGCGGCGTCGTCCAGTCGCCGCTGGCGACCATCTCGCGCGGGATTTCGGCGTAGCGGCCTTCGTCGGGCTTGACCAGCTTGCGGTAGTCGAGCGGGCCGAACCAGATGACGGCGAACAAGGCGAGCAGCGCTGCCAGCGCGGCCCAGCGGCGGGATGCCGGCGCCGCCGTCACGCCGCTTCCCGTTCGACGATCAGCGCGGCGGCCACCTGGCGGCCTTCGGCCACCAGGATGTTGTAGGTGCGGCAGGCGGCGGGCGTGTCCATGACTTCGACGCCGACGCGAGCCTCGATCAGCGGACGCAGAATCGCCGGCGCCGGAAAGCGCTGCCGCGGGCCCGTGCCCAGCAGCAGCACGTCGCAGCCCAGCGTGGCGAGCGGCGCCAGATGCGCGGCCGTGAGCTCGGCGAAGGCGTCCGGCCCCCAGGCGGCATCGATGCGGTCGGGCTGCAGCAGCAGGCTGCGTTCCAGGCGCTGGCCGTCGACGGCGACATAGCCGGGACCATGCGCGGTGACGACGTGGAAGCTGGAGCGGGAATCGGCGTAGAGTTTCATCGGGCTGGGAGTGAGGCGCTGCCTTGATTTGCGGGCAGGCAGGCCGTCCGGTAAGATTATACCTTTTCCCGACCCGGCCTTTGCGCGCGGGTTGACGCGGCGCCGTGCCGGATCACGGCGATGTCCCGGAAGGATGGTTCGACCCGATGCAACCGATAGCGAAATCCGCCAAGCTGGCCAACGTCTGCTACGACATTCGCGGCCCCGTGCTCGCGCGCGCCAAGCAGATGGAGGACGAGGGCCACCGCATCATCAAGCTCAACATCGGCAATCTCGGCGCCTTCGGCTTCGATTCGCCCGAAGAGATCCAGCAGGACATGATCCGCAACCTGCCGATCGCCTCCGGCTATTCGGATTCGAAAGGCATCTTCGCCGCGCGCAAGGCGGTGATGCACTACACGCAGCAGAAGCACATCAAGGGCGTCGCCATCGACGACATCTACCTCGGCAACGGCGTTTCCGAGTTGATCGTCATGGCCATGAACGCGCTGCTCAACAGCGGCGACGAAGTGCTGGTGCCGGCACCCGACTACCCGCTGTGGACGGCCGCCATCAGCCTTTCGGGCGGCACCCCGCGCCACTACCTGTGCGACGAGTCCAACGGCTGGCTGCCCGACCCCGACGACATCCGCGCCAAGATCACGCCGAACACGCGGGCGCTGGTGGTGATCAACCCGAACAACCCGACCGGCGCCGTCTATCCCGACGACCTGCTCAAGGAGCTCGTCGAGATCGCCCGCACCCACGACCTCATCCTCTATGCCGACGAGGTCTACGACAAGGTGCTCTACGAGGACGTCACGCACACGTCGCTCGCCTCGCTGTCGGAGGACGTGCTGACCATCACCTTCAACGGCCTGTCGAAGAACTACCGCTCCTGCGGCTATCGCTCGGGCTGGATGGTCGTTTCCGGCGAGAAGCGTCCGGCCCTCGACTACATCGAGGGCCTCGACATGCTGGCCTCGATGCGCCTGTGCGCCAACGTGCCCGGGCAGTATGCGATCCAGACCGCGCTCGGCGGCTACCAGAGCATCAACGATCTCGTCGGCTCCGGCGGGCGCATGCGCCGCCAGCGCGACGTCGCCCACGAACTGATCACCTCGATTCCCGGCGTCAGCTGCGTCAAGCCCAAGGCGACGCTGTACATGTTCCCGCGCCTCGACCCGAAGCTCTACCCGATCACCGACGACCAGGAGTTCATCCTCGAACTGCTGCAGGAGCAGCGCGTGCTGCTGGTGCAGGGCACGGGCTTCAACTGGCCGCATCCCGACCATTTCCGCCTCGTCTTCCTGCCGCACGAGGACGACTTGCGCGAGGCCATCGGCCGCGTCGCGCGCTTCCTCGATGGCTACCGGAAACGGCACGCCACCTGATTCGCTTCGCACACTTTCTACAGAACCCATGAACCCAATCAATGTTGGACTCCTCGGCATCGGCACTGTCGGTGGCGGCACTTACACGGTCTTGACCCGCAACGAAGCTGAAATCACGCGCCGCGCCGGGCGGCCGATCCGCATTTCGGTCGTCGCCGACAAGAACCTCGAACTGGCGAAGCAGGTCACCGGCGGCAAGGTGCGAATTACAGACGACGCCTTCGCCGTGGTGGCCGATCCCGAAGTCGATATCGTCGTCGAGCTCATCGGCGGGTACGGCATCGCCAGGGAACTGGTGATGAAGGCGATCGAGAACGGCAAGCACGTCGTCACTGCCAACAAGGCGCTGCTCGCCGTGCATGGCAACGAGATCTTCGCCGCCGCGCAGAAGAAGGGCGTCATGGTCGCCTTCGAAGCGGCCGTCGCCGGCGGCATTCCCATCATCAAGGCGCTGCGCGAGGGACTCACCGCCAACCGCATCCAGTGGATCGCCGGCATCATCAACGGCACCACCAATTTCATCCTCTCCGAGATGCGCGACAAGGGCCTGCCCTTCGACGTCGTGCTCAAGGAAGCGCAGCGCCTCGGCTATGCCGAGGCCGACCCGACTTTCGACGTCGAAGGCATCGACGCCGCGCACAAGCTCACCATCATGTCGGCCATCGCCTTCGGCATCCCGATGCAGTTCGACAAGGCGCACGTCGAAGGCATCAGCAAGCTCGATGCCGATGACATAAAATACGCCGAGCAGCTCGGCTACCGCATCAAGCTCCTGGGCATCACCAAGCGCCGCGCCGACGGCATCGAGCTGCGCGTGCATCCGACGCTGGTGCCGGCGAAGCGCCTGATCGCCAACGTCGAGGGCGCCATGAACGCCGTGCTGGTGCAGGGCGACGCCGTCGGCGCCACGCTCTACTACGGCAAGGGCGCCGGCGCCGAGCCGACGGCCTCGGCGGTGATCGCCGACCTCGTCGACATCACGCGCATGCACACCGCCGATCCCGAGCATCGCGTGCCGCACCTGGCCTTCCAGCCGGACGCCGTGGTCGATACGCCGATCCTGCCGCTGGCCGAAGTCGAGACCAGCTACTACCTGCGCCTGCGCGTGGAGGACAAGCCGGGCGTGCTCGCCGACGTCACGCGCATCCTCGCCGACCAGCAGATTTCCATCGACGCCATGATCCAGCGCGAGCCGGGCGAGGGCGAAGAGCAGACCGACATCATCATGCTCACGCACCTGACGCGCGAAAAGAACGTCGATGGCGCGATCCGCCTGATCGAGTCGCTGCCGGTGGTGAAGCGCAAGGTGATCCGCCTGCGCCTCGAAAACCTCGACAAGTAAGGTCGTCCCATGCGCTACATCAGCACCCGCGGCCACGCGGCATCCCAGTCTTTTTGCGACATCCTGCTCGGCGGCCTAGCGCCCGACGGCGGCCTCTACTTGCCGGAAAGCTACCCGCAGGTCACGGCAGCGGACTTGACCGAATGGCGCGAACTGCCCTATCACGCGCTGGCGCTGAAGGTGCTGCAGAAATTCATCACCGACATCCCGGCCTGCGACCTGAAGACGCTGGTCGATCGCACCTACACGGCGCAGACCTACCGCTGGTGCCGTCCCGGCCGCGATGCCGCCGACATCACGCCGCTGACGACGCTGGCGCCGGGCTTCCATCTGCTCGAACTTTCCAACGGCCCGACGCTCGCCTTCAAGGACATGGCGATGCAGTTGCTCGGCAACCTGTTCGAATACGTGCTCGACAAGCGCCACGAAACCATCAACATCCTCGGCGCCACGTCCGGCGACACCGGCTCGGCCGCCGAGTATGCGATGCGCGGCAAGCACGGCGTGCGCGTCTTCATGCTCTCGCCGCATGGCAAGATGAGCGCGTTCCAGCGCGCGCAGATGTATTCGCTGGCGGACGCGAACATTTTCAACATCGCCGTCACGGCCATGTTCGACGACTGCCAGGACATCGTCAAAGCCGTCTCGAACGACGCCGCCTTCAAGGCGCAGTACAAGATCGGCGCCGTCAACTCGATCAACTGGGCGCGCGTCGCGGCGCAGATCGTTTATTACTTCAAGGGCTACTTCGCGGCGACGTCGTCGAATGCCGAGCAGGTGGATTTCTGCGTGCCTTCGGGCAACTTCGGCAACATCTGCGCCGGCCACATCGCCCGCATGATGGGCCTGCCGATCGGCCAGCTGGTGCTGGCCACCAACGAAAACGACGTGCTCGACGAGTTTTTCCGCACCGGCGTATATCGTCCGCGCAACACGGCGGAGACGCAGGTGACGTCGAGTCCGTCGATGGACATCTCCAAGGCCTCGAACTTCGAGCGCTTCGTTTTCGACCTCGTGGGCCGCGACGCCGCCGTCGTGCGCGGACTCTGGCAGCAGGTCGATGCCGGGCGCAGCTTCGACCTGCGCGAGACGCCTTATTTCGCCAAGCTGCCGGCCTACGGCTTCGCCTCCGGGCGCAGCGCGCATGCCGACCGGCTGGCGACGATCCGCGACGTCTGGGAGAAATACGGCACCATGATCGACACCCATACCGCCGACGCCGTCAAGGTGGCGCGCGAGCACGTCGATGCCGTCAAGCCGATGGTGGTGCTGGAAACCGCGCAGCCGGTGAAGTTCGCCGAGACGATTCAGGAAGCGCTAGGGCGCGACCCGCTGCGGCCGGCCGAGCTCGAAGGCATCGAGAAGCTGCCGCAGCGCGTCGAGGTGATGCCGGCGGATGCCGAGGCCGTCAAGGCGTTCGTCGTCCGCCACTGCCGCTGACGGCAGCTTAGGCGACCACCTTGGGCACGATGATGGCGACGACGGCCAACACGGCGAGGAAGCCGGCGGCGACATAGGTGGCGCGTTGCGCCCGCTCGATGGCGGCCATTTCCCGGGTCCATAGGTCGGACCATGACAGGTAGGAGTCGCACGAGCCCCGCTTGGCGTGCTCGGGAAAGCATTCGCGGGTGCCGAGGTGGCCGCAGCCGTGGCATTGAAGGCTGGTGTTGTCCATTCTTGGTTCCTTTCGTCAACGGGGCTTGAGTTAACGGCCGAACGGGTTTTGGGGCAGGCGCTCGACGAAGCTGCCATCGCCACCTGCAACGCCAAGCTAGCGCATTGCCGCGGCTTTGTGAATTCCACAAAAGTCATAGAACATTGCTAATAGAACCAAGGGGATAGATGGATGGCGCGCAAACGCCAGCCGGCGCGCCTTTGGTCAAAGCGGCGTGGCCCCGCGGGTGCGACGCGAACGGCATAAGGAAGGTGCCGCTTGGTGACGCATCGCAGCAAATCCTCTCTCGGCGCCCCAGCGCGGCGGGCAACGCCGGCTTGACGCGATGCCGCAGCGTTACGCCGTTGGTGATATATCGAAAGTCTCCTGCAGCGGGCGCCTGCTTGATATCGCCGCCGAACTGGTGCCAAAATGCCGAAGTCATGCACTGGCAAGAGGGGTATTGGGCATGGATGGCCATTCACGGGCGGCAGCGACATCGCCGGGAGACGAAGTTGCCTAAGGCATTGGAGGCATCGTGGGCAGCAGCGTGGTCATGGGGCGGGCCGCGCCGGTGCGCCTGCAGCTTCGCCGGCTTGTTGGCCTTGTCCGGATGCGCGACCCCCGACCTCAGGCCGTTCGCCGCCGAGACGGCCGCGCTTGCCGGTTCGATAACGGCGGAGCAGGCGGAGGCCGCCGCGCGCTTTGCCCAGGTCAAGGCCCGAGTCCAGGCCAGAGATGCCGCCGATACCCGCGTCAAGCAGCTCTCGAACGAGCAGGCCTCGGCTGCGGACAACGCCAAGGCGATCGAGGCGGTCATGACCACCGCGGCAACCTATTCCGACGCCCTTGCCGATCTGGCCGCACAGGGCGAAACCGGCGCCGCGGCGGCCGACACCTTGGCAAAGGCGCTGCAAGGCTTCTCGACGGCGCTCGGCATCGCCTTCCCCCTCGCCGGCGAAATCCCGGCATGGGCGGGAAAGCTGACCGCGGAACTCGCGCAAGACGTGACGCGCATCCAGGCGCAGGAAAGTCTCGCCGCCGCCACCAAAGCCGCGGACGCGGCGGTGGCCAAGATCGCCAAAGCCGTCGCCGACATCTACCGGTGGCCCGATGGCGCGCAGGCGATGATCCTCGACGGCTTGCAAAAAACCGAGGAAGGCGTGCTGCGCGACGAAGTGGGAAAGAACCGGCTCGCCTTCTATCAAGCCATCGCCGTCGCCAGGATTCAATTGCCGGAGCGAACGCCGCAGACGCGGCTGGAATATTTCTTTGGCGCTATCGACGATCGGCTCGGCCAGCAAGATCCTGCCGCCGGAATCTGCGGCGTGACAGCAGCGCCGGCGCCTGGCGCCGACGGCAAGCCGGTCAACGTTGGCATTGGCGGCTCGCACGAGCGGCGGGCGCAAGCGTCAGGCGGCGACCCCCATTGCCTTGGCGCACAAACGGTGCAAGGCTTGCAGGCCGTCGTCGCGCTGCTGGCGGGCATCGAACCGCAATATCAAGCCTACACGCGGGACCTGGCCGCCTCCAGGGCGTGGCTTCAGCGCCGGGGCTCGGTCGGCGAGCCGATTGCCAAGGCGGCGTCCGCCTGGGCCGCGGCGCATCACGAGATCGCCGTCAGCCTCGAGCAATGCGGCGGCATGCACGCGCTGCGCAGAAATTGCGGGAACCTGAATTTCGGCCATCTCAAGTTGGCCGTCGGGCGATTGCGCGCCATCGCTGCCAGAGGAGAAAACAGTGCCGGACAATAGCCGCGAAACGCTGGCGCGGGCGCAGATCCAGATGCTCGCCCGCGCCGCCGCCGTCGCCGTCGCGACGAGCGATGTCAAGGCCTTCGAT
Organism: Rhodocyclaceae bacterium; assembly: GCA_028713915.1. GTDB lineage: Bacteria > Pseudomonadota > Gammaproteobacteria > Burkholderiales > Rhodocyclaceae > Nitricoxidireducens. The sequence continues at coordinate 26,021 of JAQTNK010000008.1, read as the reverse complement.
GCGGCGGAAGACCAGTTGGGGCAAATCAGCCTGGATATCGCCGTCCCCGCCGCCGTGCGCGATGTTGCCGGCGATTGCCACGATCGACTTGCGTTCGACATGACCGACGCCGGGCTGGCGACGCTGCAGGGCATCGTTGCGGGTTTCGCCAATGCCGATCAGGCGCTGCGCGCCGCCATCGCGGTGGCAAAAGCCGGCAAAGGGGCGCTGTCGATCCCCGCCGCGGCGAAAGCGGCAACCCAGGCCTTGTCTTCGTTCCAGGCGCTGCAGCAGGCGCTGGCCGGCATTCAGGGCGACTTGCGCACCGCCGCCGCCGCCCACCAGATCGAGGACGTGCCGGACAAGCTCAAGCAGCTTCTGGCGAACCTGGAGGCGCTGAAGAATTGCGTGGCCACCGCGTAGCGTCGCCTTTGCGACAGGCCGTGATCATGGCCGGCTACCCACGCCATGTCTTCTCGCCCGGCGACGTCTTCAATCCGCCCGACGGCGGCATCCGGACATGGGACAGTTTCCCGACCCGCCACCTCGCCCAGGGTGATTCCAGGTTTTCGTTCGGCACGCTGCTGCCGTGGGACTCGTCCGCCATCCTGCAGCAGATGTCCCGGCTGAAGATGTTGCGCGGCCGGTGCGGCTCCTCTTGTATGCTTCTTCCTGCACGCTTCCCTTACATCCGCCGCTTACCCCAACCATCATGCCCGTGACCGCCCAAGCCCGCATCGCCGCCCAGGAACTGATCGATTTCATCGACGCCAGCCCCAGCCCCTGGCACGCCGTGGCGAGCGCCGAGGCGCGCCTGCTGGCGCGGGGCTTCACCCGGCTCGAGGAGGGCGAACGGTGGCGGCTTGCAGCCGGCGGTCGCTATTACGCCGTGCGCGGCGGGGCGTCGATGGTCGCCTTCGTGCTTGGCAGCCGGCCGCTGGCCGACGCCGGCTTTCGCCTCGTCGGCGCCCACACCGATTCGCCGGGCCTGCGGCTCAAGCCGAGGGCGGCGCTGGCCGGCGATGGCCTGGCGCGCCTGGGCGTCGAAGTCTATGGCGGGCCGATACTGGCCACCTTCACCGACCGCGACCTGAGCCTGGCGGGGCGCGTCGTGGTGCGCACGCCAGCGGGCCAGGAAACGCGCCTGCTGCGCTTCGCGCAGCCGCTGGTGCGACTGCCCAACCTGGCGATCCACATGAACCGCGAAGTCAACGAACAGGGCCTGAAGCTCAACAAGCAGACGGAACTGCCGCTGATCCTCGGTGCGCTGGGCGAAGGCGAAGACGCGGAAGCGAACTTGCGCCAGCTGCTGGCCGACGCCGCGCAGCGGGACGCGGCGGATCTGCTGAGCTGGGAGCTGGCCGTCTATGACGTGCAGAAGGGCTGCCTGTGGGGCGCGCACGAGGAGTTCATCGCCGACGGCCAGCTGGACAACCTGGCGTCCTCCTACGCCGCCCTCGCCGCCCTGATGGCGACGGAACAGCCGACGGCGACGTGCGTGGCGGCCTTCTTCGATCACGAGGAAGTCGGCAGCGAGAGCGCCACCGGGGCCGGCGGCAGTTTCATCGCCGACATGCTGACCCGCATCGGCTGCCAGGCCGGGCTGGACGAGGAGGAGCGGCGCCGGGCGCTGGCGCGCAGCTTCTTCATCAGCGCCGACATGGCCCACGCCTACAATCCGAATTTCCCGGCGGCCTATGAACCCGGCCACAAGGTCATGGTGAATGGCGGCCCGGTCATCAAGACCAACGTCAACCAGCGCTACACCACCAACGCCGAGACGGCGGCCCGCTTCATGGGTTTTTGCGCGACGGCCGGCGTGCCGTACCAGCAGTATGCGCATCGCAGCGACCTCGGCTGCGGCAGCACCATCGGTCCCATGGTCGCAGCGCAGCTCGGCGTCGCCGGCGTGGACGTCGGCTCGCCGATGTGGGCGATGCACAGCGCACGCGAGAGCGCCGGCGTGCACGACCATGCCTACATGACCGCGGCCCTGGCGGCGGCTTTCGCCAGCTGATGGAACCGATTCCGCGCATGGGAACGCGTGATTCGTCCAAGCGGTCTGATTGGACGCACTGCCTAGCTACGTTTTCTGGCTCGCATCGACATCGCGCCGCAAAGGGCCGTCGCCGCTGATTTCGATCCAGAAACCCCAGGCGACGGCGGGAAGATGTACCAGGCAAGTGAAGGCCAGCGCCAAACGAGCACTGCGCCTGCGGCAACGAACAGGATGAAGGCCAGGTGCACGAGCAGCACCGTTTCGGCCAAGATGTGGAACACCAACTGACGGATACCCGCATGAAGGCTCCGCGATACCTCGAAGACCTGGCAGTAGGTCAGACGTTCCGATCGGCAAGCGTGAGGATCGAAGAGGACGATATACGGCAATTTGCCACCGCGTTCGACCCACAGCCATTTCATCTGGACAACGAGGCCGCCCTGGCAACCATTTTTCGCGGTCTGGCCGCCAGCGGCTGGCATACGGCCGCCCTCACTATGCGGCTGCTGGTCGAGGGCGAATTCAACCCGGCAGGAGGCATCGTGGGAGCAAGCATCGAAGAGATTCGTTGGCCTCGCCCCGTGCGCCCAGGCGACGAATTGCGAGTGGAGGCCGAGATCATGGAGGTACGTCCGTCCAAGACGAAACCGCAGCAGGGCGTGGCCAAGGTGAGTGTCATCACCTTGAACCAGGACAACGAAGCGGTCCAAACGTACGTGGGAAATCTGATCGTGATGCGGCGCCTCGGCTGAGATGCCAGCTGGCGCATAGGAGTCCCGGTGCGGCGTCTTCTCATCGGCATTGGAGTTATCAGTCTTGCTGCGGGACTCCTCTGGCCTTGGCTGTCGAAATTGCCTCTCGGCCGACTGCCAGGCGACATCACGATCGAACGCGAGAACTTCAGCTTCTACTTTCCCATCACCACATCGATCATCGTATCGGTGCTTCTGACGCTGATCCTCTGGTTCTGGCGGAAGTAAGCCGGTTCAGTTGCTGCCGCGACGCAGCGCCGCGACGCCATTCAGTGCAAACCAGGCGCTGTCGCCATTCTGGACTGCAGCATCGAGAAATCGTCCTGGATAGACCAGGGATTCGAGGTCCGCAAAGAGATCGCTGACTTTCGCTTTGAAGACGGCGTGATCATTCGACGTACGATCGAGGAGGACACGTTTCCTGCCGAAGCGACTTGTGCCGAGTGTTGGATTACCTATGAGGTCGTTTCCTGTGGCACGAGGGCTGAGAGCATAAGTCCTGCTCGGAAGATGTTCGAGAACAGGTGCAGAGAGGCGTTTTGGCTGGCATACCACACCACCACCTGATCCTGCCTCCACGCGCCTTCAGTTGCTGCCTCGAAGCAATGCAGCGACGTCGGGATGCGCTCCGTTGCAGTGGCGAAACGCTCGATCCGGCTGCGATGATACTACCGGCCGCGGCCTTGGTCTTCCGCCTAAGTCTATTTCAGGATCACGACCTCCACCGCGCCGTCGCGTCGGAGGACGTTGACGCCGACATCGCCCTCGTCGTGGCGGGTGGCCAACAGATCCACGAAGGCATTCCCGACCCGCAGTCTACGAATTGAAACGCGCTTCAGGGACTCGGGCAGGTAAGGCTTGGAGAATACGATTCTTCCCCGCCGGCCTTGCACCTTGAGGCCGAGACAGCTTTCGAGAATAAGAAATACGGCGCCCGCGGCCCAGCTCTGCGGCGCGCATGCGACCGGATAAAGCGTCGGGGCTTCGCCGGAGCGGCGGTGGAAACCGGAGAAGAGTTCGGGCATGCGATGCAGGTCGAAGAACAGGCTTGAATCCAGCAGCCCGGTGAGAATCTTGCCCGCCGCAGCCTTGTGGTCGTATGCGGCAAGGCCGGCTGCGATCATGGCATTGTCATGAGGCCAAATGGAACCGTTGTGATACGACACGGGGTTGTAGCGCGGTTCCCCGGTTGCGACCGTTCGAACGCCCCAGCCCGAGAACGATGCATCGGCGAGCAGCGTTGCTGCTACGCGCCGCGCGTGATCTTCGCTCGCTATACCGGTGAGCAGGCAATGTCCGGCGTTCGAGGTGCGCACGCGGCAGGGCCGCTTGTCGCCGTCCAGCGCCAGCGCATAGGTGGAAAGGTCTTCGCACCAGAAAGCCGTTTCGAAGCGGCGTTGCAGGACATCCGCCTCGTTCGCCAGGGCTTGCGCTTTGGTCTCGTCCCCGAGCGCCGCGGCGAGCCGGCCGGCCGCGACTTTGGCCGCATAGACGTAGCCCTGCACTTCGCAAAGAGCGATCGGCGCCTCGGCCAGCGTGCCATCGGCATGAAACACCGAGTCGAACGAATCCTTCCAGCCCTGGTTCACCAGGCCATGCTCCGATCGCCGCGCATACTCGACGAATCCATCGCCGTCGAGGTCGCCGAATTTGTCGATCCACGTCAGGGCGCGTTGGACGTGCGGCCACATCGCGCGGACAAACGCCGCGTCGCCGCTGCGCTCGTAGTAGGCGCCGGCCAGCATGACGAAAAGCGGCGTCGCGTCGATGCTGCCGTAGTAATGTTTGAAGGGGACTTCGCCGACAGCGGCCATTTCGCCAGCGCGCGCCTCGTGGAGCAGCTTGCCCGGTTCGGCGTCGTTCGCCGCGCTCTCCTCATCGGCCTGATGGGCGGCCAGGTACGTCAGCACGCCGCGCGCCAGCTCCGGATAGAAGCTCAGGCACTCAAGCGCGGTGATGATGCCGTCGCGCCCGAAAGGCGCGCAGAACCACGGCACCCCGGCATAGGGATAGGGTCCGTGGACGGTGTCGGTGCGCATCATGTAGAGGTCGGCGATGGAGCGGTTCAGCCAGTCATTGAATTGTTCGTTCGAAGTAAAGACGTTGGGATCGCCGGCCCGCGCGTGGTCGAGCGCAGTCGTCGCGTCCTGGACAGCGGCGTCGTAGCGCTGCGGAGTGTCGGCGGCAAAGCGGTTCGTGACGGAGTAAGTTCCCTCGTCGAGAGCCATGTCGTTGACTTCGCAGGCGACGGCGTAACGATATTCGATCTCCTCGCCGGGGGCGATATGTACGTCATAGCGGGCTTCGCCCTCGTTCAGCTGCGTCGGTGCCGGATCGAACGTCAGATGTGTGCACCGAGCGCGCCCGTCCAACCCCTCGTAGAAATAGCGCACCGCAGCGTTGTCGGCGCGCGCAGGAAGCCGCTTGCCGCGGCGCGGGCGATGGGTGCCCCGCACTTCGAAAACATCGGTGAAGTCGGCCCCGAAGACGAGAGACATGTGAAAATCGACGCTGGTGCCGGCGTAGCTGTGGATGCGCACTCGTTCGTGGCAAGTGCCGTTCCAAAGCAGCTTCGAGCGGAAGATATGTACTGAACCACGCGGCACGGTGACCTCGTCGCCACGCCCGATGTCGAGGTTGATGGCATCCACCGTCAAAATGATGTTGTCAGATCTAATGGTCGAGCTGAGCAGGTGCGGCCGCTTGCCTTCGATCTTCAGCATGAGGCGGGATAGGAAACGCGTGTCCTGATGGTAAATCCCTAGTTCGCCGGTACCGAATACCTCGATGTCGCCGAAGCGGTCGAACACGGCAAAGGTGTCGCCGTGCTTCAATACGCGGGTGCGGTCGTCGAGATGGGCGGACGTGGAACGGATGTAATAGCCATCGTTTACCTGGATGATCTCCTCGGGCATGGTGTTTACTCCTGTTGGTTCGCGGAACCGCGGCTGCTCACGCGTCGCTTCGCGGTCGGTCGCCCGCCGAGCAGGCGCTCGTATACGCGTAAATAGCTCGCCGCCATGTGCGCCGAGGTGAAGCGTGCCTCGAACACATCGCGGCACCGCTTTCGACTGAGCTCTGGGATCCGCCGCGCCGCCTCGATCATGCCTTCGATGTCCGCGACGATAAAACCCGTGTCGCCGTCCTCGATAATCTCGGGCACCGAACCATGCCGATAAGCGATCACCGGCGTGCCGCAGGCCATTGCCTCGATCACCACGAGGCCGAAGGGCTCGGGCCAGTCGATCGGGAAGAGCAGTGCGTAGGCGTTTCCCAGGAAATCCGCCTTCTGTCCTTCGCCGATTTCCCCGATGAACTCGATCAGCGGATCGCGAAGAAGCGGCGCTACCGTCACGTGGAAATAGTCCTGATCCACGGGATCGACTTTGGCCGCGATTTTCAGCGGCAAGCCGAGCCGCTTGGCGACCTCGATCGCCCGGTCGACGCGCTTTTCGGGAGAAATCCTGCCCAGAAACGCCAAGTAGGCTCCCGGCTCAGGTCGGAACGGGTAAAGGTCCGCCGGCAATCCGTGATACACGGTCGCCTGCCAGTTCGCCCACGGCAGCGGCTCGCGCTGCGCATCGGAGATGGAAACGACAGGCACCTCGGAGAACTCGCGGTGGAGCGGAAAGATGTCCCGAATGTCCAGCCGCCCGTGCAAGGTAGTGACGTGGCGAAAACGCTTCGCGCGGGAAATCGGAAAATGCAGATAGTCGACGTGAAAATGCACGACGTCGAACTCGCGGGCGCGCTGGCAGACATGCTCGACCATCAACAGATGGGGCGCCAGCGGATCGACGCAGTTTTTATCGAGCCGTAGCGACCACCGACAAGCAGGCAGCAAGCGCGCCGCCGTCACCGAGTCGCCGCTGGCGAACAGCGTCACGTCGTGGCCGAGCCGGCACAATTCCTCCGTCAGATACGAAACGACGCGCTCGGTACCCCCATAGTATTTGGGTGGGACACTTTCATGGAGTGGCGCGACCTGAGCGATTCGCATACCCGTTGGCTTCGGCATTACTTTTGCTGGTTACACCGGCGCTCGCAGTGTGGACGCTGGAGTCACGGGAGTGAAGCACCCACAACGCCAACGCCCGACGGCGCGGCCCGCGTTCCCTCGTCGAGTCGACTTTGAAGGCCCGGCATAGTTCCTGAAAAGCCTGGAGCGCCGCCACGAACTCTTCTGTAGGCGTCCTGCGTTCGGCGCTTCCGCCGCTTGGCGAACTGGACGGATGGCCGAGCTTCGGCGACACACTTCGCACGCGAATATTCTTGGAACAAAGCTATCAACCTGGAACACAAATCGAATTCGAAATACGCTATCGGCCAATATCCATGACAATGTCTATCGACGATCCCAGCATCGTCGGCGCGTGCCGCCAGTTCGTTTGCGGTCGATTCGTTCACTATCGCCTCGAACGTTGCGATCTGGACGCGAGACTCCGAATGGCTCACAGCACGGCAATTGCGGTGGCCGCCACTGTGCCACCAGCGATGGCGGACTATTTGGCCTCGGAGGCAGCAGGTTGCCCTACATGCGCTGTTCGACAGCGGACTATTCCTCGCTGCTCCGAATGGTCGCCTAATCGGGGAGAACCCTCCGCGCAGCGGAGCGGACGTTTCCAACCGCGAGTATCTCCATTAGGCGCCTGAGATGCAGAAGCCCTGCATCTACATAATCGGCCATGGGAGCCATTCGGCGGCACCGCAAAATTGCTGTCGAATGGCAGCAATCAGGAATATCGGCTGAACTCACACTTCCGGCCACAGCCGGCCGGTCGACGTAGCCATCCAATCTCAATAGTCAAAGCGTACTCTGACCCGGCCGAACGGCCGCTATTCGGCGAGCAAGTTCATGTCTTCACTGCCTCGACCCGGCCATGATCCCTCATTCGCGCCCCGAAAACCACAACCGACCGGCAATTGCGAATGATATTTAGTCGGAAAGTTAGTGTGCCTCAACCGCCGATTCCGCAGTCGCTTCGCCAATATTGGCAAGCGCCACCATTTCGTCAGTGGAGAGCACGCGCAGGATATCGAGGATGATGACGAACTTGTTGTTCACCTTGCCCATGCCGGCAATAAAGTCGGCGCGGATCTTGGCACCAAAGGCGGGCGGCGGTTCAATCTCCGTGCCGGGTATCTCCAGCACCTCGGACACCGCATCGACCATGATGCCAATATCGTGCCGCCCCTCTTCTTGCTGCACCTCGACGATGACGATGCAGGTGCGCCGGCCGACGTCGGCAGTCTTGCCGCCGAAGCGCGCGGAAAGATCGATCACAGGCACCACCGCTCCGCGCAGATTGATCACCCCTCGGATGAAGGCAGGCATCATCGGAATCTCAGTGAGGCTGCCGTACTCGATGATCTCTTTGACGTTCAGGATGCCGACGGCGAACATCTCGCCGGCCAGCGTGAAGGTCAGGTATTGATTCGCTTCGCCGGCCGCGGCCAATTGCCGCGCGGCGACGGCGATGGCTGCCGTGATGGCCGCCTGTGCTTGAACCAGGATCGCTGAAGGAAAGAGGCTATTGGACTGGGGAGATATGGAACCGGCGGAAAGACGGCGAGGTATACGCGGAAATCCTCACGATTAGTGCCGTCCGTGACGTTAACGGCACAACCCAGAACTATGTGGGCCTGTTTACCGACATCACCGCTTTGAAGGAGCAGCAGAAGCAATTCGAACATATCGCGCATTACGATGCGCTGACGACGCTGCCAAATCGAGTTCTGCTCGCCGACCGGCTCCAACAGGCCATGGCGCAAGCCCTGCGTCATTCGAAGTTGCTGGCAGTCGTCTATCTCGATCTGGACGTGTTTAAGCTGATCAATGACCTATTCGGCCACCCGCAGGGCGACGATCTATTGATTTCCATAGCAAAGCGGCTCAAATGACTATCTGGAAGATCAAATAGCGGTCGCGACTCTAGCCTGTTTTGCTGAGAGCGCCAATCGAGCCAAGCATCGCTGCATCAGACACGAGTACGCGATTTCGTGCCATGGCCGAGCGCACCTGCCTAATGTCTTTGTTGCCCACGCCCACCTGGATGCCGATAGCATCGTCTGCCCTCACCGAAGGCGTTCGATATTCGCCTTGCGCCTTCGCGTTACGACCGGCCATGGGCACCTCACCTTCCTTGCCAATTTTCGTCAGCGCGGCGATATCGCCGCGGAAATAGCGGCCGTCGCCAACGTCGTCATCCTTCATCAACAGTCCTTGGCGCATGAACGCCGCAATGACGCGGCTCACCGTCTCTTGTGTACTACCGATGATCGCCGCCATATCGTCGAGGTAGAAGCGACGGATGCGATTGGCATCCCCGTCGCGCAGGTGCAACAGAAGCCGGGCGACGCGCGTACGTATCGGGATTGAGCCCCCGACGAACTCCGCGAGCCAGGTTTCCGCTTCAATCAAAGCGGCGTGCGACTTTTCGAACAGCCTGGCTTGTAGCGTGGGGTACTTGGCGGCAAGACGCAGGAAGTCGCTAATGGCAATTCGGCAGGCATGCACGTCGCCGACGGCAACGGCGGCGTGTTCATGATGGCTGGCGAAGGTCGACTCCAGGCCCGCAATGTCGCCTTTAATGAGTACCCGCACGATATGCTCGTCGCCGCTGGGATCGCAACGCACCATCTTGACCGCTCCAGCACGGATGAAATAGACGCCCTGGGTGGGCGTCCCCATGCCGAAGATCGTTGCGTGGTGACCAAAGCGGAAATCCTCGATCCCGGGGTGGAAGCACGCGAACTCGTCGAGCGGGATGTTGGAGCAAACCATGTCCTGCCTTAGGGTGCAGGCAAGGCAGTTGCTGCGTCCCTTGCAGCGGACTTCCGGTAGATGTCTAGCCATCAGGCTATTTGCCTCGAACGTAGGATGGACAAACCCAGCGTCCCATCCGCGCAGTGCAGGACGCCTCTCGAAGGAGCGAGGCTAAATGGGCACCCATCCAGAACCAATACCGGTTTCCCTCTATTTTGACTACCCGGAGTTGGGTACATCTCACGCTACGAATACCGGCGTGAGTTCGCCCTCAGCCGTCCTTGCAAGTTACGGTAAGCGACCGACGTGAATTCGGCGTTACGGGTGGCAGTGCAGGATCAGTGTCCGGTATGGAGCGACGACTCGAAGGACCGTTCATGGCCGGGGGGGCGACCCGGAGAAACTATGTCTCAGCGGCGGCAAAGTCCACATTGCCGACGCCCAGGTGAAAATATCCTTATAGCATCGCGAGTGGCCGCTATTGAAAATCCGAGTTTCCGGCGAGGGACCGCTTCCATTTTTCGTCGGCGTCCGGAAAGGGCACCGAGCACTCAGTGACGACCGGCTGCTTCAAGGAAGCGGAATTCCACTGGCCGCTTTCCGGCAATGAATCTTGGAAGGCGGCAGTCGCATCGGTGCCCTAAGGTGTCACTGGCACATTGCCGACCATGACTTAGGTCAAGTTATTTTGTTCCGACTTCGATCAGTATCGACCGTGCAGAACAGCTAGAAAGAGAATACTTGTCCGCCATGCGATTGGATCGCTGGCATTTGGAGACCGCGCCCCCGTAGCTCCCCAGCGCCATGGAAATAATCCTGCTCATTTATGGCTTTTCCTTTCTGGCACTGAGCGCCGTGGTTGCCGTCTGCGTCAAGAAGGAAAATCGGCTTGATTTGACGTCCTCCTTCGCATGGCTCGGTGCCTTCGCTTTTGTCCATGGCACTCTGGAATGGATGGAACTCTGGCGGTCTGTCCGCGGGGATGATCCTGTCTTCGCCGCAATACGAGGCCTTGTTCTACTCGCGTCCTATCTTCTGCTCTTTGAGTTCGGCCACCGCATGGCTCGGGCCTTCCGCCAGCCGGGGCCTTCGATCGGCATCGTCATTGGTTTGGCCGATGCCCGTATTCACATCCTATTGCTCGGAGGTGTACTTGCGGCAGCCGCCGCTTCGCCAGGCGAGTTCATTCCGAACATGGTCGTTTGGACACGATACCTCGTCGGCACCTCTGCATCATTGTTGGTCGGCATCGGATTCATCGAGCGCTCTCGGAAAGAGTTCCATCCCGGTGCGCTGAACCACAGCTTTCCCACGATCAGCGGTGTTTGCCGCCTGGCCGGAATCGCGTTTCTGCTCTATGGAATCTTTGGCGGACTGGTCGTGCCACGAATGGATTGGGCACCGGCGGCATGGCTCAATCAGGACTCATTCGTGGCCGCCGTTCACGCCCCTGTGGAACTATTCCGCGCAGCAAGCGCTACGCTGATTGCGTTCTCGCTGGGGGCCATCGTCTTCTGGAACGCAAATCTGAAAGAAAAGATCTGGCTGCTGACATCTGCGGTCGTTGCTCTGATACTTGCGGTGGACATGATTGTCGGGTACGACGCCATCGAGTCGACGATTCGTACAGAACTGACGCGTGACGCAAAGGATGTCCGCGCGATGTTGATGGCGACGCGGCGCGTCTATCATCAGCAATTCATTGCAAGCGAACTTCCGGTCAATGAAAAGACGATAGGTTTCTTGCCGGCTCAAGCGCTGTCCAGAATATCGAAGGACTTTCCCAACTGGAGCCAGAGCGGTCTTTCATTCAACAACGTCTCGGACCAACCGCGAAACCCCGCTAACCGGGCCGACGGCTTTGAACTGCAGGCGATGGAGTTCTTTCGGGCAAATCCAAAAGCGGACGAGCGACTTGTCGAGATCAGGGATATTAGTGGAAGGACTTTCTATCACTACACCGCACCGATCTGGATCGAGCCATATTGCCTTAAATGTCACGGTACGCGCGAAAGCGCACCAGCATCGATTGCGCGGAACTATGACACGGCATACGGTTATCGGCTGGGCGACTTGCGTGGTGTGATGAGCATCAAGCTACCCGTAACGCCGTTGCGAAACAGCGCTTACCGTGAATGGTTCCTGCAGTTCTCTCTCCGTTTTGTCGGCTACACCTTATTGGCACTGATGCTCATCATGTTCCTGAATCGTGTCGTTGTCGGCCGCCTTCAGAAGCTTCGCCAGACAACAGCCCAACTGGCGGCAGGAGACTACTCAGTGCGAAGTGCGATTGGAGGCAGCGACGAGGTCAGCGAACTCTCGTTGGCCTTCAACGCGATGGGAGAGCAGATCCAGGCACGCGACAAGCAGATTCGCAACCTGTCCAGCGACCGGTTGAAGGCTATCGAGGAATTGCAGATCCATAAGAACAATCTTGAAAGCGTCGTAAGCGAGCGCACCGCCGATCTGAACGATCAAGCGAAGCGGCTTGAACTCGCAAATGGCGATCTGGAAAGCTTCGCCTACTCGGTATCACACGATCTGCGTACGCCATTGCGGGCAATCGACGGCTGGGCGCGGATTCTGCGCGAAGACGAAGAAGCGAACCTCAGTCCGGAAGGCAAGGCGATACTCGAACGCATCTGGGTTAACTCGGACAAAATGGGAGTTCTGATTGACGACATCCTGCAGTTTACGCGCGTCGGTCGAACGGAAATGGCTCGGCTACCGACGGATATGACGGGCTTGGCCCGCGATGTGACGGAGGAACTGCGCGGAGACTATCCGGCGACGCGGATCTCCATTTCGGAAATGCCGGAGGTCACCGGAGACAGGGCCATGCTGCGCCAGGTATGGAGCAATCTCATTGGAAATGCCCTCAAATTCTCCGCCAAGCAACAGCAGCCAGAGGTCGAGATCGGCTCCGAACTGCAGAATGGCGAGACGGTGTTCTTCGTCAGAGACAATGGCGTTGGCTTCGACATGGCGCACACCGAAAAGCTGTTCCTGGTCTTCCATCGATTGCACAGCATCAGCGAGTTTCCGGGCACAGGCGCCGGACTCTCCATCGTGAAGCGAATCATTGAGCGTCATGGCGGGTGTATTTGGGTAGACGCTCAGATCGGAAAGGGCGCAACTTTTCGCTTCACGCTCACTGGATAGGGAATCGTCAGTGTCATGTCTGTGAGAGACCGCTCCTGGCCGACTGCCGACCCCACGAAATAGTACGCCAGCGGCTGCAAAGCGTCACGTTGCCGATGCTCAGGTAAAAACATGCCTAGAGCATGGCTAGTGGCCGCTATCGAAAATTAGAATTCCCGCCCAGGGGCAGCTTTCATTTTTCGCCAGCGTCGGGAAAGGGCACACAGTACTCATTTGCGAAGGGCCGCTTTAGCGCAACCAATTTTGCTTAAGCTGGCCCGCTGGGAGGCAACGATTACGGCGAAAGCACACCATTATCGATCCTTTTTGCTCGGTACCCTCACGGGGACAAATCCGGCACGCGCAATCCGGGATTGTTTGGGTTTATTCGGGACAAATCCGGGACCATAACCCCTGGAGAATGGCCAAAATGGACCTACCGCGCAGGTCAAGCAAATGCCATGTGTGTAAAATGAAAAACCCGCAAAGCCTTTCAGCAGAGCGGGTTTCCGTTGATTTGGCGGAGAGGGAGGGATTCGAACCCTCGTTAGGATATTATCCTAAACACGCTTTCCAGGCGTGCGACTTAAACCGCTCATCCACCTCTCCGCGGTTGCCCGGCGTTTCGGGCAAGCGGCGGATTCTACCAAAATCCCCTTCATTGTTCCACGTGCCGCAAGGAAAGATCGAGGGCGCGCACGTCCTTCGTCAGGCTGCCGACGGAGATGCGATCCACGCCGGTCTCGGCGATCGCCCTGACGGTCTCGAGGTTGACGCCGCCCGACGCTTCGAGCTGGGCGCGTCCTGCCGTGAGGCCGACGGCCTGATGCATCTGGGCGAGATCCATGTTGTCGAGCAGGATCATGGCCGCGCCGGCGTCGAGCGCTTCGGCGAGCTGGTCGAGGTTCTCGACCTCGATCTGGATGAAGACGCCGCCGCCGGCGAGCGCCTGGGCCTGCCGGAGCGCGGCGGTGACGCCGCCGGCGGCGAGGATGTGGTTTTCCTTGATCAGGATGCCGTCATAAAGGCCGAGCCGGTGGTTGGTGCCGCCGCCGCAGCGGACGGCGTACTTCTGCGCCAGGCGCAGGCCGGGCAGGGTCTTGCGCGTGTCGACGATCTTGGCGCGGGTGCCGGCGACGGCGGCGACGTAGCGCGCGGTGGTCGTGGCGGTGCCCGAGAGCAGTTGCAGGAAGTTCAGCGCCGGCCGCTCGGCCGTCAGCAAGGCGCGCGTCTCGGCCCGGATTTCGCAGATGGTCTGGCCGGCGCCGACGCGCTCGCCGTCCCGAACCGACCAGGCGATGCGGGCCGCCGGATCGAGATGGTGGAAGCAGGCGTCGAACCAGGCCTGGCCGGCGAGCACGGCATCCTCGCGGCTGACGACGGCGCCGAAGGCGTGGCGTTGCGCCGGCATCAGCAGCGCGGTGAGGTCGCCGCCGCCGATGTCCTCGACCAAGGCGGCGAGCACATTGCGTTCGACTTCGGCAGCGAGTTGCAGCGCAAATTCCATGGGGCTTCCTTTCGCGGCGATTCTAGCAGGGACGGCGCTGCTCGAAGGCGGCCATGGCGATGCTGCTGCCGGCGATGATCGCCATGCCGGCGATGGAAATGCCATCGGGGACGTGGCCGTAGAACAGCCAGCCAAACACGGCCGCCCAGACGAGCTGGGCGTAGAGGAAGGGCGACAGCGTCGACGCCGCGACATGGCGGAAGGCGCGGATCAGCAGGAAGTGGCCGGTGCCGCCGTAGATGCCGAGGCTCGCGATCATCAGCGCCTGCAGCGGCGTCGGCAGCGCGCCGGACCAGAACAGCGGCAGGCCCAGGCTCATGGCGACGGTGCCGACGAGCGCCGTGTAGAAAAGCATGGTCCAGGTGTTTTCGCTCGGCGAGAGCATGCGTGTCTGGATCTGGTAGATCGTGTAGCAGGCCGCGGCGGCGAGCGCCCAGGCGATGCCCGCGGCCGACATGGCGCCGCCGGGCCGCGCCACCAGCAGCATGCCGCCGAAGCCGGCGACGACGGCGATCCAGCGCGTCGTGCCGACGCGTTCGCCGAGCAGCGGGCCGGCGAGCAGGGCGACGGCGAGCGGCGTGACGAAAAGGATCGCGGTCGCCTCGGCCAGCGGCATGGTGCGGAAGGAAGCCATGGCGAAGCCGGTGGTGCCGACCAGCATCAGCGCGCGCAGCACCTGGAGGCGCGGCCGGCGCGTCGCGATCAGCCTGATTTTCATCGACGGCGCGAGAAACACCACCATCAGCAGAAAGTGGAAGGTGTAGCGCGCCCACACCAGCAGCGGCACGGCGAAAGTTTGCGAGAGGGTCTTCGAGGTGGCGTCGAGCGCGGCGAAACAGAGCACCGCCAGCAACATCAGGCCGATCGCGAAGAGCGGCCTAGGCGCCGGCATCCGCGGTCCAGCGGTTGAGCAGGGCGCGGGCGGCGGGAACGAGTTCGCCGGCGGTCATGCCGATGGGGCCGCTGCCGGCGGCGGCGAGTCGGTCCGCCGCGGCGCCGTGTAGGTGCACCGCGGCCGGCAAGGCCGCGTGCGCCGGCCAGCCCTGGGCCAGCAGGGCGGCGACGATGCCGGTGAGGACGTCGCCGCTGCCGGCCGTGGCGAGGCCGGCATTGCCGCTGGCATTGATGGCCCAGCGGCCGTCGGCGCCGGCGATGACGCTGCCGCAGCCCTTCAGCACGACGTCGGCATGGAAGCGCGCGGCCAGCGCCAGCGCAGCGGCGACGCGGTCGGCCTGGATTTCCGCCGTCGTCTTGCCGAGCAGGCGCGCCGCTTCCGCCGGATGCGGCGTGAGCAGGGTCGCCGCGCTGCGTGCTGCAATATGCCGATGGAATGTCGGATGCGCGGCGACGAGATTGAGGCCGTCGGCATCGATGACGAGCGGCAGGGGCGCGGCAATGGCCTGGCGCAGCAGTTCGTTCGCGCCGGCGGACTGACCCAGTCCGGGGCCGATCGCCAGCGCCGTCGCCAGGGCGACGACTTCATCGGCCGCGCGCAGCATGAGTTCGGGCTGGCCGGGATCGAGCGCCAGGCGTTCCAGCATGCCGACATAGACGCGGCCGGCGCCGAGTTGCAGCGCGGCGCGCGCGGCGAGCAGCGCTGCGCCGGCCATGCCGGCGGCACCGCCGAGGATGCCGACGCTGCCGAAGCTGCCCTTGTGGCTGTTGTGCGGCCGCGGCCGCAGGTAGTCGCGGAAGAGGCCGCGATCGACCAGCACGCCGTCGCGGTCGTCCCAGGCGAGATCGAGGCCATGCACGGATATGTCGCCGCAATGATCGGGGCCGTCGAGCGTCAGCAGCCCGGGCTTCAGCGCGATGAACGTCGCCGTGCGCGTGGCGCGGACGGCGGCGCCGAGGACGCGGCCGGTCTCGGCGTCGAGTCCGCTCGGCACGTCCAGTGCCAGCACCGGGGCGCCGAGAGCGTTGATGGCGGCGATGAGCTCGGCGTAGCGTCCCGTCGGCGGCCGCGCCAAGCCGATGCCGAACAGGCCGTCGATGACTATAGCATATTTGCGCGGCAAAATCTCCGCCACGGTTTCGCCGCCCGTCCACTGCCAGGCGTCGAGCGCGCCGCGCGCATCGGCCGGGAGCTTGGCGGCGGTGCCGGCGAAGACGACGACCGGCCGCTGTCCCATTTCCTTCAACAGGCGCGCGACGACGAAGGCATCGCCGCCGTTGTTGCCCGGCCCGGCGACAATCAGCACGTCGCCGCCGGCCGCCAGCATCTCTAGGGCGACCGCGGCGGCGGCGGCGCCGGCGCGCTCCATCAGCGGCGGCTCGGCGGCGGCCTGGCAGCGGGTCTCGACGGCGCGCAGCGTGGCGGCGCGGAGAATCGGAGTGGCGAGCATGCGGTCATTCTAGCGCGCAGAAACGACGAAGGCCCCGCGCGGGGCCTTTCGTCGCCGTTGCGGGGCGCGCCTACTTGCTCTTTGCCTTGGGCGCGGGCGTCGACTTCTTCGCCAGTTCGTTCATGTTGCCGAAGGCGGTCGAGGAAACCTGGGAGATCTGTTCGAAGGCGCTGTTGGCACGGGCCATCGCCTGCTGCATGGCCTCGATGACGTTCGGGTTCTGGCCGGGCAGCGCCTTGAAGAAGGTCTGGAAGGAATCCATCAGGTCATGGCTGCCGGAGGCGAGTTGTTCCGTCAACAGGCGCGAGAATTCGACGCGCGCTTCGTTGCCGATCTCGGCGATCTTCTGTGCCGATTCCATCATCTTCTGTGCCGTCTCCTGCGCGTACTTGGTGCGCAGGCCCATGATCTCCTGCGGATCCTGGGCGCCGGTCTGGGCCTTGGCGTTGGCGACGCTTTCCTGGAACAGTTCGCGCGCCAGTTCGGACTGCAGCGCCATGATCTTCTGCGAGTTCTCGATCGACAGCTGCGCCAGGCGCATGGCCGCTTCCAGATTCTTGCGATGCAATTCGCTCAGTTGCTCGTTCTTCATGGCCGCTACTCCCTCTCTGGTGACATTCCAAACATTGTATCGTATCGGAGGCGATCGGCAAGGAACTGATTTGGATCAAGAATCCCGGTTGGATATGGGGCCTTTCCGCTTGGCATCATGCTGAATGCTTGAACTCGCCGCCGCCTGGTTTTCGCGAGCCGGCGCCGGCCGGCCGGCTCAGCCGACGCGGAAATGGCGCACCGATTCCCGCAGCGCGTGGGCGACCTCGTCGAGCCCGCGCGAGGCAGCGCGGGCGTCGTCGGCCAGCGACGAATTGGCTTCGGCGCCGCGGGCGATGCGCTCGATGTTGGCGGCGATGTCCTCGCTGACCGCCTTCTGCTCGCGCACCGAGCCGGCGATGCTGTCGATGCCCGCATGGGCTTCGCCGACGGCGCGGCCGCTGCCGTCGATGGTGCTGGAGACGTAGGCGAGCGCTTCGTGGCTGGCCTGCAGGGCCTGCACGCTGTCATGCACGGAGGCCTGCAGCGACGACGATTTCTGCTCGAGGGCGCGGGTCACGGCATCGATTTCGTTGGCGGTGGCCGCCGACTTTTCCGCCAGCTTGCGCACTTCGTCGGCGACCACGGCGAAGCCGCGGCCTTGTTCGCCGGCGCGCGCCGCCTCGATGGCGGCGTTGAGCGCCAGCAGGTTGGTCTGGTCGGCGATGTCCTTGACCTGGCCGGTCAGGTTGTTGATGGTGGCGACGCTGGAGACATAGTCGTCGACCGAGGCCGTGATCAGCTGCACCTTGGACTCGATGCCGCCGATCTCGCCGACCAGCCGCGCGACGGCTTCGCCGCCCTGGCGCGACTGCTCGAGGCTGCCGCCGGACTGCCGCCGCACTTCGTCGGCGGAGTCGGCGACGCTGGCGATGCTGGTCGAGAGCTGCTCGATGTCGCTGGCGATGGCCGTGGCCGAGGCGTTTTGCTCGTTGGCCGAGGTGGTGATGCGGTCGACCTGCGCTTGCACGCGGTCGGCCGAGGCGGCGACCGTTTCGGCATGGCCGCGGATCTCGCGCACGGTCTGCTCGAGGCTCGCCAGCAGGCGGTTGAAGGATTCGGCGATGCGTCCGGTCTCGTCCTGGCGCGTCACCGGCAGGCGCTGCGTGAGGTCGCTGCTGCCGGACACCAGCCGTGCCAGCGAGCTTTCCAGCGATTGCAGGGCGCCGACGACATGAGTCCGCACCAGCAGCGTGGACAACAGCGCGACGACGGCGGCGACGGCGACGCAGGCGAGGGTCAGGGCGATGGCCTGGCGGGCGCGGTCGTTTACGTCCTGGCGCGTGGCGTCGACGGTCTTGCCGTTGTCGTCGATCTGCTTGAGCAGCTGGTCGCGCACCTTGCGCCAGGCCGGCGTTTCGTCCTTGTTGAGCAGGCGGATGGCTTCGTCGCGGTCGCTCTTGGCGAGGTCGATGACGCGCACGCGCACGGCACCGTCGGCCTGCCAGAGCGCGGCGATGTCGGCGACCGCGGCACTTGCCGCGGCATCCGCGCCGGCGAGCGTCGCCGCCTTCGTCGCGGCGGCGTCGAACTTCTTCCCGGCCGCTTCCATGTTCTTGTAGGCCTGCGGATTCTGCGGGTCGAGGATGATGTTGCGCAGCGCCTGGCCGGTTTGCAGGCCCTGCGCGTACATCTCCGTGAAGGCCGCCAGCCGGGCCTGGTCGTGGTCGATGAAGCCGGTGAAGCGGTCGGTGATCTGTTGCAGGCTCAGCAGGGCAATGGCGAAGGCCAGGGCGCTGACCAGCGCGGCGACGGCGACGGTGGCGAAAAAGGGCGTCTGGATGCTGCGGGCATGCTTGAACATGTTGGGGCTGTCCTGGCTAGTGGCGGGAGCGGGCGCGAGACGTGGAAGATAGCATCTGCTTCATGCGAGGTGGCTGGAAAATCGCTGGCCGCGGCGTCTGCGGCGATAAACCGGCGGCGGCGACTTGCTGCGGCACAGCCGCAGCCGCCGCGTCAGCGGCAGATGCGGTTGCGTCCGCCGGCCTTGGCGTCGTAGAGCTTGCGGTCGGCCAGCGCGAACAGTGCGGCCGGGCTGCCGCCTTCGTCCGGAATGGCGGCCGCGCAGCCGACGCTGATGGTGACGATGGGCGTGCCGGCTGCCGGGGCGTGCGGGATGGCCAGCGCCGCGACGCCTTCGCGCAGGCGCTCGGCGATGCGCACGGCGCCCTCGAGCTTGGTTTCCGGCAGGATGACGGCGAATTCCTCGCCGCCGTAACGGGTGACGGCGTCGCCGGGGCGCGCCAGGTTGCGCGCCAGCAGCGCGGCGACGGCCGCCAGGCAGCGATCGCCGGCGCCGTGGCCGAAATGGTCGTTGTAGGCCTTGAAATGGTCGATGTCGATCATCAGCAGGGCGAGCGGCTGGCCGCTGCGCTGGCAGCGGCGCCACTCGGTCTGCAGCGTGTCGTCGAAGCTGCGCCGGTTGGGTATGCCGGTCAGGGCGTCGAGGTGGGCCAGCGACTCGAGCAGGTCGGCGCGCGTCTTCAGGGCGACGAGGTTGCGCACGCGCGCACGCAGGACCGGCAGGTGGAAAGGCTTGACGATGTAGTCGAGCGCGCCGAGGTCGAGCCCGCGCTCCTCGTCGCTGCGCTCGTCGCGCGCCGTGACGAAGACGACCGGAATGTCGTGCGTCGCGGCGGAGTCCTTGAGGCGGCGGCAGACTTCGAAGCCGTCCATGCCCGGCATCATGACGTCGAGCAGGATGAGGTCCGGCTGCGGGCTGTCGGCGGCGAGGCGCAGGGCATCCGCGCCGTTGGTCGCGACCTTGATGCGATAGTCGGCGCGCAGCGCTTCGGCCAGCACGTCGATGTTCGCCGGAATGTCGTCGACGATCAGGAGCGTGGCGGACGGCGTCATGCGACAGGCTCGAGCGATACGTTCAGCGCCTTTGCCGCGGCTTGCAGCGCCCGGCGTGCGTTGGCGTAGTCATAGCTGGCGACGGCTTTTTCCAGCGTCGCGAAATGCGGCGCGGCGGCGCTGTCGGCGAGCAGGCGCCGCAGTTCGGCAAGGTTTTCGGCGGGCACGAAGACATGGCCGCGCAAGTGGCCGTCGAGCGCGCGCATGGCCGCCGCCGCGTCCGCCGCCGCCTCCCGGTCTGCCGCTGCGGATGGCGCCGCCGGCGTCTTCGCAGGAATCAGCTGCAGCAGGATTTCGATCAGCTTCTGCGCGTTGAGCGGCTTGGCGAGATGCTCGTTCATGCCGGCGGCGAGGCATTCGGCGCGGTCGTCGGCCATGGCCGACGCCGTCAGCGCGACGATGGGCAGGTCGGCGAAGCGCGCGTCGGCACGGATGCGCCGCGTCGCGGCGAAGCCGTCCATCACCGGCATCTGCAGGTCCATCAGCACGGCATCGAAGGCCTGCGTCTCGAGCAGCGCCAGCGCCTCGCCGCCATGGAGCGCGACGCCTACGGCGAAGCCGGCGCGCTCGAGGAAGCTGCGCGCGACCTGCTGGTTCACGGCGTTGTCCTCGACCAGCAGGATGCGGGCGCCGGCGATCGGAGCGGCGAGCGTGGACGGCGCCACGGCGGCGGCCGCTGCCGGCGCGGCGGCCGCCGGCGGCGTCGCCGGCTTGAGCGCGATGACGAAGCTGAAGCGGCTGCCGACGCCGGGCGCGCTGTCGACGGCGACGTCGCTGCCCATCAGCTGCAGCAGGCGGCGCGAGATGGTGAGCCCAAGGCCGCTGCCGCCGAAGCGGCGCGTGATGGAACTGTCGGCCTGCACGAACGGCTCGAAGATGTCGCGCTGCTGCTCCGGCGTCATGCCGATGCCGGTGTCGGCGACGTCGAAAGCGAGCCGGACCGTGCCGGCGTCCGATTCGATGCGGCGCACGGCGATGCGCACGCTGCCGCGCTCGGTGAACTTGACGGCATTGCCGGCGAGATTGGTCAGCACCTGGCCCAGGCGCAGCGGGTCGCCGCGCACTTGCGCCGGCACGTCGGCGGCGATCTCGCCGGCCAGTTCGATGCCCTTGGCCGCGGCGGCCGTGCGCACCAGGTCGAGGGTGTCGCCGAGCAGGGCCGCGGGCGCGAAGTCGGTCTCCTCGATGCGCAGGCGGCCGGCCTCGATGCGCGAATAGTCGAGGATGTCGTTGAGGATGCCGAGCAGGGCCGTCGACGACGCGAAGATCTTCTGCAGGTAGTCGCGCAGGCGCGGCTCCTGCGCGTCGGCGAGCGCGAGCTGCGACAGGCCGATGACGGCGTTCATCGGCGTGCGGATTTCGTGGCTCATGTTGGCGAGAAACTCGCTCTTGGCATGGTTGGCCTGTTCGGCCAGCCGGGTGGCTTCGCGCAGCGCCTCCTCGGTGATCTTGCGGTCGGTGATGTCCATGCCGAAGGAGACGGTGGCGACGCCGGTATTCTCGTCGGCGAGGACGCTGTTCTGCCAGGCAACGGTGCGCAGTTCGCCATGCTTCGTCAGGATGGCGTTCTCGTACCGGGCGGAAGCTTCGCGCGTGGCGATCAGGCGCTGGAATTCCTCGCGGACTTGCGCGCGGCGGTCCGGCGGCAGCGCCGCGTCGAACCAGTCGCGGCCGAGAATC
Organism: Rhodocyclaceae bacterium; assembly: GCA_028713915.1. Classification (GTDB taxonomy): domain Bacteria; phylum Pseudomonadota; class Gammaproteobacteria; order Burkholderiales; family Rhodocyclaceae; genus Nitricoxidireducens. The sequence goes on along the minus strand of JAQTNK010000008.1, from coordinate 4,405 downwards.
TGCTCTTGCGGGTAGCCGGAGATGCGCTCCGCGGCGGAGTTGAAGATGGCGACCCGCCCGGCCGCATCGAGGCCGACGACCATGACGTTGGCATTGGCGATGAGGTCGCGCGCGAAGGCGTGCGCGTGCTCGATCGAGCGTTGCCGGCGCACCGCCAGCCAGCCGAGCAGGACCATCGTCGCCGCGACGACGGCGAAGCCGGCGGCTTTGGCATGCAGCGACTGGCGCCAGTCGGCCATGACGATGTCCTGCTCGCGGGCGACCAGGACGATGAGCGGCGTGTCCGGGACGTTGTGCAGCACGGCCAGGCGCACCGCCGCAGTCAGCTTCGGCCGGTTCAGGTGGCGCGTGGTCGCCTGCGCCGCGGCCATGTGCTCGCTGTAGGCGATGCCGCCGACGAGGTTCTTGCCGATCCACAGCGCCGGATCGGTGACGCCGTAGATGATGTCGCCCTGCGTGTTGATGAGCAGCGCCTGGCCGTCCGGGGTCGGCGTCAGGAATTGCAGGATGGACTTGAAGAGCTTCGGGTCGAGGGTGGCGACGACGACGCCGAGAAAGCGTCCGGACGCATCGCTGACGGTGCGCGAAATCGTGATGGCGTAGACGCCGGTGATCGTGCTGAACGGGCGCGAGACGTGCAAGCGGACGTCCTGCGGGGCGTCGCGGTGGCTGGCGAAGTATTCGCGCCGCGAGGCGTCGAAGCCGACGACTGTTTCGTTGGTCGAGGCGAACACTTTGCCGCGCGCGTCGGTGATGAGCAGGTTGCGGGTTTCGGGCAACTGGCGCGTGCGCTCGGTCAGCAGCGCGTTCATCGCCGTCGTCTTCATGGCCGGGTTCTCGACCCAGTCCTCGGCGATGTTGGCCAGCATCAGGTCGATGCTGCGCAAGACGCCGCCGATGCGCGCTTCGCGCTCGAGGGCGTTGATTTCGAGCAGGCGGTATTCGCGCTCCATCGCATTGCGATAGTCGGCATAGGCGCTCCACGCCAGCCATGCGCCGCTCGTCAGCAGCATGCAGGCGATCAGCACGGACAGCGGCAGTCCGCGGATCTGCTGGATCGGCGAGGGCTTGCGGGTGATTCCCATTAGCGTGGTCGAGGCATTTTTTTCGCACGATAGCATTTTCCGCACGGGCCGCGCGCGGACCTTGAAATCCGCGGTGGTTGCCCTAACTTGGGCGATACAGGCAAAGCGGAGAGGGTTATTCCATGCGTTTCGACAAATTCACCACCAAGTTCCAGCAGGCGCTGTCCGATGCGCAGAGCCTCGCCGTCGGCCACGACAACCAGATCATCGAGCCCCAGCACCTGCTGCTGGCGCTGATCAACCAGGACGACGGCGCCACATCCTCGCTGCTCGCGCGCGCCGGCGTCAACGTCGCGCCGCTACGGAAGGCGCTCGACGCCGCCATCGACCGCCTGCCGCAAGTGGAAGGCCACGGCGGCGAAGTCTCCATCGGCCGCGACCTTTCCAACCTCCTGAACGTCACCGACAAGGAAGCGCAGAAGCGCGGCGACCAGTTCATCGCTTCCGAAATGTTCCTGCTGGCCCTGACCGCCGACAAGGGCGACACGGGCCGCCTGCTCAAGGAGCACGGCCTGGCGCGCCCCGCGCTGGAGTCCGCCGTCGAAGCCGTGCGCGGCGGCTCCAGCGTCGGTTCGCAGGAAGCCGAAGGCCAGCGCGAGTCGCTGAAGAAGTATTGCCTCGACCTCACCGAGCGCGCCCGCCAGGGCAAGCTCGATCCGGTGATCGGCCGCGACGACGAGATTCGCCGCACCATCCAGATCCTGCAGCGGCGCACCAAGAATAATCCGGTGCTGATCGGCGAGCCGGGCGTCGGCAAGACGGCGATCGTCGAAGGCCTGGCGCAGCGCATCATCAACGACGAGGTGCCGGAAACGCTGAAAGGCAAGCGCGTGCTGTCGCTCGACATGGCCCAGCTTCTGGCCGGCGCCAAGTACCGCGGCGAGTTCGAGGAACGGCTCAAGGCGGTGTTGAAGGAGATCGCCCAGGACGAAGGCCGCATCATCGTCTTCATCGACGAGCTGCACACCATGGTCGGCGCCGGCAAGGCCGAAGGCGCCATCGACGCCGGCAACATGCTGAAGCCGGCCTTGGCGCGCGGCGAACTGCACTGCATCGGCGCCACCACGCTCGACGAATACCGCAAGTACATCGAGAAGGATGCCGCGCTCGAGCGCCGCTTCCAGAAAGTGCTGGTCGACGAGCCCTCCGTCGAATCCACCATCGCCATCCTGCGCGGGCTGCAGGAAAAATACGAGATCCACCACGGCGTCGAGATCACCGACCCGGCCATCGTCGCCGCGGCGGAGTTGTCCCACCGCTACATCACCGACCGCTTCCTGCCCGACAAGGCCATCGACTTGATCGACGAGGCGGCGGCGCGCATCAAGATGGAAATCGACTCCAAGCCGGAAGTCATGGACAAGCTCGACCGCCGCCTGATCCAGTTGAAGATCGAGCGCGAGGCGGTGAAGAAGGAAAAGGACGAGGCGTCGAGAAAACGCCTCGGCCTGATCGAAGACGAAATCGGCAAGCTGCAGAAGGAATACTCCGACCTCGAGGAAGTCTGGAAGGCTGAGAAGGCGCAGGTGCAAGGCTCCGCCCACATCAAGGAAGAGATCGACCGCGCGCGCGCGCAGATGGCCGACTTCCAGCGCAAGGGCCAGCTCGACAAGGTCGCCGAAATCCAGTACGGCAAGCTGCCGCAGCTCGAAGCGCAGATGAAGGTGGCCGAAAAATCCGGCGAAGGCAAGCCGCAGAACAAGCTCCTGCGCACGCAGGTCGGCGCCGAGGAAATCGCCGAAGTCGTCTCGCGCGCCACCGGCATCCCGGTGTCGAAAATGATGCAGGGCGAGCGCGACAAGTTGCTCACCATGGAGACGAAGCTGCACGAGCGCGTCATCGGCCAGGACGAGGCCGTGCGCCTGGTGGCCGACGCCATCCGCCGCTCGCGCGCCGGACTGTCAGACGAGAACCGGCCCTACGGTTCCTTTCTGTTCCTCGGCCCCACGGGCGTGGGCAAGACCGAGCTATGCAAGACGCTGGCCGAGTTCCTGTTCGATTCCGAGGATCACCTGATCCGCATCGACATGAGCGAATTCATGGAGAAGCATTCGGTCGCGCGCCTGATCGGCGCGCCGCCCGGCTACGTCGGCTACGAAGAGGGCGGCTATCTCACCGAGCTGGTGCGCCGCAAGCCCTACAGCGTGATCCTCTTCGACGAGGTCGAGAAGGCCCATCCGGACGTCTTCAACGTGCTGCTGCAAGTGCTCGACGACGGCCGCATGACCGACGGCCAGGGCCGCACCGTGGACTTCAAGAACACGGTGATCGTCATGACGTCCAACCTCGGCAGCCAGATGATCCAGCAGATGGCCGGCGACGACTACCAGGTCATCAAGCTCGCCGTCATGGCCGAGGTCAAGAGCCACTTCCGTCCCGAGTTCGTGAACCGCATCGACGAGATCGTGGTCTTCCACGCGCTCGACGAGAAGCACATCGCCGGCATCGCCAAGATCCAGCTGGGCTACCTGGAAAAACGCCTGGCCAAGCTGGAGATGAGCATGAGCGTCGACGCCAAGGCCCTGGCCGAACTGGCCGAGGCCGGCTTCGATCCGGTGTTCGGCGCGCGGCCCCTGAAGCGGGCGATCCAGGAGCGCATCGAGAACCCGCTCGCCAAGCTGATCCTCGAAGGCAAGTTCGCGCCGAAGGACACGGTCAAGGTCACGGCGGCGAAGGGGCACATCGAGTTCGCGAAAGGCTAAATCCTTGTCGTATTGGGCTATGCAGTTGCAGCAAAATGACGATGGGAAACGTCTTATCTCATTGATTTGATGTGTTGTGCATGATGCTCATGTTCTGGTTATAATAACCATAAGACTTAATGATGGTACGACCTGAACATGAAAACCATTGGCATATTCGAAGCAACCAACACGCTGTCGCAACTTGTCGACCAAGCGGCGTCCGGCGAAGAAATCGTGCTCACCCGCAACGGCAAGCCGGTGGCGCGGCTGGCCCCGGTGGCGGCCGAGAAGGCGCTGCCGGCGGGCATGGATTGGCTGGCGCAATCGTGCGCCGCGCGCCTTGCCGGCAGCCGTCGCGACGCCTAAGATTGTCCTCGCCGCGAGCATGATGCGCGGCTGCCGGCCGTGAGGGCGGCAGCGCAACAGTAAAGCAGCGAGAAGCGCGGGCGCTGTCGTGCACCGGCGGGCGGGCGCCAGGCTCGGGCGACTCAGCGTGATTTCGGACCGGTCGGCGGCAGCCACTTGCGCAAGGCGGCGAACAATTCGTCGGGATAGCAGGGCTTGGCGATGTGGTCGTTCATGCCGGCGGCGAGGCAGCGCTGGCGGTCCTCGCTGAAGGCGTTGGCGGTCATGGCG
>JAQTNK010000007.1 GCA_028713915.1 Rhodocyclaceae bacterium | reverse complement strand
GGTCAGCGCCGCGATGCGCGTGCGCAAGGCTTCGAGATCGAGCGGCTTGTGCTGGACGCTGATGTGCTGGTCCGTCATGCGCCGGATCACCGCCGGATCGGTGTCGCCGGTGATGATGAGCGCCGGCAGGTCGCTGCCGAAAGCCGCGCGCAGCGCGCCGATGACGGCAAAGCCGTCTTCCGCGCCGGCCAGCCGGTAGTCCGAGATCACGATGTCGGGCGCGATGCCGCCGAGGCGCGGCAGCAGTTCCTCGCGCGAGGCGCCCGCCACCACTTGATGGCCGATCTCCGTCAGCGCGTAGGCAAGCGCCGTGGCGACTTCGTCGTTGTCCTCGACCAGGGCGATGCGCAGCGCCCGGTGCGTATAGCGGCGCGCGACGACGGGCTCGACGGCGTCGCCCGGCGGCAGTTCCACGGCGAACACCGAGCCTTTGCCGGGCCGCGAATGCACGCGCACCTGCAGGCCCAGCAAGGCGGCGGTCTTGGCGACGATGGCAAGGCCCAGTCCGCTGCCTTTCGCGCGATTGCGCTCGTAGTTGCCGAGCTGCCGGAATTCCTCGAAGACCTCGGCCGTCTTGTCCGCGGCAATGCCGATGCCGGTATCCCAGACTTCGATCCAGCGCTTGCCCTGCCGCCAGCGGCAGGCGATCAGCACGCCGCCGCGCTCGGTGTAGCGGATGGCGTTGGACACCAGGTTGCCGACGATGCGCTGGAACAGCACGGGGTCGGTGCGCCCGATGCCGTCGACATAGCCGTAGCGCAAGGCCAGGCCTTTCAGCTTCGCCTCGGGGGCATGGGAGGACGCGACTTTGGCGAGCACTGCTTCGAGCGCGAAATCGCACACGTTCGGCCGCACCACGCCGGCGTCGAGCTTCGAGAGGTCGAGCAGGTCGGAGAGCATTTCGCTCAGGTTGGCCACGCAATCGCGCATGTTCGCGACGAGCTGGCCGTCGGCCGGCGCAAGTCTGCCTTCGAGCGCGCCGACATAGAGCGACAGCGCCGACAGCGGTTGCCGCAGGTCGTGGCTGGCGGCGGCGAGGAAGCGCGACTTGGCGGCGTTGGCGCGCTCGGCTTCGGCCTTCGCGGCGCGATGTTCATCCGCCGCCAACCGTTGCAGCGTGATGTCGCGGATGGCGGTGAGATGCATGCCGTCGTCAGTGTCCGATAGCTTCTTGCCGTTGATCTCGACATGGCGCCGCGAGCCGTCCTTGCGCAGCACTTCGTGCTCGCCGTGCATTTCGAGGCCGGCAAAAATGCGTGCCGCCACCCATTCCCCCTCGGCCGGCGAGAGCGCGATGAAATCGACGAGGTTCCGGCCGACGATTTCATCCCGTTCGTAGCCGAGGATGTCCGTCAGCCGCTCGTTCACGTCGAGGACGATCCCCCGTGCGGTAATGGCGATCCCTTTCTGGGCTGCTTCCGCCAGGGCGTTGAAGCGCTGTTCGCTTTCGCGCAAGGCGGCGGCCGCCCGTTGGCGTTCGGAGATGTCGCGGGCCACGCCGAAGACGCCGGCGATGCGGCCGCTGCTCGCATAGACGGGGCCCTTGGTCACCAGGAAGTTCCGTTCTTTCCCATCCGGCAGCGTCACGGTTTCCTCATAAGTAACCGTCGTTCCCGTCGCCATGACCTTGGCGTCGTCGCCCGCCAGGCGCCGCGCCGTCGCCGCCGGGAACAGGGAAAAATCGTCCCTGCGAACCACCTCGTCCAGCCGCTTGCCAAGCGCGCGCAATAGCGCGCCGTTGCAGTGCACGTAGCGCCTTGCCCGGTCCTTGACGAAGAGCATGTCGCTGGTTCCCTCGACGACGGCATGCAGGAAATCGTGCACCTCGCGGAAGCGTTCGGCGGCGCCGCGCGCCTTCAGATAGCGCTCGTGCATGATCCCGATGGCGCCGCACACCAGCAAGCCGCCGCCCATGAACGCCAGGTTCAAGGCCAGCGCCGCGCGCTCGCCGCCGAACGGGATTGCGCCCGCGGCCGGCAACGACAGCCAGGCCGCCGCCAGCGCGGAAACTGCCAGCGCCAGCGCACCCGCCCAGAAGCCGCCGAGGAGGGCGGCGAGCGCCACCGCGGGGAAAAAGGCGACCAGCGTCAAGCCCTCATCGGCCGGCCCGATCAGCACGCGGGCGCCGGCGGCAACCGCGGCGACGATGAAGGCGATGCCGTAGGAGACCGGCATGGCCTTGCCCCTCGGCTGCGCTGCGGATATGGATGCGATTACATCGCCGAACCAGCGCCCGATGGCTTCCCTGGTCCGATACGGCGCCAAATCAGGCCCGTCGTCATGCTGCACCATGTGTCTCCCTGAACCAAGGTTCTTGTCGGCGTGAACAGTGCGGCATCGAGGCACAAGTTTTTGATTATGGCCATGGCAAGTCGCGGCAAATATACCCGGATTTGCATATTTATACTAATGGAATACAGGTAGCCAGCGCCGCCACAGGCGGCGAGGCCGATTCCTACTCGCTTACCGGTACGCGAAATCATCTGCTCACAGTATTTTTTTCGCGCCTGCGAATCCCTAATATCGGCCGGCGTCTGGGCGTTGCCGGATCGAGGGAGAGCGAACGCATGAAGTACGTCGACAGCATGGAAAAGAGTGCCGAGTTTCTGCGGCAGGCACTGCCGCTGATGTCCCGGCAGGCCGCGGCACTGCACCCGGTCAGTTATGCCGTCTGGTACGAGTACGTGGCCGGCATCAATCCGCCGCTCAAGGCCAGCATCGACGGCCGCACGAAGAACGGCGCCGTTCTCGACGAACAGGCCACCCTCGAGCTCTTCCACAAGCACATCGCCGACATCGACGAAGACGTTTCGCGGCGCGTCAGCGAAGGCTTCCAGAAAGCCTTGGCCGACATTTCGCGCTCGGCATCCCAGGCCGGCGACCACGCCAGCGAATACGGCCGCGTGCTGGAGAAATGGTCGGCGGACCTCGCGCATTCCACCCCCGGCGCCGGGCTGGGCGGAGCCGTCGATCTGCTGCTTCGGCACACCCGCAACATGCAGGAATCGACCGCGGCGCTGAAGGCCAACCTGGACGAAAGCCGCCGCGAAATCGAGCAGTTGCGGCAGGAGGTGCGCAAGGCCAGGCAGGATGCGCTGGCCGACGGCTTGACCGGCCTCATGAACCGCCGCGGCTTCGACTCGGTGCTGGCCGCTTGCGTCTCCGCCTGCGACGCCGAGCGCGCGCCCAGCCTGCTGATCGCCGACATCGATTTCTTCAAGCGCATCAACGACAGCTACGGCCACCTGTTCGGCGACAAGGTCATCTTGGGCATTGCGCAGATACTGAAAGACAACGTCAAGGGCAAGGACATCGCCGCCCGCTACGGCGGCGAGGAGTTCGTCATCCTGCTGCCGGAGACGCCGCTCGAAGGCGCCCAGCATCTCGCCGAAAAGATCCGCAGCGAGGTGGAACGATGCCGCATCAAGCGCGCCCATCACAACGCGGCCGTCGGCAACATCACGATTTCCGTCGGCGTCGCCAGCTACCGCAACGGCGAATCGGCGCATGACTTTCTCGGCCGCGCCGACAGCGCGCTCTACCTTTCGAAGAACCAGGGACGCAACCGCGTCACCGTCGCCGGCATGCCGTTGAACGCTTGAGGCGGGCGCCGCGGCAAGCGGGGGACTCAGACTCGCGCCGGCGTGCGCACCCGTGCGCTGCCGCGCCTGCCTGGCGGCGCACTCGCGGCAGACCGGCGCGCGGCGAAACATTCGCCGCGGCGCGCGGTCAAATTTCTGACACTTGAGCGCAAAAAGGGGTGTGGAGTATTGCCATGCTTAACGCCGATGCAGATCGCCCGATCCGGCTGATCGGGGTTGCCAGCGGTTTGGGCGCCCCGGCCGCGGCCAGTGCTGCGTGCGCGCAAGCGCCTGAAGCCTTGCGGCGGGCGGATATCGATGCCGCGGCGCGGCGCAACGGCCATGACTGCCAGTGGGAAGCGATGGTCGCGCCGGGCGAGGGATCGGCGCAAGCCGTGCTGGCGACGCTGCTGAAGACGCTGGGCGAGCGCGTCGCCGCGTGCATCGCGCACGGCCAGTTTCCGGTCGTCATCGGCGGCGACCACGCCATCGCCGCCGGCACCTGGCGCGGCGCCGCGCAGGCGCTGCAGGAGCGGGCGCCGGGGCGCCAATTCGGGCTGCTGTGGCTCGACGCGCACGCCGACGTCCACACGCGCGCCACCAGCCCCACCGGCAACCTCCACGACATGCCGCTGGCGGCGCTGCTCGGCATCAACGTGCCGGGGCTCGGCAGCCCGGCCGACCTGCACCTCAAGCCGCACAATCTCATCATCGTCGGCTTGCGCAGCTTCGAGGCGGTCGAGATGTCGCTGCTGCGCCGGCTCGGCGTGAAGATCTACGACATGGAAGAAATCGGCCGGCGCGGCCTGCGCGCGGTGATGGACGAAGCCGTCCAGCGCCTCAGTGCCGGCACCGAGGCCTTCGGCATCAGCATCGACCTCGACGTCGTCGGCGCGGAGGATGCGCCCGGCGTCAGCACGCCCTGCTCCAGCGGCCTCGGCGGCGCCGCGCTCTGCGAAGCGCTGCACGGCATCTGCCAGCAGCCCAAGCTGTCGGCGCTGGAAATCGCCGAGTTCAATCCGGCGCACGACATCGAAGGCCGCACCGCGCGCCTGGTGCACGCGCTGCTGGAAGCCGCCAGCTCCCGCAGCGCCGGACAGCTGCGCGCCTGGGAGAACCGCTACGGCGCGCACAACTACACGACGCTGCCGCCGGTACTGACGCGCGGCGCCGGCGTGCATGTCTGGGACGTCGAGGGCAGGCGCTACCTCGACATGATGTCGGCATACTCGGCGGTAAGCTTCGGCCACGCCCATCCGCGCCTGGTCGAAGAGCTGACGCGACAGGCGCAGCGCCTCGCCGTGACCTCGCGCGCCTACCACAACGACCGCCTGCCGGTGCTGCTGCGGCGGCTGCGCGAGTTGTTCGGCTTCGATGCGGCGCTGCCGGTCAACACCGGGCTCGAAGCCGTGGAAACCGCGCTCAAGGCGGCGCGCAAATGGGCCTACAAGGTCAAGGGCGTGGCGCCGGAGGCGGCCGAGATCATCGCCTGCGAAGGCAATTTCCACGGCCGTTCCATCGCCATCGTCGGCCTCTCGTCGGAAGCGCAGTACCGCGACGGCTTCGGCCCCTTCCCGCCCGGCGGCAAGCGCGTGCCCTACGGCGACGCCGCCGCGCTCGAGGCCGCCATCACGCCGCAGACCGCGGCCTTCCTGGTCGAACCGATCCAGGGCGAAGGCGGCATCGTCGTGCCGCCGGCCGGCTATCTCGCCGCCTGCGCCGCCATTTGCCGGCGGCACAACGTGCTGCTGATCTGCGATGAAATCCAGACCGGCCTGGGCCGCACCGGCAAGCGCCTGGCCTGCGAGCACGACGGCGTGCGCCCCGACGGCGTGATCCTCGGCAAGGCGCTCGGCGGCGGCCTGCTGCCCATTTCCGCCTTCCTCGCCGACCGCCGCGTCATGGACGTCTTCGGCCCCGGCGATCACGGCAGTACGTTCGGCGGCAACCCGCTGGCCGCGACGGTGGCGCTGGAAGCCTTGAATATCCTGGTCGAGCAGGACTTGCCGGCGCGCGCCGCCGAACTGGGCGACTATCTGCAGGCCGGCCTGCGCCAGATCGCCAGCCCGCTGATCCGCGATATCCGCGGCCGCGGCCTCTTCGTCGGACTCGAAGTCGACGGCCGCTATACCGACGCCCGCGCGGTCTGCATGAAGCTGCTGGGCCGCGGCGTGCTGACGATGGGCACGCGCCGCACGGTGATACGCCTGGCGCCGCCGCTGATCATCGAACGCGCCGAGATCGACGCGGCCGTCGCGGCCGTCGCCGGCGCCCTGGCCGACGTCGAGCAGGAACTGCCGCGTGCCGCCTGAGGAGGCCGCCACCGATGGACGCGCGGAAATCCCGCACTTCGGACTTGTGCACCGTCCTGCGCGCGACGCAGTTCGCCGCCGCCAAGCACAAGATGCAGCGGCGCTGCGACGCCGACGCCACGCCCTACATCAATCATCCGATCTCGCTCGCCGACCTGCTGGTCAATGAGGCGATGGTCGAGGATCCGGTGGTGATCTGCGCCGCGCTGCTGCACGACACCGTCGAGGACACGGAGACCACGTTCGAGGAGTTGGCAATCGTCTTCGGCCACGAAGTCGCCATGATCGTCCTCGAGGTCAGCGATGACAAGACGCTCGCCAAGGCGGAGCGCAAGCGGCTGCAGATCGAGCACGCGCCGACCATCTCGCCGCGCGCGAAGCTGGTCAAGCTGGCCGACAAGATCTGCAACCTGCGCGACATCGAAAGGATGCCGCCGGTCGGCTGGTCGGCGCAACGCAAGGACGAGTACTTCGCCTGGGCGGTGCAGGTCGTCGCCGGCCTGCGCGGCACCCACGCCGGCCTCGAGGAAATCTTCGACGCCATCGTGCGGCGCTGGACGGATCGTCGCCGCAGCGACGAATGAAAATAACCGCGCCGCCGGTCAGGCCATATTCATACGCCCGACACCACCATGCCCCAGACGACGAACGTCAGCAGCATCATCGCGATCCAACCCACCAGCCCGGCGGCGAATACCGAGCCGGCCAGGAGCTTGGCCTTGCGCTCGTCGTCGACGCGGAACACTTTCGGCGAGCCCTGGTAGATCAGCATGGCGGCGCCGAACAGGGCGGCGCACAGCACCAGCGCGTTGACCATCAGGCTCGGCACGAAGAGGAACAGCGGCGCGATCCACAGCGGCGTCGGCACGACGGCGGCCAGCGCGAAGGCGTCCTCGTAGGCAGCCTCGGCATCGGCGACCTGGCCGAGCCGCTGGATGACGGCGCCCATCGCCGGCACCACCGCCAGTTCGACGAGGAAGAACACCGCGCAGACGAGCCATGCCGCGTTGAGCGAGACTGCCGTCAGCAGCGTGTGCCGGTACGCATGCCAGGCATAGAGCAGCATCGCCGGCGGTACCAGCGAGAACGGCACCACGTAGAGCAGGTACATCCTGGCGACGGAAGGATGGACGCGCATCAGCCAGCTCCAGCCTTCGTCGTGCGAAACCAGCATCTTGGGAAAAATCATCGGGTTCATGGTGGCGCTCCTTGCGATGACCGATGTGCTTTCGACCTGGGACGCCTGCCGCGGTTCGCCCGCCTCGCCGCCAAGAGGGCGGCGGGAATTCTAGCGGCGTCGGCGCCGGGAATTTGTGAATCGGCACCCCGCCTATCGGAACCCGCAAAATTTTCGCAATCTTTTTCGCCGAAGCGACTCCAACAACAAGGACAGGGCTTCTAAGAATTATTTCAGCAAGCGCTAAGGAGGCAGATCATGACCCTACTCGCCAGGTACAGGAGTCGCTACGAAGCGGCACAAGAAGAGGAGATGTCAGTCCAGGAGTATCTCGAACTTTGCCGTTCCGACCCGACTGCCTATGCCACGGTCGCGGAACGAATGCTGGCGGCGATCGGCGAGCCGAAGGTCATCGACACGCGCCACGAGCCGCGCCTGTCGCGGATTTTCGCCAACAAGGTGATCCGCATGTATCCGGCGTTTCCGGACTTCTACGGCATGGAAGAGGTGATCGAGAACATCGTCGCCTATATCCGCCATGCCGCCCAGGGCCTCGAGGAAAAGAAGCAGATTCTCTACTTGCTCGGCCCCGTCGGCGGCGGCAAGTCGTCGCTCGCCGAGCAGTTGAAGTACCTGATGGAGAAGATTCCCTTTTACGCGATCAAGGATTCGCCGGTGCGCGAATCGCCGCTGGGCCTGTTCCGGCCCGAGGAGGACGGTCCGATCCTGGAAGAGGATTTCGGCATTCCGCGGCGCTACCTCAACACCATCATGTCGCCGTGGGCCGTCAAGCGCCTGCACGAGTACAACGGCGACATCTCGAAGTTCCGCGTCGTCAAGGTCAAGCCTTCGGTGCTGCGGCAAGTCGCGATATCCAAGACCGAACCGGGCGACGAGAACAACCAGGACATCTCCTCGCTGGTCGGCAAGATCGACATCCGCAAGCTCGAGGAATACTCGCAGAACGACCCCGACGCCTACAGCTACTCGGGCGGGCTGTGCCTCGCCAACCGCGGCCTGCTGGAATTCGTCGAAATGTTCAAGGCGCCGATCAAGGTGCTGCATCCGTTGCTGACGGCGACGCAGGAAGGCAACTACAAGGGCACCGAAGGCTTCGGCGCCATTCCCTTCGACGGCATGATCCTGGCGCACTCGAACGAGGCCGAGTGGCAGACCTTCCGGAACAACCGCAACAACGAGGCCTTCCTCGACCGCATCTACATCGTCAAGGTGCCCTACTGCCTGCGCGTCTCCGAGGAAGTGAAAATCTACGAGAAGCTGATCGCCAATTCCTCGCTCGGCGATGCGCCGTGCGCGCCGGACACGCTGCGCATGATGGCGCAGTTCGCCGTGCTCTCGCGCCTCAAGGAGCCGGAGAACTCGTCGATCTATTCGAAGATGCGCATCTACGACGGCGAGAACCTCAAGGACACCGACCCGAAGGCCAAGTCCTACCAGGAATACCGCGACTACGCCGGCGTCGACGAGGGTATGACCGGGCTGTCCACGCGCTTCGCCTTCAAGATCCTGTCCAAGGTGTTCAACTTCGACCATCGCGAGGTCGCCGCCAACCCGGTGCACCTGATGTACGTGATCGAGCAGCAGATCGAGCAGGAGCAGTTCGCGCCGGAAGTCGAGCAACGCTACCTGGCCTTCATCAAGGAATACCTGGCGCCGCGCTTCACCGAGTTCATCGGCAAGGAAATCCAGACCGCCTACCTGGAGTCCTATTCCGAGTACGGCCAGAACATCTTCGACCGCTACGTCACCTACGCCGACTTCTGGATTCAGGACCAGGAGTTCCGCGACCCCAACACCGGCGAGATTCTCGACCGCAACGCCCTGAACGACGAACTGGAGAAGAACGAAAAGCCGGCGGGCATCAGCAACCCGAAGGACTTCCGCAACGAGGTGGTGAACTTCGTGCTGCGCGCGCGCGCCAAGAACGACGGCCGCAATCCGCTGTGGACGTCCTACGAGAAGCTGCGCTCGGTGATCGAGAAGAAGATGTTCTCCAACACCGAGGAGCTGCTGCCGGTGATTTCCTTCAACGCCAAGGCCAGCGCCGACGAACAGCGCAAGCACAAGGACTTCGTCAACCGCATGATGGCCAGGGGCTACACGGAAAAGCAGGTCAGGCTGCTTTCGGAGTGGTATTTGCGCGTACGCAAGTCATCCTGAACAGCGGCCTCCAGGCGGAGAGAGAGGGTACGACATGGTGGGAGTCCGCATCGTCGATCGGCGCTTCGACAGCAAGAACAAGAGCGCCGTCAACCGCAGCCGCTTCATCCGCCGCTTCAAGAGCCAGATCAGCAAGGCGGTGGCGGAAGCGATCAGCAAGCGCGGCATTGCCGACATCGACAACGGTGAGAAGATCGGCATTCCGGCCAAGGACATTTCCGAGCCGCAGTTCCGCTACGGCCGCGGCGGCGTGCGGCGCGACGTGCTCTCGGGCAACGACCAGTACCATACCGGCGACCAGCTGGACCGCCCCAGCGGCGGCGCCGGTTCCGGCGGCAGCCAGGCCAGCCAGGAAGGCACGCATGAGGACGACTTCGCCTTCCAGCTCTCGCGCGAGGAATTCCTCAACATCTTCTTCGAAGATCTGGCCCTGCCCAACCTCGTCAAGACCCAGTTGACGCGCATCGAGGAATTCAAGCGCGTGCGCGCCGGCTACACGCAAAGCGGCGTGCCCGCCAACATCAACGTCGTGCGTTCCCTGCGCGGCGCCGCCGGCCGGCGCATCGCCGTCGGCTCGCCGTACCGCAAGGCCCTGCGCGAACTGGAGGAGCACCTCGCGCGCCTGGAAGCCTGCGGCGACGGCGACACGCGCGAAGCCCAGGAACTGCGCCGCGAAATCGCCCGCCTGCAGCGCAAGATCGAGCGCGTGCCGTTCATCGACACCTTCGACTTGCGCTTCAACAACCGCATCCGCATTCCGGCGCCCTCGACGCAGGCCGTCATGTTCTGCCTGATGGACGTCTCCGGCTCCATGGACGAAGAGAAGAAGCAGGCGGCCAAGCGCTTCTTCATGCTGCTCTACCTGTTCCTGCGGCGCACCTACCAGCACATCGAGGTCGTCTTCATCCGCCACCACACGCAGGCCTTCGAAGTCGGCGAGGACGAGTTCTTCCACTCGCGCGAGTCGGGCGGCACCGTCGTCTCCAGCGCCCTCGAACTGATGCACAAGATCGTCGTCGAGCGCTACTCGTCGCGCGTCTGGAACATCTACGGCGCGCAGGCCTCCGACGGCGAGAACTGGGACAGCGATTCGCCGCACTGCCGCGACATTCTCCGCGACGAGATCCTACCCTACGTGCAGTACTACGCCTACATCGAGATCACGGCCGTCGAGCCGCAGAACCTCTGGCACGAATACGCGCGGGTGCGGGCCGCCTACCCCGAGCGCTTCGCCATGCAGCGCATCGCCGGACTGCCGGACATCTACCCGGTGTTCCACGAGTTGTTCCGCAAGCAGCTGGCCTGAACCAGACCCGGTCCGCGCATCATGGTGAAAAGGAAAAACAAGCCCATCTCGACCCAGTCCGACTGGACTTTCGAACTGATCGCCCGCTACGACGAGGAGATCGGCCGCGTCGCCCGCCATTACGGCCTCGACTGCTACCCGCACATCATCGAGGTGATCACGGCGGAACAGATGATGGACGCCTATGCCTCGATCGGCATGCCGGTCAACTACCACCACTGGTCGTTCGGCAAGCATTTCCTCGCCACCGAAAGCGGCTACCGCCGCGGCCAGATGGGCCTGGCCTACGAGATCGTCATCAACTCCGATCCCTGCATCGCCTACCTGATGGAGGAGAACACGATGATGATGCAGGGGCTGGTCATCGCCCATGCCGCCTACGGCCACAACTCCTTCTTCAAGGGCAACTACCTGTTCCGCACCTGGACCTCGGCCGACTCGATCATCGACTACATGGTGTTCGCGCGCAATTTCATCGCCGAGTGCGAGGAACGCCACGGCGAGGAGGAAGTGGAACGCCTGATCGATTCCTGCCACGCCCTGCTCAACGTCGGCGTGGATCGCTACAAGCGGCCGCCGAAGCTGTCGCTGCTGAAGGAGAAGGAGCGCCAGAAGGAGCGCGAGGAATACCTGCAGTCGCAGGTGAACGAACTGTGGCGCACCTTGCCCGTGCGCCCCGGCGCCGACAAGGACGAGCCGCCGGCGCGCCGCTTCCCCAGCGAGCCCGAAGAGAACCTGCTCTACTTCTTCGAGAAGAACGCGCCGCTGCTGGAACCCTGGCAGCGCGAGATCGTGCGCATCGTGCGCAAGATCGGCCAGTACTTCCTGCCGCAGCGCCAGACCCAGCTCATGAACGAGGGCTGGGCCAGCTTCTGGCACTACACCCTGCTCAACCACCTCTACGACGAGGGCCTGCTCTCCGACGGCTTCATGATCGAGTTCCTGCAGTCCCACACCAACGTGCTCTACCAGCCGCCCTACCACAGCCCGCACTACAGCGGCATCAACCCGTACGCGCTCGGCTTCGCCATGTGGCGCGACCTGCGCCGCATGTGCGAGGCGCCGACGGCCGAGGATCGCGAGTGGTTCCCCGAAGTGGCGGGCGGCGACTGGCACGAGACGCTGGATTTCGCCATGCGCAACTTCAAGGACGAGAGCTTCATCGCCCAGTACCTGTCGCCGAAGCTGATGCGCGAGTTCCGCATGTTCGCCATCGTCGATGACGACCGCCGCGACAAGATCCAGGTCGATGCCATCCACGACGACCAGGGCTATCGCGCCTTGCGGCAGCGGCTGTCCGACCAGTACAACCTGGGCAGCCGCGAACCCAACATCCAGGTCTGGAACGTGGATTTCCAGGGCGACCGCTCGCTGACGCTGCGGCATTTCCACCATCAGCGCCGGCCGCTGGGCGACACCCGCGACGAGATGCTGAACCACATCGCCAACCTCTGGGGCTTCCCGGTGCGCCTGGAGGAGCAGGACGAACACGGCCACGTGAAACTGGTCAGGGAAATCCTCGTCGACCGGCGCCGCACGCGCTGAGGCGCGGCCTTCCTGCTTGGCATTCCTGCGTCCGGAGGCGCGGCTTTCGCGCCTTCTCGACTGCTGGCTCGCAGCGCGCCACGGCGGCGAGAGACCTGGCGCGCCTGCGCAGCGGCGCCACGGACCCGTCCGCGGCGCCGCCCGAAGACGTCGCCGCCCGCCAGCGGCGGGCGGCGGGGAAAGGTTACTTCTGCATCTGGTCCTTGCCCATGTCGTCCTTCTTCATTTCGTCCTTGCCCATCTCGTCCTTCTTCATGGCCTTCTTGTGCGTCTTCTTTTTCTTGGGCGCCTTCTTCGCCATGCCGTCGTCCTTCTTCATGTTGTCGTCCTTGCCCATGGTGGACGTCGACATGTCGTCCTTCTTCATCGCGTCGTCCGCGGCCAATACCTGTCCCGCGGTCAACAGCATCGTGGACGAAATCAAGGCAACAAGCAGTTTGTTCATGGCGTTCTCTCCTGAGGGGTTGACAAAAAAATCGACTGCTCGCCAGGTCATCCGATCCGTGTCCTGCCGCGCGGGATGTCGCATCGTAGGGGGCAGTGCGGAAAACATGAATGCCCGATTGCCGGTATTTTCCCTACCCGTTTTCGCGTAGCGGCGACGGCGGCCCGGCACGGCGCGCCGATTACCCGTTCGCCGGTATTTCAGCGCCTGGAACTAATCAACACAATTGCAACTCGGAAGCATAAGGAATGGCCGGCCCGGTCCGATGCTGTTGATCGCAGCCGTCCAGAGGAGGTGCGATGACAGGCAAGAGCAGCCGGGGGTTCTGCCTTTTTTCCGTTGCGGCAGCGTCGGTCGCGGGCAGCGCGCCGGCCGTCGCCGACTACGCGTTCAATCTTCCCAGCGGCGTCACCCCGATCAGCCACGAAGCCTACCGGCTGCACATGCTGGCGTTCTGGATCTGCGTCGGCATCGCCGTCGTCGTCTTCGGCGCCATGCTGTGGGCCATCGTCCATCATCGCAAGTCGCGCGGCGCGGTCCCGGCGCAGTTTCACGAAAACACGCGCCTCGAGATCGTCTGGACCGTGATCCCCTTTCTTGTCCTCGTCGTCCTTGCGGTGCCGGCGACGCGCGCCCTCATGGCGATGGACGACACCAAGGACGCCGATCTCACCATCAAGGTCACCGGCCAGCAATGGCGCTGGCGCTACGATTACCTCAATGAAGGCGTGGGCTTCTTCAGCAATGTCGACCCGAAGAGCGTCGACGCCTCCAAGCGCGGCTCGGGCATCGACCCGGCGAGCGTCGACAACTACCTGCGCGAAGTCGACCAGCCGCTGGTGCTGCCGGTCGGCAAGAAGATCCGCTTCCTGTTTACCGCCACCGACGTCATCCATGCCTGGTGGGTGCCGGCGCTCGGCTACCAGGTCGATGCCAATCCCGGCTTCATCAGCGAGAGCTGGGCGCGCATCGAGCAGCCCGGCACCTATCGCGGCCAGTGCTCCGAGCTTTGCGGCGTCGGCCACGCTTACATGCCCATCGTCCTGGTGGCGATGAACGAGCCCGAGTTCGATGCCTGGCTGGCGCAGCAGAAGGCCCTGCAGGCGAAGGCGGCGACCGCCGCAGAACGGATGTGGACGAAAGACGAACTCTATGCCAAGGGCCAGGAAGTCTACGGGCGCATCTGCGCCGCCTGCCACCAACCCAACGGCCAGGGCATTCCGGGCGTGTTCCCGGCGCTCAACGGCAGTCCGATCGCCACCGGCCCCATCGCCGGCCACCTCAACCGCGTCATGAACGGCAAACCGGGCACGGCCATGCAGGCCTTCGCGACGCAGCTTTCCGACGTCGAGATTGCCGGCGTCATCACCTACGAGCGCAACACGTGGGGCAACAAGACCGGCGACGTCGTCCAGCCCGCCCAGGTCAAGCAGGCTCGCAAATAAGGGAGAAAGCCATGGCGGAAATCGCCTTGCACGGCACCGAGCACGGCCATCCCAGCGGCATCACGCGCTGGCTGTTTTCCACCAACCACAAGGACATCGGCACGCTCTACCTGCTGTTCTCGCTGACCATGTTCTTCGTCGGCGGCACTTTCGCCATGGTGATCCGCGCCGAGCTCTTCAAGCCGGGACTGCAGTTCGTCGATGCCCTCACCTTCAACCAGATGACCACGATGCACGCGCTGGTGATGATCTTCGGCGCGGTGATGCCGGCTTTCGTCGGCCTGGCGAACTGGATGATCCCGCTGATGATCGGCGCGCCGGACATGGCGCTGCCGCGGCTCAACAACTGGAGCTTCTGGATCCTGCCCTTCGCCTTCACGCTGCTCTTGTCCACGCTGTTCATGCCCGGCGGCGGCCCGGCCGGCGGCTGGACCATGTATCCGCCGCTGTTCCTGCAGACCGGCATGGCCTTCCCCTTCGTCATCTTCGCCATCCACCTGATGGGCATCTCGTCGGTGATGGGGGCGATCAACGTCATCACCACGGTGTTCAACATGCGCGCGCCGGGCATGGTCTTCCGCAAGCTGCCGATGTTCGTGTGGACCTGGCTGATCACCGCCTTCCTGCTGATCGCGGCGATGCCGGTGCTGGCCGGCGCCGTCACCATGCTGCTGACCGACAAGTATTTCGGCACCAGCTTCTTCAACGCCGCCGGCGGCGGCGATCCGGTGATGTTCCAGCACGTCTTCTGGTTCTTCGGCCACCCCGAAGTGTACATCATGATCCTGCCGGCCTTCGGCATCGTCTCGCAGATCGTGCCGACCTTCGCGCGCAAGCCCCTGTTCGGCTACACCTCGATGATCTACGCCGTCGGCGCCATCGCCATCCTGTCGTTCATCGTCTGGGGACACCACATGTTCACCGTCGGCATGCCGCTCGCCGGCGAACTCTTCTTCATGTACTCGACCATCCTCATCGCCGTGCCCACCGGCGTCAAGGTGTTCAACTGGGTGGCGACCATGTGGCGCGGCTCGCTGACCTTCGAGACGCCGATGCTGTGGGCGCTTTCCTTCATCGTGCTGTTCTCGATCGGCGGCTTTTCCGGGCTGATGCTGGGGCTCGCGCCCGTCGACTTCCAGTACCAGGACACCTATTTCGTCGTCGCCCACTTCCATTACGTGCTGGTCACCGGCGCCGTCTTCGCCATCGTCGGCGGCATTCACTACTGGCTGCCGAAATGGACCGGCCGCATGTACGACGAGCGCCTCGGCAAGCTGCACTTCTGGCTGTCGGTGATCTCGGTCAACCTCCTCTTCTTCCCGCAGCACTTCCTGGGACTCGCCGGCATGCCGCGCCGCGTCGCCGACTACGCCGTGCAGTACACGGAATGGAACATGATGTCCAGCATCGGCGGCTTCATCTTCGGCGCCAGCCAGCTGCTGTTTCTCTACAACGTCATCCGCACCATCCGCGGCAGCGGCGCCAAGGCTTCGGACCAGGTCTGGGAAGGCGCTCACGGGCTGGAATGGACGCTGCCCTCGCCGCCGCCCTACCACAGCTTCACGACGGCGCCCGAGGTCAAGTGAGATGGCCGCCATGACGACGTCTCCGGCCCCCAACCGCCGCGCCAACATCCGCACCGCGCTGATCCTCGCCGGCATCGCGATGGCGTTCTTTGCGGCGATGATCCTCAACCACCTGCCATGACCACGCCCGCGAACAACCGCCGCCTGGCCTGGAAACTCGCCTTCTTTGCCATGGCGATGATCGGCTTCGGCTACCTGCTGGTGCCGCTCTACCAGGTGTATTGCACGCGCACCGGCTTCAACGGCACCACCGGCCGCATCGACTACGGCGACGCCGTCAAGCGCAAGGTCGACACGGCGCGCTGGGTCACGGTCGAGTTCGTCGCCAACGTCAGCGGCAACCTGCCGTGGGAATTCCATCCCGAAGTCGTCCGCCTCAAGGTGCATCCGGGCGACCTCGTGCTGACGCGCTTCCATGCCAGGAACCTCGGCAACGCCGCCATCGTCGGACAGGCGATTCCGAACGTCACGCCGGGCGAGGCCGCCCCCTACTTCCACAAGATCGAGTGCTTCTGCTTTTCCCAGCAGCCGCTGGCGCCGGGCGAAGGCAAGGACCTGCCGCTGCAGTTCCAGGTCGATCCGCAACTGCCGACGACGATCGGCACGCTGACGCTGTCCTACACCTTCTTCGAGGCGCCCGGCGTGCGCGCGGATCGGCGCCCGGCCGGCGACGCTGCCCGCGGCTGAGAGGAGCGATCATGGATCACGGCGAATCCACCTACTTCGTGCCGGCGCCCAGCCACTGGCCGCTGATCGGCTCGATCGGCCTGTTCGCGCTGATGCTGGGCTTCGCGCTGCTGCTCGACGATCAGACGCTGGCCGGCGGTTATGCCGCCGGCATCGGTCTGCTGGTCTTTGTCGGCATGCTGTTCGGCTGGTTCGGCACCGTCATCCGCGAAAGCCGCAGCGGCCGCTACAACGACCAGGTCGACGCCAGCTTCCGCTGGGGCATGGGCTGGTTCATCTTTTCCGAAGTCATGTTCTTCGCCGCCTTTTTCGGCGCGCTGTTCTACGCCCGCCACTTCGCCGTGCCCTGGCTCGGCGGCAGCGGCGACAAGGCCATCAGCCACGACATCCTGTGGCCGCATTTCGTCGCCGCCTGGCCCTTGCTGCAGCTGCCCGATCCGGCGAACTTCACCGTCGCGAAGGAAGCCATGGAAGCCTTCGGCCTGCCGGCGGTCAACACGCTGATCCTGCTCTCCTCCGGTGCCACCGTGACCTGGGCGCATTGGGGCCTGAAGCGGGATCGCCGCCGCCAGCTCATCATCGGCCTGGCCGCCACCGTCGCGCTCGGCATCCTCTTTCTGACGCTGCAGGCGCACGAGTACTGGGACGCCTACACGCTGAAGAACCTGCGCCTGTCTTCAGGCATCTACGGCTCGACCTTCTTCATGCTGACGGGATTTCACGGCGCCCACGTCACCATCGGCGCCATCATGCTTTCCGTGATCCTGGCGCGCTCGGCGCTGGGCCATTTCACGCCGACGCATCACTTCGCCTTCGAAGCGGTGTCGTGGTACTGGCACTTCGTCGACGTCGTCTGGCTCGGGCTGTTCATTTTCGTCTATCTGCTGTAGCGGGCGCGCTGAAGGTCAGGGGATCACGCCATGCGGCACGATGACGCCCGCGAACACGCCGAACATCAGCACCAGGAACAGCACGATCGACAGCACGATGCGGAACGTGAGCGCCTTGACCATGCGCGTGCTCTCGCCGCGGTCGCGCACCAGCCGCAGCAACGCGACACCCAAGCTCGCCACCACGGCGAGCAGCGCGATCACGATGAGCAACTTGACGACGGCGGGAGTCTGCATGGCGAGGGCCGCTTCGACGTTCGGTCTTCCAGTATAGATCGCGTTCTGCCGCTGCTTGCCGCGCTCGCCGCGATCCTGCTGTTCGTCCGCCTCGGCGTCTGGCAACTGCATCGCGGCGACGACACGACGGCCTTGCAGGCGACCATGGCGCGGCGCGCGCAGGCGCCGCCGCTGGCGCTGAACGGCGCACGTCTCGCCCCCGCCGACCTGACGGCGCTGCGCTGGCGGCCGGTGACGGCGCACGGTGCCTGGAACGGCCGGCAGCAAGTGCTGCTCGACAACCAGATCTCGCGCGGCGAAGCCGGCTATTTCGTCTACACGCCGCTGTACCTCGACGATTGCGCCTGCGCCGTGCTCGTCAATCGCGGCTGGATCGCCGCCGGCCCCGACCGCCAGGCGATCCCCGACGTCGGCTTCGCGCCGGCGCAATTCGCCATCCGCGGCATCGCCGCGCCGCCACCGCCGGCCGGCTTCGGCGCGCGCGCGGGCCGGGCCGAAGCGCTGGCCGCCGGCATTCTGCGCGTGCAGCGCGTCGACGCCGCCGAACTGTCGCAACGCCTGGGCGTGGCGGTCTCGCCGCTGACCGTGCTCCTCGACCCGGCCGCCGCGAACGGCTACCGGCGCGAATGGCAGCCGCCGGGCCTGCGCGCCGATCGCCACTACGCCTATGCCGCGCAATGGTTCCTCTTCGCGCTCATCGCCCTCGGCCTCGCCGTCAAGCTGAATTCGCGGCGGCGCTGACAGTCAAATCGAAGCCGCATCCCACCAAGGAGAAGACCATGGAATCGCTCAACAAGGAGAAGGCCATCGCCGTGCTCAATCGCATCATGGAATATGAACTGGCCGGCGTCGTGCGCTACACGCACTATTCGCTGATGGTCTACGGCTACAACCGCATTCCCATCGTCGGCTGGCTGCGCACCCAGGCCGACGAAAGCCTCACGCACGCGCAGCGCGCCGGCGAACTCATCACCCTGCTCGGCGGCCATCCGTCGCTCGGCATCGGCCCGCTGCTGGAGACGCACCAGCACGAGATCGGCGCCATCCTGCGCGAATCGCTCAAGCACGAAAACGAAGCCCTGGCCCAGTACTACGAATTGTTCAAGCTCGCCGACGGACGCTCGGTGCTGCTCGAGGAATACGCGCGCGAACTGATCGTCGCCGAGGAAACGCACGCCGGCGAGATCAACAAGATGCTGCGCAATCCCGGCGAGGTGGCGGCCTTCAAGGCGTAAGCGCTGAAGGCGACGGCGCGAGCCGACGCCCGCGCAGCGTCGCCATCCTGCGCGTCTTAGAAAATCGAGGCGGTTGGCGGAACCATACAGGACTACAAAAGTCCTACATGTGAAGCGAGGGGAAATCCATGTTGAGACTGAGCAAAATGACCGACTACAGCACCGTCATCATGTCGTACATGGCGACGCGGCCGTGGGAGGTCTTCAGCGCGGCCGAACTGGCGGCGGCCGTCGGCGTCGCGGCGACGACGGCGAGCAAGATATTGAAGACCCTCGCCCGCCACGACCTGTTGCGCTCGGTGCGCGGCGCCCGGGGCGGCTACATGCTGGCGCGCCCGCCGGAGCAGATATCCATCGCCGACGTCATCGCCGCCATGGAAGGCTCCGTCGCTCTCACCGAATGCAGCGTCCATTTGGGCTTGTGCCCGCAGGAGTTCCGCTGTCCCAGCCGCAACAACTGGCTGCGCCTGAGCCAGATGGTGCGCAACGTCCTCACCGGCGTGACGCTGGCCGACATGACCGCGCCGTCGCCGGCGACCCTCGGGCGGGCGCAGTCGGCGGCGCCTGCGCCGCTCAAGACCCTATGAAGGAAAAAGCAAATGGCAAGTGAAGCACTCCGACTCGAAGAACTGATCGACCGCGGCTACCAGCAGGGCTTCTACACCGCGCTGGAAACCGACACCGTGGCGCGCGGCCTCGACGAAGACGTCGTGCGCCTGATCTCGGCCAAAAAGAACGAGCCCGAGTTCATGCGCGAATGGCGCCTCAAGGCCTACCGGCATTGGCTGACGCTGGCCGAACCGCGCTGGTCCTCCATCGTCCATCCGCCCATCGACTATCAGGCGATCTCCTATTACTCGGCGCCGAAATCGCGCAAGGACGGCCCGCAATCGCTGGCCGACGTCGATCCCGCGCTGCTGCGCACCTACGAGAAGCTCGGCGTGCCGCTCGCCGAACGCGAACTGCTCGCCGGCGTGGCGGTCGACGCGGTGTTCGACAGCGTCTCGGTCGCCACCACATTCAAGGACAAGCTCGCCGAGCTGGGCATCATCTTCTGCTCGTTCTCCGAAGCCGTGCAGGAGCATCCCGCCCTCGTCAGGCAGTACCTCGGCTCGGTGGTGCCCTACACCGACAACTATTTCGCCACGCTCAACTCCGCGGTGTTCTCCGACGGTTCCTTCTGCTACATCCCGCCGGGCGTGCGCTGCCCGATGGAGCTGTCGACCTACTTCCGCATCAACGCCATAAACACCGGCCAGTTCGAGCGCACGCTCATCATCGCCGACAAGGGTGCCTACGTCAGCTACCTCGAAGGCTGCACCGCGCCGATGCGCGACGAGAACCAGCTGCACGCGGCGGTCGTCGAACTGATCGCGCTCGAAGATGCGCAGATCAAGTATGCGACGGTGCAGAACTGGTATCCGGGCGACAAGGAAGGCCGCGGCGGCATCTACAACTTCGTCACCAAGCGCGGCGACTGCCGCGGCGCCAATTCGCGCATCTCCTGGACCCAGGTGGAAACCGGCTCGGCGATCACCTGGAAATATCCCAGCGTCATCCTGCAGGGCGACAACAGCGTCGGCGAATTCCGCTCGGTGGCGCTGACCAACAACTACCAGCAGGCCGACACCGGCACGAAGATGATCCACCTCGGCCGCAACACCAAGAGCACGATCATCTCCAAGGGCATCGCCGCCGGCCACGGCCGCAACGCCTACCGCGGCCTGGTGAAAGTGGCGAAGAACGCCGCCAATGCGCGCAACTACACGCAGTGCGATTCCCTGCTGATGGGCGACCGCTGCGCCGCCCACACCTTTCCCTACATCGAAGTGAAGAACGCCACGGCGCGCGTCGAGCACGAAGCCAGCACCTCGCGCATCGGCGAGGACCAGTTGTTCTACTGCCAGAGCCGCGGCATCGGACCCGAGGACGCGGTGTCGATGATCGTCAACGGTTTTTGCAAGGAAGTGTTCAAGGAACTGCCGATGGAGTTCGCCGTGGAA
This sequence comes from Rhodocyclaceae bacterium, assembly GCA_028713915.1. Taxonomy (GTDB): domain Bacteria; phylum Pseudomonadota; class Gammaproteobacteria; order Burkholderiales; family Rhodocyclaceae; genus Nitricoxidireducens. Next base: position 113,229 of record JAQTNK010000007.1, on the reverse strand, counting down.
GCGCAAAAGCTTCTCGGCGTCAGCCTCGAAGGCAGCATCGGCTAACAAGGAAGCGATCATCATGCTCGAAATCATCAACCTCCACGCCAGCATCGACGACCAGCCCATCCTGCGCGGCATCGACCTCGCCGTGAATGCCGGCGAAGTGCATGCCGTGATGGGACCCAACGGCTCCGGCAAAAGCACGCTGGCGCAGGTGCTGGCCGGCCGCGACAGCTACACCGTCACCGCCGGCGAAGTGCGCTATTGCGGCAGGAACCTGCTGGAACTTTCGCCCGAGGAGCGCGCGCGCGAAGGCATCTTCCTCGCCTTCCAGTATCCGGTCGAGATTCCCGGCGTCGCCAACATCTATCTGCTGAAAGCGGCCATCAACGCCCGCCGCAAGCATCGCGGCGAAGCGGAACTCGACGCCATGGACTTCCTCGCCCTGGTGAAGGACAAGCTCAAGTTCATGGGCATGGACGAAGCCCTGCTCTATCGCCACGTCAACCAGGGCTTCTCCGGCGGCGAGAAGAAGCGCAACGAGATTCTGCAGATGGCGCTGCTGGAACCGCGCCTGGCCATCCTCGACGAAACCGATTCGGGCCTCGACATCGACGCCCTGAAAGTAGTCGCCGCCGGCGTCGAAGCCATGCGCAGCCCGGCGCGCGCCATCATCCTGGTGACCCACTACCAGCGGCTCCTCGACTACGTCGTGCCCGACCGCGTGCATGTCCTGTCGCAGGGCCGCATCGTCCGTTCGGGCGGGCCGGAGCTGGCCCTGGAACTGGAGCGGCGCGGCTACGGCTGGATCGATGCCGGCGAGGCCGAGCGCGTCGGAGCGGCACCATGAACGCCCTCGTCGCCGATCGTTTCGTCGCCGACTTCGAGCGCGTCAAGGCGCTGTTGCCGGGCGCCTACGTGCCGTGGCTGCAACTCGCCCGCGAAGAAGCCTTCACGGCCTTCCTCGACAAAGGCTTCCCGACCTTGCGCGACGAGGACTGGAAATACACCAGCGTGGCGCCAATCGAGAAAAGCCGCTTCGTCCTGACGCCGGCCGCCGCCAAGAGTTGCAACGACCTCGGCGGCGTCGGCACCCAGGCGCTGCCGGGCGCGCGCCTGCTGGTCTTCATCGACGGCCGCCATGCGCCGGAACTGTCGCGCCTCGGCGCCCTGCCCGCCGGCGTCACCGTCGATAGTCTCGCCGCCATGCTGGAGCGCGAACCCGAGCGCCTGCAGGCCGCGCTCGCTTGTCCCGCCGCCGGCTACGCCTCGGGCTTCGCCGCCCTCAACGCCGCCTTCGTCAGCGACGGCGCCTACGTGCATCTGGCCGCCGGCGCGGAACTTGAGGAGCCGCTGCAACTGCTGTTCCTCGCCACCGCCGCCAATCTCGCCACGCATAGCCGCAACGTCGTCGTCGCCGGAGCCGGCAGCCGCGTGCGCATCGTCGAACAGCATGCGAGCCTGAACGCCGGCGCCTACTTCAGCAACGTCGTCACCGACATCGAGGCGGGTCGCGGGGCCGCCGTCGAACACCACAAGCTGCAGCAAGAAGGGCCGCAGGCTTTCCACATCGCCGCCGTCAATGCCGCGCTCGGCGGCGACGCCAGCTTCGCCTCGAGTTCCTTCGCCTTCGGCGGCGCCCTGGCGCGCACCGCCATCAACGTCGGGCTCAACGGCGCGAAGGCCCAATGCAGCCTCGACGGCCTCACCATGACCGATGGCCGCCAGCACGTCGACCATCACACGCGCATCGACCACGCGCAGCCGCAGTGCAGCAGCCGCGAGTTCTACAAGGGCGTGCTCGACGGCGCCTCGCGCACCGTCTTCAACGGCAAGGTCATCGTCCGCGCCGGCGCGCAGCAAAGCGATGCGCTGCAGACCAACCGCAACCTGCTGCTGTCCGACCAGGCCGAGGCCGATACCAAGCCCCAGCTCGAAATCTGGGCCGACGACGTCAAGTGCGGACACGGCGCCACGGTCGGCCAGCTCGATCCCGACCAGATTTTCTATCTGCGCGCGCGCGGCGTCGATGCCGCGGCGGCGCGGGCGCTGCTGGTGTTCGCCTTCGCCAACGAAGTCGTCGAGCGCATTCGCTGGCTGCCTCTGCGCGCGCGCCTGGAACGCCTGCTGCGCGCACGGCTGCCGCATGGCGCGGGAGCGCTGCAATGATGACCGAACCGTCCTGGCTGCAAGGCTCGCTCTGGTCGCAGCTCGACGTCATGCGGCTGCGGCGCGACTTCCCCATCCTCGGCCGCAGCGTCCATGGCTGGCCGCTGGTCTATCTCGACAATGCCGCCACCACGCAGAAGCCGCGCGCGGTGATCGATTGCGAGGCGCGCTACTACGCCGAATACAACGCCAACATCCATCGCGGCGTGCACCAGTTGAGCCAGATCGCGACCGACGCCTTCGAAGCCGCGCGCACCACCGTCCAGCAGTTCATCAACGCCGCGCACCGCGAAGAGATCGTCTTCGTGCGCGGCACCACGGAAGCCATCAACCTGGTGGCGACGAGCTACGGCCAGCACTTCCGGGCCGGCGACGAAATCCTCGTCACCGAAATGGAGCACCATTCCAACATCGTGCCGTGGCAGCTGCTGTGCGAGCGCAGCGGCGCGACCTTGCGGGTGGCGCCCATCGACGACAGCGGCGCGCTGATTCCCGAGATTTTCGCGCGCCTGCTCGGCCCGCGCACCCGGCTGGTGGCGCTGGCCCACATCTCCAACGCGCTGGGCACCATCAACCCGGTGCGCGAGCTCGTCGAGCTCGCCCACGCCCACGGCGCCGTCGTCCTGGTGGACGGCGCCCAGGCCGTGCCGCACCTGCCGGTCGACGTGCAGGCGCTCGATTGCGACTTCTACGCTTTCTCCGGGCACAAGCTCTACGGCCCCACCGGCATCGGCGTGCTCTACGGCAAGCAGGCGCTGCTCGAGGCCATGCCGCCCTACCAGGGCGGCGGCGAGATGATCAGGCAAGTCACGTTCGCCCGCAGCACCTACAACGACCTGCCGTACAAGTTCGAGGCCGGCACGCCCAACATCGCCGGCGGCATCGCGCTCGGCGCCGCCATCGACTACCTGGCGGCGCAGGGACTCGACGCCGTCGCCGCCCACGAACAAGCCCTGCTCGACTACGCCACGGGCTTGGCCAGCGAAATCCCCGGCCTGCGCCTGATCGGCACCGCGCCGCACAAGGCCAGCATCCTCTCCTTCGTGCTCGACGACATCCATCCCCATGACATCGGCACCGTGCTCGACGGCGAAGGCGTCGCGGTGCGGACCGGCCACCACTGCGCCATGCCGGTGATGGAGCATTTCGGCGTGCCGGCCACCGTGCGCGCCTCCTTCGCCATGTACAACACGCGCGAGGAAGTCGATGCGCTGTTCACCACCCTCGTCAAAGTCAGGGAGATCTTCGCCTGATGTCCGACCTTCGCGACCTCTACCAGGAAGTCATCATCGACCACGGCCGCCGGCCGCGCAATTTCGGCCCCCTGGCGCAGGCCAGCCACCGCGCCGAGGGCGTCAATCCGCTGTGCGGCGACCGGCTGACGCTCTATCTCAAGATCGCCGACGGCGTCATCGCCGACGCCCGCTTCGAAGGCATCGGCTGCGCCATTTCCACCGCCTCGGCCTCGCTGATGACCGAGGCGCTCAAAGGCAAGACCACGGCCGAGGCCGATGCCATGTTCGCCGGCTTTCATGCCTTGGTCACCGGCGTGGCCGCGCCCGCCGCGGCGTCGCTGGGCAAGCTCGAAGTGCTCGGCGGCGTGCGCGAATTCCCGGCGCGCGTGAAATGCGCCAGCCTGCCCTGGCACACGCTGCAGGCGGCGCTGCATGACGCATCCAAGGCAGTGTCCACGGAGGAAATCGCATGACCATCGTCGATTGGCTGAAGCACCCCGCCGCCGGCGGGCAGCGCGAAAGACTCGAAGCCGACGTCATCGCCGCGCTGCGCACGGTGTTCGATCCGGAGATTCCGGTGAACATCTACGACCTGGGCCTCATCTACAACCTCGACGTCGCCTCCGACGGCGACATCGCCATCAGCATGACGCTGACCGCGCCCGGCTGCCCGGTGGCGCAGACTTTCCCCGGCACCGTCGCCGACGCCGTGCGCGCCGTCGACGGCGTCAAGGACGTCGACGTCGAACTGGTCTGGGAGCCGCCCTGGTCGCGGGAAATGATGAGCGAAGCGGCGCGCCTGCAGCTCGGGATGCTCTGAAATGGCCGCAGCCGCCTGGATCGACGTCGCCGCCGTCGCGGCCTTCCCGCCCGGCAGCCATCGCACGCTCGACGTCGACGGCACGGCGGTCGCGGTCTTCAACATCGACGGCGCCTATTACGCCATCGCCGATACCTGCAGCCACGAAGCCGAGACGCTGTCGGACGGCGTCGTCGAGGGCCGGGAAATCGTCTGTCCACGCCACGGCGCGCGCTTCTCGCTGGTCACCGGCGCGGCGCTGGGGCCGCCGGCCTACGAAGCGGTGGCAAGCTTCCCGGTGCGCATCGCCGACGGCATGGTGCAGGTGGCGGCAATCAGCTGATGCAGGCCGGCGCCGGCGCGCCGTGGCGGTGCTCATGGCGGCGCAGCCAGGCGTCGAAAGCCGGCCCCGCCAGGGGCCTGGCGTAGAAATAGCCCTGGCCGATGTCGCAGCCGAGCTTCTGCAGCTGCGTCAGTTGCGCGACCGTCTCGACGCCTTCGGCGACGACCCGCAAGTCGAGGCTGCGGGCCATGCCGATGATCGCCGCGGCGATGGCGCGATCGTCGCGATCGGTGACGATGCGATCGACGAAGCTGCGATCGACCTTGAGCTCGTTGATGGGGAAGCGCTTGAGGTGGGACAGCGACGAAAATCCGGTGCCGAAATCGTCTATGCTGATTTCGAAACCCAGGGTGCGCAATTCAGCGAGCATCGACGTCGCGGTCGTCACGTCCGCCAGCGCGCCTTCCGTGATCTCCAGGCACAAGCGGCGCGGGTCCAGTCCCGCGGCGGCGACGATGCCCTGGATGCGGGCGACCATGTCCGCCTGGCGAAAATGGCGCGCCGAAATATTGACGCTGACGTTGAACGGCGACAGGCCCGCCGCATCCCACTCCTGGATCTGGCGACCGACTTCGGCGACCACCCATTCGCCGATGTCGTTGATGAGGCCGGTCTCTTCGGCCACGGGAATGAACGCCAGCGGCGGCACCACGGCGCCGTCCCGGCGCCAGCGCACGAGCGCCTCGGCGCCGACCAGGCGACGGTGGCGCGAATCGACCTGGGGCTGATATTCGATGAAGAGTTCCCGCTGCACGATGGCCCGGCGCAAGCCGCTTTCGATGACGAGGCGCTGGTGGGCGCGCTCGGCCATTTCGCGGCTGAAGAACTGATAGGTGTTCTTGCCCTGCTCCTTGGCGCGATACATGGCGTTGTCGGCGTGGCGCAGCAGCGCGCTGGGCTCGGCGGCGTCGTCGGGGAAGACGCTGATGCCGATGCTGGCCGAGGTGAAGCACTCGCGGTCGCCGATCTGGTAGGCGCGCGACAGGCCGGCGACGATGCGCGCGGCCGTGCGCGTGACCGTCCGCTTGTCGGCCGCTTCCAGCAGGACCACGAACTCGTCGCCGCCCATGCGCGCCACGCTGTCCTCGGCCCGCACGCAGTCGCGCAGGCGCAGGGCCGCCTGCACCAGCAGGATGTCGCCGGTCTCGTGGCCGAGCGTGTCGTTGATGACCTTGAAATCGTCGAGGTCCACGCAGAGGATGGCCAGGTGCGTTCCGGCGCGTTCGGCGCGGGCCACGGCGAGGCGCAGCCGATCGTGGAAGAGCGTGCGGTTGGGCAGGTCCGTCAGTTCGTCGTGCGTCGCCAGGAACTCCATGCGTTCCTGCGCTTCCCTGGCCACCGTGATGTCGCTGAACAGGGCGACATAGTTGATGACGCGGCCGTCGGCGTCCTTCACGGCGTTGATCGACAGCCACTCGAGGTAGATTTCGCCGTTCTTGCGGCGGTTCCAGATTTCGCCTTGCCAGCCGCCCTTGCGCTGCAGGCCTTGCCACATGCCGGCGTAGAAGTCCGCGCCGTGCCGGCCCGATTGCAGCAGCGCCGGCGTCTTGCCGATCGCTTCGGCCGCCGCATAGCCGGTCATCGTCGTAAACGCCGCATTCACCGTGAGTATCCTGCCGCTCACGTCGGTGATGACGACGCCTTCGGCCGAGCGGTCGAAGACCCGCGCCGCCAGGCGCATCTGCTCCTCGGCGCGGATCCTGACCGTGATGTCCTGGACGTAGCCGTGCCAGAGCGTGCCGCCGTCGGCCTCTCGCAGCGGCAGCGAATGGCCCTCGACCCAGATCTCGCCCTTGCGCGGATGGCGCACGCGAAAAACGGCGTGCCACGGCGTCATCGAGGCCGCCGACTGGGCGATGGCCGCCCGCGTCGCGTCGACGTCGTCGGGATGGATCAGCGACAACAGCGGCGTCGAATCTTCGAGCACCGCCTCGGGATCCAGGCCGTAGAGCTCCACCAGGCCCGGACTGGCGTAGGGAAAGCAGCTCGAACCGTCGGGGCGCTGGCGGAACGAGCAAATGACGCCGGGCACCGAGGCGGCGATCTTGGCCAGCTGGTCGTGCATCGCCAGCTTGTCGCGGTCGGCGTCTGCGGCCTTCTTGCTGCGCGTGATGTCGCGCGAAATCCCGAAGATGCCCTGGACATTGCCGAGATGATCGAACAGCGGCCCCTTGGTCGACAGCATGACCAGCTTTTCGCCTTGCGCCGACGTTACCCGATCCTCGTAGGTCATAACTTTCCGCATCGCCATGACGGCGCGATCCGCCGCCATGACCATTTGCGCTTCGGCCGCCGGGAAGACGCAGGTGTCGTCCCGGCCGATGACTTCGTGATGCTGCCGGCCGGTAATTTGGGCGGCAGCGCTGTTGAACAGGCGATAGCGCCCGGCCGCATCCTTGACGAAGATCGCGTCGGTGGTGCCTTCGACGATGGCCTGCAGCAGGTGCCGGTTTTCCTGGAAGCAGCCGGCGGTGCTGCGGAACTCCCGAAACTGCCGATGCATGGCTTGGATGGCCAGGCAGACGACGATTTCGCCGCCGCAGAAAAGCGCGTTCGCCGACACGGTCTCGGCGGCGAAGTCGAACGACAGCGCATGGAACGGCGGCAGGTAGAGGTAGGTCGCAAATGCCGCGCTCATCGCCGTCGCCAGCAGGCCGGGCAGCAAGCCGCCGACGACCGCGGCCAACGTCGCCGCCGGGAAGAAGGTCAGGAAGGGCAGGCCCAATTGCGGCGGACCGACGACCTCGCGCACCACCAGCGCCACGGCGACCATGACCGGCGCCAGCGCAAAGCGGACCGCCCAGGCGGCCGGCGACGACTGCTGGACCGGCACGATGGCGACGGCATGTTCGAGCCAGCGCTTGATGTCTTCGCGGCGCATCCGGCGTCGCCCCCTAGAACAGCGCGATCCGGGCGGCGGCCGGCTTGCGCACCGCGGCGGCCGCCACCGCGAGGCCGCGGCCGGCGTTCATCGGGTCGGCACCGCAGCCCCGCCGCGGGAACTTCGCACCGCGCGCCCAGCACTAAATTTCATTGCGACTCCCCATTACGGTGTCCATCATGGTCAAACGTCAGACGGAATACGTTTCGGAATTCACGCAGTTCATGAACGAGTTTCTGGCCCAGCATCCTGACATCGTCGCCGATCAATATCGCGGCCGCGCCATCTACTGGGACAAGCAAGTCGACCTCGACGCGGAGGCGAAGGCTGCGCAAGACAGCGTTCCCATCGTCGATGGCTATTATTATTTCGGCAATCTGCTGCAGCACTAGCCGGGCGGCGCACCGCCCCGCTTCTTCGTCGCGGCGGCGGATTTCTTCGACGTCTTCGCAGCGCCGAGTTTCTTGAGGATCGAAGCCGCCTTGCCGGCATCGGCCTCGTTGGCGAAACCGAACAAGGCCGAGAAATTCCGGCCGGCGACTTGCGCAACGGCGAAGCCGATATTGATGTCGGCCGCCGCCAGGGTTTGCGAAATCCTGCGGCCGAGGCCGGCCCGGTTATCGCCGGTGACCAGCAAGGAAGGCATCGACGTCGCCGGCGCCAGTCCCGACGCCCGCGCTGCCGCCAGCACCTTCTTGCCCTTGACGGGAAATACGCCGACCGAGGCCTTGCCGCCATCGCCGGGAATGCTGGTGCCCAAGACGACTTCGAGGTCGGCGCCGGCATCGGCGAGCGGCTCCAGCACGGTGGCCAAGGCACCCGGCCGGTTGTCGACGATCACGTTCCAAAGTTCGATCTTCTTGACTGTTATCGCCATGCCTCCTCCGTTGTTTCTTCCCGTCCGCCTTGCGACGGCAGCAAATCCGGCGGCGATCCGCTAGGCCGAAAAATCTCGCCGCGGAACGTCCGGCCGCGCGTCCGGCGCGCCGAGGGCGACGCGCTTGGCCAGACGCGACACCTGGCCCGCCTGCGCAATGCCGATGCGCACGCGGGTGGAAAAGTAATTCAAGTCGAAGCCGACCGCCTGCGACTCCAGATGCAGGCCGTTGCTGTTATCGGCGAAGACATGCGTCGCCGCCGCGACCTGTTCCAATTCCGCTTCGTGGCCGTACCAACTGGTCATCGACAAGTACTTTGCCGCCAGCGCCACGGCCTCGCCCTCGTCTTCGAATTTCGCGAACCACGCCGCGATGTCGAAGGCATTGCGCTGGGCGATGCAGAACTGCACGAGAGATTCGATGGCACGCTTCATCGTGGAAAACCCTTTTTCATTGGCCAGCGATTTCTGAAGACATTTGACATGTTTGCCGCCGGCAAACATGGAGCCGCGGCCTCTTCGGCAGAGGCCGCGGCGAGCATGGCTGAGCCCCGCGTCAGGCGGCGCGCTTTGCCTTGACATTGGCATGCCTCGAGCTTGCCGCCGCGGTTTCGATCTGGGCGGCCGTCAGACGCGCCACTTCCTCGGTGGTGCGCACGCCGGCGGCGCAGGTCGACTGGGCCGCATCGACGACCAGCTTCAAGGCCGAGATCATCGGCCCGTCGCTTGCGGGCGCGGCATCGAGACGTTGGCGCATATCCGCCGTCAGCGCCATGGTCTTGGCTTGCGCCTCCTTCAACATTTCCAGTTGGTTCTGGTAGGCCGTGGTGCACAGGCCGCTCCAGTAGGTCGCCGCCTTTTCGACCTGGTCGCGGGCAAATTCGGTTTGCGCCGACCGGATGTCTTCGAGGGAGCCGGTGGCGTCGATCTGTTTCGAAATCTCGGATTGGTCGGCGCGCATTTTCTGCATGGTCTCGATTTGGAAACTCTGCAAGCGCTCGATGCCGCCAAGGTAGACGTTGATGAGGTCTACCGTCGATTGAAATGCGGCTAGGTAAAGGTCGGAAACTATCATATTGGGTTGCACCATCGTGATCTCCAGAGGGAAGAAAAGGACTGCTCCCCGGCATCGTGCCGCGACATGCTCCGCCATGTCCGCCACGAGGGCTTTGGCCCAAGGCTCGGGAAGCTGAATACTAGGGGGCGCGGCGAGGAAGCAAAATGCCCGAATTCCAGTATTTGCCCTACCGGAATTCGGGTAATAGGCCGGCGTCGCCGTTGCAACTCCGGCGTCCCGTGGCGCTCCAAGGACTATTGTCTGCAATGGAGGAACGGCGATGAAACGGCTGCTGATGGCGCTTCTGCTCTTGCTCGCGGCGTTGCCGGCGAGCGCGGAACTGGCGGTCGGCGCCGTGGCGCCGGACTTCTCGACGCAAGCGTCGCTCGGCGGCAAGGTGTTCGACTATTCGCTGGCCGCCGCCCTCAAGGACGGCCCCGTGGTGCTGTACTTCTATCCAGCCGCCTTCACCACCGGCTGCACCATCGAGGCGCACGACTTCGCCGCGGCCGTGGACAAGTTCAAGGCGCTCGGCGCGACGGTGATCGGCGTCTCGCACGACGATATCGAAACCCTCAAGCGCTTTTCCGTCAGCGAATGCCGCAGCAAGTTTCCCGTCGCCGCCGACGCCGACCAGCGCATCATGAAAGCCTATGACGCCGTATTGCTCGGCCGCAGCGGCTACGCCAAGCGCACCTCCTATGTCATCGCTCCCGACGGCCGGATCGTCTATAGCTACACGGCCATGAACCCCGACCAGCATGTGGCGAACACCCTGGCGGCAGTGCGGAATTGGGTGGCCAGGCCGAAGCCGTGAGGATGCGGCTTGCATCGCGCCGTCATGGCGCCTATAAATGAACTTTTCGCCGATCGACGGGAGGAACGGGCATGACCGACATCGCATCCCTGCTTGGGGCAGAAACCGAGTTCCTGCTGAGCCACACCTGCCGCGGCATACCGCAATCCAGCCTGCACCTGCCCGGCCCCGACTTCATCGACCGCGTGCAGCGCGATTCCGACCGCAAGCCCGGCGTCCTGCGCAACCTCGCCGCGCTGTTCGGCCACGGCCGCCTCGCCGGCACCGGCTACCTCTCGCTACTGCCGGTGGACCAGGGCGTCGAGCATTCGGCCGGCGCCTCCTTCGCGCCCAACCCGCTGTATTTCGACCCCGAGAACATCGTCAAGCTCGCCATCGAAGGCGGCTGCAACGGCGTCGCCTCGACGCTCGGCGTCCTCGGCAGCGTCGCCCGCCGCTATGCGCACCGCATCCCCTTCGTCGTCAAGTTCAACCACAACGAATTCCTCTCCTATCCGAACAGCTACGACCAGACCCTGTTCGCCGACGTCGAGCAGGCCTTCGAGATGGGCGCGGCGGCGGTCGGCGCCACCGTCTACTTCGGCTCGCCGGAATCGCGCCGGCAGCTGTGGGAAGTCTCGCAGATGTTCAAGCGCGCCCACGAGCTCGGCATGGCGACGATCTTGTGGTGCTACCTGCGCAACAACGCCTTCAAGCACGAAGGCGTCGATTACTCGGTGGCCGCCGACCTGACCGGGCAGGCCAACCACCTCGGCGTCACCATCGAGGCCGACATCATCAAGCAGAAAATGGCCGAGAACAACGGCGGCTACAACGCCCTCAAGTTCGGCAAGACCAGTTCCAAGGTGTACTCCGAGCTCACCAGCGACCACCCGATCGACCTCGTGCGCTACCAGGTGGCCAACTGCTACATGGGCCGCGCCGGCCTCATCAACTCGGGCGGCGAATCCAAGGGCGAAGGCGACCTCGCCCAGGCCGTGCGCACCGCCGTCATCAACAAGCGCGCCGGCGGCATGGGCCTGATTTCCGGGCGCAAGGCATTCCAGAAGCCGATGGCGGACGGCGTCGCCCTGCTCCACGCCATCCAGGACGTCTATCTTTCAGCGGCCGTGACCGTCGCCTGAACGCGATCGGCCGCGAGCCGCCGCCGGCGAAACTACTGCAAACCGAGTAGCCAATATAAGCGGCGGCCGGTATTCCCGGCCGCCGCGAGTCTTTCTATGATCATCGCCGAGGCACCGTACCCGACGGCTTGCCGCGCACTGGCCGCGGCGCCGGCCATGGAGACAAGCGATGAAGACGAAAGCCACACATGAGGTGATCCGGGTCGTGCAACCGGCTTTCCTCGTCAATTCGGCCATGATGGCCTGCCGCTACGAAACCGCCGACGGCCGGCCGCTGGAGCCGGGCTATTATTTCGCCTTGTGGCCGACGCGCGTATACGCCAAGATTTATGATCGCGAGGTGCGCTACTTCGGCCCCTTCGACACCGAGCACGAAGCCCGGCTGTTGCAGGGTTGGGCAGCCTACCTGGGCATCGTCGCGCCGACCGCGGCAGCGGCGGCGGCGCGCCGCTGCGGGGCGTTGCTGACGCCTGCCGTCACCAGCGCGTACGTGGACCTGCTGCACGCGCTGCACAGCGACGCGCGGCTGGCGCGCTGCGTGTTGCCCGGCAGCCATTGACGGACCGGCGACATGCTCGAGTCGACCGGGAAGGCCAAGGGTTATCAGATGGAGGACCTGCAATGACGACCAAAGTGCAAGTCATCTTCTACAGTTCGCATGGCCATGTCTATCGCATGGCCGAAGCCGTCATTGCCGGCGCGCGCGAGGTGAAGAATGTCGAGGCGACGCTATGGCAGGTGCCGGAACTCGTGCCTGACGCGGTGCTGGAGAAGAGTGGCGCCAAGGCCGCGCGCGCCAAGTTTGCGCAGGTACCCGTCGCCACGCCGGAGCAGCTCGCCGACGCCGATGCGATCATCTTCGGCACGCCGACGCGCTTCGGCAACATGTGCGCGCAGATGCGCAACTTCCTCGATCAGACCGGCCCGCTCTGGATGCGCGGCGCGCTGATCGGCAAGGTCGGCAGCGTCTTCACCAGCACGGCGACGCAGCACGGCGGCCAGGAATCCACCGTGCTCAGCTTTCACACCACCCTCCTGCACCAGGGCATGGTCATCGTCGGCGTGCCTTATTCCGAGCAGCGGCAAATGACCTTGGCCGAGATCACCGGCGGCAGCCCCTACGGCGCGTCGACCATCACCGGCGGCGACGGCGCCCGGCTGCCGAGCGAGAACGAGTTGGCCATCGCCCGCTTCCAGGGTCGGCATGTGGCCGAAATCGCGGCGCGGCTCAAAGTTTCCTGACGACCACGAGTCTTTGGTAACAAATTGCGTCCCGCCGGATAGTCTGCGGCGAGACGGGGTCGAATTGGCATCGACGTTGGCAGCAAGGAGTCGAGCGTGAATTCGATCAAGTCTGCGCTGGTGCTGATCGCCGCGGCGATAGGCATGTTCGGCGGCACCGCCTGGGCCGACCATGGTCATGGCTTTGCCCATGAGGGGGGTCATGCCCACGGGGATTGGCACGGGAGTTGGCACGGGCATGGCGAGTGGCACCGACACTGGGGCGGCGCCATCTACTTCGGCCCGACCTTCGGCTGGCCGCCCTATGCCACGCCGTTCGACGACCCCTACGCGATGTCGCCCCTGGCGACGACGCCGGAGCCGCCGCCGATCTACATCGAGCGCGGGGACAGCGGCAGCCCGCCAGAGGTCGCCCCGTCGCCGACCCGCTACTGGTACTACTGCGAAGCGGCGGCGGCCTATTATCCCTACGTGAAGGACTGTCCCGGCGGCTGGACGAGAGTGCTGCCGCAACCGCCGACGCCGCCTTAGGGCCGCCTTAGGCCGCTGTGGCAGGCGCGCGCAGAACGATTCGGCGGCCGGCCGGGCGCACCGAATCGTCGCCTAAGGCGCGTCGGCCTTGGCCAATTCGACGTGACGGTGCGGCTTGTGGCGCCGCGCAAAATAGGCGGCTGTGCGCGTGCGATGCACCGGCGAGTCCAGCGCCACCATGCTGGTGTCGCCCGCAAGGAAGTTGCGGATTTTCATCGCGTCGAGAAATCGGGCCGAGCCCGCCTTGGCATTGAGCAGGACCATGACGACGGTCCTGCCGGCCGATTCGAGCCGCATGATCAGGCAACGCCCGGCGGCGGCGGTGGTTCCCGTCTTCGACAGCAGGATGTCCCAGCCTTTCTGGCCGACCAGGCGGTTGGTGTTGTGATACTGCAGGGCGCGGCCGTTGACGTCGACGACGTCGCCGCTGTCCGTCGTGATGCGGGCGATATCGGGGTACTGGGCGGCGGCCTCGACCATCTTGACGAGATCGCCGGCGGTCGAGCGGTTGTTGGAGGACAGCCCGGTCGGCTCCTCGATGGTGGTGTGCGTCATTCCCAGCGCTTCCGCCTTGGCGCGGACCGCGGCGATGAACGCGTCCATGCCGCCGGGATAGGCGCGCGCCAACGAGGCGGCGGCGCGGTTGTCGGAGGACATCAGCGCCAGCTGCAGGACGATCCGGCGCGGCAGCGTGGTGCCGAGCGGCAGGCGCGACCAGCTGCGCTTCTTCGTCGGCGTTTCGGGTTCTTCGATGCTGATGGGCTCGTCCATGTCGGGGTTGGCGTCGAGGATGACCATTGCCGTCATCAGCTTGGTGAGCGAGGCGATCGGGACCATCGCGGCGGCGTTCCGTTCGTACAGGACCTGGCCGCTGCCTTCCTCGACGACGAGGACGTGCTTGGCTCCCAACGGTGCCGCCGACGCCGCTGCCATGTAGCCGGCCACGATGGCGGCAAAGAAACATTTCCTGAACATGGCAGATCGATTCCCCGGTTAAGTTGAACTACTGGGAACATGGTCCCCATTCCGCTGCGCGACAGCCACTGTCGCCCGTGCCCGACATCGCCGGCGCGGCGGCGGCCGCCGCGCCGCAAGGCCTTGGCTCACTCCCACTCGATCGTCGCCGGCGGCTTGCCGGAGATGTCGAAGACGACGCGGTTGATGCCGCGCACTTCGTTGATGATGCGATTGGAGACCTTGCCGAGCAGATCGTAGGGCAGTTGTGCCCAGCGCGCGGTCATGAAGTCCTGCGTCTCGACGGCGCGCAGCGCAACGACGTACTCGTAAGTGCGGCCGTCGCCCATGACGCCGACGCTCTTCACCGGCAGGAAGACGGCGAAGGCCTGGGAGGTCTTTTCGTACCAGTCCGCGGCGCGCAGCTCGTCGATGAAAATGGCGTCGGCGCGACGCAGCAGGTCGGCGAATTCCTGCTTCACTTCGCCGAGGATGCGCACGCCCAGGCCCGGGCCGGGGAACGGATGGCGATAGACCATCTCGTGCGGCAGGCCCAGCGCGACGCCCAGTTCGCGCACTTCGTCCTTGAACAATTCGCGCAGCGGTTCGAGCAGTTTCAGGTGCAGCGTCTCGGGCAGGCCGCCGACGTTGTGATGACTCTTGATGGTATGCGCCCGCTTGTTCTTGGCGCCGGCCGATTCTATGACATCGGGATAGATGGTGCCTTGCGCCAGCCACTTCGCCTGCGGCAGCTTGCCGGCCTCGACCTGAAAGACCTCGACGAACTCGCGGCCGATAATCTTGCGCTTCTGCTCGGGGTCGGTGACGCCGGCGAGATGGCCCATGAACTGCGCGGCGGCGTCGACGTGGATGACCTTGACGCCGAGATTGCGGGCGAAGGTGTCCATCACCTGCTTGCCCTCGTTGAGGCGCAGCAGGCCGTTGTCGACGAAGACGCAGGTGAGCTGGTCGCCGATGGCCTTGTGCAGCAGCGCGGCGACCACCGAGGAATCGACGCCGCCGGAGAGGCCGAGAATCACCTCGTCCGTGCCGACTTGCGCGCGCACCTTGGCGATGGCTTCGGCGACGTAGTCGGGCATGTTCCAGTCGCCCATGCAGCCGCAGATGTCGCGCACGAAGCGGTGCAGGATCTCGCGCCCCTTGAGCGTGTGCGTGACCTCCGGATGGAACTGCACGCCGTAGAACAAACGCTCTTCGTCGGCCATGCCGGCGATCGGCGTCGATTCGGTGCTGACGATCGCCTTGAAGCCCGGCGGCATCTCGGTCACCTTGTCGCCGTGGCTCATCCAGACGTCGAGCAGGCCGTGGCCTTCGGCGCTCATGTTGTCCTGGATATCCTTGAGCAGCGCCGAATGGCCGCGGGCGCGGACTTCGGCATAGCCGAACTCGCGCTTGGCTGCGCCCTCGACCTTGCCGCCGAGCTGCGCCGCCATGGTCTGCATGCCGTAGCAGATGCCCAGCACCGGCACGCCAAGCTCGAACACCGCCTGCGGCGCGCGCGGCGTCTCGTCTTCATAGACCGAGTTCGGGCCGCCCGAAAGAATGACGCCCGACGGCGCGAATTCGCGAACGAAATCGTCGCTCACGTCGTTCGGATGGAGTTCGCAATAGACCTGCTGCTCGCGCACGCGGCGGGCGATGAGCTGGGTGTATTGGGAGCCGAAATCGAGAATCAGGATTTTCTGGTGGGACATGGGCGGCGGCCTCGGAAATAACAAAGGCGGCCGGGGCCGCCTTTGTGGGTTTCAAGCAATTTACTCGACGTGGTAGTTCGGTGCTTCCTTGGTGATCTGCACGTCGTGCACGTGCGACTCGCGGATGCCGGCCGACGTGATTTCGACGAACTCGGCGCGGCAGCGCATCTCTTCGATAGTGGCGCAGCCGACGTAGCCCATCGACGAGCGCAAGCCGCCCATCAGCTGGTGGATGACGGCGGTCACCGAGCCCTTGTAGGGGACGCGGCCTTCAATGCCTTCGGGCACGAGCTTCTCGACGTTGGCTTCGTTGTCCTGGAAGTAGCGGTCGGAGGATCCCTGCTTCATCGCCGCCAGCGAACCCATGCCGCGATAGGACTTGTACGAGCGGCCCTGGAACAGCACGGTCTCGCCCGGCGCTTCCTCGGTGCCGGCGAACAGGCCGCCGAGCATGACGACGTGGGCGCCGGCGGCGAGCGCCTTGGAGATGTCGCCCGAATAGCGGATGCCGCCGTCGGCGATCAAGGGCACGTCGGTGTTGGCCAGCGCCTTAGCGACGTTGTCGACGGCGGTGATCTGCGGCACGCCGACGCCGGCGACGATGCGCGTCGTGCAGATCGAGCCCGGGCCGATGCCGACCTTGACGCCGTCGGCGCCGTGATCGACGAGCGCCAGGGCGGCAGCGCCGGTGGCGATGTTGCCGCCGATGACCTCGACGTTGGGGAAATTCTTCTTGACCCATTCGACGCGCTTCAGCACGCCTTCGGAGTGGCCATGGGCGGTATCCACCACCAGCACGTCGACGCCGGCTTCGGCCAGCAGCGCGGCGCGCTCCTCGGTGCCGGCGCCGACGCCGATGGCGGCACCGACGCGCAGGCGGCCGAGGCTGTCCTTGCAGGCCATCGGATGCTCGGACGACTTGAGGATGTCCTTGACGGTCATCAGCCCGCGCAGCGCGAAGTCGTCATTGACGACCAGCACGCGCTCGAGGCGGTTCTTGTGCATCAGCGCCTTCGCTTCTTCGAGCGTGGCGCCTTCCTTGACCGTGATGAGCCGTTCCTTCGGCGTCATGATGTTGCGCACCGGCTGGTCGAGGTTGGTCTCGAAGCGCAAGTCGCGGTTGGTGACGATGCCGACGACCAGGCCGTGTTCGATCACGGGCAAGCCGGAGAACTTGTGGGCGCGGGTCAGGTTCATCACCTCGCGCACGGACATCGTCGGCGGAATGGTGATCGGGTCCTTGAGCACGCCCGACTCGAAACGCTTGACCTTCGCGACTTCCGCAGCCTGCGACTTGGGGTCGAGGTTCTTGTGCAGGATGCCGATGCCGCCTTCCTGGGCCAGCGCGATGGCCAGGCGGGATTCGGTGACGGTATCCATTGCCGCGGAAACCAGCGGCAGGTTCAGGGTGATATTGCGGGTCAGGCGGGTGGCGAGCGATACGTCGCGGGGAAGGATCGCCGAATGGGCTGGGACCAGGAGGACGTCGTCAAACGTCAGCGCCTTCTGGATGAGTCTCATACTATTATCCTCGTTGCCAAAAACGTATTATACGCGGGTCGCCCGACACGGGCAAACGACGAGCTTCGATCCATGCGTTTCCTCGTACCGCTTGCGCTTGCGCTCTACTGCGCCGTCGCCGCCGCCCAGCTCTATTCCTGGAAGGACGCTGACGGCAAGGTCCACTATTCCGACGAGCCGCCGGCAGACACGACGCACGCGCGCAAGCTCGCCCCTCCCGCGGCAGGCGCCGCCGCCGACCCGGCAGCGCGCCGCAGCCTCGCCGCGAAGGAAATGGAATCGCGCCGGAAGCAGAAGGAAGCGCAGGAGGCCGCCAGCAAGGCGGAGAAGGACAAGGCCGACGCCGAGGAGCGTCGCGTCGAGTGCGCGCGCGCCCAGGGAAACTTGAAAGCCCTCGAATCCGGCCAGACGCGCTTCACGATCGACGCCAATGGCGAACGGGTCGGACTGGACGGCGAATTGCGCGACGCCGAACTCGCCAAGGCGCGCAAGGCCGCCGACAGCTGGTGCAACTAGGCGCAACGCGCCCGGATTGCGCCGCCTTCTCGCCTACTCCTCGGCCGTTCCGCCGCCCTTCTTCATGGCCATGCCGGCAGCGGCGCGCTGCTTGCGCACCTCCTTGGGGTCGGCGATCAGCGGCCGATAGATTTCGACGCGGTCCTTGTCGCGCAAGGCGGTGTCGAGCCGCGCCAGCTTGCCGTAGATGCCGACCTTGGTCTTGGCCAGTTCGATTTCCGGGTAGCGCTGCAACAGGCCGGAAGCTTCAATCGCCTGCTGCACGGTGCTGCCTTGCGGCAGCTTCAGCTCGACAAATTCCTGCCGCGCCGGCTTGGCGTAGGCGATCTCGACGTGGATGGAAGCGGTCATGTCTGATCCTGCGATGATGGGGCGCAGGCACGGACATCCGGCATGCGAAGGGCTCGAATTCTAGCCCGAAACCCGCAACCGGCAACCGGCCGCCATGCGGATCTGCATCGCCAGGCTCGACGAGCCCGCCACCGCGGCCTTGCGCCAGCGATGGGCCTTCGACTTCTCGGCACTGGTGAGAGCGGGCGGCCTCGGCGCCGCCGCGCCCGGCCCGAACCCATACACCGGCCGCATCGGCCCATTGCGTCCGCGCCGCCAGGCATCGATGTGGAGTTTTTCCTGCGCCACCAGCAGCTCGAGGTAGCCCGCGTTCTTGACGGTGTTCGGCGAGAGCCCGGCGCGCTTCGCCGCCTCGCGGTAATCGAGCGGACCGAAGTCGCGCACGGCCTCGAGCAGGCGCAGCATGCCGGGGGCGGCGCGATTGTGCCCGGTCACTTGCGGCCGGGCGCAGTCGGCGCTCTTGCCGGCGCTATACAGCGGCGTGGTAAAGCCGCCCGAGGCGTTGCGCGCCCAGCCCGAGACATGAATGAGCCCGGCCTCCTTCATCGTCTTCAGATAGCCGCCGCCCGACAGGGTGGCCGCGCCGACGAAGGCACGTTCCGCGATTTCTTCCTTCGACAATCCGGGCGATTGCACGAGCACATTGACGATGCGCGACACCGCCCGGCTCACGGGCAAGGCCGGCAACGCTATCGCATGACTGCAGGAACGAGAGTACGGCGGCTTCATGGCACGTAGTCTAAACGCGGAAATGCCCTTGCGGTTCGCCTTCGCCAGGAAACCGCACGCGGGGTTGGGTCAAGCGTACACCTCATAGGCCCGCTTGACGAAGGACTCGACGAAGGTACCGACGATGAGGCCGAACACCGGCCCCAGCGCCTTTTCCAGGATCTTGCTGGAGAACTCGTAATTGAGGCGGAATTCGACCTTGCAGCCGGCATCGCCGAGCGCGGTGAAGCGCCAGCCGCCTTCGAGCCGACGGAACGGACCTTCGCGCAGCCGGATGTCCATCCGGTACGGCGCCTCCTTGGGATTCTCGGTGGCAAAGTGGGCCGTGATGCCGTGGTAGTTGATATGGATGCGCGCCGCCGTGATGTCTGCCGTGCGCTCGAGGAGTTCCGTGCCGCCGCACCACGGCAGGAACTTGGGATAGTCCTCGACGCCATCCACCAAATCGAACATCTGCTGGGCGGTGCGCGCGATCAGCACCGACTTCTCGATAATGGCCATTGGCATTCGCTACGTTAGAATGTCTTCGATTCTATCAAGCCCCCCCCCCCATGAGCATCGCCGAGAACAAGAAAGCTTTCCACGACTATTTCATCGAAGAACGCCTCGAAGCGGGACTCGTGCTGGAAGGCTGGGAAGTCAAGGCGATCCGCGCCGGGCGGGCGCAGATCAAGGAAGCCTACGTCGTGCTGAAGAACGGCGAAGTCTTTCTCATCGGCGCGCACATCAGCCCCCTGCTGTCGGCCTCGACGCACGTCAAGCCCGATCCCGTGCGCACGCGCAAGCTGCTGCTGCACAACAAGGAAATCGCCAAGCTGATCGGCAAGGTCGAACGCGCCGGCTATGCGCTGGTGCCGCTCGATCTGCACTACAGCAAGGGCCGCATCAAGCTTGCCATCGGCCTGGCCAAGGGCAAGAAGCAATATGACAAACGCGAGGACGAGAAGAAGAAGGACTGGGAGCGCGAAAAAGGCCGCCTGATGCGCGAGAAGGCGTGAAGCCGCGCAACCCCTGATGTCGCCGACCATCCTGCTCTGGCTGATTACCGGCTGCCTGATGCTGCAGCCGCTGTCGACCGACCTCAACCTCGCCTCCTTGCCGCACCTCGCCGCCTATTTCGCCGTGACGCCGGCGGCCGTGCAGCAGACGCTGTCCTTGTTCGTCATCGGCTTCGGCACGGCGCAACTCGTCGGCGGGCCGCTCTCGGACCGCTACGGGCGCCGCCCGGTGCTGCTCGGCGGGCTGGCGATCTATACGCTGTCCAGCATCGCCTGCGGCCTGGCGCCGAGCCTGGCCGTGCTGGTCGCTGCGCGCTTCGTCCAGGCCGTCGGCTGCTGCACCGCCGTCGTCGTCGCCCGCGCCATCATCCGCGACGCCTATGCGCCGGCCGAAGGCGCCCACATGATCGCCCGCGCCAGTATGCTTTTGTCATTCGCTCCGCTGCTGGGCCCCATCGCCGGCGGCTACCTGCAGGTGGCTTTCGGCTGGCGCGCCGCATTCGCCTTGCTGACCGTGCTCTGCCTCGTGCTGACTGCCGCAAGCCTGCGCTGGCTGGAGGAAACCAATGGCGCCCCCGATCCGTCCGCGATGCGCCTTCGCGGCCTGCTCGACAGCTACCGCCGCATCGCCCGCTCGCCGGCGTTCTGGGCCTACACGCTGCCCGGAGCGTTGTCCTACGCCTCGATCTTCGTCTTCATTTCCGGCTCGTCCTTCGTGCTTATCGAAGTCCTCGGCATGCCGACCCAGTACTACGGCTATTGCTACGCGTTCGGCGTTTCCGGTTATCTCACGGGAACGCTGGTCTGCCGCCGGCTGCTGCGCCGCATCGGCGTCGACAGGGCGCTGGGCGTCGGCACGACGCTGGCGCTGCTGGCGGGCCTGCTGTTCGCGGCCTTGGTCGCGGCCGGCGTGCGGCACTGGGCGCTGGTGCCCTTGTGCCAGTTCCTGACCATGGCCGCGCACGGCATCAACTTTCCCTGCGCCCAGTCCGGCGCCGTCGCGCCTTTCCCGCAGCAGGCCGGCGCTGCGGCCGGGCTGCTCGGCTTCGTCACCATGATTTCAGCGTTGCTGGCGGGAATCTGGGTCGGCGCCAGCCACGACGGCACGCTGCACCCCTTGGCCTGGATCGCCGCCACAGTCAGCGTCTGCCTGTTCGCGGCGGCGCGACTGTCGGCGCACCGGCGGGAATTCGCCTCAGCTTGAAGCCGCTGACAGCTGCTGCCGGCGCGCCTCGAACAGGCAGATCGCCGCCGCCGCAGCGACATTGAGCGATTCGCTGCCCGACGCCATCGGAATGGTGGTGCGCGCCTTGGCCAGCGCGGCGAGTTCAGGCGAAACGCCGGCGCCCTCGTTGCCGAATATCCACGCCACCGGGCCGCGCAGGTCGAGCGCATAGAGCGGTGTCCCGCCGCAGACCAGCGTCGCGACGCTGAAACCACCGTAGTCTCGCGCCAGCTCGGCAAGATCCTCGTGCTCGCGAATCGCCAGGCCGAAATGGGCGCCCTGCGCCGCACGCAGGACGCGCATGGTCCAGGCGCCGGCGCAGCCCGACCCGAGGACGATGTCGCGCACGCCGGCCGCTGCGGCAGTGCGCAGGATGGCGCCGACGTTGCCGGCATCCTGGATGCCTTCGAGCAGCACGCACGACGCCGCCAGCGGCCCCGTCGGCGCAGCCGGAATGGCGATCGTCGCCAGCAGTCCGACGGGACTCGCCGCCCCGCTGATCTCGCTGAACAGCGCATCGCGCAGGCACAGGGTGTCGACGCCTTCGTGCGCGGCGAGCACGGCCTGCACTTCGGCATGGCGTGCACCGCTCTCGCTGACGACGAGTTGCAGCGGCAGCCCCATCCGCGCCCGGTATTCGGCGACGAGATGCACGCCGTCGATCACGGCGCGCCGCAGCCGCTGCTGCTCGCGGCCATCCTTCGCCAGCAGCCGCAATGCCTTGAATGTGGGGTTGTCGCGGGAAGCGATCGCTTTCATGGTCTTGACCTAGGTGCGTTGCGCGATCACGTCCCTGACGGGAGCGAAACTGCGGCGGTGGAATTCGGCGGCGCCGTGCAAGCGCAGCGCCTCCAGGTGGGCGGCGGTGCCGTAGCCCTTGTGGCGGTCCAGACCGTACTGAGGAGCGAGCGCGTGCAGCTTCAGCATCTCGGCGTCGCGCGCGGTCTTCGCCAGGATCGACGCGGCGGATATCTCGACGACCGTCGCGTCGCCGCCGATGATGGCGCGCGCCGGCACATCGAAGCGCGGCAGGCGGTTGCCGTCGACGAGGATTTCCGTCGGCAGCACGGACAGCGCCGCCACCGCCCGCTGCATCGCCAGCAGCGTCGCCTGGAGGATGTTGATGCGGTCGATCTCCGCGACCGACGCCCAGCCCACGCCCCAGGCCAGCGCCTTGGCCTTGATCTCGACGGCGAGGCGGTCGCGCTTTTTCTCGGAGAGCTTTTTCGAGTCGTCGAGGCCCGCGATGGGGTGCGCGGCATCGAGGATCACCGCCGCAGCGCAGACCGGGCCGGCCAGCGGTCCGCGCCCAGCCTCGTCGACGCCGCAGACCTTCATGCCGGCGCCAGGTAAGGCAGGATGGCGGCGGCGGCCTTCTCCGCCGTACCCTGCCGCAGCTGGCGATGGATGCCGGCGAAGACGCTGGCCAGCTGCGCGCGCACCGGCGCATCGACGAGCAGGTTGCCGAGGGCCTGCGCCAGGTTGTCGGGCGTGGCCTCGTCCTGGAGGAATTCGGGCACGACGAAGCGGCCGGCGAGGATGTTCGGCAACCCCACCCAGGGCTGGTAGCGCATGCGCTTCATGAGCCGCCACGACCACGGCGACATGCGATAGGCGATGACCATAGGCGTCTTCAACAGTGCCGCTTCGAGCGTCGCCGTGCCGCTGGCGACGAGCGCGCAGTCGGCGGCGGCCAAGGCATCCTGGGCGTGACCGAACAGCATCTTGATCGGCAGTTCCTGCGCGCCGACTTTCCAGAGCGCTTCTTCGAACTGGTTGCGCGTCTCGCGCGACACCAGGGGCGCGAGGAACAGCGCCGCGGGAAAGCGCTCGTGCAGCCGCTTGGCCGTCTCGATGAAGAGCTCGCCCATGTAGCGGAGCTCGGATTGGCGGCTGCCGGGCAGCAGCGCGAAGATCGCCTGATCGTCGGGCAATTCCAGCCGGGCGCGCGCGGCGGCGCGGCCGCTTTGCAGCGGAAAGACATCGGCGAGCGGATGGCCGACGTAGCTGACCGGGATGCGGCGATTTTCGTAAATTGCCGGCTCGAACGGAAACATCGCCAGCATGTGGCTGACGGCGCGGCCGATCTTGTCGACGCGTCCGCCGCGCCAGGCCCAGACCGACGGGCTGACATAGTGGATGGCCGGTATGCCGCGCGCCTTGAGCCTTCTTTCGACCTCCAGATTGAAATCGGGTGCATCGACGCCGATGAAGACGTCGGGTTTCTCTTTGACCAGGCGGGAAATCAGCCGGCGGCGGATGCCGGTGATCTCGCGGTAGTGGCGCAGCACTTCGGCATAGCCGCGCACGGCGAGCTTTTCGGCCGGCCACCAGGCTTCCAGTCCTTCGCGCTGCATCTTTGGCCCGCCGATGCCGACGAAACTGGCGCCGGGCAATTTCTGCTTGAGCGCGGCCATCAGGTGCGCCGCCAAGAGGTCGCCCGAGGCCTCGCCCGCGACCATTGCGATGCGCACGGCCATTCAGCGGATGATGCCGCGGCCCGGCTGGGCCAGGAAATCGGCAAGCGGCGCCAGTTCGGCGACCTTCCCCGCTTCGGCCGCCACGCTGGCCAGCGCCTCGTCGAGCTTGAGGCCGGATTTGTAGATAGTCTTGTAGGCGCGCTTGATGGCCATGATGCCGGCCGACGAAAAGCCGCGGCGCTTCAAGCCCTCGCTGTTGATGCCGTGCGGCGCCGCCGGGTTGCCGGCGGCGGTGACGTAAGGCGGCACGTCCTGCAGCAGGATCGTGCCCAACGCCGTCATGCTGTGGGCGCCGATGCGGACGAACTGATGCACGGCGGTGAAGCCGCCGAGGATCGCCCAGTCGCCGACATGCACGTGCCCGGCCAGCTGCGCGTTGTTGGCGAAGATGGTGCGGTTGCCGATCTGGCAGTCGTGCGCCAGATGGACGTAGGCCATGATCCAGTTGTCGTCGCCCAGGCGCGTGACGCCGACGTCCTGGGCCGTGCCGCAGTTGAAAGTGCAGAACTCGCGCACGGTGTTGCGGTCGCCGATCTCGAGCCGCGTCGGCTCGCCCGCGTATTTCTTGTCCTGCGGCTCCGCGCCGATGGAACTGAACTGGAAGATGCGGTTGTCGCAGCCGATGCGCGTATGGCCGCCGATCACGACGTGCGGCCCGATCCAGGTGTTGGCGCCGATCTCGACATGTTCGCCGACGATCGAATAGGCGCCGATGTCGACGCCGCTGCCTAGGCGCGCGGCGGGATGGACGATGGCGGTCGGATGGATCGTCGCGCTCATTCCGCTTCGATCGCGCGCACCGTGCACATGAGTTCGGCCTCGGCGGCGACCTTGCCGTCGACCTTGGCGACGGCGGAGAACTTCCACATGCCGCGCCGATTGACGACGATGGAGACTTCCATGATCAACTGGTCGCCGGGACCGACCGGCCGCTTGAAACGGGCGCCGTCGATGCCGACGAAGTAATAGACCGACTGGTCGTCCGGCTTGTCGCCGAGCGTCTTGAAGGAAAGTATCGCGGCCGTCTGCGCCAGCGCCTCGATGATCAGCACGCCGGGCATGACGGGATGATGAGGGTAATGGCCGGGGAAGAAAGGCTCGTTCACGCTGACGTTCTTGAGCGCGACGATGCGCTCGCCCGGAACGACTTCGAGCACGCGGTCGACCAGCAGGAACGGGTAGCGGTGCGGCAGGTATTCGAGGATCTGGTGGATGTCCATCGCGGTCATGATTCGTGTCCTTGTTCCAGCGCGGCGAGCCTCGCTTCGAGGGCGCGTATTTTATCGGCCATCGCGTCGAGATGCCGCAGCCGGGCGAAATTTTTCAGCCAGGCGTCGTGCTCCATGAACGGCACCGTGCCGGTGTAGCTGCCGGGCTTGACGATGGACTTGGCGACGAGCGTGCCGGCGGAGACATTGACGTCGTCGGCCAGCGTCAGGTGGCCCAGGATCACGGCGCCGCCGCCGATCGTGCAGCGCCGGCCGATGGTGGCGCTGCCGGCAATGCCGACGCAGCCGGCCATCGCCGTGTGCGCGCCGATGCGCACGTTGTGGCCGACCTGGATCTGGTTGTCGAGCTTGACGCCGTCCTCGATGACTGTGTCATTGAGCGCGCCGCGATCGATGGTGGTGCCGGCGCCGATCTCGACGTCGTCGCCGATCACCACGCGGCCGGTCTGGGGAATCTTGACCCAGGCGCCGTCCGTTTCGCGGGCGAAGCCGAAACCGTCGGCGCCGATGACGGCGCCGGCATGGATGATGGCGCGCGCCCCAACCACGCAATCACGATAGATGGCGACGTTCGGATGCAGCCAGGAGCCCGCGCCGATGACGACGCCGGCACCAATGCTGCAATTCGCACCGATGACGACATCGGCGCCGATTGTCGCATCGGCGCCGATCCAGACGTGCGGCCCGATGGCAGCGCTCGCCGGCACCGCCGTTTCGACGACTGCCGTGGCATGGACGCCCGGCGCCGGTCGCGCCGGCGCGTTGAGCCACTGCGCGACGCGGGCAAAGTAAAGGTAGGGCTGCGGCGTGACGATGGCCGCGACGCGGCAGTCGGCCACCGCCTCGGGGGCCACGATGACCGCCGCCGCCAGGGTCGTGGCGAGCTGGGAGCGATACTTGGGATTGGCGAGAAAGCCCAGCTGCTGCGGCCCGGCGCTATCGAGCGGGGCGATGCCGGAGACGGCCAGGCTGCCATCGCCGACGAGCGTGCCGCCGAAGCGCGCGACGATCTCGTCGAGGCGGACAGGCACAGGAGCGGACGCTACTTGGAAGCGTCGCCGAGCGCCTTGATCACCTTGTCGGTGATGTCGATCTTCGGGCTGAAATAGACGGCTTCCTGAACGATGAGGTCGTACTTCTCGGTTTCCGCAACCTTCTTGATGACCTTGTTCACGTTCTCGTAGATCGACGCCATTTCCTCGTTCTGCCTCAGGTTGAGGTCTTCGCGGAACTCGCGCTGCTTACGCTGGAAATCGCGATTGAGGTCGTTGAACTCGCGCTCCTTGTTGTGGCGCTCGGATTCCGCCATGGTCGTCGCGTTCTTCTCCAGGCCTTCCTGCAATCCCTGCAGTTGCTTGGCGAGTTTCTGCAAGTCCTGATCGCGCTTTTCGAATTCCTTCTCGATCTTCTTCTTCGCCTTGATCGCCTGAGGCGATTCGTTGATCACACGCTGGCCATTGACGAAGCCGATTCGCATCTCCGCCTCGGCGGAAGCGGCCGAGACGACGAGACCGATGGACATGAACGCAACAAGGGCTTTCTTCAACATAGCTTTCCTCGAAATCTACTCAATCAAAAAGCGGTACCCATGGTGAACTGCAGGTGCTGGATATTGTCGCCCGGTTTGGCGTTGAGCGGCTTGGCAAAACTGAATTTCAACGGCCCGAACGGCGATGACCAAGCCAGGCCAACGCCGGCACTGTAACGCATGTCGCTCAAGGTGACCGGCGATCCGTAACCCCAGACCTGACCCGCATCGACAAAGCCCGACAGGCGCACCGACTTGTCCTTGCCCATGCCGGGCATCGGGAACAAGTATTCCGCTGAACCGGTGATCCGCCGCGTGCCGCCGAGGCGTCCGTTGGTGGTCGGATCGACGGGTCCCAGCGAGGAGCTGTCGAAGCCGCGCACGGAGCCGATGCCGCCGGCATAGAAGTTCTTCGTGAACGGCACCGGCTGCCCGCCGTAGCCGACGACCTCGCCGATTTGCGCGTTGAGCATCAGGGTCTGGTCCTTGGCCATGGGAATGTAGCGCGTATGCTGGAGATTCAGGCGCGCGTACTTGACGTTGCCGCCCGGCAGGCTGAGTTCCCCGCCCACGCCGTAAGAGCTTCCCTTCATCGGATAGAGGCGGCTGTCGATGGTATTCCGCATCCAGCCCGCCGAGCTCAGCAGCGTCGTCGAGGTCGCGCCGAAGGTAGTAACGTAGTCTTGCCAAATCTGCGGCGACGTGCTGTCGAGCGACAACGTGGTGGCATCGATCGACAAGCCAAGGCTGACGAAATCCTGCTCGCTGAGCGGCAGGCCCCAGCGGACTCCGCCCCCCATGGACGAGGCGTTGTAGGTACCGAGCGCAAGTCCGGCCGTGTTGGTGGTGCGGTGATAGATGTCGAAGCCGCGCGAAATGCCGTCGATCGTATAGTACGGATCGGTGTAGGAAAAGGCGTAGGTCTTGTAGTACTTGCTGGTGTTCAACTGGATGCCGACGGTCTTGCCGCTGCCGAACAGATTTTCCTGCTGGATCGAGCCGGACAGCGAAACCTTGTCGGCGGAGGAAAAGCCCGCGCCGACCATGATGTTGCCGGTTGGCTTTTCCTTGACATTGACATTGACATCGACCTGATCGGTGACGCCGGGCACCGCCGGCGTCTCCAGCGTGACTTCGTCGAAATAGCCGAGATTGTCGACGCGCGTGCGCGACTTGTTGATCTTGTCGCCTTCGTACCAGGCGCCTTCGAGCTGGCGCATTTCGCGGCGAATGACTTCGTCGCGCGTCCGCGTGTTGCCGGCCACGTTGATGCGGCGCACGTGCACGCGGCGGCCGGGATCGAGGAAGATCGTAAACGCGACCTGGCGCTTATCCTTGTCGATTTCCGGCGCGGCATTGACGTTGGCAAAGGCGTAGCCCTCGTTGCCCAGGCGCTCGCCGATCGCCTTGGTGGTCTCGGTCATCTTCTCGCGCGAATAGACGTCGCCGGGCTTGACCGTCACCAGCTTGGTCAGTTCGTCTTCGGGCAGCAGCAAATCGCCGGCGAGCTTGACCGAGGAGATCGAATACCTTTCGCCTTCGTTCACGCTGATCGTGATGTAGATGTCCTGCTTGTCCGGGGAGATCGACACCTGGGTCGAATCGACCGCGAATTCGAGATAGCCGCGATCCAGGTAGAAGGAGCGCAGGGATTCGAGATCGCCCGAAAGCTTCTGTTTCGAATACTGGTCGTTCTTCGTGTACCACGTCAGCCAGTTGGGCGTGCGCAGCGCGAACAAGTCGAGCAGATCGGCTTCCTTGAAGGCATTCGCACCGACGATGTTGATCTGCTTGATCTTCGCCTTCTCGCCCTCATCGATCGAGAAATTGATGCCGACGCGATTGCGCTCCAAAGGCGTCACCGTCGTCGTCACGCGCGCCGCGTAATGGCCGAATCCCAGGTATTGCCGCTTCAGCTCCTGTTCGGCGCGATCCAGCAGCGAGCGGTCGAAAATGCGCGATTCCGCCAGGCCCACGTCCTTCAAGGACTTGAGCACGTCTTCCTTCTTGAACGCCTTCATGCCGACGAAATCGATGGCGGCGATTGCCGGCCGTTCCTCGATGACGACCACCAGCACCTGCCCTTCGATTTCCAGCCGGACGTCCTTGAAGAAGCCCGTCGCGAACAGGGTCTTGATGGCCTGCGCGGCCACATCGTCGGTCAACGTGTCGCCGACCTTGACTGGCAGGTAGCTGAACACCGTGCCCGCTTCCGTGCGCTGGATGCCTTCGACACGGATGTCCTTGACGACGAAGGGATCGAATGCCAAGGCCGCGGTCGCGAACAATGCCCCAACCAGGCCCGCGAGGATATTTTTCTTCATTCGTTCAGCCCGAGATGAGACGATTGATATCGTTGAAAAAAGCGAAAGCCATGAGCGTGAGCAGAATCGCCAAGCCGATCTGCTGGCCGATCTCCATCACGCGTTCGGAAAGAGGGCCGCCCTTGATAACCTCGGCGAGATAATACATCAAATGCCCTCCATCCAAGATGGGAATGGGCAGCAGGTTCAGGACGCCGAGGCTGATGCTGATGAGGGCCAGGAACTTGAGGTAAGGCGAGAGGCCCATGTGCGCCGATTGCCCCGCGTAGTCCGCGATCGTCACCGGTCCCGAGACGTTCTTCCACGACAGTTCGCCCATCGCCATGCGGCCGATCATGCGCAGGGTGAACACTGCGGTATCCCAGGTCTGTTCCACGGCACGCCGCAGTGCCGCCACCGGCCCCAGTTTCACCATGACGAACAGGTCGGCATGGACGTTCGGATTCTCGCGCACGGCGATGCCGATGCGCCCGATCGGCTCGCCTTCGTCCTTCACCGCCGCGACGACCACGACGACCGTCCGGCTGACGCCGTCGCGCCGCGTTTCCAGCGTCAGCCGCTTGCCCGGCGCCTGGCGGATCGTCGCGGCAAGTTCGCCCCAGGCGGCGATCGGCCGGCCGTCGATGGCGACGACTTCGTCTCCCGCGGCGAGGCCCGCAAGAGCCGCCGGCGAACCGGCGACGACTTGCCCGATCACCGGCGGCAGCATCGGCCAGTAGCGCTTGAGCCCCAGTTCGCTCGGCAGATCGCCTTCGATGGCAGCGGCGGGAAGATCGCTCAGGTCGAGCGTACGAATGGCGATGTCGCCCTTGGCGTCGGCGACTTCCAGCTTCACCGGCGCGCGATTGACGACCTGGCGCACCAGTTCCCAGCGCAAGTCCTGCCAGGTGTCGACGGCCTTGCCGGCGACGGCGCGCACCGTCTCGTGTTCGCGCACGCCGGCCCGCGCGGCGATGCTGCCGGCGGGCGGCGCGCCGAGCACGGGGCGCAATTCCTCCGTGCCCTGCATGAATACGCCCGCGTAGATCGCCACCGCCAGCAGCAGATTCGCCAGCGGCCCGGCAACCACGATCAGCGCCCGGCGCCCCACGCCCTGGCGGTTGAACGCACGGTGCGCCTCTTCCTCCGGCACCGGGCCTTCGCGCTCGTCGAGCATCTTGACGTAGCCGCCGAGCGGGAATGCCGCGAGCGCCCATTCGGTCCCGTCTTTGCCCCAGCGGCGCGACAGCAGCGTCTTGCCGAAGCCCAGCGAAAACCGCAGCACCTTGACGCCGCAAAGGCGGGCGACGGCAAAGTGGCCCAACTCGTGGACCACGATGAGGATGCCCAGCGCCAGGGCGAACGCCCCGGCGTACCAGAAAAATCCGCCGATGCTCATGGCCGCGCCAGGGCGACCAGCGCCGCCTGCCGTCCCAGCGCATCTGCCGCCAGCACGGCCGGCAGGTCCGCTGCCGGCCCCGGCGGCACGGCGTCGAGCGCGGCGGCGATGACGCCGGCAATGCGCAGGAAAGGCAGTCGTCCCTCGAGGAAGGCGGCCACCGCAACCTCGTTGGCGGCGTTCATCACCGCCGGCGCGTTGCCGCCCGCCGCCAGCGCGCGATAGGCCAGCCGCAGGCAAGGAAAGCGCTCCAGGTCGGGACGCTCGAAAGTCAGCTGCGCCACCTGGAACAGATCGAGCGCCGCGACACCGGCGTCGATCCGTTCGGGATAGGCCAAGGCATGGGCGATCGGCGTGCGCATGTCCGGATTGCCCAGTTGGGCGATCACCGAACCGTCGACATATTCGACCAGCGAATGGATCACGCTCTGCGGATGAATCACCACTTCGATGCGCTCGGCGCCGGCAGCGAACAGCCAGTGCGCCTCGATGACTTCGAGTCCCTTGTTCATCATCGTCGCCGAATCGACGGAAATCTTGCGGCCCATGCTCCAGTTGGGATGGGCGCAGGCCTGGCTCGGCGTCACGCTCGCCAGTTGTTCCAGCGGCGTCGCCCGAAACGGCCCGCCCGACGCCGTGAGCAAGATCCGGCGCACGCCGCGGCGCTCGAAGTCGCCGGCGAATCCCGCCGGCAGCGACTGGAACACGGCATTGTGTTCGCTGTCGATGGGCAGCAGCGTCGCGCCCGACTTGCGCACTTCCGCCATGAAGACCGCGCCGGCCATGACCAGCGCTTCCTTGTTGGCGAGCAGCACGCGCTTGCCCGCCCGCACCGCGGCCAGCGTCGGCCGCAGGCCCGCGGCGCCGACGATGGCCGCCATCACCGCATCGGTTTCCGGCGCCGCCGCCACCTGTTCCAGCGCATCCTCGCCGGCGAGCACTTCGGTGACGACGCCCGCCGCGCGCAAGCGCGATTCCAGCTGCGTGGCGGCGTCGCCGCCGCCAACCACGGCATAGCGCGGACGATGCCGAATGCATTGTGCGGCGAGCGTATCGACGCGGCTGAAGCCGCTCAGGGCGAAAACCTCGTAGCGCTCGGGGTGGCGCGCCACGACATCGAGCGTGCTGACGCCGATCGAGCCCGTCGCGCCGAGCACGGTAAGCCGCTGCCGTTTCATTGACTGCTCCATTGCAACATGAGCGCCGCCAGCGGCAGGATGGCCATCAGGCTGTCGATGCGATCGAGGACGCCGCCGTGCCCCGGCAAGAGGTTGCTGCTGTCCTTGATGCCGGCCTGGCGCTTGAGCAGCGATTCGAACAAGTCGCCGGCGATGCCGAGCGCCGTCAGCAGCGCGAGGCACAGCGCGGCGACCACCACGCCGGCCAGCGACGCCGTGACCAGGTACCCGGTCGCCACGGCAATGCCCAGGCCATAGATAAAGACGCCGGCCAGAGCGCCGGCCACGCCCTCCCAGGTTTTGCCGGGGCTGATGCTCGGCGCCAGCTTGCGGCGGCCGCAGGCGCGCCCGGTGAAATAGGCGGCGATGTCGGCGACCCACGCCACGGCCATGACGCCGATCAGGACCCAGGGGCCGCGGCCATGCAGCGCCACCATGGCGGCCCAGGTGGCAACGATGAGCAGCACGCCGAGCGCATAACCGAGCAGGTCGTTGGCCGCCATGCTCCAGCGCCGGCGCAGCCAGAACGCGGCCGCCAGCAGCCAGAAGCCTGCCGCGGCCGCCCAGAACAGCAGGAAGGCGGCGGCGCCCAGGACGTAGGTCTGCCAGCAAAAGGCGCTGACGAGGACGGCGTAGAGCACGCGGCCGGCCGTATCGATGCGCATGAGCCCGGCCCATTCCCAGGCGGCGACGGCCGCCACCAGGCCGAAGGCAGCGGCGACGGCGGGCGGCGGCAGCAGGAACAGCACCCCGAGCAACGCGCACAGCAGGGCCAACGCGGTCAGCACCCGCGCCTTAAGCATTTTCGTCGTGTGCTTGGGCAAGCGGCGCGAGCGGCACCTGGGGCTCGCCTGCCGCCGTCAGCTGTTCGCTGGTGCGGCCAAAACGGCGTTCGCGCTGGCGGTAGGAATCGATCGCCGCGTCGAGCGCGGCGCCGTCGAACTCGGGCCACAGCAAGTCGGTGAAATAGAACTCGGCGTAGGCGAGTTGCCAAAGCAGGAAATTGCTGATGCGCTGTTCGCCGCCGGTGCGGATGAAAAGATCCGGCTCGGGCGCGTAAGCCATCGTCAGGAAAGGCTCGAGGTCGTCTTCGGTGTAGTTTCCGGCTTTTTCGGGATGCGCGCGACAGAGCCGATTGACGGCCTGCAGAAGATCCCAGCGGCCGCCGTAATTGGCGGCGATGGTCAGCGTCAGCCGCGTGTTGTGCGCCGTCTTCGCCTCGCCGGCGTCGATCAGCTGGCGCAGCTTCGGCTCGAAGCGCGAGAAGTCGCCGACCACCTTGAGACGGACGTCGTTCTTGTGCAGCTTGTCGATTTCGTTGCTGAGCGCCGACACGAAAAGGTTCATCAGGAAATTGACTTCTTCCTGGGGACGGCGCCAATTTTCGGAACTGAAGGCGAACACCGTCAAGTAGCCGACGCCGCGCGAGACGCAAGCCTTGATGACCGTGCGCAGGGTTTCGACGCCGCGCTTGTGGCCGGCGACGCGCGGCATGAAGCGCTTCTTCGCCCAGCGGCCGTTGCCGTCCATGATGATGGCGACATGGCGCGGCACCGCCCGCACCTCGGGGACCGCTTGCGTCGAACTGGTGAAGATGGCCACGGCGACGACCTTGGGGCGGTCTCAGACCGCCATCAGGTCTTTTTCTTTTTCGGCCAGCAGCCTGTCGACTTCGGCGACATAGCGGTCGGTCAGCTTCTGCGCGTCGTCCTGGGCGCGGCGCTCGTCGTCCTCGGGAATCTCGTGCTTCTTCAGCGCGTCCTTGAGGTGGGCGATGGCATCGCGACGCAGGTTGCGGATCGCCACCTTGGCGGCTTCGCCCTCCTGCTTGACGACCTTGATGAGTTCCTTGCGGCGCTCTTCGGTCAGCATGGGCATCGGCACGCGGATGACGTCGCCCTGGGTGGCCGGATTGAGGCCCAGATCGGCGTCGCGAATGGCCTTCTCGACCTTCGGGACCATGTTCTTTTCCCACGGCTGGACGCCGATGGTGCGGGCATCGATCAGCGTCAGGTTGGCCACCTGATTGATCGGCATCGGCGACCCGTAGTAATCGACCTGGACGTGGTCGAGCAGGCCGGTATGCGCCCGCCCGGTGCGCACCTTGGCGAGGTCGTGCTTGAGCGCGTCGAGGCTCTTCAGCATTTTCTGTTCGGTGGTCTTCTTGAGTTCCGCAATCACTTGTCGACTCCTAACAATGCACCAGGGTACCCTCGTCCTCGCCCATCACCACGCGCTTGAGCGCCCCCGGCTTGAAGATGGAAAAGACGTTGATCGGCAGCTTCTGGTCGCGGCACAGCGCGAAGGCCGTCGCGTCCATGACCTTGAGGTCGCGGCCGATGGCTTCGTCGAAGCTGATGCGCGCAAAGCGCGTCGCCGCCGGATCCTTCTTCGGATCCGCCGTGTAGATGCCGTCGACCTTGGTCGCCTTCAACACGATCTCGGCGCCGATTTCGGAACCGCGCAGCGCCGCCGCGGTATCGGTGGTGAAGAACGGGTTGCCGGTGCCGGCGCCGAAGACGACGACCTTGCCCTCTTCGAGATAGCGGATCGCCTTGCCGCGGATGTAGGGCTCGACGACCTGCTCGATGTTCAGCGCCGACTGCACGCGCGCCTGGAGATTGGCCTGGCGCATGGCATCGGCCAGCGCCATGGCGTTCATCACCGTGGCCAGCATGCCCATGTAGTCGGCCGTGGCGCGATCCATGCCGGTCGACGCGCCGGCCATGCCGCGAAAGATGTTGCCGCCGCCGATGACCACCCCGAGCTCGACGCCCAGGTCCGCCACCGCCTTGACTTCGGTGACGATGCGCCAGAGCGTCTCGCGATTTATGCCATAGGCATCATCGCCCATGAGCGCCTCGCCCGAGAGCTTGAGCAGGATGCGGCGATAGCGCGGAGCGGCGGCAGCGGGCATCGCGGCTTACTTCTTCGCGGCGGCGGCAGCTGCTGCCTGTTCGGCCACTTCGGCGGCGAAGTCGGACACCTTCTTCTCGATGCCCTCGCCGACGATGTAGAGCGCAAAGGCATTCACCTTGGCACCCTTGGCCTTCAGCAATTGCTCGATGGTCTGCTTGCCGTCTTCGGCCTTGACGAAGACCTGGCCCAGCAGGGTCACGTCCTTGAGGTATTTCTGCACCGTGCCTTCGGCGATCTTTTCCAGCATCGCTTCGGGCTTGCCGGCTTCGCGCGCCTTCTCGATGGCGATGCGGCGCTCGGTGTCGAGCAGGTCGGCCGAGACGCCGGAAGCGTCGAGCGACTTCGGCTTGGACGCGGCGATATGCATCGCCAGGTCCTTGGCCAGTTGCTCGTCGCCGCCGCTGACGTCGACCAGCACGCCGATCTTGGCGCCGCCATGCACGTAGGATGCGATCTTGCCTTGCGCCGGCATGCGCACGAAGCGGCGGATCGACAGGTTCTCGCCGATCTTGCCGACCAGCGCCGTGCGCGTCGCCTCGACCGTGGCGCCGTTGATTTCGAGCGCGGACAGCGCCGCCACGTCGGCCGGATTCTTGGTCGCCACGAGTTCGGCGAGGTTCTTCGCCAGGGCGATGAAGTCGTCGTTCTTGGCGACGAAGTCGGTTTCGCAATTGACTTCGACGAGGCTGGCAAGCTTGCCGTCGCCGGCGAGATAAAGGCCGACGATGCCTTCCGCGGCCACGCGCGTCGCCGCCTTGGTGGCCTTGTTGCCCAGCTTGACGCGCAGGATTTCCTCGGCCTTGTCCATGTCGCCACCGGCTTCGGTGAGCGCCTTCTTGCATTCCATCATCGGCGCGTCAGTCTTCTCGCGCAATTCCTTGACCATGCTTGCGGTGATTTCCGCCATTGTCTTACTCCGATTTCAAATTCATGTCACCGCCGAGACGCCGAGAAGCCGAGAAAAACGGATGCGCATTTCTCGGCGCCTCTGCGCCTCGGCGGTTAGGTTTTCTTACTGACCGGCCTCTTCGTTGACCTCGACGAACTCGTCGTCGCCGGCCACGGCCTGGAGCACTTCGTTGACCGACTGGCTCTTGCCTTCGAGGATGGCATCGGCGACGCCGCGGGCGTAGAGGCGAATGGCGCGCGAAGAGTCGTCGTTGCCGGGAATGACGTAGCTGATGCCTTCCGGCGAATGGTTGGTATCGACGACGCCGATCACCGGGATGCCGAGCTTGGCGACTTCCGTGATGGCGATCTTGTGGTAGCCGACGTCGATGACGAAGATCGCATCGGGCAGGCCGGGCATGTCCTTGATGCCGCCCATGCTCTTCTGCAGCTTGGCGAGTTCGCGGCTGAAGGTCAGCGCTTCTTTCTTGGACAGGCGCTCGAAGCTGCCGTCCAGCTGCATCTGCTCGAGTTCCTTGAGGCGCTTGATCGACAGCTTGACCGTCTTGAAGTTGGTCAGCATGCCGCCGAGCCAGCGCTCATCGACGTAAGGCATGCCGGCACGCTGGGCTTCCTCGGCGATGATTTCGCGCGCCTGGCGCTTGGTGCCGACGAAAAGAATGGTGCCCTTCTTGGCCGCCATCTTCCGCACGAACGCCATCGCCTCGTTGTACTTGGCGAGGGTCTTCTCGAGGTTGATGATGTGGATCTTGTTGCGATGGCCGAAAATGTACGGGGCCATCTTGGGATTCCAAAAACGGGTCTGGTGGCCGAAATGCACGCCGGCCTCCAGCATCTGGCGCATGGTAGTACTCATCGTATCGATCTCCGATATGGGTTGAACCGCCGCCCGGCCGCGTCTCCCGCAGTTTCCCGAGGGAGCACCCAATCGGCGCCGGGCGTGTGGATTTTTGCCTACCCTCCGGCAGGCAATCGGGCGATTATAGCCTTTCCCGGCCCTTGCCTTCAAGTTCTGCTGCGATTCGACACGGCCGCGGGTAAAATGGACCGAGCCTCCACCATAAGCCCAGAGCCGCGTATGAGCATCACCATCAAGACCGCCGAAGAAATCGAAAAAATGCGTATTGCCGGCCGCCTCGCCGGCGAGGTGCTCGATTACATCGAGCCTTACGTCAAGCCCGGCGTGACGACGGCGGAGCTCGACCGCCTCTGCCAGGACTACATGGAGAAGGTGCAGGGCTGCATCCCGGCGCCGCTCAACTACGCGCCGCCGGGCTACCCGCCCTACCCGAAATCGATCTGCGCCTCGGTCAACCATCAGGTCTGCCACGGCGTGCCCAACGAACGGCCGCTCAAGAAGGGCGACATCGTCAACCTCGACATCACCACCATCAAGGACGGCTGGCACGGCGATACCAGCCGCATGTTCATCGTCGGCGAAGCGTCGATCCTCGCCAAGCGCCTGTGCGCCATCACCCTCGAGTGCCTGTGGCTGGGCATCGCCCAGGTGCGGCCGGGGGCGCGGCTCGGCGACATCGGCGCCGCCATCCAGCGCCACGCCGAGAACAACGGTTTTTCGGTGGTGCGCGAATTCTGCGGCCACGGCATCGGCAGCCACTTCCACGAGGAACCGCAGGTGCTGCATTACGGCAAGGCCGGGACCGGCGTCGTGCTCGAAGCCGGCATGACCTTCACCATCGAGCCCATGATCAACGCCGGCAAGGCGGCGATCTCCGAACTGTCGGACGGCTGGACCATCGTCACCAAGGACCGCAGCTTGTCGGCGCAGTGGGAGCACACGCTGCTGGTGACGCCCGGCGGCGTCGAGGTGCTGACGCTGTCGGCCGGCTGCCCGCCCAAGCCCGCCACGCTGCCCTGAACGCCATGGACGCCGCGGCCGCGCTGGCGGACCTTCCCTCCCTGGTCGGACGCTGCAAGGCGACGCTCGCCGCCGGCCAGGCCGAACTCAAGGCCGCCTACGAAGCGAAAGCCGACGCCGGCGCCCTGCTGCGCGGCCGCACCCGGCTCGTCGACGGCGTCCTCTGCGATCTCTGGCGCGAAGCCGGCATGCCGGCGGAAACCTCGCTGGTGGCGGTGGGCGGCTACGGCCGCGGCGAGCTGTACCCGGCTTCCGACGTCGATATCCTGATTCTCGTCCCGGTCGGCATGGACGTTCGCGGCGAACCGCGCATCGAGCAGCTGGTCGGCATGCTCTGGGACATCGGGCTCGACATCGGCCACAGCGTGCGCGACATTTCCGGCTGCACCGAGGAAGCCGAGCGCGACATCACCGTCAAGACCACCCTGCTCGAAGCCCGCTTCCTCTGCGGCCACCGCGGCCTCTTCGACCGCTTCGAGCAGCGCTTCCAGCGCTTCCTCGACGCCGGCGAATTCTTCAAGGCCAAGCAGCTCGAACTTCGCGAACGCTACGCCCGCTACAACGAAACGCCCTTCAGCCTGGAACCGAACTGCAAGGAGAGCCCCGGCGGCCTGCGCGACCTGCAGATCATCCTCTGGGTGGCGCGCGCCGCGCATCTGGGCACCACCTGGCGGGAACTCGCGGGCTCGGCGGTGATTTCCGCCAACGGCGCCCGCCAGCTCACCCGCGCCGAGGAATTCCTCCGCCACCTGCGCATCCGCCTGCACCATCTCGTCAAGCGGCGCGAGGAACGCCTGCTGTTCGAACACCAGGAGAGCCTCGCCGGCGCCTTCGGCATCCAGGCGACGCAGGCCAAGCGCGCGTCCGAAGTGTTGATGCAGCGCTACTACCGCAACGCCAAGCTGGTGACGCAGCTGAACACCCTGGTGCTGCAGAACCTTGCCGCGCGCATTTCCCATGCGCCGGCCGTGCCGCCCATCGTCATCGACGGCCGCTTCCAGATGGTGCGCGAACTGCTCGACATCCGCGCCGAGGACGTCTTCGAGAAGGAACCGCGCGCCATCCTCGAAGCCTTCCTGATCATGCAGCAGCGCTCCGAACTCAAGGGCATGACCGGCAACACGCTGAAGGCGATGTGGCGCGCGCGCGGCCGCATCGACGCCGCCTTCCGCCGCGATCCGGCCAACCGCGCCCTGTTCCTGTCGCTGTTCCAGCAAAAGCGCGGCCTGGTGCATGAACTGCGGCGCATGAACCAGTACGACATCCTCGGCCACTACATTCCCGCCTTCGGCAAGATCGTCGGCCAGATGCAGCACGACCTCTTCCACGTCTATACCGTGGATCAGCACATCCTCCAGGTCGTGCGGAATCTCCGGCGCTACACGATGCCGGAGTTCGCCCACGAATACCCGTTCTGCTCGCGGCTCATCACCGGCTTCGACCGCCACTGGCTGCTCTACATCGCCGCCCTCTTCCACGACATCGCCAAAGGCCGCGGCGGCGACCACTCCAAGCGCGGCGTCGCCGATGCCCGCCGCTTCTGCCGCGACCACGGCATCAGCGGCGACGATGCCGACCTCGTGGCCTTCCTCGTCGAGCACCACCTGACGATGTCCAACGTCGCGCAAAAGCAGGACCTCGCCGATCCCGACGTCATGAGCGCCTTCGCCGCGGTGGTCAAGACCGAACGCCGCCTCACCGCCCTCTACCTCCTCACCGTCTCCGACATCCGCGGCACCAGCCCGAAGGTGTGGAACGCCTGGAAAGGCAAGCTGCTCGAGGATCTCTACCGCGCGACGCTGCGCGTCCTGCGCGGCGACCAGCCGGCGGCGGCCATCGGCCTGCAGGAAAGGCAGGACGAAGCGCGCCGCCTGCTGCGCATGCGCGGCCTGCGCCCGGATGTCGAAAATCCGCTCTGGCAGCAGCTCGACACCGTCTATTTCATGCGCCACGACGCCGACGAGATCGCCTGGCATACGCGCAACCTCTACTACCGTCCCGATGCCGCCGAGCCCGTCGTCAAGGCGCGCCTGAACCCCTTCGGCGAAGGCCTCCAGGTCATGATCTACGTGCCCGACCAGCAGCTGCTGTTCGCGCGCCTGTGCGGCTTCTTCGCGCGCCTGGGCTACAGCATCGTCGATGCCAAGATCCACACCACGCAGCACGGCGAGGCGCTCGACAGCTTCGTGCTGCTCGACCCCGGCGGCCACCTGCCCTACCGCGACATGATCGGCCTCATCGAGCACGACCTCGTCGAACAGCTCAAGACCCAGCCGCCGCTGACGGCGCCGCCGCCGAGCCGCCTGCCGCGCCAGGTGCGCCATTTCCCGTTCACGCCGGAAGTCGGCATCCGCGCCGACGAGCGCGGCCAGCACTACGTCATGTCGGTCACCGCCGCCGACCGGCCGGGCCTGCTCTATGCCATCGCCCGGGTGCTCGGCGAGCACGGCGTCATCCTGCACACGGCCAAGATCGCCACGCTCGGCGACCGCGTCGAGGACACCTTCCTCGTCAGCGGCCAGGAACTGGCGCAGACGGCGACGCTGGTGCGGCTCGAGCAGGAACTGCTGCAGGTATTGCAGCTGCCGTGAATCGACCCCGGAGCGAGGCATGAGCTGGGTACGCGAGCCCTTCACCTTCCAGGACACGCAGCGGCTGCTGTTCAAGCTGGCCGAACGGGTGAAGGCCTTCCAGGGCCTGTCGCCGGCGGAAATCGGCGAAGTGCTGGCGCGTGCCGAAAAATGCAGCTTCGCGCCCGCCACGACCATCGTCAAGGAAGGCAGCGCCGGCGCCTACATGTACATCATCATCGAAGGCGAAGCCGCGGTGGCGAAGAAAGGCCGCCGCGAGGAAGTCGAGCTGGCGCGCCTGGGACCGACCGACAGCTTCGGCGAAATGGCGCTCGCCGACAACGAGATGCGCAGCGCTTCCGTCACCGCGCTGACCGCCTGCGTGCTCGTCCGCCTCGATGACAAAAGCATCAACTCGCGCCCGGAAATCGGCCTCAAGATCTACCGCAACATCTCGCGCGTGCTCTCCGCCCGCTTGCGCCTCGCCGACGAAGCGCTCGCCTGGCGGCTGTAGCGGCGGCGGCGTCCGCCGCCTCGATGCCGCTGCGCTAGAACAACTCCACGGAAGAATTGGCCTGGGCCCGTGCGCCCGGGTTGGCCGGCGCCGCTTGCCGGTGCGAATCGGCCACCAGCGATTGCAGGCGGCGGATGCGGGTCTTGAAGCGCTGCAGGCCGTCGACCTCGTCGCGATCCTGGTGCAGGCTCAACAGGGTATGCAGGTAGGCGCCGACCTCCAGCGTCTTCGCCGTGATGCGGCTCATCATCTGGCTGACGATGTCCTCGAACTGCATCGCCAGGACGCCCTCATGGGTGAGGCGCTGGATCTGCTCGGTGACCTCGGTGATGTGGCGCGAATGCTCGCGCGCCTTGGCGGTCAGGTCGAGCATTTCGTTGCCCAGCGAGGCGAGGTTTTCCTGCGAGTTCTCGGCCACGCTCAAGTCGGCCTGGGTGGCCTGCGCCACCTGCACGCCGACGTCCTGCAGCGATCGCAGGATGTCGTTCAGGGCATTGCGGATGTCGTTGTTGAAGCCGCCGGTGCGGGCGGCGAGCTTGCGCACCTCGTCGGCGACGACGGCGAAGCCGCGGCCGGCCTCGCCGGCGCGGGCCGCCTCGATGGCGGCGTTCAGCGCCAGCATGTCGGTCTGCTTGGTGATGTCGCCGACATCGTCGAGCGAAGTCGTGATGCGCGCGACCTGGCCCGTCATGCGGTCGAAGCTCTCGCCGATGCCGGCGCTGCTTTCCTTGAGTTCGGCCATCTTGCGCACGAACTCGCCGATGAGGGCATGGGTTTCGTCGAAGAACCTTTGCAGGCCGGCGTGTTCCTGGTCGCGCTCGGCGCCGCTGCCCGTCATCATGAGCATCTCGTCGATCAGGGCTTTCAGGACCTGCCGCTGATCGGTCGATTGCGTCTCCAGCCCGGTCAGGCTGCCGTACAGCTTGCTCACGGAATCGCGGATGATCTGGCGCGCGTCCTCCATGTCCTTCTCCAGTCCGGAGAACTGCGCTTCGGCGTGGCGCATCGCCTCGTCGGAAAGCTGCTGGTATTCCGTCATGGCGTGTTCGAGCTCGCCCATGCGCGCCTGCTGGCGCGTCTTCCAGTGCGAACGCTCGCGCCGCGAGAAGAAAGCGCTGGCGCACAACAGGACCAGGGGCAACAGGAACAGATGCACGGAGACCGCTGCGGCGATCTGGGACCAGAGCCAAAGCGCGGCCAGCGACGCGACGGCCAGCCATACCAACAAGTCATCGAGGCGTTTCATAACGGGTTCCGGGTCAGAAACAGCGAGCGCGCAATTATAAACGCGGGCAAGTGCCCCGCAGCGGTTCGCGCGCCGATTGATGCCGGCAGGAACCCCGCCTACTCCGCCGCCACCTCGTCGAGCTGCAGAACGTCGGTATAGCCGAAGCGGCGCAAGTCGCGCATTCGCATCGGGTAGAGGATGCCATCGAGATGGTCGCACTCGTGCTGGACGACACGCGCATGGAAGCCGGTCGCCTCGCGCTCGAACGGCCGTCCCTCGATGTCGAAACCGGCGTAGCGCAGGCGCTTGATGCGCGGCACCAGGCCGCGCAGGCCGGGCACCGAGAGGCAGCCCTCCCAGCCGTCCTCCTCGTCCGCCGTCAGCGGCGTCAGCTGCGGATTGACGAGCACCGTGAACGGCACGGCTTCGGCCTGCGGATAGCGCGGATTCGCGTCGACGCCGAAGATCACCACGCGCAGATCGACGCCGATCTGCGGCGCCGCCAGTCCGGCGCCATCGAGATGATCCATGGTCTCGCGCATGTCCTCCAGCAGGGCGCGCAGCGCCGGCGTGGCGAATTCCGTCACCGGCCGCGAAACCCGCAGCAAGCGCTCGTCGCCCATGCGCAATACTTCGCGGATCATGACGCTATGCCTGGCAAAGATGCTCGACGATGCGCCGCGCCTTGCCCAGCGACTGCTGCAGCACGGCCTCGATCTTGTCGAAGCTGATTTCGTGGGCGCTGTCGCCGCGGCCGGCCGACCAGTTGGCGACGACGCAAATCGCCGCGTAGGGCAGGCCCAGTTCGCGCGCCAGGCAGGCTTCGGGCATGCCGGTCATGCCGACGACATGAGCGCCGTCGCGCTCCAGGCGCGTGACCTCGGCAGCCGTCTCCAGGCGCGGGCCCTGCGTCGTCGCATAGACGGCGCCATCGACCACCGCTTCGCCGGCCTGCGCCGCGGCGGCGAGCAGGCGCGCGCGCAGGGCGCCGTCGTAGGGTTCGGTGAAATCGATATGGACCACCGGGCTGTCGCCGCCCTCGTGGTACGTGCCATGCCGGCCCGAGGTGTAATCGATGATCTGGTCGGGAATGACGACGACGCCCGGCCCCAGGTCGGCGCGAATGCCGCCGACCGAAGCGACGGACACGACGTTCGCGGCGCCGGCCGCCCTGGCCAGCGCCCACATGTTGGCGCGGTAATTGACGAGATGCGGCGGTATCGTGTGACCGTAGCCGTGACGCGCCAGGAAGACCACGTCCTCGCCGGCGATGCGGCCGAAGATCAGCGCGCCGGACGGCTCGCCGTAGGGCGTGCGCACCACTTCGCGGCGCGTGATGTCGAGGTTGGAAAGCTGCGTCAGGCCGCTGCCGCCGATGATTGCGAGCATCTGGGAAAGTCCTCCGAAAACCCGATGAATTCTAGCATGCGCGCCTTCCGCCTCACCCCGCCGCGTGCTAGAATATGCGCCCTTCCAGCTTCGGCGTAGCGCCCGCCTCATGCGGTCATCGGCCAACGCTGAAACCCTCTCCGTCTTCCGGTTCCGCACCCCTATGTCCCGCGCCCTCCTCAGAAACATCGCCATCATTGCCCACGTCGACCATGGCAAGACCACGCTCGTCGACCAGCTGCTCCGCCAGTCCGGCACGTTCGCCGCCCACCAGCAGGTGACCGAGCGGGTGATGGACTCGAACGATCTCGAAAAAGAGCGCGGCATCACCATTCTGGCCAAGAACTGCGCCATCGACTGGCAAGGCACCCACATCAACATCGTCGACACCCCGGGCCACGCCGACTTCGGCGGCGAGGTCGAGCGCGTGCTGTCGATGGTCGACGGCGTGCTGCTGCTCGTCGATGCCGTCGAAGGCCCGATGCCGCAGACGCGCTTCGTCACGCGCAAGGCGCTGGCCCTGGGCCTCAAGCCGATCGTCGTCGTGAACAAGATCGATCGTCCCGGCGCGCGTCCCGACTGGGTCATCAGCCACACCTTCGATCTTTTCGACAAGCTCGGCGCCACCGAGGAACAGCTCGACTTCCCGGTCGTCTTCGCCTCGGCGCTGAACGGCTACGCCATGCTCGACGCCGACAAGCCCGGCACCGACATGACCGCCATCTACGAGGCGATCATCAAGCACGTGCCGCCGCCCGACGTCGATGCCGAAGCGCCGCTGCAGCTGCAGATCTGCTCGCTCGACTACAACTCCTACGTCGGCCGCATCGGCATCGGCCGCATCAAGAAGGGCCACATCAAGCCCGGCCAGGAAGTGGCCGTCATGTACGGCGACGAGAACCGCGGCAAGGCCAAGGTCGGCCAGGTGATGACGTTCCACGGCCTCGAGCGCCAGGCCGACGACGAAGCCGAAGCCGGCGACATCGTGCTGGTTTCGGGCGTCGAGCAAGTCGGCATCGGCATCACGCTGTGCGACGTCCTGAATCCCGTCGGCATGCCGCCGATCGCGGTCGACGAACCGACACTGACCATGAACTTCCAGGTGAACACCTCGCCGCTCGCCGGCAAGGAAGGCAAGTTCGTCACCAGCCGCCAGATCCGCGAGCGCTTGAACAAGGAACTGCTGGCCAACGTCGCCCTGCGCGTCAACGAAACCGCCGACGCCGACATCTTCGAGGTCTCGGGCCGCGGCGAACTGCACCTGACCATCCTGCTGGAAACGATGCGCCGCGAAGGCTACGAGCTGGCCGTGTCGCGCCCGCGCGTCGTGCTGCACGAAGTCAATGGCGAAAAGCTGGAGCCCTACGAACTGCTCACCGTCGACGTCGAGGAAGCCAATCAGGGCGGCGTCATGGAAGAGCTCGGCCGCCGCAAGGGCGACCTCCAGGACATGCAGTCCGACGGCAAGGGGCGCGTGCGCCTCGAATACCG
Organism: Rhodocyclaceae bacterium; assembly: GCA_028713915.1. Classification (GTDB taxonomy): domain Bacteria; phylum Pseudomonadota; class Gammaproteobacteria; order Burkholderiales; family Rhodocyclaceae; genus Nitricoxidireducens. Next base: position 69,147 of record JAQTNK010000007.1, on the reverse strand, counting down.
CATTCCCGCCCGCGGCCTGATCGGCTTCCAGGGCGAGTTCATGACGCTGACGCGCGGCACCGGCCTTGCCAGCCACGTCTTCGACGACTACGGCCCCTTGGCCGGCCCGATGGCCGAGCGTCGCAACGGCGTGCTGATCTCGGCCGAGGACGGCCCCGCCGTCGCCTATGCGCTGTGGAAGCTGCAGGATCGCGGCCGCATGTTCGTCTCGCCCGGCGACCCGCTCTATGAAGGCATCATCATCGGCGTGCACAGCCGCGACAACGACCTCGTCGTGAACCCGATCAAGGGCAAGCAGCTCACCAACGTCCGCTCCTCCGGCACCGACGAAGCCGTGCGCCTGATCACGCCGATCCAGCTGACGCTGGAATCCGCCGTCGAGTTCATCGCCGACGACGAACTGGTCGAGATCACGCCGAAGTCGATCCGCCTGCGCAAGCGCTTCCTCAAGGCGCACGACCGCAAGCGCGCCGGACGCGAAGAAGCGGCGTAAGCATCAGGGCGTCAGGTACAAGCAGAAGGGCCGGTCAGCCGGCCCTTCTGCTTTTGTGATGCGCCCTACAGCCCCTTCACCGCGTAGATCGCCGGCAGGTTGCGCCAGGCGCCCTTGACGTCCATGCCGCAGCCGAAGACGAAGCGGTTGGGCAGCCGCACGCCGACGAAATCGGCGACGACGGGCTTGTCATGTCCGAGCTCCTTTTCCGACAGCACGGCAATGTAGCAAGCCGTGGCGCCCTGCTCCAGCAGCCGGCGCTTGACCGCCGCCAGCGTCAGCCCCTCGTCGAGGATGTCGTCGAGCACCAGCACGATGCGGCCCTGCACCGGCGTGCGCGGCTCGACCACCCAGGCCAGTTCGCCGCCCGTGGTGACGTCGCCGTAGCGCGTCGCGTGCAGGTAGTCGCATTCGAGCGGGAAAGCCAGCCGCGGCAGCAACTGCCCGGCGAAGACCACGGCGCCGCCCATGACCGTCAGCACCAGCGGATTGCTCGCCTGCAGCCGTGCGCCGATCTCGGCCGCCAGGCGCTGCAGCGCCGCCTCAATCTGTTCGGCCGGAACGATGAGGTCGGCTGCGGCGAGGAGATGCCTGGCTTCTTCCGGCGCCACGGTCAGCGCGCCTTCAGGTAGGCGCCGAACGCGGGACCGACTTCGTGGTGGCGCAGGCCCAGTTCCACCGTGGCCTGAAGGTAGCCGAGCTTGGAACCGCAGTCGTAGCGCACGCCCTCATAACGGTAGGCCAGCACTTGTTCCTCGGCGAGCAGCGAAGCGATGCCGTCGGTCAGCTGGATTTCGCCGCCCGACCCCGGCTTGACGTTTTCCAGGTGGCGGAAAATGCTCGGCGTCAGCACGTAGCGCCCGACCACGGCCAGCGTCGACGGCGCCTCCTCGGGCTTCGGCTTCTCGACGATGGCGGAGACCTGCTCGACGCGCTCGGCCAGGGGCTTGGCGGCGACGATGCCGTAGCTGCGGGTATCGGCGCGCGGCACGTCCTGCACGCCGAGCACCGAGCAATGGTAGTAGTCGTAGGCATCGACCATCTGCTTCATGACGGCGGGATCGGCATCGAGGAGGTCGTCGGCCAGCAGCACGGCGAAGGGCTCGTCATTGACGACGTGCTTGGCGCAGAGCACGGCGTGGCCGAGGCCCAGCGCCTCGGACTGGCGGATGTAGATGCAGTTGATGTCCTTCGGCAGCAGGTTGCGCACGAACTCGAGCATCTCGATCTTGCCGTGGCGCTCCAGTTCGTTTTCCAGTTCGTAGGCCTTGTCGAAGTGATCCTCGATGGCGCGCTTGGAGCGGCCGGTGACGAAGATCATGTCGGTGATGCCCGCGGCGACGGCCTCTTCCACGGCATACTGGATCAGCGGCTTGTCGACGATCGGCATCATCTCCTTGGGGCTCGCCTTGGTGGCCGGCAGGAAGCGGGTACCGAGACCCGCCACGGGAAAAACGGCCTTGGTCACTTTATTCATTTCAGCAGTCCCTTCAGTTGCGATTCGTCGAGGATGGTAACACCCAGCGCCTGGGCCTTTTCGAGCTTGGAACCGGCCTCGCTGCCCGCGACGACATAGTCGGTTTTCTTCGATACCGAACCCGCGACCTTGCCGCCGTGGGCTTCGATCAAGTCCTTGGCGGCGTCGCGGCTCAGCAAGGGCAGCGTCCCCGTCAGCACGAACGTCTTGCCGGCGATGGGGGAAGCGACGGCCGCGGCCGGCTCGCCTTCCGGCCAGTGCACGCCGGCAGCGCGCAGCTTGCCGATGACGTCGACGTTGTGCGGCTCGGCGAAGAAATGCGCGAGCGCGGCCGCCACCACCGGGCCGACGTCGGGCACCTGCTGGAGCGCCGCCGCATCGGCCGCCATCAGCGCCTCGAGCCCGCCGAAATGACGCGCCAGATCCTTCGCCGTCGCCTCGCCGACGTTTCGAATGCCCAGCGCATAGACGAAGCGCGCCAGCGTCGTCGCCTTGCTCTTCTCGATCGCCTCGATCAGGTTGGCGGCCGACTTCTCGGCCATGCGTTCCAGGTTCGCCACCGCGCCCGTGTCGAGGCCGTAGAGATCGGCCGGCGTCTTGACAAGGCCGCGATCGACGAGCTGGTCGACGACCTTCTCGCCCAAGCCCTCGATGTCCAGCGCGCGGCGCGAGGCGAAATGCAGCAGCGCCTGCTTCCTTTGCGCCGGGCAGAACAGCCCGCCGGTGCAGCGGGCGATGGCCTCGTCCTCGGGCCTTTCGATGGCCGAGCCGCACACCGGGCAGACCTTCGGCATGACGAACTCGGGTGCCAGGATCGGCCGCCGTTCCGGCACCACCGCCACCACTTCGGGAATCACGTCGCCGGCGCGGCGCACGATCACCGTGTCGCCGATGCGCACGTCCTTGCGCCGCAGTTCGTCCTCGTTGTGCAGCGTGGCGTTGGTCACCGTGACGCCGCCGACGAACACCGGGGCCAGGCGCGCCACCGGCGTGATGGCGCCGGTGCGGCCGACCTGGACTTCGATGGCCTCCACCGTGGTCATCGCCTCCTCGGCCGGGTACTTGTGCGCCACCGCCCAGCGCGGCTCGCGCGTGACGAAGCCGAGGCGCTGCTGCAGCGCCAGCGAATTCACTTTGTAGACGACGCCGTCGATGTCGAAGGGCAGCGCGTCGCGCCCGGCGCGGATGCGCTGGTGGAACTCGATCAGCCCGGCGGCGCCGGCGGCGACGGCGCGATGTTCGCAGACCGGCAGGCCGTAGGCCGCGAGCCGGTCGAGCAGTTCGCTGTGCGTGGCCGGCAGCGGCCAGCCCTGCGTCTCGCCCAGACCGTAGACGAAGAAGGACAGTGGCCGCTGCGCCGCCAGCGCCGGGTCGAGCTGGCGGATGCTGCCGGCGGCGCCGTTGCGCGGATTGACCAGCGTCGCCTTGCCGGCCGCGCGCTGGCGTTCGTTGTAGCGCTCGAAGTCGGGCCGGCTCATGTACACCTCGCCGCGCACTTCGAGCACGGCCGGCGCGGCGCCTGAGAGACGCAGCGGGATGCAGCGCACGGTGCGCACGTTCTGCGTCACGTCCTCGCCGGTTTCGCCGTCGCCGCGCGTCGCCGCCTGCACCAGGATGCCGTTCTCGTAGCGCAAATTGATCGCCAGGCCGTCGAACTTGAGCTCGGCGTTGTACTCGACCGGCGCATCCGCTTCGCTCAAGCCCAGCTCCTTGCGGACGCGGGCGTCGAAGGCGCGGGCGCCCGAAGCTTCGGTATCGGTCTCGGTGCGGATCGACAGCATGGGCACGGCATGGCGTACCGGCGCGAATTGCGGCAGCGGCTTGCCACCGACGCGCTGGGTCGGCGAGTCGGGCGTCAGCAGTTCGGGGTATTGCTGCTCGAGCGCCTGGAGCTCGCGGAACAGCTTGTCGTAGTCGGCGTCGGGAATGCTCGGCGCATCGAGCACGTAATAGGCATGGTCGTGACGCTGGATTTCGCTGCGCAAGAACCCGACGCGCCCAGCCGCGGCGGCCGGTGCCGCCATCAGCTGAACAGCCGCAGCGCCCGCGGGCTGCCCGGCGGAATCTGGTTCGCCGACATCTGGCGCTGGATCTCGCCGACCTTGGCGCGGATGCCGGCGATCATCGGCTCGCTGAGGACGTGACGCTGGCCGTCGACCAGCGTGCCGCCGAGCGCTTGCGCCATCTGCCGGGCGGCGGCGACCATGCGGTCGAAGACGGCCGGCCCGTCGGCCGCGCGCGGCACGTCGAGGACGAAGCTGATGCCCTGCGCGGCGAGCGTCTTCAAGGATTCCGCGGCGAACGATTCCGGGCCGAGGTTGCCGAGCGCGAAGAGTTCCGCGCCGCTCTCGTCGCGGGCGTGGAAGCGTCCGTCATCTTCGAGCGCGAGGCCGGCGGCTTCGGCGAGGCCGCGCAGCTTGGTGCCGATGAAGGAGCCGCCCGCCGTTTCGACGACATTGACGACCAGCTGCACGTCGACGCCGGCGCAAAAGCCGTCGAGCGCCTGGGCATGAGCCAGCAACTGGTCCTGCGGCGGCAGTTCGACGGCGCCGCCGAAATGCTGGGAGAGCCGATGCACGCCGTCGAGGAAGACGGCCAGTTCGTCGGTCGCTACCGGGCCCTGGCGGTCGGCCAGTTGCAGCGCCGCGGCGACATCGGCGTAGCGCCCGGCGTCGTGAGGCGTCAGGCGTCGCCACTGGCCGGCCTGCGCGTCGTAGCCGAGCCAGGCGAGCGGCTTCGTCAGGCCGCCTGCCCAGGCGGCCTGCACGGCCCAGAGGGCCGGCGCGGACACCGTGTCGGCAAATTCGATGCGCAGCGTGCAGTCGGCGATGTCGTCGGCCCAGGCGGCCGGCGGGGCCGGCGCCGGCGCTGGCGGGGCGAAGACATCAGCGGCATCAGCGGCATCGGCAGCTGCGGCGGCGGCTTCCGCGACGACGATGGGGACGTCATGCGGCGCGTCGACGCGTTCGTTCTCTTCGCCAGCGAGCGGCGGCACGCCAGGTTCGATGCGCTCGTCGACCACCCTCGCCGATGGCTCGATGCGCTCCTCGCCGCCCTGCCCTTGCAGCAGGACGTCGGGCTGCCCGCCTTTGAAAATCTTCTCGGCGAGCTTCTTGTGCTGGCGTTCCTGCCAGATGTTGTAGGTCCACACGGCGGCGACGACGGCGGCGCCGGCGCCGATCAAGGCGATTTGCAGTTCGCTGACAGCCATCAGGCAGCCTCCTTCACCGTCATTCTGAGCGCTTCTTCGATGTCGACCTCGACCACGCGCGAGACGCCGCGTTCCTGCATCGTGACGCCGACCAGTTGCTGCGCCATTTCCATCGCGATCTTGTTGTGCGTGATGAAGATGAATTGCGTCTGCGGCGACATGCGCTTCACCATACCGCAGAAACGCTCGGTGTTGGAATCGTCGAGCGGCGCGTCGACTTCGTCGAGCATGCAGAAGGGCGCGGGGTTCAGCTGGAACATGGCGAACACCAGGGCGATGGCGGTGAGCGCCTTTTCGCCGCCCGAGAGCAGGTGGATCGTGCTGTTCTTCTTGCCCGGCGGCTGCGCCATGATCTGGATGCCGGCATCGAGGATTTCGTCGCCGGTCAGCAGCAGCCTGGCCTCGCCGCCGCCGAAGAGCTGCGGGAAAAGTTCGCCGAAGTGGCGGCTGACGGTGTCGTAGGTTTCCTGCAACTGCTCACGCGTCTCGCGGTCGATGCGGCGGATGGCATCCTCGAGCGTGCCGATCGCGGTGACGAGATCGGTCGCCTGGTCGTCGAGGTAGCCCTTGCGCTCGCGCGCGATGGTCAGCTCTTCGAGCGCCGCGAGGTTCACCGGCCCCAGGGCCTCGATCTCGGCGTTCAGGCGCGCGATGTCGCCTTGCAACATGGGCTCCCGCAGGCCGGGCACGAGTTCCGCGGCCAGCGCCGCTTCGTCCTCGGCGGTGGCGATGCCGCCTTCGACGAGGCGTTCGCGGAACTGCTCTTCGTTGAGCTGCGCCGCCTGCTGCTTCAGCTTCAGGTCGTTGATCTTGTCGCGCGCCGGCGCGAGGCCCTGCTCGAGCTTCATGCGCTGCTCGTCGAGCGTGCGCAGTTCCAGGGCCGCGCCTTCCAGCGCGTTGCGCCGTTCCGCCAGCAGGCCTTCTCGGCCCTGGCGCGAGCCCAGCGCGGACTGCAACTGCTCCTGCAGGACGATGTCGCTGATCGCCGCGAGTTCCGACTGCGCCGCCGCGGTCTCGGCGGCGACGCGGGCCAGTTGCGTCGTCGCCGTCTCGGCGGCGCGGGCGTTGTCGTCAAGCTTCGACAGGCACTCGCGCTCGGAGAAGCCGGCCTCCTGGGCCTCGCGCGCCAGCTGGTGCTCGAGGGCGCGGGCTTCGCGCAGGGCGGCGTCGCGGCTGCGCTGGAGTTCCAGCGCGCCTTCGAGCCGCTCGCGCACGGTATCGAGCTGTTCGCGGCAGCGCGCCGCCTCGGCTTCGGCGCGGTCGAATTCGCTGCGCTCGGTTTCTTCGCCCTTGACGATTTCGTCGAGGTCGCGGGTGATCTGGCCGGCGCGCTCTTCATAGCGGGCCTGGGCCTGGGTAAGCTTGAGCGCCTCGACCTGCGCCGCGTGCAGCCGCTGCTGGCCTTCCTCGGCCGCGCGGCGCGTCTCCACCAGCTGCGCCTGCGCCTCCGACAACGCCGACTCGGCCTGTTCCTGGCTGTCGCGCGCAGTCAGTTCTTCCTGTTCGCGGGCGTCGAGCAGCGCTTCGAGTTCCTCGATTTCGCGCTGGCGTTCGATGACGCCGTGGGTGCGCGCATCGGGCACGTAGAGCGTGAGGCCGTGCTTCGAGAGCACATGGCCTTCGCGCGCAACGGCGACCCCGGAACGCGCGGCCACCCGGCCGGAAAGATCGTCGGCGACGGCGACGCCGGCCAGCCATTCGTCGAGCACGGCCGCCCAGCGCGCGTCGTCGCAGCGTACCTTGGCGCGCAGCGAATCCGCCGGCGCCGGATTGGCCGTGGCGTTGTCCGGCAGCGCCAGCGCGAACGTCGCCGGCGGCGGCGACGCCAGCGCGCGGCCGGCGGTCTCGGCGTCGGCGGCCAGCGCCGACAGGCGTTCGCGCAGGATGGCCTCGACCGCCGTTTCCCAGCCGGCGTCGACGTGGATGACCTGCCACAGCGGCTTCGCCTCGGCCAGTCCCTGCGCCTTCAGCCAGTCGCCGATTTCGCCGCTTTGCTGCACGCGCTTTTGCAGCTGCTGCAAGGCGTCGTAGCGGGCGCGCGTTTCGGTCAGGCGGCGATGCGCGCCGGCCAGCGCTTCGCGCGCGTTGCGCAGCGCGGCGTCGAGATTCGGCAGCCGGCCCTGCAATCCGGCCAGGCGCGACTGGCGCGCTTCGAGTTCGTCTTCGGCGCGGGCGGCGGCTTCCTCGGCCTGGGCCAGTTGCACCGGGTCGGGCTGATGGATGGCGGCGCGTTCCTGCTCCAGGCGCACGCGGCGCTGGCCGAGGTTCTCCAGCGCACGCACGGCGTGGCCGCGGTCGGCCTCCGCCAGGCGCGTGCCCTGCTCGGCCTGGTTGAGCTGGCGGCGGGATTCGGTGACGGCCGCTTCGGCCTCGCGCACGGCCGCTTCGGCTTCGGGCAGCCGCGCCACGGCTTCCTCGTGGCGGGCAGTCGCCGTGCCGGCGCGCTCGCGCGAATTTTCCAGCAGGGATTTCCAGCGGAAGTCCTCTTCCTCGACGCGCCGGGTCTCGCCGCTCCAGTGGTTTTCTTCGACCGCCAGCTGGGCCAGCCGCGTTTCCAGGCGCGTGCGCGAATCGCGCATGTGGCTGATTTCGGATTCGAGGCGCTTGACTTCGGCGTTGGCCGAGTACATCTCGGCCTGCGCCGCGTGCAGCGCATCCGAGGCGGCGAAATGCGCTTCGCGCGCCTGCTCGACCTTGGCTTCGACTTCGCGCAGTTGCGCGGTCTCGGCCTCGACGCGGTTGACGGCCTTCTCGACGTCGCGGCCGGCGCGTTCGGACTCGGCGTGCGCGTCGTTGCGCTTCTTCAGCCAGAGGAGGTTCTGGCGGCGATGCAGCTGGACCTGGAGGTCCTTGTACTGCTGCGCCACCACCGCCTGCGCTTCGAGCCGGCCGATCTGGCCTTCGAGTTCGTTGCGGATGTCGTCGACGCGGGCGATGTTTTCGCGCGCGTCTTCGAGGCGGTGCTCGGTTTCCTTGCGCCGCTCCTTGTACTTGGTAACGCCGGCCGCCTCTTCGAGGAAGAAGCGCAGTTCCTCGGGCTTGGCCTCGACGATGCGCGAGATCATGCCCTGGCCGATGATGGCGTAGGCGCGCGGCCCGAGCCCCGTGCCGAGGAACAGGTCGATGACGTCGCGGCGGCGGACGTGCAGGTTGTTGATGTAGTAGCTCGAATTGCCCTCGCGGTCGAGCACGCGCTTGACCATGATTTCGGCGTACTGGCTCCACTGGCCGGCGACGCGGCCCTGGACGTTGTCGAAGTGGAGCTCGACGCTGGACCGCGAGACTTCCTTGCGCGTGCCGGAGCCCTTGAAGATGACGTCCTGGATCGATTCGCCGCGCAGCTCGGAGGCCTTCGACTCGCCCAGCACCCAGCGCACCGCGTCGATGACGTTGGACTTGCCGCAGCCGTTGGGGCCGACCACGCCGACGAGCTGGCCGGGAAACAGCACGGTGGTCGGATCGACGAAGGACTTGAAGCCGGCAAGTTTGAGCTTGGTCAGGCGCACGAGGGATTCCGGGGGCAACCGAGGAAAGGCGGCATTATAATCGCTCGCCCCTACTCCAGCCCGCCATCATGAGCACGCGCCCCGCCAAGACGCTAGAAACCTTTGCCAACCCCGCGCCGCACCGGGATTACCAGATCCACATGGAAATCCCCGAATTCACCTGCCTGTGCCCGAAGACCGGCCAGCCCGACTTCGCCGTGCTGACGCTCGACTACATGCCGGACAAGCTGTGCGTCGAACTGAAGAGCCTCAAGCTCTACGTCTGGGGCTTTCGCGACGAAGGGCACTTCCACGAGGACGTCACCAACCGCATCCTTGACGACCTGGCGCAGGCGACGAAGCCGCGCTACATGCGCCTGACCGCGCGTTTCTTCGTGCGCGGCGGGATCTTCACCAACGTCGTCGCCGAGCATCGCAAGAAAGGCTGGAAGCCCGCCGAGAAGGTCGAGCTTGCGGAGTTCGCGCCGCCGTCGAACACGCGCGGGTAAGTTCTTGCGCTAACGCCGCCGGCCACTTCGCGGGATGTTGTGATGTCGAGAATGCACATTCGACATCACGGCAAGACGATGGCAATGACGGGCGCATCAGCGCGCCGCTTTCTCCATGCCGGGCGCGCCGAATAAGTTTCCTCGTCTGCCGACAAAATCGATTTCCTGGCGCAAATGCACGGTAGCGGTGCCGCGAACCGCTCGCGTTGCACATCGTTGGTGCGGCCGGGTGCGGCCGCCTGGCAAAGCAGACTGAATTCCTGGGGTATTGCGCCTGGCCCATAGCTTGCTCAAGCAAAGCTACCGGGTTCTCGAACCCATTCGCCAGGAGACGCTCATGTACGCCGACAGCATCGACGGATTCGTCAACGTTGCAGAGAAGAAGCTCGCCTTCCTGCGCCGATCGCCGGGCGGATTCTTCGTCGCCAGCATGCTCGCCGGCGCCTACGTTGGCCTCGGCATCATTCTCATTTTCACGCTCGGCGCCGACGTGCCGCCGGAGTTGCGCAAGCTCGTGATGGGGGCGACCTTCGGCATCGCGCTGACCCTGGTGGTGATCGCCGGCGCGGAACTCTTCACCGGCCACACCATGTTCATGGCGCTGCGCCGCTATCGCGGTGCGGGAACGCTGGGCGACATCGGCGCGAGTTGGATGATGACCTGGGTCGGCAACCTCGCCGGCGCGCTGCTGCTGGTGGCGCTGTTCGACATGGCCGGCGGCGCGCTGCTCGGCTCGCCCGAGGGCCTGGTGATGAAGGTCGCGGCGGCGAAGATGAACGCTTCGGCCACGGCCCTGTTCGCCCGCGCCGTCTTGTGCAACTGGCTGGTGTGCCTGGCGATCTGGATGGCGGCGCGCGTCGATTCCGACATCGCCAAGTGCGCCGTGATTTTCTGGTGTCTGCTCGCCTTCATCGCCTGCGGTTTCGAGCATAGCGTCGCCAACATGACGGTGCTCGGCCTGGCCTTGGCCGGCAATCATCCGGAGAGCGTGTCGCTCGGCGGCGCCGCGTGGAACCTGGCCTGGGTCACGCTCGGCAATATCGTCGGCGGCGCGTTGTTCGTCGGCGGCGCGTACTACGTCTCGTCACACGGCTTTCCGGCGCCGGCGGTGACCGCGCCGCTCGACCTCAAGGCGGAATGAGCCATCCCACCGAACCACCGGCCAGGACCGTGACCATGCGCTTTTCCGAAGAACAAAAACTCTACCTCGACGGCCTCGGCCGCGGCTTCGCGGCCGCGCGCGCCGCGCAAGCTACGGCCGAGCCGGCGTCGCGCGACATCCACGACACCGCCCGGAATCGCTTCCTCGCGGCGGGCAAGACGCTCGTCAAGGAGGAAGAAGCCAAGCGCGCGCGGCACGGCCTCGACATGTGGAACATCATCGCCGCGAACGCCGCCAAAGGCGAATTCCCCAAGGGCTCCGATGTATTCCTTTACAAGTTCCACGGCCTCTTCCACGTCGTGCCCACGCAGGACTCGTTCATGCTGCGGTTGCGCATCCCCAACGGCATCTTCGATGCGGCCAAGCTAAGCACGGTGGCGGACCTCGCCGACGATCACGGCGGCGGCTATGCGCACGTGACGACGCGCGCCAATTTGCAGATCCGCGAGATCGGGCCGCGCGCGCCGCTCGACATCCTGCAGCGGCTCGCCGAAGCCGGCCTCACCTCGCGCGGCGCCGGTGCCGACAACATCCGCAACATCACCGGCGGCCCGACCGCCGGCATCGATGCGCAGGAGGTCTACGACACGCGGCCGCTGGGCCTGGCGCTGCACCACGCGATTCTCAATCACCGCGAACTCTTCGGCCTGCCGCGCAAGTTCAACATCGCCTTCGACGGCGGCGGCGCGGTCTCTTCGCTCGAAGACACCAACGACGTCGGCTTCAGCGCGGTGCGCGTGGCCGCCGGCCAGAACCTGCCGGCGGGCGTCTATTTCCGCGTCGCCGTCGGCGGCATCACGGGGCACGGCGATTTCGCCGGCGACCTCGGCGTGGCGATCCGGCCCGAGCAGTGCGTGCCGGTGGCGCTGGCGATGGTGCGCGTCTTCATCGACGAAGGCGATCGCACCGACCGCAAGCGCGCGCGCCTCAAGTACGTGCTCGACCGCATCGGCCATCAGGCCTTCCTCGCAGCGGCGGAGAAATTGCTGCCCGAGCCGCTGCCGCGCCTGGCCATGACCGTATGCGAGCCGCGGCCGCCCTTGCAGCGCCATGCGCACGTCGGCTTCCACCGCCAGCGCCAGCCGGGCCTCGTCTATTGCGGCGTGGCGCTGCCGCTCGGGCGCATGACCACGGCGCAGATGCGCGCCATCGCCGCCATCGCGGACCGTTACGGCAGCGGCACGATCCGGCTCACGGTGTGGCAGAACCTGATCATCTCCGACATCGCCGCCGCGGACGAAGCCGCGGTGCGCGCGGCGCTGGCGCAGATCGGGCTGCCGGCCGAGGCCTCGCACCTGCGCGCGGCCTTCGTCGCCTGCACCGGCAATACCGGCTGCCGCTTCGCGGCCAGCGACACCAAGCGCCATGCGTTCGACACCCTGACTTACCTCGAGAATCGCGTCGCGCTCGATACGCCGCTCAACATCCACTTCACGGGTTGCCACAATTCCTGCGCCCAGCACTACATCGGCGACATCGGCCTGCTCGGCGCGAAAGTCGCGAGCGGCGCGGATAGCGAAGTGGAGGGCTACCATGTCTATCTCGGCGGCGGCTACGGCGAACGGCGCGAACTGGCCCGCGAAGTGTGGCGCGACGTGCCGCACGAGCAACTGCCGAAGGTGCTCGAACGACTGCTCCACGCCTACCTGATGCACCGTAATTCGGCGGCGGAGACCTTTCAGGAATTTACCCAGCGGCACTCGTGCGACGCGCTGCGTGCGTTCGCCGGGCAAGCACTGGCGGAGGCAGCCTGATGCACGCACTGATCCCGGAAACAGCTCCGTTCAACGAAGAACAGCGGGCCTGGCTCAACGGCTTCGTCGCCGGCCTGCTCGGTGCCGAACGCGCGCTCGCCGCTGCGGATGCGGCAGCGGCGGCGGCGCCGGAAAGCGCCGCAGCGGCGGAGACCTTGCCCTGGCACGATCCGACGCTCGCGCTCGATGCGCGCATGGAGCTGGCGGCCGGCCGGCCGCTGGAATTGCAGCTCATGGCGGCCATGGGCCAGCTCGACTGCGGCCAGTGCGGCTACGATTGCCGCAGCTATGCCGCCGCCATCGCCGCGGGCAGCGACACTGATCTCGGCAAGTGCGGGCCGGGCGGACGGCCGACCGCGAAGCAATTGAAGGAGCTGATCGCCGGGGCCGGAGACCTTCGCCCGGCCGCAGTCGCTACCGCCGTGCCGTCGGCGCCGCACGCTGCGCCGGAGCGCGGCTACGGCCGCGACGCCCCGGTCGCCGCACGGCTCGTCTCGAGCGTATCGCTGACCGGCGCCGGCGCGGAGAAGGAAACCCGCCACGTCGTCTTCGACCTCGGCGGCACGGGCTTGCGCTACGCGCCCGGCGACGCGCTCGGCGTCTGGCCGCAGAACAATCCGGACGAAGTCGAACTGCTGATCGCGATCCTGCGCGCCAAGGGTTCCGAAGCGGTGACGCTTTCGAACGGCGCCGAGGTCAGCGCCCGCGAAGCGCTGACGCGCGTCTGCGACTTGCGCATGCCGAGTCCCGAACTCTACGAACTGCTTGCCGCGGAGGCTGGCGACGACGTCGATCGCTCGCGGCTGGCGCAACTCGCGGCGGACGACGATGGCGCCGACACTTTCGGCGTGCACGACGTCCTCGACGTGCTGCTCGAATTCCCGTCGGCGCGACCGCGCATCGGCGAACTGGTGCGCGCGCTCGGACGCCTTCAGCCGCGGCTGTATTCGATCGCTTCGTCGCAACGCAAGCATTCGGGCGAGGTGCATCTCACGGTTGGGGTGGTGCGCTACGAGAAGAACGATCGCGCCTATCAGGGCACCGGCTCGGCCTTCCTCGGCGAACACCTGCGCCCAGGTCGCCGTGCCTCGATCTTCGTCCAGCAGGCCCACGGTTTCCGCCCGCCGGCCGACCCCTGCGCGCCCGTGATCATGGTCGGCCCGGGCACCGGCATCGCGCCGTTCCGGGCCTTCCTGCAGGAGCGCGAAGCCTTCGGCGCGCCGGGCCGGAACTGGTTGTTTTTCGGCAACCAGCGGCGCGAGGCCGACTTCCTGTATCGCGCCGAGCTCGAGGACCTGGCGGAGAAACGGATCCTCACGCGCATGGATCTCGCCTTCTCCCGCGACCAGATGAACAAGGTGTATGTGCAGCACAAGATGCTCGAAGCCGCGCAGGAATTGTGGCGCTGGCTTTCCGGCGGCGCCTATCTCTATGTCTGCGGCGATGCCAAACGAATGGCCGGCGACGTCGACCTGGCGCTCCAGCAAATCGCCGTGACGCAGGGCGGCATGGACGCAACGGCCGCGAAACGCTACCTGGCGGACCTCGCCCGCGATGGACGCTACCAACGCGACGTCTACTGAGCCTCGCGCCCGATGGGCAGGCCTCGCGCTTTCCCCGTCGCGGTTCAGGATGCGATCATCACCTTGATCGACCGGCGCGCGTCCATCGCCCGATAGCCGTCGGGCACTTGCTCGAGGCCGATGACGCGGTCGAACACGCGGCCCGGCTCGATGCGGCCGGCAAGGACGTCGGGCAACAGTTCGTCGACGTAGGCGCGCACCGGCGCCGGCCCGCCGCTGACCGTGACGTTGCGATAGAAGGCCGGCAAGGCCTCGGGAATCGCCTCGTAATGCGGAACGCCGACGCGCCCGACGGCGCCGCCGGGACGGACGACGCCCATGGCAGTGCGCATGGCCTGGTCCGAGCCGACGCATTCGAGGACGGCATGCACGCCGAAACCGCCGGTCAGTTCGCGCACGCGCTCGATGGCCGCTGCGCCCCGTTCGCTGACGATATCCGTGGCGCCGAAGGCCTTGGCCAGCGCGATGCGATCGGCATGGCGGCCAAGGACGATGATCTGCTCGGCGCCGAGCCGCCTGGCCGCGATCACGCCGCACAGGCCGACGGCGCCGTCGCCGACGACGGCCGCCTTCATGCCGCGCGCCACGCGGGCGCCGCGGGCCGCATGATGGCCGGTGCCCATCACGTCCGACAGGGTGAGTAGCGCAGCCATGCGCGCGTCGTCCTCGCCGACCGGCAGCACATACAGCGTGCCGTCCGCCAGGGGCACGCGCAGCGCCTCGGCCTGGGCGCCGCCGGCTTCGCCGCCGACGCCGAAAAACCCGCCATGAACGCAGGACGTCGGCAGCCCCTCGTGGCAGAAATCGCAACTGCCGTCGGAATAGGCGAAGGGCATGATGACGACGTCGCCGCGCTTGACTTTGCGCACCTCGCGGCCGACATCCTCGACGACGCCGATCGCCTCATGGCCCATCGGCCGGACAGCGCCGCCGGCCGGCATCTCCTTGTAGGGCCAAAGATCGCTGCCGCAGATGCAGGCGCGAAGGATGCGGATGACCGCGTCGGTGGGCTTGACGATGGCCGCGTCGGGCACCGTCTCGACGCGCACGTCGCCGGCGCCGTACAGGATCGTTGCACGCATGATTGCCTCCTTGTCGTTACAGTCCGGTGCGCTGCTCCAGGGCTTCCGGGTAGCGGGCGCCCTGGATCGCGATCTTCGCCGCCGCGGCGTCGATCTCGCGCAGATCGTCGACCGTGAGCCGGAGCGACGCGGCCTGCAGGTTTTCTTCCAGCCGCGGCAGTTTGGTGGTGCCCGGGATCGGCACGATCCACGGCTTCTGCGCCAGCAGCCAGGCGAGCGCGATCTGCGCCGGCGTTGCCCGCTTCTGCGCGGCGATGCGCCCGAGCAGATCGACCAGCGACTGGTTCGCCTTGCGCGCTTCGGCCGTGAAGCGCGGCACGATGTTGCGGAAGTCCGATTTGTCGAACTGCGTGTTCTCGTCGATCTTGCCGGTCAGGAAGCCTTTGCCGAGCGGGCTGAAGGGCACGAGTCCGATGCCGAGTTCCTCCAGCGTCGGCAGCAGTTCCTCTTCCGGACGCCGCCAC
Source organism: Rhodocyclaceae bacterium (assembly GCA_028713915.1). GTDB lineage: Bacteria > Pseudomonadota > Gammaproteobacteria > Burkholderiales > Rhodocyclaceae > Nitricoxidireducens. The sequence goes on along the minus strand of JAQTNK010000007.1, from coordinate 53,927 downwards.
CACAGCGAATATTCGCTTTGCACGGCCGCGACCGGCTGCACCGCATGCGCGCGCCGAATCGTTTTCACGCCCGCCTCCGACAGGCCGAAATGCTTGACCTTGCCTTGCGCGATCAAGTCCTTCACGGTGCCGGCAACATCCTCGATCGGAACGTTCGGATCGACGCGATGCTGGTAGTACAGGTCGATGGCCTCGACGCCGAGCCGCTTGAGCGATCCCTCGACGCTCTGCCGGATGCGCTGCGGACGGCTGTCCGCAACCTGCCCGCCGGCGTCATGCCGGAGGCCGAACTTGGTGGCGATGACCACTTTCCGGCGGAAAGGCGCGAGGGCCGCGCCGACCAGTTCTTCGTTGGCGAAAGGCCCGTAGATTTCGGCGGTGTCGAAGAAGGTGACGCCAAGGTCGACGGCTTTGCCGATCAGGGCGATCATCTCCTGCTTGTCTGCCGCCGGACCATACCCGTGGCTCATGCCCATGCAGCCGAGACCGAGTGCCGAGACGTCGAGGTTTCCGAGCTTTCGCGTTTGCATGTTCGTTGCTCCTTTGCGGACATTCAGCCGAGACAATGTTGGGATGCCGCGTGCGGCCATTCTTTACCGATTGGACCGTGTTGCTGCCGCCAATATCCAAGCGTCGAGCACCTGGGAAGATGACTGAACATGACAACCATGGCCGCCGCTCCCCGAATGAGTCCAAGGAATAGCCCGGATGGCCTATGGCAAGCGCGCGCAGGACACGGCAGGGCGACGCGACGATCCGCGCCGCCATGAGGCGCGGCAAGTCGCCGCCGCCGCGCTTCCCGACCCGACCCGGCACTCCTCTATAATCCACGCTTTCATTGCGCCTAAGAACCGTGAATCCGCATCTCGCCAAGCTCCAGCCCTACCCCTTCGAAAAGCTGCGCCAGTTGTTCGCCGGCATCACGCCGCCCAGGGACAGGAAGGAAATCAAGCTTTCCATCGGCGAACCCCAGCACGGCACGCCGGACTTCATCAAGGACGCCCTGACGGCGGGACTGGGCGGGCTGTCGGCCTATCCGGCCACCAACGGCAGCGCTGCGCTGCGCGGCGCCATCGCCGCCTGGATCGCGCGCCGCTACGGCATCCCGGCGCCCGATGCGGCGACGCAGGTGCTGCCGGTCACGGGTTCGCGCGAGGCGCTGTTCGCCTTCGCGCAGTGCGTCGTCGATGCGTCGAAGCCCGGCGCGCTGGTGCTCGCGCCCAATCCCTTCTACCAGATCTACGAAGGCGCGGCCTATCTCGCCGGCGCCGCGCCGGCCTTCCTCAATCAATTGCCGGAGAACGGCTTCGCCACGGACTTCCGCGCGATTCCGGCGGCGACGTGGCAGCGCGTGCAGCTCGCCTACGTCTGCTCGCCGGGCAACCCGACCGGCAAGGTCATGAACCTCGACGAGTGGCGCACGCTGTTCGAGTTGTCCGACGAACACGGCTTCGTCATCGCCGCCGACGAGTGCTATTCGGAAATCTATTTCGACGAGCAATCGCCGCCGCTGGGCGGCCTCGAAGCCGCACGCCGGCTCGGCCGCGACGACTACCGGAACCTCGTCATGTTCTCCAGCCTGTCCAAGCGCTCGAATGTGCCGGGCCTGCGCTCGGGCTTCGTCGCCGGCGATGCGGCGATCCTCGAGAAGTTCTGGCTCTACCGCACCTACCACGGCTGCGCCATGAACCCGGCCGTGCAGCACGCCAGTGCCGCGGCCTGGGGCGACGAGGCGCATGTGCGCGACAATCGCCGCCTCTACCAGGAGAAGTTCGACCGCGTCGCGCCGCTGATCGCCGGGCATCTCGAGACGCGCGTGCCGGACGCCGGCTTCTATCTCTGGGCGCGCACGCCCATCGGCGACAATGATTTCGCCCGCGAACTCCATCGTCAATATAATGTGACGGTTCTGCCGGGCAGCTTCCTGGCGCGGGAGGCCGGCGGCGTCAATCCGGGCGCAAACTTCATCCGCATCGCGCTCGTCGCCGGGCTCGACGAATGCCTGGAAGCGGCACAACGCATCGGCGACTTCTGCAAATCACTCTAGGACATGGACATGCAAGAACTGCAAACCCTCATCGACGAAGCCTGGGAACACCGGGCCGAATACAAGCCGGGCACCGCGCCCGCGAAGGTCGGCGAAGCCGTCGAACTCATCCTCAACGACCTCGACGCCGGCAAGCTGCGCGTGGCGGAGAAAATCGACGGCCAATGGGTGACGCACCAGTGGATCAAGAAGGCCGTGCTGCTGTCCTTCCGCCTCGAAGACAACCGCCTCATGGACGCCGGGCCGACACGCTATTTCGACAAGGTGGAAACCAAGTTCGCGCGCTACGACACGCATACCTTCCAGAAAGGCGGCTTCCGCGTCGTGCCGCCGGCCGTCGCCCGCCGCGGCTGCTACATCGCCAGGAACGTCGTGCTGATGCCGAGCTACGTCAACATCGGCGCCTACGTCGATGAGGGCACGATGGTCGACACCTGGGCCACCGTCGGGTCCTGCGCGCAGGTCGGCAAGAACGTGCATCTATCCGGCGGCGTCGGCCTCGGCGGCGTGCTGGAGCCGCTGCAAGCCAACCCGACCATCATCGAGGACAACTGCTTCATCGGCGCCCGCTCCGAAGTCGTCGAGGGCGTCATCGTCGAGGAAAACTCGGTGATCTCGATGGGCGTCTATCTCAGCCAGAGCACCAAGATCTACGACCGCGCCAGCGGCGAAATCACCTACGGCCGCATTCCTTCGGGCTCCGTCGTCGTCGCCGGCAACCTGCCTTCCGCCGACGGCAAGTACAGCCTCTACTGCGCCGTCATCGTCAAGCGCGTCGATGCCAAGACGCGCGCCAAGACCGCCATCAACGACTTGCTGCGCGACTAGACGAGGCGAGGAGAGCGGCCATGGGAACGATGGACCGGCTGTTCCGGCTGATGGCGGAGAAGAAGGCCTCCGACATCTTCGTTTCCGTCGGCGCGCCGATCAACATCAAGATCAGCGGCGCCGCCATGCCGGTGAACCCGCAGGTCATGGACGCCGCCACCATCACCGCGCTGCTGCACGAAATCCTCACCGACGCGCAATACCGCGAGTTCGAGGAGACGCTCGAACTCAACGTCGGCTACGCGCTCGAAGGCGTCGGCAATTTCCGCCTCTCGGCGTTCCGCCAGAAAGGCACGCCGGCGCTCGTCGTGCGCTACATCCCGGCGGAAATCCCGCAGCTCGAATCGCTCCACCTGCCCGACGTGCTGGCCGACGTCATCATGGAAAAGCGCGGCCTGGTGCTGATGGTCGGCGCCACCGGCTCGGGCAAGTCGACGACGCTGACAGCCATGCTCGACTACCGCAACGAGCGCAAGTCCGGCCACATCCTGACGCTGGAAGACCCGATCGAGTTCATTTTCAGGAACAAGAAATCCATCGTCAATCAGCGCGAGGTCGGCGCCGACACGCGCACTTTCGAAGCGGCGCTGAAGAACGCGCTGCGCCAGGCGCCCGACTGCATTTTCATCGGCGAAATCCGCGACAAGGACACCATGAGCCAGGCCATCGCCTACGCCCAGTCCGGCCACCTCTGCCTCGCCACGCTGCACGCCAACAACAGCTATCACGCGCTGTCGCGCATCATCAGCTTCTACCCGCTGGAAAACCGGCCGGCGCTGCTCGCCGACCTCGCCGTCACCATGAAATGCACGATCTCGCAGCGCCTGGTGAACAAGCCGGACGGCAGCCGCACGCCGGCCGTCGAGGTGATGCTCAATTCGCGCCACATCGCCGAACTCATCGAGAAGGGCGACATGAGCGGCATCAAGGAAGCAATGGAACAGAGCCTGTCGCCCGGTTCGCAAACCTTCGAACAGGCCCTGTTCAAGCTCTACCGCGACAAGGTCATCACGCTGGAAGAAGCCCTGGCCAATGCCGACTCGGCGAACAACCTGCAGTGGCTGATCAACAATTCGCAAGTCGATGCCGAGGCGAAGATCGACGAGCGCAAGCCGGCAGCGCCCGACGCGGCGGCCTCGGGCAGCGCCAGCTTCGCGGCATTCACACTCAAGATCTGATGGCGGCGACGCTCGAACTGGCCCAGGCGCTGATCGCGCGGCCATCGGTGACACCCGACGACGCCGGCTGCCTCGATCTGCTGGCGGCGCGGCTCGCCCCGCTCGGCTTCGCGCTCGAGCGCATCGACAGCAACGGCGTCGCCAATCTCTGGGCGCGCCGCGGCACGGCGCCGCCGCTGGTCTGCTTCGCCGGCCACACCGACGTCGTGCCGCCCGGCCCGGCCGCGGCGTGGACGTCCGCGCCCTTCGTGCCGGAAATCCGCGACGGCCGTCTCTACGGCCGCGGCGCCGCCGACATGAAATCTTCCCTCGCCGCTTTCGTCGTCGCCATCGAGCGCTTCGTCGCGGCCTGCCCCGCGCACCAGGGTTCCATCGCCCTGCTGCTGACCGCCGACGAGGAAGGCGACGCCGTCGACGGCACCGTGCGCGTGGTCGACGCGCTCAAGGCGCGCAACGAACTCATCGACTGCTGCATCGTCGGCGAACCGACCTCGTTCAACCACTTCGGCGACATGATCAAGAACGGCCGCCGCGGCTCGCTCTCGGCCCGCCTCGTCGTCAAGGGCATCCAGGGCCACGTCGCCTATCCCGAGCGCGTGCGCAACCCCGTGCACCAGGCCGCGCCCGCGCTCGCCGAGCTCGCCGCCGCGCGCTGGGACGAGGGCAACGAATACTTCCCGCCGACCAGCTTCCAGGTCTCGAACGTGCACGCCGGCACCGGCGCCGGCAACGTCGTGCCCGGCGAGCTGGAAGTGCAGTTCAATTTCCGCTTCGCCACGGCCAGCACCGTCGACGGCCTGCAAAGCCGCGTCCATGCGATTCTCGACCGCCACGGCCTCGAATACGCGATCGCCTGGACGCTGGGCGGCAAGCCCTTCCTGACGCCGCGCGGCCGCCTCGTCGACGTCGTCGTCGCCGCGGTCCAGGAAGCCTGCGGCCGCACGCCGGAATTGTCGACCTCGGGCGGCACTTCGGACGGCCGCTACATCGCCGACATCTGCGCCGAGGTGGTCGAGTTCGGCCCGCTCAACGCCACCATCCACAAGGTCGACGAATGCGTCGCCATCGCCGACCTCGAACCGCTGACGCAGGTCTATCAAGGCGTGCTGCGGCGTCTCCTGGACTGACCCGCATGGACTCCTTGCTCACCGAACTGCATACCGTGCGCGACTGGCTGCGCTGGGGCGTCAGCCGCTTCAACGAAGCGCAGCTCTGCTTCGGCCACGGCACGGAAAACGCCTACGACGAAGCCGCCTACCTGATCCTGCATGCCTTGCATCTGCCGCCGGACCGCCTCGAACCCTTCCTCGACGCCCGCCTCGCCCACGCCGAGCGCCTGGCGGTGCTGAACGTCCTGCAGCAGCGCATCAGCCGCCGCGTGCCCGCCGCCTACCTGACGCACGAGGCCTGGCTCGGCGACTTTCGCTTCTACGTCGACGAGCGCGTCATCGTGCCGCGCTCCTATTTCGCCGAAATGCTCGCCGAAGGCTTCGCGCCCTGGGTCGACGACGCCGAAGCCATCGCGGATGCCCTCGACCTGTGCACCGGCTCGGGCTGCCTCGCCATCCTCATGGCCCACGCCTTCCCCAACGCCCGCATCGACGCCGCCGACATCTCGCCGCCGGCGCTCGAAGTCGCGCGCCGCAACGTCGCCGACTACGGCCTCGAGGAGCAGGTGCGCCTCGTCGAATCGGACGTCTTTTCGGACCTCGCGGGGCGGCGCTACGACGTCATCATTTCCAACCCGCCCTACGTCACCGCCGCGGCGATGGCCGCGCTGCCGCCCGAATATCGCCACGAGCCGGCGCTGGCCCTGGGTGCCGGCACGGACGGCCTCGACATCGTGCGCCGCATCCTCGCCGAGGCCGCGCGCCACCTCAAGCCGGGCGGCCTGCTCGCCGTCGAAGTCGGCCACAACCGCGACCTCGTGGACGCCGCCTTCCCGCAACTTCCGCTCACCTGGCTCGATACGCCCAGCAGCGAAGGCAAGGTCTTCCTGGTGCACGGCGACGACCTGCCCGCCGGCGGGCGCAAACGCAAGACCGCCTGAACCGCCGCCGCACCGACGCCAGTCTTGCCGGACGGCGACGTCTAGGAGTATGTTGTCGAGCAAGGGGACCATGACGCTGTTCCCGCGCAGAAGAAAAAGGAAGACGATCATGGATAGGAAAAGACCGATCCTGCTGGTCGAGGACAATCCCGACGACGAAGCGCTGACCCTGCGCGCCTTCAGCAAGAATCGCATCAGCAACCAAGTGGTCGTCGCCCGCGACGGCGTCGAAGCGCTCGACTATCTGTTCGCCACCGGCAGCCATGCGAGCCGCGCGCCGGACGGATTGCCCGCGGTCGTGCTGCTCGACCTCAAGCTGCCGCGCATCGACGGCCTGGAGGTGCTGCGCCGCCTTCGCGCCGACGCGCGCACCGCCTTGCTGCCCGTGGTGATCCTCACCACGTCGAAGGAGCAACAGGACATATTCGACGGCTACCGCCTCGGTGCCAACAGCTACATTCGCAAGCCCGTCGATTTCGAGAAGTTCATCCACGCCGTCGGCCAGCTCGGCCTCTACTGGCTGGTGCTCAACGAGCCGGTGGTATGCGGCGCGTAACGCTGCGGCAACGCCAGCGTCCAGCCGATCCGCCATCGGCCGGCGTCGTCGGCACGGCAGGGAACCGCCGCGCGATGAGGGTCATCGCCGCAGCGTCTTGCCGTTATGCCATTTGAATGTCGGCGATCCTGTCGAATCGCCCATGCTGCGAGTGTTTGTTGGGGTGGCTGATGGGGCTCGAACCCACGACAACTGGAATCACAATCCAGGACTCTACCAACTGAGCTACAGCCACCACCTTTGAAACCTATGTTCTGGCCCGCCCGGCGGGACTCGAACCCACAACCCCCGGCTTAGAAGGCCGGTGCTCTATCCGGTTGAGCTACGGGCGGTCCGTTCCGTGGCGGGAAATTCGACGCCGTCGCGGCATAACCTGCCAGCCTTCCGGTCCAAGTCCGCCACTGCCGACGCAGGCGGCGAATTGTACATGAAATTTGCCGCCGCAGCGATACCGGAATGCACGCGGCGCGCGGCGCCGTCGCAGGCAGCCGGATCGCGGAGCGGCCGCGTACAATCCGGGTCCGCCGACAAATCGACCGAAGGGTTATCCGCCTATGTGGTTCCGCAATCTTCGCCTCTACCGCCTGCCCCAGGATTGGGACATGGACACCGCCGAACTCGAGAAGCTGCTCGCCGCCCAGCCGCTGACGCGCTGCGGCAGCCTCGACATGTTCAGCCGCGGCTGGGTCTATCCGCAGCACGAAGGCGAGTTCGTCCATAGCGTCAATCGCCAGTGGCTGCTGGCCCTGGGCGTCGAGCACAAGCTCCTGCCGCCAGGCGTGATCCGCCAGGTGGCGGCCGAGCGCGCGGCGGCCATCGAGGCCGAACAGGATCGCAAGGTCGGGCGCAAGGAACTGCGCGATCTGCGCGAGCGCGTCACCGAAGAACTCATGCCGAGAGCATTCACGCAACGCCGCACCAGCTGGTGCTGGATCGATCCGATCAACGGCTGGCTGGTGCTCGACGCCGGCGCCGACGCCCGCGCCGAAGAGTTCATGGAAACGCTGCAACGCACGGTTTCCGGCCTGGCGTTGCGACCGCTGCAGACGCAGCTCTCGCCCGCCGCGGCGATGACGGACTGGCTGGCCGCCGGCGAGCCGCCGGCCGGCTTCAGCATCGACCAGGATCTGGAACTGCGCGCCACCAGCGAGGGGCAGGCCGCCATCCGCTACGTTCGCCATGCCCTGGAAGGCGGCGAGATCCGCAAGCACATCTCGTCCGGGAAAATCGCCACGCGCCTCGGCCTCACCTGGAGCGACCGGATTTCCTTCGTCCTCACCGAGAAGCTGCAGATCAAGCGCCTGGCCTTCCTCGACATCCTCAAGGAAGAAGCGGAACAGAACGCGGACACCGCCGACGAGCAGTTCGACGTCGACTTCACGCTGATGGCGGGCGAACTGGCGCGCCTGCTCGCCGACTTGGTGCTGGCGCTCGGCGGCGAACTCAAGCCGTCCTGAAGCGAGCCCATGCCGACGCTGGAACTCATCGGCCTGGTCGTTCTCGGCGCCCTCGCCTGGCTTTGGCATGACAGCCTCAAGGCGCGCGACGCGGCTGTCCTCGCCGTGCGCCAAGCCTGCGAGCTCGAGGACCTGCAGTTGCTCGACGCGACCGTGGCGATCGCCAGCCTGAAGCCGGAACGCAACGAAGACGGCCGACTCGCGCTGCGGCGCGTGTATGAGTTCGAATACAGCGACACCGGCGACAACCGCCGCCGCGGCAGCGTCATCATGCTCGGCCAGCGGGTGCTGGTGCTCAATGTCGGGCTGCGCCTGGTGCCGTCCGGCAGGACATTGCACTGATGCCGGCAGGCACGCCGCGGGCATCGCGGCCTCGCTGCTTGAAACGATCTGGTCGGGGTGAAAGGATTCGAACCTTCGACATCTTGCTCCCAAAGCAAGCGCGCTACCGGGCTGCGCTACACCCCGAGGAGCGGCGATTCTACGCAGCTACGGAAGGCCGGTCAATTCTCGCCGCGGCAGCGCGCCGGCTCGGCCATCGCGATCCGGCCGCAGGAGCCGTTGCGGGCCGTCGCCGATGCCGCGCCCAACCGGAAGCCGCCGAACGGTTGCCGGAACGGCGGCGGCGCCGGCGCCCGTCACCATTTCTTGATTCTGGCTAAGGTATTGTGCCGCCGCCGCGAGGCACAATGTCGATATGAGGCTTGCCTATCTTCTGCTCTGCTTCGCGTTGCCGGCGCTGGCGGCGCCGCAGTTGCAGCCGCTGATCGACGCCACGCCCGCCGGCGGCTTGCTGCGCCTGCCGCCCGGGCGCTATGACGGGCCCGCCGTCATCGCGCGTCCCTTGACGCTCGACGGCGGCGGCCGCGCCACCCTCGACGGCGGCGGCCGCGGCATCGTGCTGACGCTGCGCGCCAGCGGCGCGACGGTGCGCGGCATGGCGCTCACCGGCAGCGGCGCCACGCTCGACGGCATGGACGCCGCCATCGAGGTCGCGGGCGACGACAACCGCATCGAAGACAACCTCATCACCGACGCGCTGTTCGGCATCCACATCCGCCAGGGCAACCGCAACCGCGTGCTGAACAATCGCGTCCGCGGCAAGGACCTGCCGCTCGGCTTGCGGGGCGACGGCCTGCGCCTGTGGAACAGCCGCTACAACGTCGTCTCGGGCAACGAGTTCACGCACGTGCGCGACCTGACGCTGGCGAATTCGCCCGACAACCGCATCCTCGGCAACCGCCTCGACGACGCCCGCTACGGCATGCACATCATTTTTTCGCCGCGCAGCTTCGTCGCCGACAACCGCATCAGCCATACCGCCACCGGCATCGTCGTGCTGTATTCGGACGACGTCACGCTGCACGGCAACACCATCGCCCATGTCTTCGACGGCGGCGGCGCCGGCATCGTCTTCAAGGACAGCGCTACCGGCCTGATCGAAGACAACGACGTCATCCATTGCGCGGCGGGACTGCTCGCCAACACGCCGCGCAACGACGAACTGGCGCTGACGATACGGCGCAACCGCTTCGCCCACAACATCGTCGGCATGTCCTTCTATGGCGCCCAGGGCGGCCACCGCATCCTCGCCAACCGCTTCGAGCACAACCTGACGCAGGTCGTGGTCAGCAGCCCCGACGCAGGCTCCGCCAACGCCTGGCAAGGCAACCACTGGAGCGACTACCAGGGCTTCGACCGCGACAGCGATGGCGTCGGCGACACGCCCTACGAGCTCTATAGCTATACGGACCGCATCTGGATGGAGATTCCGCGGGCGAAATTCTTCGCCAATGCGCCGGCGCTCGAACTGCTCGATTTCCTCGAACGGCTGGCGCCATTTCTGGCGCCGTCGTTGATCCTGCGCGACGCCACGCCGCAAATGCGCTAGCTAGCGCAGTCCGGCAGCGGGCGGCTGGGGGGACGCATTTTGCCCCTGCCGGCGACGCGCCATGCCACCGTGGCGCGCGTCAGAAAATCTCGACTTGCGGCCGGGGTGCGTTTCGTTTATAAAAGCGGCTTTTCCGAACGGACCTGCCAGCATGGCTGAAGATCTCCTGCACAAACAATTCCCGCCTTACATCCCCAAGAAGGGTGAGGAATACATGAATGGCAAACAGCTTGCGCACTTCCGCAAGATCATGGAAGCGCTGAAGGGTGAACTCCTCGGCGACATCGAGCGCACCGTGCACACGATGCAAGACGAGGCCACGGTTTTCGCCGACCCCAACGACCGCGCCAGCCAGGAATCCGACATCGCGCTCGAGCTGCGCAACCGCGACCGCGAGCGCAAGCTGATCAAGAAGATCGACGAATCGATCGCCCGCATCGACAGCGGCGAATACGGCTACTGCGACAGCTGCGGCGTCGAGATCGGCTTGAAGCGTCTGGAAGCGCGCCCGACGGCGACGCTGTGCATCGATTGCAAGGAGCTGGAGGAGAGAAAAGAAAAGCAGATGGCGAAGTAATTCGCCGATTGCCTGCGGCGACCGGACGATGCGGCGGAGTCATCCGCCGTCAATCGCCGGCGCAACAAAAAAGGACGCCGCGGCGTCCTTTTTTGTTGTCTGCAACCGGCTTACTGCGCCGGCGCGGCATCGGCCGCCACCGCCTTCATGGACAGCCGCACGCGGCCCTTGTCGTCGGTCTCGATGACCTTGACCTTGACGACCTGGCCTTCCTTGAGGTGATCCGAAACGGCGTTGACGCGCTCGTTGGCGATCTGGGAGATGTGCAGCAGGCCGTCCTTGCCCGGCAGGATCTGGACGATGGCGCCGAAGTCGAGCAGGCGCAGCACGGTGCCTTCGTAGATCTTGCCGACTTCGACTTCCGCCGTGATGTCCTCGATGCGCTTCTTCGCCACCTGGGCGGCGTCGGCGCTGACGGACGCGATGGTGATGGTGCCGTCGTCCTCGATGTCGATGACGCAGCCGGTTTCCTCGGTCAGCGCGCGGATGACGGCGCCGCCCTTGCCGATGACGTCGCGGATCTTCTCGGGGTTGATCTTGATGGTGATCATGCGCGGCGCGTAGGTCGAGACTTCCTGGCGCGCACCGGACATCGACTCCTTCATGATGCCGAGGATGTGGATGCGCGCTTCCTTGGCCTGGGCCAGGGCGACCTGCATGATTTCCTTGGTGATGCCCTGGATCTTGATGTCCATCTGCAGCGCCGTGACGCCGCTGTCGGTACCCGCCACCTTGAAGTCCATGTCGCCGAGGTGATCCTCGTCGCCGAGGATGTCGGTCAGCACGGCGAAGCGGTTGCCGTCCTTGATCAGGCCCATGGCGATGCCGGCGACGTGCGCCTTGAGCGGCACGCCCGCGTCCATCAGCGCCAGCGAGCCGCCGCAGACGGAAGCCATCGACGAGGAGCCGTTGGATTCGGTGATTTCGGAAACGACGCGCATCGAGTAGCCGAAGTCTTCCGGCGTCGGCAGCACGGCGAGCAGCGCGCGCTTGGCCAGGCGGCCGTGGCCGATTTCGCGGCGCTTCGGGCTGCCGACGCGGCCGGTCTCGCCGGTGGCGAAGGGCGGCATGTTGTAGTGGAGCATGAAGCGCTCGCGGTACTCGCCTTGCAGCGCGTCGATGATCTGCTCGTCGCGGCCGGTGCCGAGCGTGGCGATGACCAGCGCCTGCGTCTCGCCGCGCGTGAACAGCGCCGAGCCGTGGGTGCGCGGCAGCACGCCGTGGCGGATGCTGATCGGGCGCACGGTGCGCGTATCGCGGCCGTCGATGCGCGGCAGGCCGTTGAGGATCTGGCTGCGCACGATCTTGGCTTCGAGTTCGAAAATCAGGTTGTTCACGTCGGTGGCGGACGGCGCGCCTTCGCTGCCGTCGGCCAGCGCGGCGACGGTCTTGTTCGACACTTCGCGGCACTTCTGGGTGCGTGCCTGCTTGCTGGTGATCTGGTAGGCGGCGCGCAGATCGGCTTCGGCGAGTTCGGCGACCTTGGCGATCAGGGCTTCGTTCTTGGCCGGCGCTTGCCAGTCCCATTCGGGCTTGCCGGCGACTTCAACGAGTTCGTTGATGGCCTTGATGGCGGCCTGGAGCTGTTCGTGGCCGAAGACCACGGCGCCCAGCATCACTTCCTCGGAAAGTTCCTTGGCTTCGGACTCGACCATCAGCACGGCGGCGGCGGTGCCGGCGACGACGAGGTTGAGCTGGCTCGCCGGCAGCTGGCTGATGGTCGGGCACAGCACGTACTGGCCGTCGATATAGCCGACGCGGGCGGCGCCGATCGGGCCGTCGAAGGGAATGCCGGAGATCGCCAGGGCGGCGGAGGCGCCGATCATGGCCGGGATGTCGGGATCGACTTCAGGATTGGAGGACATCACGTGGATGATGACCTGGACTTCGTTGTAAAAGCCTTCCGGGAACAGCGGACGGATCGGGCGGTCGATCAGGCGCGAGGTCAGGGTTTCCTTCTCGGACGGGCGGCCTTCGCGCTTGAAGAAGCCGCCGGGAATGCGGCCGGCGGCATAAACCTTCTCGACATAGTCGCAGGTCAGCGGGAAGAAGTCCTGGCCGGCCTTGGCTTCGGTCTTGGCGACGACGGTGGCGAGAATTACGGTGTCATCCATGTTCACCATCACGGCGCCGCCGGACTGGCGAGCGATTTCGCCGGTTTCCAGCGTTACGGTATGGGCGCCGTAGTTAAAGCTCTTCTTGATCGGTGTCAGCACGGAACAATCCTTTCGCAATAAAAAAAACCGGCACGGCTCTCATGGCCGTACCGGTGTTGTCATTGGTGCCCGCGGAGTCGGGCAGCCAGCATAACGTTTCGGACCCGCAGGAATTACTTGCGCAGACCGAGGCGCTCGATCAGCGCACGGTAGCCCTCGGCATTCTTGCGCTTGAAGTAATCGAGCAGGGTGCGGCGCTGGCTCACCATCTTCAGCAGGCCGCGGCGGGAATGGTGATCCTTGACGTGCGCCTTGAAATGGCCGGTGAGGTCATTGATGCGCGCGGTCAGCAGTGCCACTTGCACTTCGGGGGAACCCGTGTCGCCCTGGGCGCGCTGAAAGTCGGTAACGATCTTGGCTTTGTCGGCGGTGGAGATTGCCATTGTGTTTCCTTACATGTTCGGTCGTCGGGGAAGGCCGGCATTATACATGCCGGCCACGTTAAAACTCAAGCAGATGCGGCTGTTTTTGGGCGTTATTCGGGGCCCGCGTCGGCCACCAAGCGTTTGGGATTGAGCCAGCCGTCGGCACTGACTTCGCCGACGCCGAGAAAGCGTCCGTCGGTACCATAGTAGCGGCAGCGCTCGCCGGCCAGGCCGCTCCAGCGCACGCCCTGGCCATGCAGGACGCGTTGCGTATCGATCTCAGTCAAGTCGACGCGCGGCAGCGTCGCCAGCAACGCATCGGCCGGCGACAGGCGCGCATCGCGTGCCGCCATGTCGAGCGCTTCGAGGGCATCGAGCCCGACGGCCGCGGCGACATCCAGCGCGCCGATGCGCGTGCGCCGCAACGCCGCCAGATGCGCGCCGCAGCCCAGCGCGGCGCCGATGTCGGCGGCCAGCGTGCGGACGTAGGTGCCCTTGCTGCACGACACTTCGAGGTCGAAGCCGTCGCCGCGCCAGTTTGAGAGGCTCAGGCCGTAGATGGTGACGCGGCGCGCGGCGCGCTCGACTTCGATGCCGGCGCGGGCGTATTCGTAGAGCGGGCGGCCGTCGCGCTTCAATGCCGAATACATCGGCGGCACCTGCTCGATCTCGCCGCGAAAGCGCGCCAGCACCGCCAGCGCGTCTGCTGCGGACGCGTCGACGGCGCGGGTTTCGAGCACTTGCCCTTCGGCGTCGGCGGTATCGGTGGTGACGCCCAGCCGCACTTTGGCGAGGTAGGTCTTGTCGGCGTCGAGCAGTTCGCCGGCGAACTTGGTCGCCTCGCCGAAGCACAGCGGCAACAAGCCCGTCGCCAGCGGATCGAGGGTGCCGGTATGGCCGGCCTTGGCGGCGTTGAAAAGCCAGCGCGCTTTCTGCAGCGCGGCATTGGACGTCAGGCCCGGCGGCTTATCGAGCAGCAGCACGCCGTCGACCCGACGGCGCGGTGGACGACGCGGCGCGTTCACTCGTGCTGGTCGGACTTGACGGCCTCATCGATCAGGTGCGCCAACTGGGTGCCGCGCTCGACCGAGCCGTCGTAGACGAAATGGAGTTCGGGAATATGGTGAATGCGCACGCGGCGGGCCAGTTCGCGGCGCAGAAAGCCGGCCGCGGCCTTGAGGCCGTGGTCGATCTTCTCGCGCTGCTCCGCTGCGGACAGCGAGGTGTAGAACACCTTGGCGTGGGCGTAGTCAGCGGTGACCTCGACGTCGGTCAAGGTCACCAGCTTCATATGCGCGGAGAGATGCGGATCCTTGATCGCGCTGCGAATCAGATCCGCCAACTCGCGGCGGATCTGCTCATTGACGCGCTCGGAACGAGAGAAGCTCTTCAAGGTCGCTTACAGGGTTCGCGCGACTTCCTGCATCTCGAATACTTCGAGCTGGTCGCCTTCCTGGATGTCGTTGAAGTTCTTCAGGTTCAAGCCGCACTCGAAGCCTTCCTTGACCTCGCGCACGTCGTCCTTGAAGCGCTTGAGCGACTCGAGTTCGCCGGTGTGGAGCACGACGTTGTTGCGCAGCACCCGCACCGAAGAATTGCGCCTGACGACGCCGGCCAGCACCATGCAGCCCGCCACCGTGCCGACCTTGGAGATGCGGAACACCTGGCGGATCTCGACCTGGCCGATGATGCTTTCCTTCTTCTCGGGCGAGAGCATGCCGGTCATCGCCGCCTTCACGTCATCGACGGCGTCGTAGATGATGTTGTAGTAGCGGATATCGACGCCGAAAGTCTCGGCGAGCTTGCGCGAACCGGCATCGGCGCGCGTGTTGAAGCCGATGATGACGGCCTTGGAGGCTTCGGCGAGGTTCACGTCGGACTCGCTGATGCCGCCGACGGCCGCATGGATCACCTGCACCTTCACCTCGGCGGTGGACAGCTTGGTCAGCGCATGCACCAGCGCTTCCTGCGAACCCTGGACGTCGGCCTTGATGATCAGCGGCAGCGACTTGACTTCGCCTTCGCCCATCTGCTCGAACATGTTCTCGAGTTTCGCCGCCTGCTGCTTGGCCAGCCGCACGTCGCGGAACTTGCCCTGGCGGAACAGAGCGATCTCGCGCGCCTTGCGCTCATCGGCGATGGTCATCGCTTCGTCGCCGGCACCCGGCACGTCGGAGAGGCCCTGGATCTCGACCGGAATCGAAGGACCGGCTTCGTCGATCGGCTTGCCGGTCTCGTCGAGCATGGCGCGCACGCGGCCATAGACGTGACCGGCAAGCAGCACGTCGCCGCGCCGCAGCGTGCCGGACTGCACCAGCATGGTCGCGACCGGGCCCTTGCCCTTGTCGAGGCGCGCTTCGATGATCAGACCCTTGGCGGGAACATCCGTCGCCGCCTTGAGCTCGAGCACTTCGGCCTGGAGCAGCAGGCGCTCGAGCAGATCGTCGATGCCCTGCCCGGTCTTCGCCGAAACCGCGACGAAAGGCGAGTCGCCGCCGTATTCTTCCGGCACGACGCCTTCGGAAATCAACTCCTGGCGCACGCGATCGAGGTTGGCGCCCGGCTTGTCGATCTTGTTCACCGCCACCACGAGCGGCACGCCGCCGGCCTTGGCATGATGGATCGCTTCCTTGGTCTGCGGCATGACGCCGTCATCGGCCGCGACGACCAGGATGACGATGTCGGTGGCCTTGGCGCCGCGCGCCCGCATGGCCGTGAAGGCCTCGTGGCCCGGCGTGTCGAGGAAGGTGATGACGCCGCCCGGCGTTTCGACGTGATAGGCGCCGATATGCTGGGTGATGCCGCCGGCTTCGCCCGCCGCCACCTTGGCGGTGCGGATGTAGTCGAGCAGCGAAGTCTTGCCGTGGTCGACGTGGCCCATGACGGTGACCACCGGCGCACGCGGCAGCAGCACCGCATCCTTGTGTTCGGCGCTCTCGTCGAGGAAGGCGTCGGGATCGTCGAGCTTGGCGGCGAAGGGCCGGTGGCCCATCTCCTCGACGATGATCATCGCCGTTTCCTGGTCGAGCTGCTGGTTGATGGTGACCATGGTCCCCATTTTCATCAGCGCCTTGATGACTTCGGTCGCCTTCACCGACATCTTGTGGGCGAGATCGGCAACGCTGATGGTCTCGGGAATATGCACGTCGCGCACGACGGCCTCGACCGGCTGCTGCGGCGCCTGGGATTCTTCATGATGCCGGCCGTGCCGGCCCTTGGGACCGCCGCGCCAGCCGCCGGCGCCGCCGCCGGCATCGCCGCGCGTCTTGATGCCGCGCTTCTTGGCGGCATCGTCTTTCCAGGCGCCCGGCTTGGCATCCTTCTTGGCCGGCTTCTTCGCTTCCTCGCCCGGCTTCGCCGCCGGCTTGTGCAAGGTGCCCGACACGGCGGCCTCGGGCTTGGGCTGCGTCGCCGCCTTCTGCGCCGCCACGGCCTGCGCCTGCTGCTGCGCCACGCGCGCTTCGGCTTCGGCGCGCACGCGCAGTTCGCGTGCCTGCTTCTCTTTCACTTCCGCGGCCTGGATCGCCGACAGGGTTTCCTGGCGCTTGGCTTCCGCCAGGCGCAGGGCGCGCTGCCGCTCGTCCAGCACAAAACCGGTGCGAACGGGGGCAGGGGCAGGGGCAGGGGCAGCCGGCGCCGCCGGGGCAACCGGTGCCTCGACGACAGGCGGCACGACGACCGGAGGCGCTTCGACGACAGGAGCCGCGACGACCGGCACCTCGACCACGGGTTCGGGCACGGGTTCCGGCATCGGCTCTGGCACGGGAGCCGGCGTCGGCACGGGCGCCGCTTCGACGATCGGCGCCGCTTCCGCGGCGGCCTCGGCAGCCGCCTCGGCGGCAAGCTCGGCTGGATCGCGCTTGACGAAGACGCGCTTCTTGCGCACCTCGACCTGGATCGTGCGCGCCTTGCCGGTGGCATCCGCCGCCTTGATCTCGCTGGTCTGCTTGCGCGTCAGGGTGATCTTCGCCTTGGGCGCCATCTCGCCGTGAGACTTGCGCAAATAGTCGAGCAGGCGGGACTTGTCCTGCTCGCTGAGGGTATCGTCCGTCGCCTGCTTGCTGACGCCCGCCTTGGCGAGCTGCTCGAGCAAACTGGTGGCCGGCATTTTCAGCTCGGCGGCGAATTGGGAGACGTTCATCGTTGCCATAAGACCGTTCCCTTATTGTTGTTGCTCGTCCGCAAACCAATGGGCACGGGCGACCGTGATCAGTGCCTTGGCGCGGTCTTCATCGATGCCGGTCATTTCGGTCAGCTCGTCGACCGCCAGATCGGCAAGATCGTCGCGCGTACACACGCCGTTCCTTGCCAGCTTGGCGGCCAGCGTCTTGTCCATGCCGTCGAGATTCAACATGTCCTCGGCAACCTTGTCGAGCTGCTCTTCGTCGACGATGGCCTCGGTCAGCAGCACGTTGCGGGCGCGGTCGCGCAGCTCGTTGATGGTCGCTTCGTCGAAGGCCGCAATTTCCAGCATTTCCTGCAGCGGCACGTAGGCGATTTCTTCCAGCGTCGAGAAACCTTCCTGGATCAGGATGTCGGCGACTTCCTCGTCGACGTCGAGCTTGTCCATGAAGATCTCGCGGATCGTCGAGCTCTCGGCCTGCTGCTTCTGCTGCGATTCTTCGACCGTCATCAGGTTGATGGTCCAGCCGGTCATTTCCGTCGCCAGGCGCACGTTCTGGCCGCCGCGACCGATGGCGATGGCGAGGTTGTTCTCGTCGACCACCACGTCCATGCTGTGCTTCTCTTCATCGACCACGATGCTCTGCACTTCGGCCGGCGCCAGCGCGCCGATGACGAACTGCGCGGGATCGGCAGACCACAACACGATGTCGACGCGCTCGCCGGCCAGCTCGTTGGTCACCGCCGTGACGCGCGAACCGCGCATGCCGATGCAGGTGCCCTGCGGATCGACGCGCGGATCGTTCGACTTGACGGCGATCTTGGCGCGCACGCCGGGATCGCGCGCCGCCGCCCGGATCTCGATGATGCCGTCCTCGATCTCGGGCACTTCGAGTTCGAACAGCTTCATGATGAATTCGGGCGCGGTGCGGGAAAGAATCAATTGCGGGCCGCGCGCATTGCGGTCGACCTTCTTCAGCCAGGCGCGCACGCGGTCGCCGGGACGCAGGTTCTCCTTCGGGATCATCTGGTCGCGCGGCAGGCGCGCTTCGATGCGGCCGGCCTCGATGATGGCGTCGCCCTTCTCCATGCGCTTGACCTGGCCGGTCACCAGATGTTCCTTGCGCTCGAGGAAGTCGGTCAGGATCTGCTCGCGCTCGGCGTCGCGGATCTTCTGCAGGATGACCTGCTTGGCGGCCTGGGCGCCGATGCGGCCGAAATCGACGGGCTCGAGCGCTTCCTCGATGTAGTCTTCGATCTGCACGTCGGCGACTTGCTGCTGCGCCGCCGTCACACCGATCTGCTGCTCCGGATTCTCGACCATGTCGTCGGCAACCACCAGCCAGCGGCGGAAGGCCTCATGAGTGCCGGTGTTGCGGTCGATCTCGACGCGCACGTCGGCCTCGTCGTTGATGCGCTTCTTGGTCGCGGAGGCCAAGGCCATCTCAAGGGCGGCAAACACCGTGTCCTTGTCCACGCTCTTTTCCCGCGCCAAGGCATCCACCAGTAGCAACATCTCGCGGCTCATTCGTATCCCTCCGACCAATTCGTGTGCAAACTCATTTATCGAACCTCGGCACCAGGCGTGCCTTCTCGATGTTGTCGAGCGCGAACGCGCGCTCCTCGCCATCGACGCTGAAGCGCACCAAGCCGTCCGCCTCGCCCAGGATCGTGCCGCTGAAATTGCGCTGGTTGCCGACCGGCACGCGCAGCTTGAACTGCGCCTGCTCGCCGGCGAACCGCGTGAAATCCGCAGCTTTCTTTATCGGCCGGTCGAGCCCGGGAGATGAGATTTCCAGACGGTCGTAGTCGATGTTCTCGACGGTAAACAGCCGCGTCAAGTGATGGCTGACGGTAGAGCAGTCGTCGACGGAGATTCCGTCGTCCTTGTCGATGAAGACGCGAAGCAGGCGCGCACGCGGACTCGTCTCGAAATCGACGAGTTCGTAGCCCAGGCCATTGACAGCTTTTTCGATCAGTTCGACCAGTTGCATTTCCGAAAACACAAATGAAAAATGGGCTCGAAAGCCCATTCTTTCTCTCTACCCCGAGAACGGTGCCAACCAAAACAGGGCGATTATAGCAGCGCGACCGCCCCTGATGCAACCATGCTGCGGATTTTTCGGGGTTTTTTGGCTGGACCGGGATCCGCTGCGCGGAGTTCCGCCGGCCCCGAACCGGCACGGTCTAGCTGCGGCCGACGTCCTCTTCCGCCGCCGGCGCTTCGAGAATTTTCAGCAGTTGCCCGACTTCGGCCGCATCGAGTTCGCGGCAATGCCCGCGCTTCAATCCGGGCGGCAGGGGAATCGGGCCGTAGCGCACGCGCATCAGCCGGCTGACGGTGACGCCGACCGCCTCGAACATGCGCCGCACCTCGCGATTGCGGCCTTCGCTCAGCGTGACGTTGTACCAGTGATTGGCGCCTTCGCCGCCGGCCTCCTGCAGCCGCAGGAAATGCGCCGGCCCGTCGCCGAGCTCGATGCCCGTGGTCAGCTGCGTCGCGGCTTCGTCCGACAGCGCGCCGAGGACGCGCACCGCGTAGTCGCGTTCCAGCTCGTAGCGCGGGTGCATCAAGCGGTTGGCGAGGTCGCCGCTGGTCGTAAACAGCAGCAGGCCGCAGGAATTGAAGTCCAGCCGGCCAATGGCGATCCAGCGCCCGCCATTGACGCGCGGCAGCTTCTCAAACACGCTGGGGCGCTTCTCGGGATCGTCGCGCGAGACGATCTCGCCCTCGGGCTTGTGATAGAGCAGCACGCGCGGCAGGCGCGCGGCGAACTTGAGGTTCACCAGGCGACCGCCGACGCGAACCTTGTCGTGCGGGCCGATGCGCTGGCCGACATGGGCCGGCTCGCCGTTCACGCTGACGCGCCCGGCGGCGATCCATGCCTCGAGTTCGCGGCGCGAACCCAGGCCGGCGTCGGCCAGGGCCTTTTGCAGCTTGGTGGTGGCTGCCGCCGGCGGCGGTGCGGCGGCGTCCGTGTCGCGCGGCGCGGCGCCGCGGGCGTGGCCGCGCGACGCGGCGGCGCCGGCATCGCTGCCGCGCGGCGGTGCCGCCAGCGGCTGGCGGATGGGACTACGCTTCTTGCGCGGGGGCGGCTTGTGGCGCGGTTGCTGGGAGTTCGGCAAGATCCATTACCTTTTCGATTTCGGTGAGCGGCGGCAATTCGGAGAGGCTGCGCAGCCCCAGGTCGTCGAGAAATTTCCGCGTCGTCGCATGCAGCGCGGGTCGGCCGGGCGCGTCGCGGTGGCCGACAGTGTCGATCCAGCCGCGCGCTTCCAGCGTCTTCAGGATGTTGGGCGAAACGGCGACGCCGCGGATGTCCTCGATGTCGCCGCGCGTCACCGGCTGACGGTAGGCGATGATCGCCAGCGTCTCCATCACGGCGCGCGAATACTTGGCCGGCTTCTCGTTCTTCAGGCGATCGAGGAAGGCCTGGTATTCAGGCCGCGTCTGGAAGCGCCCGCCGGTGGCGAGCTGCACCAGCTCGACGCCGCGGCCGGCCCAGGCGCGGCGCAAGTCGTCGAGCAGCGTGCGCCAGGTGTCGTCGTCGAATTCCTCGGCGAACAGCTTCTTCAGTTCGGCCAGCGGCATGGGATCGTGAGCCGCGAGCAGCGCGGTCTCGAGCACGATCTTGAAGTCTTCAGGCTTGTAGAGCGTGAGCATCGTCGGCAGTATCGGGCAGTTTGACGTAAATCGGCGCCAGGGCCTCGTTCTGGGCAATTTCGATGAGGCTTTCGCGCGCCAGTTCAAGCACGGCGAGAAAGTGCACCACCAGGCTCGGCACGCCGGCGGCGACGTCGAAGATGTCCTCGAAGACGACGTAGCCGCGGCCCGCCAGCCCGCGCAGGATGAGGGTCATGTGCTCGCGCACCGAGAGTTCCTCGCGCTTGATCTTGTGATGCTGCGTGACGCGCGCCTGCTTCATCAGCGTCAGCCAGGCGACCTGGAGGTCGTGCAGATTCACTTCGGGCAGCCGTTCCGCGACGTCGTCGGTGACCCAGACGGTCACCCACTCGAAGTTGCGGTGCGCATGCGGCAGGGCGTCGATCTTCGCCGCCGCTTCCTTCATGCGCTCGTACTCGAGCAGGCGCCGCACCAGTTCGGCGCGCGGGTCTTCGGGCTCGCCGGTCTCCAGTCGCGGCGGCCGCGGCAGCAGCAGGCGCGACTTGATCTCGAGCAGCATCGCCGCCATCAGCAGGTATTCGGCGGCGAGTTCGAGGTTGCGCTTGTGCATTTCCTCGACGTACGTCAGGTACTGGCGCGTCAGCGGCGCCATCGGGATGTCGAGGATGTTGAGGTTGGCCTTGCGGATCAGGTAGAGCAGCAGGTCGAGCGGCCCTTCGAAGGCGTCGAGAAATATCTCCAGCGCATCCGGCGGGATGTAGAGATCGCGCGGCATCGTCGCCATCGGCTCGCCATAGAGCTTGGGGATGTGCGCTTCCGGCACGATCGGTTCGAGCGTCGCTGCTTCGCTCATCACGACACCGTATATGCGCCGGTGGCGACGGAAATCAGTTCGCCGCCGTCGTTGAAAAGTTCCATGTGCGCCACCGCCACCTTGTTGCCGGTGCGCAGCGGCACGCCCTTGCAGGTGAACCATTCGCCCAGTCCCGGCCGCAAGTAATCGACGCGCAAGTCGATGGTGCCGACGCGGCCGAAGCGTTCGATGCGCTCCGCGAGCGGCCGGTCCTTGAGCTTCTGCTGCAGGCCGAGGAAGGCCACCAGGCCGCCGGTCAGGTCGTGCACGGAGGAAATGACGCCGCCGTGCAGCATGCCGCGATTGAAGTTGCCGACGAGATCCGGGCGCATGGCGAAGCGCACCTCGGGACGGTCGTGGTGCAGCGAGACGACGTCGATGCCGAGCACGCGATTGAAGGGAATCCGCGCCACGAAGATTTCGTGGACGGCCTGCAACAGCTCTTCTTCGGCGGCGGCGCGGTCCATGACGGCGTCAACCATAGTCGAGGCCGATGGCCTCGCGCACGTCGCGCATGGTTTCCTGGGCGAGCTTGCGCGCCTTCTCGCAGCCGTCGGCGATGATGTTCCTGACGAGCTGGGGATCTTCCTCGTACATGCGGGCGCGCTCGCGCATCGGCTCCTGTTCCTTGAGCACGGCCTCGATCACCGGCTGCTTGCACTCGATGCAGCCGATGCCGGCCGAACGGCAGCCGGCTTGCACCCATTCCCTGACTTCGCCGTTCGAGTAGATGAGGTGGAACTGCCAGACCGGGCACTTGTCCGGATCGCCCGGATCGGTGCGGCGCACGCGCGCCGGGTCGGTCTGCATGGTGCGGATCTTCTTGCGGATCGAATCCTCGTCCTCGCGCAAGGCGATGGTGTTGCCGTAGGACTTCGACATCTTCTGGCCGTCCAGCCCCGGCATGCGCGAAGCTTCGGTGAGCAGCGCGCCCGGTTCGACGAGAATCATCTTGCCGCCGCCCTCGAGATAGCCGAACAGCCGTTCCTTGTCGCCGAGGGACAGGTTCTGCGTTTCGTTGAGCAGCGCCTTGGCCTGCTCTAGCGCCTCTTCCTCGCCCTTCTCCTGGAAGCGCGTGCGCAGTTCTTCATAGAGCTTGGCGCGCTTGCTGCCGAGCTTCTTCACCGACTCCCTGGCTTTTTCCTCGAAGCCGGGCTCGCGGCCGTACATGTGGTTGAAGCGCCGCGCCAGTTCGCGCGTGAACTCGATGTGCGGAATCTGGTCTTCGCCCACCGGCACCTTGTCGGCGCGGTAGATCAGGATGTCGGCGCTCATCAGCAGCGGATAGCCGAGAAAGCCGTAAGTCGTCAGGTCCTTGTGCGAGAGCTTTTCCTGCTGGTCCTTGTAGGTCGGCACGCGCTCGAGCCAGCCGAGCGGCGTCATCATCGACATCAGCAGGTGCAGTTCGGCATGCTCGGGCACGCGCGACTGGATGAACAGCGTCGCCTGCGACGGATCGACGCCCGCCGCCAGCCAGTCGACGATCATGTCCCAGGTGTTCTGGGTGATCGTGCCCGGCTCGTCGTAGGCGGTGGTCAGCGCATGCCAGTCGGCGGCGAAGAACAGGCACGGGTATTCGTGCTGGAGCTTGATCCAGTTGGCCAGCACGCCGTGGTAGTGGCCGAGGTGCAGGCGGCCGGTGGGGCGCATGCCGGAGAGGACTTTTTCAGCGTACATGGATTCAAATTCCGAACAAGGTCTTGACGAGCAACAGGAACAAGCCCATCAGGGGAAACATCACATAGTCGAGCACGCCGGTAAATAGCAACACCAGCAGGATCAGCAGGCCGAAGCGCTCGAGTTGCGCGAACTGCCAGGCAGCCCGGTGCGGCAGCAGGCTGACCATGATGCGCCCCCCGTCGAGCGGCGGCAGCGGCAGCAGGTTCAGCATCATCAGTCCGGTGTTCACGAACAGGCCGGCGCGCCCCATCTCGGCCATGGCGTCGCTGTAGGCATGATCGGGCATGATGACGACGAGCTTGAGCAGGAATGCCCATGCCAGCGCCATCGCCAGGTTCGCCGCCGGCCCGGCCGCGGCCACCCACAGCATGTCCTGCTTGGGCCGGCGCAAGTTGCCGAAATTCACCGGCACCGGCTTGGCCCAGCCGAACAGCAGGCTGGCATGGCTGGCGAGCAGGATCAGCGCCGGCACCAGGATCGTCCCGACCGGGTCGATATGGCGCAGCGGATTCGCGCTCACGCGCCCCGCTTTCCAGGCGGTCTGGTCGCCGAAATGCCGCGCCACGTAGCCGTGGGCCGCTTCGTGCAGCGTAATCGCGAAAATGACCGGAAGCGCGTTGATCGCGAGCTTCTGGATGTCGAGTTCCATGGAGCGGGAGCCGGATTGCGGAAGGCGGATTCTAACAGAGCGCCTATTCGAGCCCGAACGGTTCGAGCGGCCCGCATCCCGCCCGCACCAGTTCCGGCGTCGCGCCGACCAGGTTGATGACGCTCGTCGCCTCGCTGCCGCACGGTCCGGCATCGACGATGAGGTCCACCAACTTGCCGATGCGCGCGTCGATTTCGTCGGCATCGGTCAGCGGCGCCTCGTCGGCGGGCAGGATCAGCGTCGAGGTCAGCAGCGGTTCGTCGAGCGCTTCAAGCAGGGCCAGCGTCAGCGGGTGGTCGGGAATGCGCAGGCCGATGGTCTTGCGCTTCGGGTGCAGCACACGGCGCGGCAATTCCTTGGTGCCTTCGAGAATGAAGGTGTAGCTGCCCGGCGTGGTCGCCTTAAGAAGGCGGTAGGTGGCGTTGTCGACGCGCGCATAGGTGGCGATCTCGGACAAATCGCGGCACATCAAGGTGAAAAGATGACGCTCGTCGACGCCGCGGATGCGGCGGATGCGATCGAGCAGCCCGGCGTCGCCGACGTGCCCGCACAAGGCGTAGGCCGAATCGGTCGGCAAGGCGATGAGGCCGCCGTCGCGCACCACGGCCGCCGCCTGCTCGATGCGGTGCGGCTCGGGGTGATCGGGGTGAATCGAAAGAATACGCGCCATCAGATCAATTCGCTCCAGACCGGCGTCAAGTCCGCGGGCAAATCGGGCAGCTTGCCAAGATCGATCCAGCTTTCGCCCGGGCCGTGAAAATCCGAAGCGCGCGAGGCCAGGAAGCCGAATTCCCGCGCGATCCGCGCGCACTCGCGCGTCTCGTCCTCGCCGTGGGAACCGGATATCACCTCGATGCCGCGCCCGCCGAGGCCTTTGAAGACCTCGAACATTTCGTGCAGCTGCGCCTTGCTCAGCCGGTAGCGCGCCGGATGCGCGATCACCGCGATGCCGCCGCCGCCGTGGATCCAGGACAGCGCCTCGGCCATCGTCGCCCACGGATGCGCCACGTAGCCGGGCTTGCCCTTGGCGAGCCACCAGTCGAACACGTACTTCACTTCCTTGGCATGGCCGAGTTCGACGATGTAGCGGGCGAAATGCGCGCGCGAGATCAGCGCCGGGTTGCCCGCATACTTCAGGGCTCCCTCGTAGGCGCCGTGGATGCCGACCTTGTCGAGTTCCGCGGCCATGTGCTGGGCACGCGCATCGCGCCCGCCGCGCACTTTCGCCAGTCCTTCGACCAGCGGCGCATGGGCGGCGTCGAAGCCGAGACCAACGATGTGCACGGTCTGGTCTTCGCCCCAGGAGACGGAGATTTCGACGCCATTGACGAAGCGCAGGTCGAGCGCGGCCGCTTCGTCCCGCGCCGCGGCGAGGCCGCCGATCTCGTCGTGATCGGTCAGCGCCCACAGCTCGACGCCGTTGTCCTTGGCGCGCCGCGCCAGCGCGGCCGGCGTCAAGAGGCCGTCGGAGACCGTTGAATGGCAATGCAGGTCGGCGTTCAGGGCCATGGGAAAAATTCCTCTATCAACCGTGCCACCTCTTCGGGGCGATCGTGATGCAGGTTATGACCGCATTCGTCGAGCCGCACTTCGCGTGCGTCCGCGAAGCACGCCAGCCGCTCGCCGTAATCCTCTTCCTGCGGGATGTATTCGCGCAGGAAGGCGGAATCGCTGCCGCGCAGCCACAGCACCGGCGCCGTCACGCGCCGCCAGCAGGCCCGCGCCTCCTCGATGCGGTAGAGCACGGGATTCACCCAGCGGTGGCGGGGATCGGCGGCGAGGCGGACGCCGCCGTCCGCCGTCTCGGCCAGGTGCTCGGCGAGAAAGGCCGCCCGCTGCGGCGTCAGGCGCGGATTGTCGTGACGCAGCCGCGCCGCGAAGGCATTGCGGTCGGCATGGACGCGGATCTTCGCGCCGGCGCGCAGCTGGTCAAGCCATTTGGCATAACGCGCTGGCGCCTCGGCGGCATCGGTCGGCCGCAGGCCGAAGCCTTCGAGATTGACGATGCCGGCGACGCGCGCGGGCCGAATGCCGGCGTACATCGTCGCCAGGTTGCCGCCCATGCTGTGGCCGACCAGCCGCACCGGCGCAGCCGGCGCAAAGTGGTCGAGCACGGCTTCGAGATCGGCGAGGTAGTCGGGGAACCAGTAGGCGTCGTCGTTCCACTGCGACAGGCCGAAGCCGCGCCAATCCGGCGCGATCACGCGCCAGTCGCGCCGCAGCGCATCGACGACGAACTGGAAGCTCGCCGAAACATCGTTCCAGCCATGCAGCAGGAATAGCAGCGGCGCCGCCGCACCGCCCCAGATGCGGAAATGCATGCGCCGCTCCCGCAGGCGGACGAACTCGGAAACGCTGGTCTTCATCGAGCGAATTCTAACAGCCGCAAGTCGCCCGACCTTGCCGGCCTTGCGCCTGGCGAGACGGGAAGACCGAAAAATCTCAGGCCGCCTGCGCGCGCCGATCGGGGAAGGGAATGACGACGGAGGCGACGCGACGGTTGGCGTAAGTGAAGCCGCTTGGCGCCGGCCGCGGCAGATCGGCAGCGGCGAGCATCGCGGTCCCCTGCATGAGCGCCTCCAGCAATACGGTCTGCAACCCGGCCACGGCCTCGATCCACGCCCGCACCGGCTCGAGCACATGTTCCGCCTGCGGCCGCGATAGCCGCGGCCAGCGCAGCAGCGCCGAATTCTGCGCCAGCAGGTTTACGCGTTCGACGTAGCGCGCCGAACTTTCCGCCAGCGCCGTGACGGCGAATTGCGTCTGCACGGCGAACAGGCGAACGCCCGCTGCGCCGAGGCGCTCGAAAGCGCTTGCCGCGGCGTCCGCCAGCGGCGCGGAAACGCGCCGGCTCGCGGCGGCGGGTGCGGTGCTGCGCGGCTTCGTCATGGCAAAACCTCCCTCGGGCTAGCGGTTCTCGGACGACGTCCAAGCTTTGCTTTGGACCCGCCACCAAGCCGCTAAGTTTCCCCCGACGCACCTACCACCCGCCGCCGCCCGGCCGCCTCGCGCGATCACTTCTGCAGCGTGGCCTCCTCGACGAGCACCTTGTACGCATAGCCGGCGCCGAAATCCTTGTCGGTGCGAACGATTCCCTTCGCCACGACGACGGCGCCGACCTGGGTCTCGTTCGCCGTCGTCACCAGCAGGTCGTTGCTGTTGTCCGCCGCCGCGCCGGAACCGTCGCGCAGATGGACCCAGTTCTTGCCCATGATGCCGCCGTTGTACTTCACGACCTTGCCGCGAACGACGACGGTCTTGTCTTTCAATTCCGCGCTCTTGGCGACGATTTCGGCAACGGTGCGCGCATCCGCCCCGCTGGCCTTGGGAACATGCACGTCGCCGATGTCGGCAAGCTTCGCCGTGCCGCCGTGCGGATTGGCCATGCTGCCCGCCGCCGGGCTGGCCGCCGCGCCGGCCAGATTGCCGAAGACGATGGTCGGAAACGTCCGCTTCAGGCTCTTGCTTTCGAAATTGGTCATCGTCATCGGATTCTCGATGGTGACCGTCGCGCCCTTCTTCAGCGGCGCCTTGGCCACCGCGGCCCAGACCTCGCCGTCCTTGGTCTTGAGCCGCAGGTAGCTATAGGATTCGACGTCTTTGACTTCCAGCACCTCGCCTTTGACGGCGGCGGCTGCCGTCGCGGCGGGCGCTGCCGGTTCGCCGCCCATCGCGAGGCCGGCGCAAAGAACGAGACAGAGAGCAAGAATGGTTTTCATGGCGTGAATGTTCCTCCGAATTGGGAGCGGAAGGATAGCAGCATCGGACCGCCGCGCGCCATGCCCGCCCGCCGCGCCCGCCGCCACGGGCCGGTGGGCGCCGATCCGGCTGCGCCGCCATCCATGCTTTTGTCATCTGTCGGCTGCGGGTCGACGCGACCCCCGACTTCAGGGCATAATCCGCCCTCATCGTCGGGAGAGAGCGACTCGGTCAATCACGAGTTCGCCGCCGAAGGCGCAACCGCCCGGGAACCGCTCAGGCAAAAGGGCCGACGACGCAGGACAAATCTGGAGAGCGATGGGCGCGAGCGATGGCCCATCCACCGACGGGGCAGCCGGCAGGATGACGCCGGTAATCTCTCAGGTCACATGGACAGATGGGCGCACCTCGGGGAGAGGTGCGTTCTGTGTTCGTTCGCGCGAAGCCGCGCGAGCTATCGGACGCAAGTCCATGATGTCTTGGGGAGTTACATGGCAAAACGCACGCCGCTGTACGAAGCCCATGTCGCCGCCGGCGCGAAGGTCGTCGATTTCGCCGGCTGGGACATGCCGATCAACTACGGATCGCAGATCGAGGAACACCATCAGGTGCGCAATGACGCCGGCATGTTCGACGTCTCGCACATGCGCGCCGTCGACGTCGCCGGCAAGGACGCCCAGGCCTACCTGAGGCGGCTGGTCGCCAACGACGTCGCCAAGCTGGCGATACCCGGCAAGGCGCTCTACTCCTGCATGCTCAAGGACGACGGCGGCATCATCGACGACCTCATCGTCTATTTCCTGGCGCCGGAACGCTATCGCGTCGTCGTCAATGCCGGCACCGCCGAGAAGGACCTGGCCTGGATGAAGGCGCAGCTCGGCGGCTTCGCCGTCACCGTCGCCGACCGCCCCGAACTGGCGATGATCGCCGTGCAAGGCCCCAATGCCCGCGAGCGCTTCTGGGCGGCCTTCCCCGCCGGCCGCGCCCGCACCATCCTGCTGCAACCCTTCCAGGCCGTCGAGTGGGACGGCTGGCTGGTCGCCCGCACCGGCTACACCGGCGAAGACGGCTTCGAAATCACGCTGCCGGCGGCGCAGGCCAGCGCCGTCTGGGACAAGCTCAAAGCCGTCGGCGTCAAGCCGATCGGCCTGGGCGCCCGCGACACGCTGCGCCTCGAAGCCGGCATGAACCTCTACGGCCTGGACATGGACGAGAGCCAGAACCCGCTCGAATCGGGCCTCACCTGGACCGTCGACCTGAAGGACGCCGGCCGCGACTTCATCGGCCGCAAGGCGCTTGCCGCGTTGACGCCGACGCGCCAGTTTGTCGGCCTGTTGCTGCTCGACCGCGGCGTGCTGCGCTCCCACCAAAAAGTCTTCACGCCCCAGGGCGAAGGCGAAACGACGAGCGGCAGTTTCGCGCCGACGCTCAACCAGTCCGTCGCCCTCGCGCGCGTCCCCGTCGGCGTCGCCGTCGGCGACATCGTCGAAGTCGTAATCCGCGACAAGCGCCTGCAGGCCAAAGTCGTCAAACCCACATTCGCCCGCCACGGCAAGGCATTGATCTAAAGGAGACCACCATGAGCATCCCCGCCAACCTGAAGTACACCGCCTCCCACGAGTGGGCCGCCCGCAATGCCGACGGCACCGTCACCGTCGGCATCACCGACCACGCCCAGGAAGCGCTCGGCGACATCGTCTTCCTCGAATTGCCGGAAGCCGGCCGCGCGGTCAAGGCCGGCCAGGAATGCGCCGTCGTCGAGTCGGTCAAGGCCGCCTCCGACATCTACGCGCCGATCTCCGGCGAAATCGTCGAGGCCAACACGCCGGCGGTCGACGCGCCCGAAGCGGTGAACCAGGACGCCTATGCCACCTGGCTGTTCAAGATCAAGCCGAGCGACCCCGCCGAATTCGACGCGCTGCTCGACGCCGCCGCCTACCAAGAAATCGCCGCCGACCACTGAGCGCACCATGACCGCCGCCATGCCGCCGCATCTGCCCCTAAGTGCTCTCGAGCAGCACGACGAATTTCTAGCGCGCCACATCGGCCACGACGGTTTCGACATGGCCGCGATGCTTGCGGCCGTCGGTGCCGCCAGCCTCGACGAGCTGATCGCGCAGACCGTACCCGCCGCGATCCGGCTCGATCAGCCGCTGCCGCTTGCGGCGCCGCTGCGCGAGCACGAGGCATTGGCAAAGCTCAAGGCCATCGCCGCGAAGAACGTGCTGAAGAAGTCGCTGATCGGCATGGGCTACTACGACACGCTGCTGCCGAAAGTCATCCAGCGCAACGTGCTCGAGAACCCGGGCTGGTATACCGCCTACACGCCCTACCAGGCGGAGATCGCGCAGGGCCGGCTCGAAGCCCTGCTCAACTACCAGCAGATGGTCATCGACCTCACCGGCATGGAACTGGCGAACGCATCGCTGCTCGACGAAGCGACGGCCGCGGCCGAGGCCATGACGACGGCGCGGCGCATCTCGAAGTCGCCGGCCAACGCCTTCTTCGTCGATGCCGACTGCTTCCCGCAGACCATCGACGTGGTGAAGACGCGCGCCGGACTGTTCGGCTACGAATTGATCGTCGCGCCGGCAGTGGAAGCTGGAAAGCACGACGTCTTCGGCGCCCTGCTGCAGTACCCGAACCAGCGCGGCGAAGTGGCCGACCTGACCGACGCCATCGCCGCCTTGCACGCCAAGGGCGCGGTGGCGGCCGTCGCCAGCGACCTGATGGCGCTGGTGCTGCTGAAGTCGCCCGGCGCCATGGGCGCCGACATCGCGCTGGGCTCGTCGCAGCGCTTCGGCATCCCGATGGGCTTCGGCGGCCCGCACGCCGCCTTCTTCGCCTGCAAGGACGAGCACAAGCGCTCGGTGCCGGGCCGCATCATCGGCGTTTCCGTCGATGCGCGGGGCAAGCGGGCGCTGCGCATGGCGCTGCAGACGCGCGAGCAGCACATCCGCCGCGAGAAGGCCAACTCCAACATCTGCACTTCGCAAGTGCTGCTCGCCAACATGGCCGGCATGTACGCCGTCTATCACGGCCCGCAAGGCCTGCGCACCATCGCCGGCCGCATCCACCGCCTCACCTGCATCCTCGCCGAAGGCTTGAAAGCCGCCGGCGTCAAGGTGCTGACGCAGCGCTTCTTCGACACCCTGCACGTCGAGACCAGTGCCGACGTTCCCGGCTACAACCTGCGCCTCGTTTCCGCCAACGTGCGCGGCATTTCGCTCGACGAGAAGACGACGCGCGACGATGTCGCCGCGCTGCTGCGGGCCATCGCCGGCTCAGTTTCCATCGGTGATGCCGACATCGCGGCGCTGGACGCCCAGGCCGCCGCCAACAGCCCGCTCGCCGGTCCCGATGGCGACCTGAGGCGCAGCGACGCCATCCTCGGCCATCCCGTGTTCAATCGCCATCACACCGAACACGAGATGCTGCGCTACCTGAAGAAGCTGCAGAACCGCGACCTGGCGATGGACCACGCCATGATTTCGCTCGGCTCGTGCACCATGAAGCTGAACGCCACCAGCGAGATGATCCCCATCACCTGGCCCGAATTCGGCGACATGCATCCGTTCGCGCCGCTCGAGCAGGCGGGCGGCTATGTCGAGATGATCGCCACGCTCACGGAATGGCTGCAGACGATCACCGGCTTCGATGCCATATGCATGCAGCCGAATTCCGGCGCGCAGGGCGAATATGCCGGCCTCGTCTCGATCCGCCGCTACCAGGCGGCGACCGGCCAGGGCCACCGCGACATCTGCCTGATCCCGAAATCGGCGCACGGCACCAACCCGGCGACGGCGCACATGTGCGGCCTGCAAGTCGTGGTGGTCGATTGCGACGACAGCGGCAACGTGGATGTCGCCGACCTCAAGGCCAAGGTGACCGAACATGCCGCCAGGCTTTCGTGCCTGATGATCACCTATCCGTCGACGCACGGCGTCTTCGAAGAGGCGATCAAGGACATCTGCGCCAGCGTGCACGCGGCCGGCGGCCAGGTGTATATGGACGGCGCCAACCTCAACGCGCAAGTCGGCCTCACCAGCCCCGGCGCCATCGGCGCCGACGTCTCGCACATGAACCTGCACAAGAGCTTCGCCATTCCGCACGGCGGCGGCGGACCGGGCATGGGGCCGATCGGCCTGAAGGCGCACCTCGCGCCCTATGCGCCCAATCACGCGGTGCAGGCGGTGGCCGGCCCCAACGCTGGCCAGGGCGCCGTCGCGGCCGCGCCGTGGGGCTCGGCCTCGATCCTGCCGATCTCGTGGATGTACATCGCCATGCTCGGCGGCACCGGCCTCACGCAGTCGACCAAGACTGCGATCCTCAACGCCAACTACGTCGCCGCGCGCCTCAACGAGCACTACCCGGTGCTCTACACCGGCACGCACGGCCGCGTCGCCCACGAGTGCATCCTCGACGTGCGCGCCATCAAGGCGGCGACCGGCATCGCCGAGATCGACATCGCCAAGCGCCTGATGGACTACGGCTTCCACGCGCCGACGGTGAGCTTCCCGGTCGCCGGCACGCTGATGGTCGAGCCGACCGAATCGGAATCGAAAGCCGAACTCGACCGCTTCTGCGACGCCCTGATCGCCATCCGCCAGGAAATCCGCAAGATCGAGCAAGCCGCCTGGCCGCGCGAGGACAACCCCTTGAAGCGCGCGCCGCACACCCAGGCCGACCTCGTCGAGGCCGACTGGAACCGCCCCTACACGCGCCAGGAAGCCTGCTTCCCGCTGCCCTGGGTGGCGGACAACAAGTTCTGGCCGCACGTGAACCGCATCGACGACGTCTACGGCGACCGCAATCTCTTCTGCGCCTGCCCGCCCATCGAGGAATAAGCCATGGCCGACACCACCTACCTGATCCTCACCGTCATCGGCGACGACCGTCCCGGCCTCGTCGGTGAACTTGCCGGCGTCATATCGCGGCACGAAGGCAACTGGCTCGAATCCTCGATGTCGCATCTGGCGGGCAAGTTCGCCGGCATCGTCAAGGTGGCGGTCGCCGGCGACCGCGCCGATGGCCTCAAAGGCGCGCTGGCCGTACTGGCCGGGCTCAAGGTGACGAGCGAGTCCTCGGCCGCCGACGCGCCCGCCCGGGGCCGCCGCCTCAAGCTGTCGTTGATCGGCCACGACCGCATCGGCATCGTGCGCGAAGTCTCGCAAGTGCTGGCGCGCCATGCCGTCAACGTCGAAGACCTGACGACGCGGACCTCGAGCGCGCCGATGTCGGCGGAACTCCTGTTCCACGCCGACGCCGACCTGCTGGCCGGCGCCGATCTCGACGTGCGCGCGCTGACCGACGAGCTCGAGCGCATCTCCAACGACCTCATGGTGGACATCGCCCTCGACGAAGCGCTGAAATGACGCGGCGCGAAGTGCGCATGCCGAAGTATCCCGAGTGCTGGCAGACGTGCGGCAGCTGCGCCAGCGGCGAAATCTTCGTCATCGACGTGCATGTCAAGCCCGGCGACGTCCTGCGCGCCGATGACAACCTGATCACGCTGGAAACCGGCAAGGTCGCCCTCGACATTCCCAGTCCCTACGCCGGCACCGTGGTCGAAGTCCGGGTGGACGTCGGCGACCCGCTCGCCGAAGGCGCCGTCATCGCCACCATCGACGCGTCCTGAGGACGCGTCGCCGGCTGCGCCTCAGATTGCCGCTTCGCCCAGCCGCCGCCGCGCGCTTTGGCGGCGCTGTTCCTCGCGTTCGGATTCCACCATGCTGCGCTGCACGAATTCGATGTGCGTGCGCGCCGCGGCGGCCGCCGCCTCGGGCTTGTGCTCGCGGATCGCCTGCCAGATCGCGCGATGCTGCGATTGCAGCTGGCCCCAGCGCTGCGGCCGCGCATACAGGTGTTCGAGGTTGGTCGTGATGTGGCCATGGATGACGCGGAACAGACTGGCGGTCAGGTGCCCGATCAGGACGTTGTGCGCCGCCTCGGCAATCGCCTGGTGGAACGCCACGTCGATGTCGATGCAGGCCATCATCTCGTTGCTGGCATAGACCTTTTCGAGGGCGGCGTAGGCGCTATCGAGGCGTTCGATGTCGGCATCCGTCGCGCGCTCGGCGGCGAGGCGCGCCGCCTGGCTTTCGAGCATGTGGCGAAACTCCAGCAAGTCGCTCTGCAGCATCGGATGGCCGCTCAGCATGTCCTGCCAGGGATCGACGAAAGGCGCCTCGAGGCGGTCGGTGACGTAGGTACCGCCGCCGTGACGCGTGGCCAGCAACCCTTTCGCCACCAGCGTCTGGATCGCCTCGCGCAGCGACGGCCGCGACACGCCGAGCTCGACCGCCAGGTCGCGCTCGGACGACAAGCGGTCGCCCGGCTTGAGCGAACCTTCGAGGATGCGTCTTTCAAGTTCGCCGGCGACGGCGTGGGAAATGCGCGTAACCGCGGGACGACGTTGCATCGGACAATTCCATAGTGGTAATACCAGTTGAATAGTATTTTCCACGGCGACGCCCGTCAACCTTTAAATCGTTGACAAGCGCCATTTCGTGGCTTTATAGTATATCCGCGATTGGTAATACCACTTTACCACTCGCCACCAAAATAATGGAGGAGAGTGGTTATGGGGTCAGACACCCAACGCACCCGGCGTTATCCGCCGAAGCCGGCGGATGCCTATTTATTCGCCACCTGCCTGGTCGACCAGTTCGCGCCGCAGGCGGGACTCGACACTGTGCGGCTGCTGGAACGCGAAGGCATCGCCGTCCATTTCCCGGAAGAGCAGACATGCTGCGGCCAACCCGCCTATTCGAGCGGCTATCCCGACGAAGCCCGCGCCGTGGCGCGCCGCCAACTCGAACTGTTCACGCAGCCGTGGCCCGTCGTCGTGCCGTCGGGCTCCTGCGCCGCGATGATGCGCCATCACTACCCGAAGCTGTTTGCGAACGATCCGGCGCTGCTGGCCAAGGCCGTCGCACTTTCCGACCGCATCTTCGAACTCACCGAATTCCTCGTCCATGTCGTCGGCTTCCGCCGCGAAGATTGCGGCGCGCCCTGCACCGTCGCGCTGCACACTTCCTGCCAGGCCAGGCGCGAAATGGGCGTTGCCGAAACCAGCGGCGCGCTGCTCGCCGATCTCGCCGCCGTCACGGTCGCCGTGCAGGCGCGGGCCGAGGAGTGCTGCGGCTTCGGCGGCACTTTCGCCGTGCGCCAGCCCGACATCTCCGCGGCCATGGTCACCGACAAGGTGGCGAGCCTCAAGGAGAGCGGCGCGCAAAGCGTCGTCAGTGCCGACTGCGGCTGCCTGTTCAACATCCTCGGCCGCGCCGCGAAGCAGGACGAACTCGCCGGTCGCCGGCAAGCCTCGCTGCCCGGCGAGCACATCGCCAGCTTCCTCTGGCGCCGCACGGGAGAACGACATGAGCAGTAAGCAGGGGCCCCGCAACGCGGGGATGCGCACGCCCGCGATTGCCGTTGGGCGCCGACGCAATGCAAGTTCAGCCGCTGAACCGGATCGGAGGCGCCAGCCATGAACGCACGCACCAACATCCTGGCGCGCCTGCGCGCCGCCCCCGCCGGCGTCCCCGTGCCGGCGCCCGACGTCGCCGCCTGGCATGCCGCGGCCGGCGACATGGACAGCGCGACGCGCATCGAACGCTTCCGCGCCAACATAGCGGCCGCCCACGCCGAGGTCCATGACACCGACATCGATTCCTGGCCCGCACTGCTGTGCGGCATCGCGGCGCAGAAAGGCGTGCGCAAGCTGCTGGTCGGCAAGGATGCGCCCGAAGCGGCTGCGCTGGCCGCCCGCGCCGGCGGCGACCTGCAGCTGGTGCGCTACGAGAAGCCCGCCAGCGAGTGGCGCAGCGAGTTCTTCGACGACATCGACGCCGCGCTGACGCCCGCCAGGAGCGCGCTGGCCGACACCGGCAGCCTGATCCTCTGGCCCGACGCCCGCGCGCCGCGCCTGATGTCGCTGGTGCCGCCGCTGCATTTCGTCCTGCTCGACGCAGCAAGCATCCACACCGACCTCTACGCGGCGATGACGGCCGAGCGCTGGGCGGACGCCATGCCGACCAACGCGCTGGTCATCTCGGGGCCGTCGAAGACCGCCGACATCCAGCAGACGCTGGCCTACGGCGCCCACGGCCCGCGCGAAGTGATCGTGCTTCTCATCGGCGGAGCGCAAGCATGAGCCAGCCGATCGAATTCCATCCCAGCTTCGCCGAACGCAGCAAGGCCGCGGTCAATGACGCCCACCTGCGCCAGAGCTTCCGCGGCGCCATGGATTTCCTGCAGGCCAAGCGCCGCGCCCAGTTTCCCGACGCCGCGGCGCTGGAGACGCTGCGCGATCTCGGCGCCGACATCCGCCGCTACGCGCTGGCCAACCTGCCGGCCCTGCTCGAGCAGCTCGAAGCGCAGCTCACCGCCAACGGCGTCAAGGTGCATTGGGCCGAGACGCCCGACGAAGCCAACGCCATCGT
Source organism: Rhodocyclaceae bacterium (assembly GCA_028713915.1). Classification (GTDB taxonomy): domain Bacteria; phylum Pseudomonadota; class Gammaproteobacteria; order Burkholderiales; family Rhodocyclaceae; genus Nitricoxidireducens. Next base: position 17,690 of record JAQTNK010000007.1, on the reverse strand, counting down.
GCTCGACATCGCCCGCCGCCATGATGCCACTCGCATGGTCAAGGGCAAGTCCATGGTCAGCGAGGAAGTCGGCCTCAACCACGCCATGGCGGCGGCCGGCATCGAGGCCCTGGAAACCGACATGGGCGAATACATCGTCCAGCTCGCCGGCGAAGGTCCGTCGCACATCATCATGCCGGCGATCCACAAGACCAAGCAGCAGATCGCCGAGCTCTTCGCCGCCAAGCTGCCCGGCGTCAGCTACACGGACAACGTGGACGAGCTGATCCGCATCGGCCGCGAAGTGCTGCGCAAGAAATTCGCGGCGGCCGACATCGGGCTTTCCGGCGTCAATTTCGCCGTCGCCGAAACCGGCACCCTCTACCTCGTCGAAAACGAAGGCAACGGCCGCATGTGCACCACCGTGCCGCGCGTCCATATCGCCATCACCGGCATCGAGAAGGTCGTCGCCAAGCTCGACCACGTGGTGCCGCTGAACAGCCTGCTGCCGCGCTCGGCGACCGGCCAGCCGGTGGAGACCTACCAGAACTTCATCAGCCGCCCGCGCCAGCCCGACGAGCTCGACGGCCCCGACGAAGTGCACCTGATCCTGCTCGACAACGGCCGCACCCAGGCCTATGCCGACGTCCAACTGCGCGCCACCCTGCAATGCATCCGCTGCGGCGCCTGCATGAACCACTGCCCGGTCTACGCGCGCATCGGCGGCCACGCCTACGGCACCACCTATCCCGGCCCGATCGGCGCCATCATTTCGCCGCATCTGCTGGGCCTGGCGGACACCTACCCGCTGGCCTTCGCCTCGACGCTGTGCGGCGCCTGCGCCGAAGTCTGCCCGGTGCGCATTCCGATTCCCGACATCCTCATCCGCCTGCGCAACGAGGCGCAGGCGCGGCCCGGCACCACGGCGGCTTCGCTGCGCGGCAGCGGCGCGGCCCGCACGGCCGGCATCAGCGCGATCTGGCGCGTCTGGTCGCTGATCTACAGCCGCCTCGGACTGTATCGCCTGACCTCCTGGTTCATGAGCCGCGGCCGCGCCCTGTCGCCGACCGAGCAGGGCGCCTGGACGAAGAGCCGCACGCCGCTGGTGCCGGCGCCCAAGCGCCTGCGCGACCTGCTCAGGGAGAGGCAGCGATGAGCGCGCTGACCGACGCGCTCAAGTGCATCCTGCCGGCGCGGCAGGTCATCGCCGACGACTTGCGCCGCCTCGCCTACGGCACCGACGCCAGCTTCTATCGGCTGATCCCCGAAGTCGTCGCCGTCGTCGACAGCGAGGATGAGGTGCGCGCGCTGCTGCAGGCGGCGCGCCTCCACGGCCGGCCGGTGACTTTTCGCGCCGCCGGCACCAGCCTCTCCGGCCAGGCCGTCACCGACGGCATCCTGGCGCTGATCGGCGAAGGTTTCGCCACCTGCGACATCGCCGCGGATGCCGCTTCGGTGCGCCTCGGCCCCGGCATCATCGGCGGCGAGGTCAATGCCCGGCTGGCTCCGCACGGACGCAAGATCGGCCCCGACCCGGCCTCGATCAACGCCTGCAAGATCGGCGGCATCGCCGCCAATAATGCTTCCGGCATGTGCTGCGGCACCTCGCAAAACAGCTACCGCACGCTCGCCGGCCTGCGCGTCGTGCTCGCCGACGGCGCCGTGCTCGATACCGAGGATCCGGCCAGCGTCGCCGCCTTTCGCCGCAGCCACGCGGCCTTGCTCGACGGCTTGGCGCGCATGGCTGCCGCGACCGGCGCCGACGCTTCGCTGTCCGCGCGCATCCGCCACAAGTACAAGATCAAGAACACCACCGGCTACAGCCTCAATGCGCTGGTCGACTACGCCGATCCCATCGACATCCTCGCCCACCTGATGATCGGCTCGGAAGGCACGCTCGGCTTCATTTCGCGCATCACTTATCGCACAGTCATCGAAGATCCGTGCAAGGCCAGCGCCCTGGTGTTCTTCCCGACCATCGCCAGCGCCTGCCAGGCGGTGATCCGCCTCAAGCCCGAAGCCGTCGCCGCCGTCGAACTGCTCGACCGCCCGGCCCTGCGCTCGGTCGAAGACAAGCCGGGGCTGCCGCCCGTGATGCGCACGCTCGGCGCGGATGCCGCGGCGCTGCTGATCGAGGTGCGCGCCGACAACGCCGCCCGCCTGCAGCAGCGCATCGATGCGGCGCTGGCCGCGCTCGCCGGCATCAGCACCGTCGCGCCGCCCGCCTTTTCCACCGACGCCGCCACCTGCGAGATGTACTGGAAAGTGCGCAAGGGCACTTTCCCCTCGGTCGGCGCCGTGCGCCGCGCCGGCACCACGGTCATCATCGAGGACGTCGCCTTCCCGATCGAGTCGCTGGCCGCCGCCACCCTCGACCTGCAGGCGCTGCTGCGCCGCCACGGCTACGCGGAAGCGATCATCTTCGGCCACGCCCTCGAAGGCAACCTGCATTTCGTCTTCACCCAGGACTTCGGCGACGCCGCGGAAGTGGCGCGCTATGCCCGCCTCATGGACGACGTCTGCGATCTGGTCGTGCGCAAGTACGACGGCTCGCTCAAGGCCGAGCACGGCACCGGCCGCAACATGGCGCCCTTCGTCGAGATGGAATGGGGCCGCCAGGCCACCGACCTGATGCGCCGCATCAAGCGGCTGTTCGACCCCGACGATCTGCTCAATCCCGGCGTCATCATCAACGACGACCCGCAGGCGCATCTGAAGAATCTCAAGCCGATGCCGGCCGCCGAGGACATCGTCGACCGCTGCATCGAATGCGGCTTTTGCGAGCCGCTCTGTCCCTCGCACCAGCTGACGCTCAGCCCGCGCCAGCGCATCGTCGGCTGGCGCGAACTGTCGCGCCGCGCCGCCGCTTCCGAGCCGGCCGGCGACGTCGGCCGGGACTTCGTCTATCAGGGCCTCGATACCTGCGCCGGCTGCGGCCTGTGCTCGACCGCCTGCCCGGTCGGCATCGACACCGGCGAACTGACGCGCCGCCTGCGCGGCCGCGCCCTCGGCACCGCCTCGCGCCAGTTGGGGCAATGGACGGTGCGCAATTTCGCCAAGGTGGCGAGCGCATCGCGGCTCGGCCTCGCCGTCGGCCACGCCGTCTCCGGCGTCGTCGGCGAAAGTCTCGTCGCCCGTCTTTCCGGCGGCGCCTGGAAACGCGGCATGCCGCGCGCCGGCACGCTGCCGGCAGCGCGCCACGGCGGCGGCGATCCGGTCGTGTATTTCCCCGCCTGCGGCGGCCGCATCTTCGGCGCCAACAGCGCCGGCGAAGCGGCGCTGCCGGATGTCGTCATGGAACTGCTGGCGCGCGCCGGCTATGCGCCGCGCCTGCCCGAGGGCTTCGACAAGCTCTGCTGCGGCCAGATGCTCGCCAGCAAGGGCCTGGCGAAGGAAGCCGACGACATGGCCGACGCCGTCGTCGCCGCGCTGATGAAGGCGGCCGACGACGGCCGCGGCGGCTTCTACCCGGTCATCATGGACGCCAGCACCTGCTCGGTGCGCATGCAAAAGCACCTGGCCGGCCGCCTGCAGTTGTTCGACTTCCACGAGTTCGCGCTGGCCGCGCTGCTGCCGCGCCTGCGCATCACGCGCAAGGCCGGCCCGGTCGCGCTTCACATCAACTGCAGCGTGCGCCGCGCCGCCTCGGACGACAAGCTGCGCGAGCTCGTTGCGGCCTGCGTCGAGGCCGTCATCGAGCCCGCCGGCGTCGGCTGCTGCGGCTTCGGCGGCGACCGCGGCTTCGCCGTTCCCGAGCTCAATGCCCACGCGCTGCGCCGGATTCACGAAGCCCTGCCGGCCAACTGCGGCGAGGGCGTGTCGACCAACCGCACCTGTGAAATCGGCCTCACGGCGGAAACCGGGCGCAGCTACCGTTCCGTCGCCTACTTGCTCGAAGAGTGCAGCCGCACCGAAGGCAAGGAAAGCTGCTGAAGCAAGCGCAAGTTCATCGCAACAACACACACAAATAGAGTGGAGGAGTCCAAATGCAGACCTGGCAGCAGATTTACGATCCGTTAAGCAACCTCTGGTTGTCGTCGCTCGTCGCGGCAATCCCGATCCTGTTCTTCTTCGTCGCCCTCGCGGTGTTCCGCATGAAGGGACATATCGCCGGCACCATCACCGTCATCCTCGCGCTGCTGGTCGCCGTGTTCTTCTACCACATGCCCGTCGATATGGCATTGGCATCGGCCGGCAACGGCTTCCTGTTCGGCTTGTGGCCGATCGCCTGGATCATCGTCACCGCGGTGTTCCTCTACAAGATCACCGTCAAGACCGGTCAGTTCGAGATCATCCGCGCCTCGGTGGTCTCGCTGACCGAGGACCAGCGCCTGCAGATGCTGCTGGTCGGCTTCTCGTTCGGCGCCTTCCTCGAGGGCGCCGCCGGCTTCGGCGCGCCGGTGGCGATCACCGCTGCGCTCCTGGTGGGCTTGGGCTTCAACCCGCTCTACGCCGCCGGCCTGTGCCTGATCACCAACACGGCGCCGGTCGCCTTCGGCGCCATGGGCATTCCCATCATCGTCGCCGGCCAGGTCACCGGCATCGAGGCCTTCAAGATCGGCCAGATGGCCGGCCGCCAGCTGCCGCTGCTGTCCGTCCTGGTGCCGCTGTGGATCATCATCATCATGGACGGCTGGCGCGGCGTGCGCGAAACCTGGCCGGCGATCCTGGTCTGCGGCGTCAGCTTCGCCGTCTCGCAATTCCTCACCTCCAACTTCATCGGCCCGGAACTGCCGGACATCACGTCCGCGCTGTTGAGCCTGGTTTCCCTGGCGGTGTTCCTCAAGTTCTGGAAGCCGAAACGCATCTTCCGTTTCGAAGGCCAGGAAGTCACGGTGAAGGCCACGGCCCATTCGCTCGGACAAGTGCTGCGCGCCTGGTCGCCCTTCCTCATCCTCACCGCCTTCGTCACCGTCTGGTCGCTCAAGCCGTTCAAGGCGCTGTTCAACAAGGGCGGCGGCCTCGACTGGACCGTCATCAACACGCCGGTGCCGATGCTCGACAAGCTGGTGACCAAGATGCCGCCCATCGTCAAGGCCGCCAGCGCCTACCCGGCCGTGTATTCGTTCAACTGGCTGTCGGCCACCGGCACGGCGATCCTGCTCGCCGCCGTCGTCACCGTGGCGATGCTGCGCATGAAGCCGGCGGTGGCGGTCCGCACTTTCGGCGAAACGTTCTCCGACCTGCTCAAGCCAATTTATTCCATCGGCATGGTGCTGGCCTTCGCCTTCGTCGCCAACTACTCGGGACTTTCCGCGACGCTGGCGCTGCTGCTGGCCGGCACCGGGGTCGCCTTCACCTTCTTCTCGCCCTTCCTCGGCTGGCTCGGCGTCTTCCTGACCGGCTCGGACACTTCGTCGAACGCCCTGTTCTGCAACCTGCAGGCCAACACCGCGCACCAGATCGGCGTCCATGACACCCTGCTGGTGGCGGCCAACACCACCGGCGGCGTCACCGGCAAGATGATCTCGCCGCAGTCGATCGCCGTGGCCACCGCCTCGGTGGGCCTGGTCGGGCGCGAAGGCGACCTGTTCCGCTTCACCGTCAAGCACAGCCTGATGCTGTGCGTGATCGTCGGCATCATCACCACGCTGCAGGCCTACCTGCTGCCCTGGATGATCCCGTAACGGCGATCGCGTACCGGTGCCGGCCGCGCCTGCGGCGGCACCGGCGCTGGAGGAGAAACACGATGAATGCATTCCAAGAAGCCTACGAATGGGCCGAGAAGACCTTCTGGAACACGCTCTCGCGCAAGCTGATGAGCTTTCTGCTGTTGTTCCTGATCGATCTCGTCTACCTCGGCACGTATCTCAAGGTGCGCGCCGAAGTGCATGGCGCGCTGGCGCGCAACGGCGTCGCCGACGCCGCCGCCGTGCCGGCCATGGCGGCGTTCGACACCGGCTTGACGGTGCTGCTCACGCTCACCGCCGTCGCCCTCGCCTGGAACGTGCTGCAGATTCTTTACCTGCGCCACCTGATCGTGCGCCCGGTGAAGACCATCACCGCCATCTTCGACGAGATCGCCAAAGGCGAAGGCGATTTTTCGCACGACCTGCCGCTGCTCACGCACGACGAATTCCGGCAGATGGCGCAAAGCTACAACCGCTTCGCCGACAAGATGCGCCAGATCATCGGCGAAGTGCGCAAGGCCAGCGTTTCCATCGCCCGCGACGCCGTGCGCGTCAAGGTGCGCCTCGACGAAACGGTGACCACGGTGCGCCAGCAGGGCGAAATGACGGACCTCGTCTTCAACGCCAGCGCCGAGGCGACGAAAGCCATCGACGAGGTCTCGCACAGCACGCAAGTCATCGCCGACTCGACCCACATCAACCTGGAAAATGCGCGCGTATCGCTCCACGAGATGCAGGACATCAGCGCCCGCATCAACACCGTCGGCGAGAAGGTGCTGCGCTTCAACCACACTGTCGAGGACCTGTCGCGCCGCTCGGAAAGCGTCAACCAGTTCGCCTCGCTGATCCGCGAAGTGGCCGACCAGACCAACCTGCTGGCACTCAACGCCGCCATCGAGGCGGCGCGCGCCGGCGAGGCGGGGCGCGGTTTCGCCGTCGTCGCCGACGAGGTCAGGAAGCTCGCCGAGCGCGTCAATACGGCGACCGCGGAAATCACCGGCAACGTCGCCGCGATGCTGACCCAGGTCAGGAACACGCGTGCCGAGAACGACGAGATCAATGTCGATGTCCAGCACACGCGCGCAGTCGTCGGCCGCTCCGCCGGCCAGTTCCAGGTCATGGTCGGCGACTTCGAGCGCACCGGCGAACAGCTGCTGCACATCGCCGCCGCGATGGAGGAGCTGTCGGCGACGAACAGCCAGGTCCATGACAACGTCAATCGCATCCACGAGCTGTCGGGCGAAGTCGCCAAGCACATGGTGGAATCGGAGCAGCGCACCTCGGCCCTGTCCGAGTCGACGGAGTCGGTGCAGGAACTGATCTCGCGCTTCACCATCGGCCGCGGCGCCTTCGATGCCGTGGTCAGCCGCACGCGCCAGTTCCGCGACCAGATCCAAGGCGCCCTGGCGGAGATGGCGAAGGGCGGCAGCGACATCTTCGACAAGCGCTACCAGCCGTTCGGCAACAACAAGCCGCAGAAATACCGCGTCGCCTGGGGCGAGGAGTTCGCGCGGCGCTGCCAGCCGCTGCTCGAGAACTGCTTCAACTCGATCGCCGGCTGCGCCTACGCCGTCGGCGTGAACACCGACGGCTATCTGTCGTGCCACAACCTCAAGTTCTCGAAGCCGCTGACGGGAAACGAAGCCGCCGACCTCGTCGGCAACCGCTGCAACCGCAAGTTCGAGAATTCCGGCGAACTGCGCGCGGCCCGCAACACCCAGCCGATGCTGCTGCGCACCTACTTGCGCGACACCGGCGAGATACTTTGCGACATCGCCATGCCGATCCAGATCGACGGCCGCCTGTGGGGCAACGTCCGCGTCGGCATCACCGCCGATTCGCTGCTGGACATCAAATGATCAGGTAGCGGTTCGCCTCGCGATGCGCTTCCTGGGCGCGCAAGGCGTCCTCGCGCGAAATCCGCGTCAGCAGCACGATCCAGCGGCGGCGGTCGCGGCCGACGAGCTCGGGGAAGTTCAGCGTCTGCACCTCGGGATTGTCCGCTGCCGGCTGCGACAGCACGCCGAGGCGATCGACGGCCACCGAGGTCGACACCAGACGCAGGCGCGGCGCCGGATCGGACAGCCAGGCCGACAGCGCTTCGAGCACATGGGCCGGCTCCAGAGTCGAGGCTATTTCGCGCAGGCCTTCCTCCATTTCGAAGCGGCGGTGGGCGTGGGCCTCCGCCTCGGTGGCCGCCTGCGCCGCGATGGTCCGGGCCTGGGCGCGCTCCTGCTCCCATGCCAAGTGGATATCCACCTTCTCGCGGCGCAAGGCCTCGAGGTGCAGCGCGAAGCTTCCGGCGAGGCTGGCGACGGCCGAATCGCACAGGCCGCAGCGGGTTTTCTCGACATCGAGGCTCAAGTCGCGCAGCGTGTGGTCGGCGAAGTACAGCAGGCGCTGCGGCACGCCTTCGCGGACGAATTCGCCCTGCAGCGCCGGGCCGACGATGGTCTTCTCTTTGCGCCGCATGCCGATCAGGGCATAGAAGTCGTCGGCGCGCAGGTTCTCCGGCACGGCGATGAACTTGGACACCTCGCGGCTGGTGCCCAGCATGCGGCCGATGTCCTCCGGCGCGGCGAACATGGCATGCACCAGCGGATCGTTGCCGAAGGCGCGGATATCGATGTCGATGGGCCCCGGGATCGCCGCCACCAGGGTGTTGCAATACTCGAGCGTCGTGCGCACCGCCGGCGCGAGCTTGCGCTGGTAGCCCGAGACGACACGCAGGCGCGGATCGACGCGCTCGATGATCTGCTCGATGGCCTCGCGCTCGGCCTCGCCGAGCGCCTTCGGCGCCAGCCAGTCGGTCATCGTCGCTATCAGCCCCATCGGTCCGGCTTCCTCCCTGCAGGAAATGCGATTTTGCCCCTTGCCGCCTCGGCCTCGGGTAAGCTTGCGGCCTTCAATTTATCACTATCCGCCGGTACCAATTCCCGCACCATGGCTCAATACGTATTCACCATGAACCGCGTGGGCAAGATCGTCCCGCCCAAGCGCCAGATCCTCAAGGACATCTCCCTCAGCTTTTTCCCCGGCGCCAAGATCGGCCTATTGGGCCTGAACGGCTCGGGCAAGTCCACCGTGCTGCGCATCATGGCCGGCATCGACAAGGACATCATCGGCGAAGCGACGCCGATGCCCAACCTCTCCATCGGCTACCTGCCGCAGGAGCCGCAGCTCGACCCCGACAAGACCGTGCGCCAGGAAGTCGAATCCGGCATGGGCGAAGTCATGGAAGCGCAGGCCAAGCTCGAGGCCGTCTATGCCGCCTACGCCGAAGAAGGCGCCGACTTCGACAAGCTCGCCGAGGAACAGGCGCGGCTCGAAGCCATCCTCGCCGCCTCCGGTTCCGACACCGAGCACCAGCTCGACCTCGCCGCCGACGCGCTGCGCCTGCCGCCCTGGGATGCCGGCATCAAGAACCTTTCGGGCGGCGAGAAGCGCCGCGTGGCGCTGTGCAAGCTCTTGCTGTCGAAGCCCGACATGCTGCTGCTCGACGAGCCGACCAACCACCTCGACGCCGAATCCGTCGAATGGCTCGAGCAGTTCCTCACCCGCTTCCCCGGCACCGTCGTGGCGGTGACCCACGACCGCTACTTCCTCGACAACGCCGCCGAATGGATCCTCGAACTCGACCGCGGCCACGGCATTCCGTGGAAGGGCAATTACTCGAGCTGGCTGGAACAGAAGGAAGCGCGCCTGGAGACCGAAGCCAAGCAGGAAGACGCGCACATGAAGGCGATGAAGCAGGAGCTCGAATGGGTGCGCAGCAACCCCAAGGCGCGCCAAGCCAAGAGCAAGTCGCGCCTCGCCCGCTTCAACGAGCTCTCCAGCGTCGAATACCAGAAGCGCAACGAGACTCACGAAATCTTCATCCCCGTCGCCGAACGCCTCGGCGACAAGGTGATCGAGTTCAACGAAGTCAGCAAGGGCTTCGGCGACCGCCTGCTGATCGACAAGCTCTCGTTCACCGTGCCGGCCGGCGCCATCGTCGGCATCATCGGCCCCAACGGCGCCGGCAAGTCGACGCTGTTCAAGATGATCACCGGCCAGGACACGCCCGACAGCGGCGAAGTGGTCAAAGGCCCGACGGTACAGATTTCCTACGTCGACCAGAGCCGCGACTGCCTCGACGGCAGCAAGACCGTGTTCGACGAACTCGCCGGCGGCGCCGACATCCTCACCATCGGCCGCACAGAAATCCCCAGCCGCGCCTATATCGGCCGCTTCAACTTCAAGGGCGGCGACCAGCAGAAGATGGTCGGCAATCTCTCCGGCGGCGAGCGCGGCCGCCTGCACCTGGCGAAGACGCTGATGGCCGGCGGCAACGTCCTGCTGCTCGACGAACCGTCGAACGACCTCGACGTCGAGACCTTGCGCGCGCTCGAAGACGCGCTGCTCGAGTTCGCCGGCTGCGCCATGGTCATCAGCCACGACCGCTGGTTCCTCGACCGCATCTGCACCCATATCCTCGCCTGCGAAGGCGAGTCGCAATGGAGCTTCTTCGCCGGCAACTACCACGAGTACGAGGAAGACAAGAAGAAGCGCCTCGGCGAGGAAGGCGCGAAGCCCAAGCGCATCCGCTACAAGCCGATCACCCGCTGAAAGTCCTGGAGGGAGAGCACGACATGAACGCCAACCGCCTGCGCATCGGCATTCCCAAGGGCAGCCTGCAGGAAACGACGCAGAGCCTGTTCGTTCGTGCCGGCTACAACCTGCGCATTTCCGGGCGCTCCTACTACCCCGACATCGACGACGCCGAGATCGAATGCGTCCTGATCCGGCCGCAGGAAATGGCGCGCTACGTCGGCCAGGGCGTGCTCGACTGCGCCATCACGGGCCTCGACTGGATCCTGGAAACCGGGGCCGATGTCGCCGAGCTCGCCGATCTGCGGGCGCCCTGGCCCAACTACGGCATCGTGCGCTGGGTGATGGCGTCGAAGGAAGGTTCCGCCTTCGATGCGGTGAAAGACCTCCAGGGCCGGCGCATCGCCACCGAGGCCGTGGGCATGACCCGGCGCTTCCTCGCCGAACACGGCGTCGAGGCGCAGATCGAGTTCTCCTGGGGCGCGACTGAAGTCAAGCCGCCGCTGCTCGCCGACGCCATCGTCGACGTCTCGGAAACCGGCTCGTCGCTGCGCGCCAACCACCTGAAGGTGATGCACGTGGTGCTGGAAAGCACGCCGCGCTTCATCGCCAACCACGGAGCGCTCGCCGACGGCTGGAAGCGCGCCAAGATCGACCGCCTGCTGATGATGCTCAAAGGCGCGATCGCCGCCGCCACGCGCGTGCTGTTGTCGATGAACGTGCCGCGCGAGCGGGTGGACGCGGTGCTTGGCATCCTGCCGGCGCTGGCAACGCCGACGGTGTCGACGCTGGCCGACGCCGCCTGGGTCGAACTGTCGACGGTGGTCGAGGAAAAGCTGGTGCGGGAGTTGATCCCCAGCCTCTATGAAGCCGGGGCGCGCGGCGTGATCGAACTGCCGATCAACAAGATCGTCGACTAGGCGACGATCCCGGCGAACTCATTCCGCTTGCAGGCTGGCGGAGAAGACGGTCTGGACGCTGTCGGGGAAGGCGAACTCGGCGAAAGCGCGGCGGATTTCGGCGACGTTGATGCCGGCGCTGCGCTCGCCGAAGCGGATGCCGATCTGGCGGCCGTTGGCGGCGAGGGTCTTGAAGGCAAAACGCCAGCGGTGGGACTCGGCGAGGCGCTCACGCAACTCGGACTCGTTGGTGATTTCGATGCCGGCCCGCTTCAGCAACTCGAGGAATTCCTCGAAGGATTCCTTGCAAGTACTGCCCATTTATTTCTCCGTTTGTATTCTGGTGCTTATCCACCTGACTGCAAAAAACGCACTGGCCGCCACTAGGTTGACGAACTTTGGACATATTTTGAAATGACTGAGCGACTCGAGCTTCTCGCCCCGGCCAAGAACCTCGCCTTCGGCATCGCCGCCATCGACCACGGTGCCGACGCGGTCTATATCGGCGGGCCGGCCTTCGGCGCCCGCGCCGCCGCCGGCAACGCCGTCGCCGACATCGAACGGCTCGCCGCCCACGCCCACCGCTACGGCGCCCGGGTGCTGGTGGCGCTGAATACCATCCTGCGCGACGACGAGCTCGATGCCGCCCGCCGCATCGCCTGGCAAGTCCATGAAGCCGGCGCCGACGCCCTGATCGTCCAGGACATGGGCCTGCTGGAGCTCGACTTGCCGCCGCTCCAGCTCCACGCCAGCACCCAGACCGACAACCGCACGCCAGAGAAAGTGCGCTTCCTCGAGCAGGTCGGCTTTTCGCAGATCGTGCTGGCGCGCGAGCTGTCGCTGCCCGAGATTCGCGCCATCGCGGCACAGACCGCGGCGACGCTGGAATTCTTCGTCCACGGCGCTTTGTGCGTGAGCTACAGCGGCCAATGCACGATCAGCCATGCGCTCACGGGGCGCAGCGCCAACCGCGGCGAATGCGCGCAGATGTGCCGCCTGCCCTACACGCTGGCCGACGGCGCAGGGCACATCGTCGCCCGGGACAAGCACCTGCTGTCGCTGAAGGACAACGACCAGGGCGCCAACTTGCGCGCGCTGATCGCGGCCGGCATCCGTTCCTTCAAGATCGAGGGCCGGCTGAAAGACCTCGCCTACGTCAAGAACGTCACCGCCTATTACCGCCGACTGCTCGACGCCATCATCGCCGCAGCGCCGCAATACCGCGCCGCCTCCTCCGGCCGCTGCAGCTTCCTGTTCGAGCCGCGGCCGGAGAAGACTTTCAACCGCGGCGCCACCGACTACTTCGTCAACGACCGCCAGGCCGACATCGCCGCCTTCGACACGCCGAAGTTCGCCGGCGAGCCGGTCGGCGACGTCACCGCGATCGGGCGCAACTGGTTCGAGGTGGCCGGCGATACGCCGCTGCACAACGGCGACGGCCTTTCCTACTTCGACGACGCGCAGGAACTGGTCGGCCTGCGCATCAACCGCGCCGACGGCCGGCGCCTGTTCGTCGCCGCCGTGCCCGCCAACCTCGCCGTCGGCACCCGGCTCTACCGCAACCGCGACCAGGAGTTCGAGCGTCTGCTGGAAAAGGACTCGGCGACGCGGCGCGTCGGCATTCGCCTGCGCCTTGCCGAAACGCCCGACGGCTTCGTCCTGCACGTCGGCGACGAGGACGGCAACGCCGTCGCCGTCGCGCTTCCCCACGCCAAGGAGCCGGCCCAGAATCCTGAGCGCGCGGCGGCGACGCTGCGCGAAAACCTCGCCAAGCTCGGCACCACGATGTTCGAGGCCGCCGCCGTCGAGCTCGAGCTCACGCAGCCGTGGTTCCTGCCGGCGTCGAGCATCAACGCGCTGCGCCGCGAGGCCGTGGCGCAACTCGAGGCAGCGCGCGCCGCCGCTTACCGGCGCCCGCCGCGCGCTGCGGCCGCCGAGCCGCCCGCGCCCTACCCGCAGGACGAACTCACTTACCTCGGCAACGTCTTCAACCGCCAGGCGCGCGCGTTCTACGCGCGGCACGGCGTCACCCTGATCGCCGACGCCTACGAATGCAACGGCGAAGCTGGCGAAGTCTCGCTGATGATCACGAAGCACTGCCTGCGCTACAGCTTCGAGTTGTGTCCCAAGCAGGTCAAGGGCATCCGCCCGGAGCCGATGACGCTGATCAACGGCAACGAAAAGCTGACGCTGCGCTTCGACTGCAAGCGCTGTGAAATGCACGTCGTCGGCAAATTGAAGAAAGGCCGCACGCTGAAGCTCGCCGTTCAGTAATGCGGCGGGATCTCGTCGCGCAGGTTGCGGCCTTCGCTGGGGGCGGCCGCCGCCAGTTGTTCGCGCAGATCGCGCACCGCCAGTTGCAGTTGATCGATCTGTTGCTGCTGGCGATAAACGGTGCGATTCAATTCTTCGAGCAGGTCTTCAGCGAAGGAGAGCTTCACCTCCAATTCATTGATGCGCGCTTCCATGCGTTTCCTTCCGGGAGTCTGGCGCCGCGATTGTAATGCCTGGGTGCGGCCCGGCCGTTAGAATGGCTTCCCCTATCGAGGAAGCCCGCATGCCGAACCTTCTGCACGACCGCCTGGCCGCCGCCCTCACCGCCCGCAGCGACTTGCTGGCGCGCCTGCACGCTGAGGCCACCGACGCCTACCGGCTCTTCCACGGCAGCGTCGAAGGCGAACCGGGCCTCACCGTCGACCGCTACGGCGACCTGCTGCTGGTGCAAAGTTTCCATCAAGCGCTCGACGCGGCCCGGCTCGACGCACTCTCGGCCTTCTACGCCGCCGCCCTGCCGGGATTCGCGCTCGTCTACAACGACCGCAGCCAGCAAAACTCGCGCATCGCCAACGATCTCGCCGCCGACGCGATGGCGGCGGCGATGCAGCCGCGCGTCGTGCACGAACTCGGCGTCAGCTACGTGATCCAGGCGCGCCATGCCGGCCAGGATCCGTGGCTGTTCCTCGACCTGCGCGCCGGCCGCCGCCGCGTCATGCGCGAGGCGCCCGGCAAGTCCGTGCTCAACCTGTTCGCCTACACCTGCGGCGTCGGCATCGCCGCCGCCAGGGCCGGCGCGGCTTTCGTCGTGAATGTGGATTTCGCCGAATCCAGCCTCGACGTCGGCAAGGAGAACGCGCGCTTGAACGACTTGGCGATCCGGCCGCGCTTCGTCAAGAGCGATGCCTTCGCCGCCATGCGCCAGCTCGCCGGCCTGGGCCAGCCGACCCTGGTGCGCGGCAAGCGCATGCCCGCCTTCCCCAAGCTGGAAGCGCGGCAATTCGACATCGTTTTTCTCGATCCACCGCGTTACGCCAAGAGCCCGTTCGGCGTCGTCGACCTGGTCAACGATTATGCGGCGCTGTTCAAGCCGGCGCTGCTGTGCACGGCGGCAGGCGGCACGCTGATCTGCTGCAACAATGTCGCGGCCGTGGCGCGCGATGCCTGGCTCGATCAGCTGGAACGCAGCGCGCGCAAGGCCGGGCGGCCGATCCGCAGCGTCGAATGGATCATGCCCGAAGAGGATTTCCCCAGCAGCGACGGCCAGCCGCCGCTGAAGATGGTGCTACTCGGCGTCTGAGCCCGACTCGTCCGGTACAGCGGCGCCGACGCCTGCGGCCGCCGCTTTTGCCGCCGCCAGCATCGCCGCGCGGGTCGCGGGCGTCTCCAGGCTGACGCGGCCGAGCGCGCCGCTGCGATAATCGGTCAGCAGGATCAGCGAAGCCTTCGCCATGTCGAGTTCGCCGCCGCGGCCCTTGATGATGCAGCCGCGCTTTTTCGCCACGGTCTCGACCACGCCGACCGCGTCGAGCGCCGCCGGGTCGCAGCCATAGCGCGCGGCCAGCGCCGCCGGATAGCGTTCGAGCAGGATGCCCGCGAGAAAGGCTGCGACTTCCTCCTCGATCACCGCGTTGGTGCCGATGGCATGGCTCGCCGCCAGCATGAAGCCGTCGGAATCAAACTCGATCTTCGGCCACATCAGGCCCGGCGTGTCGACGAGGCTCATGCGCGGCCCGAGGTCGAAGCGCTGCTGCGACTTGGTGACGGCCGGCTCGTCGCCGACCGCGGCGATGCGGCGCTTGACCAGCGCATTCATCAGCGTCGATTTGCCGACGTTCGGGATGCCCATGATCATCATCCGCAGCGGCTTGACATTGTCATTGCGGTGCGGCGCCAGCGCCTGGCACAGCGTCGGCACGCGCGCCGCGTCGCCCGGCTTCTTGCAGGAAATGGCCACCGCCTTGACGTCGGCCTGGCGGTTGTAGAAGTCGAGCCAGGCCTGGGTTGCGGCGGCATCGGCGAGATCAGCCTTGTTGAGCAGCTTGAGGCAGGGCCGCTGGCGGAACTCGCGCAGCGCGCGGATCATCGGATTGCTGCTGGCCTCGGGCAGGCGCGCGTCGAGCACCTCGATGACGACGTCGGTCTGCGCCATCGTCTCGGCCGCCTTCTTGCGCGCCGAAGTCATGTGACCGGGGAACCACTGGATGGACATGGGCAATCCGTACAATAGGAAGGCCGCCATTATCCACGATCCCCGCATGGCCCTGCCCATCCTTTACCGCGACGAGCACCTCGTCGCCATCGACAAGCCCGCCGGCCTGCTCGTGCATCGCAGCGACATCGACCGCCACGAGACGCGCTTCGCCGTGCAATTGCTGCGCGACCAGATCGGCCGCCGGGTGCAGCCCGTGCATCGCCTCGACAAGGGCACCTCCGGCGTGCTGCTGTTCGCCTTCGACGCCGACACCGCACGCCACGTCGGCGCGCAGTTCGAGAACGACGCCGTGCATAAGCTCTACCGCGCCGTCGTGCGCGGCTGGCCGCCGGCATCCGGCCTCATCGACCATGCGCTCACGCGGCAGCACGACGACTACGGCCGCACGCTGAAGGAGGCCGCCGCCCAGCCCGCGCTCACCCGCTACCGGCGCCTCGTGGCCGTCGAACTGCCGTATGCCGTCGAGCGCTACCCGACCGCGCGCTACGCGCTGGTCGAACTGGAACCCTTGAGCGGACGCCGCCACCAGCTGCGCCGCCACATGAAGCACATCGCCCATCCGATCATCGGCGACGCCACCCACGGCAAGGGCATCCACAACCGCTTCTTCCAGCGCCAGTTCGGCTGCGAGCGGCTGCTGCTCGCCTGTGTCGAACTGCGCTTGCGGCATCCGCACGGCGGCGCGGAAATCGCCATCCGCGCGCCGCTCGGGCAGGCTTTCGCGGACTTGCTCGCGCGACCGGAATGGACCTGCGGCATCGCCGTGCCGCCCTTGCCCGAAGATGCGTAGGCGAGCGCTACCGGTATACCCGTAGCCGACATACCGGCATGTCCGTATTCCGCCTGAAGCGCCGCAAACCTAGAATTCCCCCGCATGAAAACAAGGCGGAATTCCAGCAATGCTTGACGAGCGACCAAGGCAGTTGCCCGCGGCCCTGGGCAACCGCCTGCTGGCCTCGGTGTGGACGGTTTCCGCGGTCGCGCTGGCGTTCGCCGGCGCGACGCTGGCCTGGGGCAGCTACGCGGACTACCAGGAGACCATCGAACAGGAATACCGCTTCCTCGAGGCCCACGCGCGCATCGCCGACGGACAGCTCGCCGGGCTGCTGCGCGACGTCCGGCAACTGCTCAGGCAAATCGCCGACGAGCGGCCGCGGCTTACGGCGCAGCAGCTGCGCGAATATCCGGCGACGCTCGCCGCGCGCAATCGCGAGATTCCGGAAATCCAGACGCTGGCGATCGTCGACGCTTCCGGCCGCGTCGAAATGGCGGCCAATCCCGCGCTCGTCGGCTTCGACGGCTCGCAGCGCGACTACTACACCGCCCACCGCGGCACGCCGCAGAATCCGGACCTTCATGTCTCGCGCCCCTACAAGTCCACCTACGGCGACTACTCGGTAGGTTTCTCGTTGGCCATGCGCGACGAGCGGCAGCGCCTGCTCGGCGCCGTCATCGCCGGGATTCACTACAGCTACTTCGAGTCGGTCATGAAGGACATTCAGCCGGCGCAGCCGCGCAGCGTCGCCGCCATCGTCAATCGCGATGGCGACATCCTCTTCCGCCTGCCGCAGCCGGAAAAGTACGTCGGCGCCAACGTCGCCGGCGGCGCACAGTTCCAGGCGTATCTCCGCTCGGGCGCGAGGCAGAGCCGCAGCATCGGCATCTCGCAGACGGACGGCATCGAACGCATCTACGTCTATCGCGCCATCGGCAACACGCCGCTCAGCGTCATCATGTCGCGCCCGCTCGACGACGTGCTCGCGGCGTGGCGCCGCCAGTTGGCCCTGCGCGCCGGGATGTTCCTGCTCGCCGCCGTCGTCACCCTGCGCCTGGCGTGGATCGCCCACCGCCGCCAGAAGGAAGTCCTGGCCAGCAGGGAATTCTCATATCAGCTGATGGAGACGGCCAACGCGATGATGGTCGGCGTCGACGCCGCGGGCCGCGTCATCGTGGTCAACAAGGCGGCGGAGCACATCTGCGGCTACCGGCGCGACGAACTGCTGGCGCGCGACTGGTTCGAGACGGTCATGCCGCGGCAACGCTACCCCGAAGCCTGGGCGGGATTTTGCCGCATGCCCGAAGCCGGCGGCGACGTCGCGCGGT
>JAQTNK010000006.1 GCA_028713915.1 Rhodocyclaceae bacterium | reverse complement strand
GCGGCATCTCGGTGATCTCGTCGAGGAACAGCGTGCCGCCGGATGCGCGCTCGAAATAGCCGCGATGGTCGCGTGTCGCGCCGGTGAAGCTGCCGCGCTCATGGCCGAAGAGTTCCGAGGCGATCAGGTTCTCGGCGATGGCGCCGCAATTGACCGCCCGCAACGGCCCTCGCGCCCGCGCGCTGAGCGCATGAATGACCTGCGCGGCAAGCTCCTTGCCGGAGCCGCTCTCGCCTTCGATCAGCACCGTGATGTCGGTCGGCGCGGCGGTGCGGATGAGGCGGAAAACTTCGCGCATCTGCGCCGACGCGCCCATCAGCGAACCGAGCCAAATTTCCGAGTCCGCATTGTTTTCGACGACGATCCCACTTTGCATCAGTGGCCTCCATACGACGTTGGCCGCGTTGCGGTACGGTAGAGACTCGATGGAGTCGATATAGGTTCCATCCGGGACGACGCCGCCGATCGGTATTTTTTTCAATTCGCCGCGAGCCGCAAAGCGATTTAGAGGATTGTTCCTGGAGTCATCTCGTTCTGCCCGGGTGTGATCGCCGACATGGGAACTTGGCGACGTGAATCAGACTCGAAGTCGTTTGTTTTTGGAAGGACGCATGTCGGATTTAGCGAAAGGCAGCGGCGCCACCAAAGTCGCCGGGGAAGTTTGGCTCGCCAGCAAGAAGACCGCCAGCCGGGCGCTGGACTGGTTCGTCGTTCAATCGAGGGCGGTCAAGCTCGGGGTTCTGGTCATGGCGCTGTTGATTCCGGCGGCCGGCATGTATTCGCTCATGCTCGTTCGGAAGCAGGCGGCGGTAGCCGAGCAGGTCAGGCAGATGGCTACTGCCGGCACGACGGGTGAAAAGATCTGGGCGCTCAACGACACGCTGCCGGTGGTGTTCGGCACCGGTTCGATGTTGAGCTTTCTCGAAACGAAGCCGGTCGAGCGCGTCAGGGTGATCTATGAGCCGCTGATGTGGAACGTGTCAGAGCGCATTGTCCTGATCGAATCGCAGGGGAAGCAGTACGCCTATTACCCCAGCGACATGGAGACCAACATCTTTGCCGAAAAGGCGGTCACTGCGGCGTGGGGCAGCAAGCTTGAGTTCATCCCGCGCAGCGAACTCGGCGCCAGCGACCTCGAATTGTTCGAGCGCCTGGACCAGCGCTTCGCAGGCGCCCGCCCGCAGTCCGAGAAGGACGCCTGGATAGCCGGCGCCAGCGGCGTGTTGTCCGTCGCGCTGACGCTCGGTCTGGTGGCTTTCCTGTATTTGCAGTTCAAGGGCCAATTCAAGTCGCTCAAGTTCATCGAGCCAGCGCAGGTGCATGGTTCCATCGACGATCTGGTGGGCATGGATGACATCAAGGCGGAGGTGGCACAGATCAAGGATCAGTATCAGCGTCGCGCGGAGTATGCCGAGTACGGAATTTCCAAGCCCTTCAACGTGATGTTCAGCGGTCCGGCGGGCACCGGCAAGACCAAGCTGGCCAGCTACCTGGCCAAGGAACTGCAGATCCCCATCCTATTCCACTCCGCGGCCAATCTGGAAACCGGCTTCGTGGCCGGCGGCTCGAGTACGCTCAGCCGTATCGTTGGCATGGCCAAGCGGCGCAGGCACTGCATCGTCTTCCTGGACGAGGCACAGGATCTCTTCATGAAGCGCGGCGGCCGCCGCAAGTTCGACGACGATACCGCGAACATGCTGCTGGCCGTGCTCGACGGCGTGCGCAGCAGGAACGCCGCCGAGATCATCTGGATCGTGGCCAGCAACTTCAACAGCGAAACCATGCAGATGGACGAGGCCATGCTGCGCCGGTTCCAGATGAAGGTCGATTTCCGCATGCCCAACCGCGAAGAGCGCCTGGCCATCATCGGCCACTACCTGGCTAGCCGCGCCGACAAGGTGCTGCCCGACCTCGACCTGCGCCACCTGGTCGAAGTGACCGAGGGCCGCAGCCCGGCCGATCTCGAGACCATCGTCAATCAGGCCGGCATCACGGCTGTGCAGGCCGGCGAGATGATCGGCGCCGCTACCCTGATGCAGGCGGCCGAGCGCGTTCTGGTCGGCAACGTCAACACCGACACGACCGCGGAACGCGAGCGCGACCGCCGCATCATCGCCGTGCACGAGTGGGGCCATTTCCTGGTGGACCTCGAGCACGAGCGCAAGCTGACCAACGGCAACTGGGAGCAAATACTGGCCGACATGAAGACCATCAAGATTTCGCTCAAGGCCAATCCGCGCACCAATGCATTGGGCTTCGTCTTCCACAAGCAGGGAGCCAACCTGCTCAAGACCAAGGGCGACATCGAACACGACGTCCGCGTGCTGCTGGGCGGCATGGCCAACGAGGAATTGTTCTTTGGCGAGGAAGGCACGACCAACGGGGCGCACAACGATATCACCCGCGTGACGCAACTGCTGCACCACGCGGTGGGCGAGATGGGCATGTATCGCAAGACGCGCCTGAACTTCGGTGCCCTCACCCGTGACAGCCAGGGCGGTGGCCGCGAAGTGGACGCTGAAACGCGCAGCATCATGGAAGCACAGAGCGAGCGCCTGTTCGGCGAAACCAAGGAGATGCTAACCCGGCTCAAGCCGCTGACGGAATACTTGGTCGAGAAGCTCATGGCAGCCGACGAGATGAGCCTGAGCGAGGCCTTGTTCGAGATCCGCAGTTTCGAGGCGGCCTGATGCATCAATCAGTATGCCTACGTCATGCTGCCATACCAAGCGCGCGGCGCATCGCGGCCGTGATGCGCCGCGCCTGCTCGTCGTAGCCCAGCCACGGGTCTTCGCGCATGGCGTCCACGCGCGCCGGGATCGTCAGCAGGGTCCAGTCCGCGGGATTCAAGGCCGGCGTCAGTTCCTCCCAGCGCAGCGGCGTGGACACCGGCGCGCCGGGACGCGCGCGCGTCGAGTAGGCGGCCACCGCCGTCGCGCCTTCTTCGTTGCGCAGATAGTCGATGAAAATTCGGCCGGCGCGCTTGCTCTTGGCCATGTTGGCGGTGAAGCGGTCCGGCAGGACGCGCGCCAGATGCTCGGCGATCGCTTTGGCGAAGGCCTTGACCTCATCCCAGCCGTGCCGGCGCTCGAGCGGCGCCACCAGATGCAGGCCTTTGCCGCCGGTGGTCTTGACGAAACAGGCGAGTCCCAGGGCCGCAAGCGCCGTGCGCGCCAGTTGCGCGCCTTCGACGATGCGCGGCCACGGCACGTCGGGGGCGGGATCGAGGTCGAGCGTGATGCGATCGGGCCGCGCCGGATCGGGCAGGCGCGCGCCCCAGGTGTGGAATTCGACGGCACCGTACTGCACCAGGCCGACTACAGCAGCAATGCTATCGACATACATGTAGTCGCGTTTGCCGCCAGAGATTTTGTCCCAGGCAAACTCCAGGACTCCAACGGGCCGTTGCCGGTCGAGATGCTTCTGGAAAAAGCATTCGGCGGCGCTGCCGTCGGGGCAACGCAGCAGGCTTAGCGGCCGCCGGCGCAAATGCGGCAGCAGCCACGGGCCCACGCTCTCGTAGTAATGCGCGAGGTCGCTCTTGGTGATGCCGCCGTCGGGCCAGACCAGGCGCTCGGGATGACTGATCCTGACGCCGCCGACGCGCGCGTCGCGGCGGCCGCTCGCGACTTGGCCGTTCGTCGCGGCCTGCATCGTCTCGCCGGTCACCGTCGACGCTGGCTTGTCCTCGCGCAGACCGATGAAAGACGCCTGGCGCAGCAGCTTGTCGCGCGTCCAGGCGCTGTAGGCGACCTCCGCCACCAGTTGCGGCCGCACCCAGTGCGCGTCCGATTCCTGTGGCGCGGCGGCGAACGGCACGGCGGACGAGCGCAGCGCGGCCAGCCGCGGCGTCAGACGCGCCAGCAGAGCCTCGTCGAAGCCGCTGCCGACGCGGCCGACGTAGCGCAGCTTGCCGGCCGCGTCGTGGAGGCCGAGCAGCAGGGCGCCAAAGCCGGTGCGGCTGCCGCGCGGATCGGTGTAGCCGCCGACGACGAACTCCTGCCGCGGCCGGCACTTGAGCTTGATCCAGCTGCGGCTGCGTTCGCTGACATAGGGCGCATCGCCGCGCTTGCCGACGAGGCCTTCGAGGCCAAGGCGGCATGCCTGTTTCAAGGCTGCGGCGGCCTCGCCCGGCGCGCCCGCGAAATGCGCGCTGTAGGCCAGCGCGCCGTCGTCGCCGCCGGCCGCCAGCGCCGCAGCCAGCCGTTCCTTGCGCTCGATGAGCGGCAGCGTGCGCAAGTCGTGGCCGGCGAGCCACGGCGCATCGAAAATGTAATAGACGATGCCCGCTGCCGTTCGCCGCTCGAAGGCATTCTGCAATGCTTGGAAGTCAGGTATGCCCCTGGGATCGAGCACGACGATCTCGCCGTCGAGCCAGCTGTCGTCGAGGCGGAGCCGTTCGAGCCGCCGCGCCAGAGGCGCGAGCTTCGGCGTCCAGTCGTTGCCGGCCCGCGTGAACAGCCTGGCGCGGCCGTCGGCGAGCCGCGCCAGGATCCGATAGCCGTCGTACTTGATTTCGTAGATCCAGCCCGCCTGTTCCGGCGGCGCACTCGTCAGCGTTGCCAGCTGCGGGGCGATGAACGCGGGCAGAGGCCCGGAACCGACCGCCGGCGCCGCGCTGCGCTGCTTGACGCTGCCGGGCAGACATGCGGTGACTTCCGCGGCCGTGCCGCGACGCGCGGCGCCGTCCTTTTCCTTGATCAGCAGCCAGTTGCGGCGCGCTTCGCCGCCATGCCCGTCGTCGTCGCCACCCTCATGCTGCGCCATGCGCACCAGCATCCAGCGACCACGCAGCTTGAAGCCCTGCAGCGAGAACTTGAGCCGGCCGGCGGCCAGCGCCGCAGCCGGCTCGGCGTCCTCGGCCTGCCAGGTACCGCGGTCCCAAAGCTGGACTTCACCAGCGCCGTAATGGCCGGCCGGAATCGTGCCTTCGAAGTCGCCGTATTCGAGCGGATGGTCTTCGACCTCGACGGCAAGGCGCTTCTCCGCCGGATCGAGGCTGGGGCCGCGCGGCACTGCCCAACTGCGCAGCACGCCGTCCAATTCGAGGCGAAAGTCGTAATGCAGCCGCCGTGCGGCGTGGCGCTGCACGATGAATGCGGGGCCGCCGCGGCCCCCGGCAGCGCCTCCCGGCGGCTCGGGCGTGGCGTCAAAATTGCGCTTGCCGCGATAGGCGACCAAAGCGTCCGGCGGCTTGGCGGCGGCCATCGTTCTCTACGAAGAACGCTTGCGCCGCGGTTCCCGTTCGGCGCTCTTGCGAGGCGGCGGCGCCTTGCCCTTGTCGCCGCGCGCCTCGAGGCTGCGCTTGAGCAGCGCCATGAGGTCGACCACTTCGGCGCCGCCCTCGGCGCCGGCTTCCTCCGCGGCCGGTTCGGCAACCACGCGCGTCTCGCCGGCTTTGACCTTGCGCGCGATCAGCGCCAACAAGTCCTCGCGGTAGGTGTCGCGATACTCGGCCGGCCGCCAGGGTTCGGCCATGTCGTCGACCAACCGCTCCGCCATGGCGAGTTCGCGGTCCGAGACGTCGAATGCCGCGAGATCATCGCCGGGCAGATTGGCCTCGTCGTAGGCGCGGATCTCGTCGGCGAAGCGCAGCGTGTTCAGCAGCAGCATGCGTCCCACCGGCAGCAACGCAGCGAGATGCTGGCGCGTGCGTATCACGACGTTGGCGAGTGCCACGCGCCCCTTGCGCCGCAGCACTTCGCGCAGCAGCGCATAGCCCTTGGCGCCGCGCTTGGCGGGTTCCAGGTAGTAGGGCGTCTCGAAATGATAGGGCGGAATCTCGGCAGCCTCGACGAAGGCGAAGATGTCCACGGTCTGCGTCGCCTTGGCGTTGGCGGCGCGGAAGTCCTCGTTGGCCATGACGACGTACTGGTCGTCCTCGTATTCATAGCCCTTGACGATGTCCTCGGCCGGCACCGCCTCGCCGCTGCGCTTGTTGATGCGCTGGTAGCCGACGGGGGCGAAGTCGCGGCGATCCAGCATCTTGAAGTCGAGCTCGGACGCCGTCGCCGCGGGATAGAGCGTCACCGGGATATGGACGAGGCTGAAGGCGATGGCGCCCTTCCATAATGCTCTTGGCATTACATCGCCTTCAGCAGTCTTTGCGGAGCGGCAGCAGCGGGTCTTCGGCAAGCCTGCCGGACGCGCTCCGCACCAGCGAGACGATCAAGGCGCCGACACCATCGGCGCCTTCGATTCGAGGGCATGGTCGTTCCTTTCATATCATTAACGATCGAACTCCTGATCGCGTAGCAAGCCGCGTTCCGTGCAGCGACGAGCGGCCGCGGGGCGCCGGCTCGGCCATCCACGGCAGGCGGCAACGACAACGTTCGCCTTGGCGTCGCCGCCGTTGTAAGACTTTCAAAGACGGGTAAGGAATTTTCGGTACTTCCGACAAGCGCGTCGCGCGTGGAGCGGCAGCGACCGCCGCGCGACTTCGTTCGCCACTGCCACCTCGGCACGCAATATGCGACACGCCGAAGAACGGCGGAGTCGCGATCGCCTCGAGGCGGTCGCCGCTGCGCCGTCCGCGTAGCTCGATCCACAAAATGGTCCAGCACGCCGTTTCGTAACAACCAGCAAAGGAGAAAACCATGGCATCCACAACCTACACGGGCAGCCAACCGCAATCGGGCGCGCGCATCGTCGGCGGAAAAAGAGGCGAAGGCCCGGGGCCCGAAGTGATGGCGGCTGACACACTCGAGGGCGATTCCGTATTGAGCCCGACCGGCGAGAAGCTTGGCGAGGTCAAGGACATCATGATCGATGTGAAAAGCGGACGCGTCGCCTATGCGGTGCTGTCGAAAGGCGGCGTCCTCGGCATCGGCGACAAGCTGTACGCGATTCCCTGGAGCGCGCTGACGCTCGACGCCAACCGCGAGTGCTTCATCCTTGACGTCAGCAAAGAGCGTCTGGACAAGGCGCCGGGGTTCGACAAGGATCATTGGCCTTCGATGGCCGACCTTACTTGGGCAACCGAGATCCACTCTTACTACGGCCAACCCAACTACTGGCAACCGCCGCCGGAGGTTTGAGGCAGGCACGCATCCCGCGGGAAAGTGGCCCGCAGCGTTTCGCGACGCCGACAAGTTCCCGCGGGCACGCGCATTGCCGCATTGCCGCCATGATCCACTGACATGAAAGGTTCCAGCCATGCCCAACAAAAATGCCGTCGAGCGCGCCGAGAAAGACAAGCGCGCAGGGAAGTCGGCGTCGACGCAAGCCGGCGAGTTCGTTCGCGAAGAAATGAAGCACATCCGCGAAGGCAAGCATGGTGCGCGCTCGACCAAGCAGGCAATCGCCATCGGCTTGTCCGAAGCGCGGCGGGCGGGAGTCAAGCTTGGGCCGCCCAAGAAAGGCCGCAGCAGCGAAGAAGTTCGTCACAAAGCCGAACGCGACCTCGAGAAAGGCGAAGAAGGCCCGCGCCGCGGCTCTTCGAAGCGCTCGCGGGCGACCTCGGCTGCGCTGAAACGCGAAGGCGGCGCAGCGGCCTCTCCCGCAGCGCTCGCGCGCCAGGGGCGCGCCGCGGCCGCGCAGCGCAGTCCCGCCGAGCGTTCCGCCGCGGCCCGCAAAGCCGCGCAAACGAAGGGCGCCGCCGGCCGCTCGGCGGCGGCTCGGAAGGCAGCACAAACGCGGGCGGCTCGGCGCGCCGCCGGCTGAGCGCAAAGCCCTCGCGCTGGGCGGTCTCTGGTTCGCATACGCCGCAGCCGCCCTGATCCTGGAGCGGACGGGCCAAAGGCAGCCGACACCGGCGCCGCCGCCGGTATCGCATTCGCGTAAGGATTACCAGGGCAATTGGAGTTCTTACAGACTTCGTTCGGCCGGGCATCGTCCGCCGCAAGCGGGCCGAGGAGGCTACAGCGCGGGGCTTCTCCAAATTTCGCATCTGGCATGATGCTTGCGAATCAATCTGGGTCCAAGTCCCTCCGGCCCTTTGCTGGCCGTCAATTTTCTATGGAAAGGAAAACTACCATGCAATCCAAATCGGTAATCAGCACACTGGCCGCTGCTTTGCTCACCACCGCTGCTGCCGCGATACTGGTCGCACAACCCGCGTATGCCGCGAACTACGGTAGCTCGAGTACTTCAGACCAAAGCCAGACCGACCGTTCGAGCGGCTACGACACGAGCAGAGACCAGCAGAGCAGTCAGAGCGACAGCAAGTCCGGCTCGATGCTCAGCGACTCTGCGATCACCACCAAGGTGAAGGCGGCTTACCGATCTGACGCCGACAACTGGCACCGGCGCGCAGACGAATTGCGGGTGTCGCTAGCAGCCTTTCAGGCCAAGACTGCCAAGCGGTCCCGGAGCAGCAACTCGGGAAAGACTAAAGAGACATAGCTCTGAAGCTGGTCCGGACGACCGCTACGCAGCGTTGCGACACGTCCTTTCAGAAGGGCGCGAGTCAAGAAGTCCCGAGGCGTTCCGTTGGACCGAATTTAGCTAGTATTCTGAACACAAGGATCATCAGTCAGAAAAGGGCGAGTATTCGGTCGAACGCATTGGCTAGCTAATTCCTGTCCCGGTTTCTCGCCTTTAACCGCCCAATTTCTGTCCGCGTGCTACTCCGCCAGCACATTTTCGCTAGGGCGAACGGCGCAGTTTCATTCGCAACGTCAACACGCGGGAGAATTTGACATAATATACATTATGCGACATTACCGTCACTCCAGATCGGCGTTGCCGGCCACCTTCTGATGCCCAACAATAAAGCCTGTCGGCCGACAATATAGTCTGTCGGATCGGCCGTGCTAGAAAGCTAACGACAAACCCCACCCGAAACGCCGGTCCTAGCCTGGTTCAGCTTTTCGGCCGCGGAGCTAGATCATCACGGCGTTCTTTCATGCAAATGCAGCAGAAATTTGGTTTAACCGACTGACTCGGCGGAATTTTCCAGCATCCTGATCCAGTCGAGAATGGCGTGATGGCCTGCGCCATTCTCGTTCCGGCCGAATCAGATCTCAGGCTCTCTTCCGATAAGCGGATAGCGATACCACATGGCCCGATGGGCGATCCGGCGAACTTGGTATCAGACGACTTCCGACCACCTCTTCAAGGAGTGCCACAGACCATCCCAGTTCCTCGGCCAAGCCGTCAGGAGTCTTCCGGGCCTTGTTACAGAGAATTTCAAGCGCCTGGCTGACCATGTTAGGCCGCTCAAGCGGTATCTGGTTATCTTCACGCTCCGTTATGGCCTCGCCCGTACGCCGAAGCGTGATAACTCCTGATTTGTACTGGGCATCGTCGATAAGGTCGAGCTGGCGCGCCCGGTACAGCATTGCCGCTTTGCTGACCTTCCACGTAAGTTTGAAAGTCCTCATCCCGAGCCAATCCAGGCGACTGCCCTTTGCCTTCGGCCAATGAGCAGCCATCATGCTACGCGGCAGCAAGAACGCGCTGGCAAAGCGATTCGCCTGCGATTCAGTCGTGCGGTTACCTGTCTGCAGGCCCTGGTGTAGCACGAAATGCCCAAGTTCATGAGCGATATCGAAGCGCTGTCGGCATGCACTGGGCTTTGCGTCGTTACGAACAATTACAGGCCGCTTCAGTGCATACGAGAGCGCATCGACCTCGGCTGATACCGAGTTGAACGTGGTTACGACGGCGCCGGCGCGCTCGGCGACACGCACCATATTGTCGATCGGCCCGAGTCCAAGTTCCCAATGGCGGCGGCACAACTCGGCCGCCTGCTCGATATCGTCGGCACTGTTGATATCCGCCACCGTCGGGATAGAGACAGCCGGAAGCTTCAGATGCTCGTCGAGATAGTCCACCAGCTGGAGAAACATCTCGGCCTTGGCCATCGCGGCCTGTTTGATGGCCGATCGCGTCGTGAAGAGCTTGCGGAAATGGACCGATTCCTCAGGCAAGACCGCTGGAGCCGGTCGATAGAAGAACCCCGTCGCCACCCGAAGATGCAGCGCCAGATCTGCGGCAAGGTCGGCGGTGGGCTCGACCGTGCTATTCGTTTCAAGCTTGTGCAGGAACTGGCGGGACTTTTTCACCTGCCCCGCCAGATCATCGAGGGATAGCCCGTGGAAGACACGGGCGAGCCTCAAGTTGGCACCATTAAATTGCTGTCCCATTTCCCTTTAGCCGTTGTTGCCAGCAGCCTCACCACCTTGTTCCTTGTCCTGCGACTTGAGCCCAACTTCGGCGTCCGACTGCACCACAGCCTGCGGGACGTCCGATTCGACCGGGCGGATGACGAACGTCCTGGGACGATACTGCCATTCCACCACGACTTCCTGGTAAGCGTTGTAGCCGAGGAAGAAAACGCGATCCTCGTCGTCCTCTGTCACCGCCGGCTCGACCACGAACCGGAACATGACCGGTTTGGTGTCGTCTGTGGAAAACAGCTGATCGACCTCATTGCGCTTGAAGTAGCCACCCTTCTTCGGGTTGTCATGGTCGTCCGTGAAGAACCGCACCGGGATGGCGCCAATGTTCACCGTCAGATCCATGGCCGGACTCGCCAGGGTTAGCCATTCATAGCGGCCGGATTGGGCCAACTGCAGGAGCCATTGCCGCTGGCGCCCGAATGTGGTGCAGGCGCGGCTGTAGTTGTCATCCAGGTGAGTTGCGAGCTCGGCGTACGTGTCGTGCCGGACGTTGAGCAATCCTTCTGCGATAACACTCAAACGCTTTTCGGTCAGTTCATTTTGGGCTTGCCAAGGCAGCATGGTCATGGTTGGGAACCTTGCAAAAGGACAAAAGTGTCAACCACGATAATCTTGCATATTTCGCTTTCTGTCAACCAAAAACCATATCCCGTAGAAGCGAGTCCTTTTCGGCCCAGTTCTCCGCATCAATGGTCTGCTCCGCTAGCCAATTGCTACTCCAGCAGGTCATGCAGGCGAGTCCGGCCTTCTTCGAGCAACTTGTGGTCGACTTGCTAGTGGCGATGGGATATGGCGGCTCGCGCACCGACGCCGGCAAGGCTGTAGGCCAGAGTGGCGACGAAGGCATTGACGGAATCATTAAGGAGGACCGCCTGGGACTCGATATTGTGTATCTCCAGGCGAAGCGTTGGCAAAACTCCGTCGGCCGCCCGCAGGTTCAGGCATTTGTTGGCAGTTTGGTTGGCAAGGGCGCCAACAAAGGCGTAATGCTGACTACATCGCGCTTCACTGACGAAGCCCGCGAGTTTGTTCGTCATCTCCAGCAGAAGGTAGTGTTGATCGAAGGGGATGAACTGGCCAACCTGATGATCGATTTCAATGTCGGCGTTAACACGATCGCCAGCTACACCGTGAAGAAGCTAGACCTCGACTACTTCGGGGAGGAGTAAGCCACAGGCTCGATAATGCATGGCATCTATTGCCAGTCCCGACATCCATCTTCTCGCCGCCTACCGTCCAATGCTGAACTTGGACTAGCGGCTTTTCTTGCGGCTGACGCTGTTTGCATGATTGATATGCCCGTTACCAAGTTATTGATGCCGCAAAGATAGACCGAAAGGAATTGAAAACCTACGTCCGTTTCGAGGCAAAATAGCGCCTTCAATAGTTGCGGGTTGCAAGCACATCAGGCGCTATGCTGCTTATTGGGTTGGATGCGGCCTCCTCTTTCTCGAATTTCGGGTATGCGATAGGCCATTATCGGAAAGGTCTTGTGGAGATCGAGCAAGCGGGCTTGCTTGATACTCTTGCCCACGCAGGGTCAATTATTGACACTGTACTCGCGCCAAGTCTTCGTGCCGCGAAGAGAGCGCTCATTGCGATTGATGCGCCATTGGGTTGGCCAGCGAATCTGTCACGCGAACTAAGTAAACATCAAGCGGGGCAAGCATTCGCAGTAGAAAAGGATGCCTTCTTTCAGCGCGCTACTGATCAGTTCGTAAGACAGATCATCGGAAAGAAACCTTTGGAGGTCGGCGCAGACAAGATCGCTCGCGCGGCCCATAGTGCGCTGGCCGTATTAGACGAGCTTAGGATCAAGTGCGAGAAACCGATTCCCCTTGCCTGGGACTTAAATTTCACTGGTGTCGCAGCCATCGAAATTTATCCTGGTGGCACCCTAAAAGCGCGGGCCTTACCCGACACGGGATACAAGAAGCCGGAACAGCTTGCGACCCGTCAGCAGATTGCCGCGAGTCTGACGAAGGATCTTCAGGGAATTGAGCGCTATGTAAATGGAGCTGCTGATATTTTTGACGCATGCATCTGTCTTTCGGCGGCGAAAGATTTTCTGGAGGGACGGACGATCGCCCCGAGGGAACCAATTCTTGCCAAGAAGGAAGGTTGGATATGGATCAGAGAACCCGGTAGCGCTATTGATTAACGGTATTGGTAGGCTTAGAACCGATCTCCGACAGACTAATTGTTCGTTGATCGGTCCAGAACGAGAAATATGAAGGTCCCGACAGGCACTTTTTGCAATTTTCAGGATCCCGAAACCCGCATGAATTCAGGGGGTGGCCCGACGGACTTTATTTTTGGACATCACTTCATCTGAACGATAGGAATGTTCGCAGTGCGCCCTGCTACTCGATCGGCTTGCTGCGGCCCTCATGTTCATCCCAGTCCTCGACCTCAAGCGGCGTTTCGGCCAGATCCCAAAGCATGGAGTGATATTCGATCGAGAACCATTCACGGAAAAGTTGCAGACCCAGCTTGCGCGGCCACAGCGAGTTGTCATTCACCCAGGCACGAATGAAGTGCTCGAAGAGCATTTGCCAACGCTGCTCCACCCACTGTATTGCCTGGTCAGGGCCTTCTGCGGTCGCTTCTGCCGGCACCAGGAATCCATCGTTGTCGTGACGCAGTTCCTCCAGCGTCAGTACCGCGTCGAACTCGGCATCAAGGGACAACAGCCAGTCCAGCGCCGGTTGCTGCGGTACCAGAAAGACGCTGTGACGGTTGAGGGTGAAGCGCGGATAGTCGGTAGGCATGTCGATCAACCCAGTGGCAGATAAATGAGGCATCAGTTTACCCTGCGATCTTGGCCGCGCTACCACCCGCCGCAGATATGCCATAGCCGCCCAGGGTCCCCAGGGGCGCCGCCACCGCCTTGGCGTTGCCGATCATGCGTCCTGTGACTTGATAGCCGACAACAGCGTCGGCAGATCGACGGGTTTGAACAGGACTGGCCAGCGCGCGGTCCGTAGCAGCCCTATTCGATCCGGTGAGGTTTCTCCCGTCCACAAGACGGCCTTGATGCGCCTTGTCGCCAGGCGCTGAATCGCTTCAAGAAGCTCGATGCCGTTTGATGCCGGGAGCCGGGCATCGGAAATGTAAAAATCCGCGGACGCGATATTGGAATCTGCCAGAGCCTCCGCGGCGGTGCGGTACGTCGTCATGCGCATGCCGAGCGATTCCAACGATATCTGCGTTGCCCTGGCAACCATGAAGTCGTCGTCGATCAGCACGATATGGCGTCCGGCCAGGCAGGACGCATCCGCCTTCCCCGCTGTCTCCTGGTCAGTCGCATCGGTTCCTGCCTCAAGCGGCTTGTCGACGATCGGCAGGCGCAGCTCAAAGACGCTTCCCCTGCCGAGGCGCGAACGGCAGACGACTTCCGTGGCCAGCAACTTGGCCTGGCGCTTAACGATGGAAAGGCCGAGTCCCAGACCCTTGAGCTTGTCGCGCTCTGGATTGGCAACCTGGAAATACTCGTCGAAGATGGTTCCCATGTGTTCCGGCGCAATGCCGATCCCGGTATCCCAGACCTGAACGATTGCCTGGCCGCCGCGGCGCCGGACGGCAACCAGAACGCCGCCGTGCTCGGTGTACTTGAGCGCGTTGTCGACAAGATTTGTCAGCAGGCTCTGCAGCAATTGTTCGTCGGTGAACAAGAGCATCTCGGCGGACGGGAAATAAAGCTTGAAGCGCAGGGACTTCGCCGATGCGATGGGGGAAAACTTGGCATCGATGCTGCTGAGCAGATCATGCACGCCAATGACCCGCGGCGCCGCCATGACCGCTCCTGCATCGAGCTTCGATATGTCGAGCAATGCATTCAGGATGTCGCCGAGGCTACGGGCCGACAGCGACAGGTAATCGCTGATGCGTTTCTGTTCTTCGTTCAACCCGGTTCTGTTCAAGACATTCTGGAACAGGTTGATGGCCTGGATCGGTTGCCGCAAGTCATGGCTGGCGGCGGCAAGGAACCGCGACTTGGCCACCGTCGCGGCCTCGGCGGTCTCCTTGGCGGTCCGCAGTTCCTCGTTGGCCGTTTGCAGCGCTTCCGTCCGCTCCAGCACCATCTTTTCCAGGCGGTTGTGGTAGCCCGCCAACTCGCGCTCGCGCTTTTCAATTTCGGCCAGCATCGCATTGAAGCTGACAATCAGCTCGCTGATTTCATCGCGCGCCGTGTTCGCTGCGGGTAGCGTTGCGCGCAGCGAGAAATCGTTTTCCTCGCGTACCTGCCGCGAGGTATCGGCAAGTTCCTTGACGGGTTTGACGATGTGATCGAGAAACCGCAGGCCAAAGCCCAGCACCAGCAGAAGCCCCACCAGGTTGGCGCCGATGACGAGGGCGGCCTGCAGCAGAAAGCTTTCGCGGTAGTTCTTCAGGCTGGCGCGAATGAAGATGTAGCCGATGGTCGAGCGGTCGAGCTGGATCGGCTGGAAAAGCGTCGTCGATGGCGAGAACAGATTGAAGCTCGGCAAGTGTTCGCGCAGCCGGCCGACGTTTTCCGGCAACTGGGCCTCATCGCCGTAGCTGGCCAGGCGATAGCCTTCATTCGGGTAAACCGCCGCCGACTCGATTTCCTTCTGGGCGACAAGTATGCCCAACGCGTCGCTGGCCGCTTTGCCATCCTGGAAAGCGACGGCGGCGCTGGCAGCGACGCCGGCCGCCTGCGCTATCACCAGCAGCGAGTGCCTGACCTGCTTTTGCTGATTGTCCCATTCGAGCAGCGCCCCGCCGGCCATCGACACGACCAGGACGGTCGTCGTCACCGCCACGACCAATCGGAACAATTGGGTGCGAATGGAACTGTGATCGAAGAAGGTCTGCAGGTGCAGCATGCTGCCCTATTCCACAATGCGGCGCGCAAGCCGCAGCAGTTGCGGGTAGAAACGCAGTCCGGCGCGTTTCGCTTCGAGCAGATTGATGTCGAAGCGCACGCCGCCTTCCTGCAGCGCTATTTCGATCATGCCGCCATCCGCGACGAAGCCGCTGTAGCCGCCGATGGTCAGGATGTGGCCGCCGGCGTTCATCTCCGCGATTTCATTCCAGCGCTGGCGCGTATCGACGTAGATGACTTCGCAATCGGCGTCGCGGCTGAAGCGGACGGTGGTCAGCGTCTTGTCGCGAACCTGGCGTTTGCCGAGCGCTTCGATTGCGGCAATCTGTGCCGAGTCTCGGGTGGCGATACATATCCTCAGTTGCGGATCGCCCGCCATCGTCGCCGGCCACTCGGTGAACTTGATGAAGTTGAACACCAGGGCCGCACGTACGGTCTGCTCCGAAACGGCTTCGGCGGCGAAAGCCGACGCAGAACCCGGCGCTGCCGGCAGCAGCAGCGCAAACAGCAATACGAAGATGCATTTCGGCGCCACGCTCAGATGGATCCTGATGGACTCGACGGGTAACGGGGAATGGAACGGTTCAAAACTTGAACCGCGCTTCCGCATAAAGATTTCGTCCTGGAAGCGGCAGATTGTTGGGGATCGAGCTGCTGGACAACTCTCGTGCATCGACGTCAAGCAGATTGCGTATCGACGCCGCAAGTTCCCACGCCCGGCTGAGGGAATAACGCACCGTGGTATCCAACAACGTGTACGCGCCGATCTGGGCACGGGCATCGCCGGGCGCAAGCGCGTGTTTGCCAATCCAGTTGGCCTGGACGTCCCAACTCCAATTGGGAGCGAATGCCCAGTCGGTGCGAAGGTAGGCTTTTTGTTTGGGGACGGGGTTGTAGGGATTGGTGACGTCATCGCGACTGGACAGGTTGCCCGATATCCGCAGCGTCTTCAGCGCCTGCCACGTGGCCTCCAGTTCAACGCCGCGAGACTCGCTGTTGCCCATATTCTGGAATTGGGTCGAGGCATCGACGACAATGAGGTTCTGCTGGGCGAACTGGTAAAAATCGATGCCGAGCTTCAAGTCCTTCGACGCCAGGTAAGAAAACGACAGATCCCATGTCTGCGACTGTTCCGGCTTGAGGTTCGGATTGGGCTTGTTCGCTGCCGTCAGGGCATAGAGCTGCAGGAAGGTGGGCGCAATGAACGCCTGGCCGTACATCAACTTCGTAACGAGCCGGTCGGTGCTCTGCCAGACCAGCGCCAGGCGCGGATTCAGCGTGCCGCCAAAATCGGAGTAATGATCGTAACGCGCCCCAGCGGTCAGATCCCAGTCATCCGCGAACGTCCACACGTCCTGGATAAACGCGTAGCCAATCTGACGGTTCTTTTCCGGCGCGAAGACATAGGGCGAGTTCGAGACGTCCACCAAGGGTCCGCCGGCCGGCAGCGGAGTGCCGTTGGGTCCGATGCCGGCGTTGATGAACTGTTGGACGAAGTACAAATTCTCGGCGTTGTATCCGCCTCCCAGGCGGATGGCATGGGCTCTTAGGCCGGCATACAGACCGCTGGCCTCGTAACCGAACCCGCGTTCGGCCGATCTCATCTCGTTGATGAATCCCGCTGGATAGTTGCCCGTGGCGTTCGTGAAACCCGGCGGGTTTTCCTGAAAGCCATCGCCTGACGTGTACTCGAGCTGGTAATAATGAAGCTCGGCATTCAGGCTCCAGTCCTTGGCAATCTGCTCCTTGTCGTAACGCAGCTGAACGTCGAAGCGGCTGTAGTCGCCGCGAGTCAGCGGATCGAGCACGGCTGCGCCCGTCAAGCCGATGCCGACGTTGCTTTGGCGCACGTAGTCGGCAAGCAGGCGCCAGTTGTCCCGGCCAAGGGAGAAGCGGAAATCCTCGTTGTCATAGCCGTAGTTGGCGTAGCCCGGGGCGAAGGAAACGGCGGTGCCATAACGCTTGTCCAGGGCGGTTTGGCCGTCCCTGGGAATGAACGGGTTGTAGCCATCGGTGTGCGACAGTTCCGCCGTCAAGCCAAAATCGAAACCGTTGAGGTTGCCGCCGTGCTGCACCCAGCCTTCCCGCATGCCGAAACTGCCTGTCCGCGCGCCAGCCTCGGACTGACCGATGTCTGCTGCGGTCTTGGTGATGATGTTGATGACGCCAGCGGAGGCATCCGAACCGAACAGCGCAGAGCCGGGACCGCGGATGATCTCGATCCGCTCGATCATGCTCGTCGGCAGCCCTTTCCAGAAAATCCCCGGATCCCATACCAGGTCTCGAATGGCCTGGCCATTCACCATCAGCAGCGTTTGCGTGCCGTCGGCGCCGCGAAACGTCACCAGCGGCCTGGCCGCGAATAGATTCGGTCTTACATAAATGCCCGGAATGCTTTGCAGAAGGTCCGTGAAATTGGTCGCACCGGTGGCCTTGATGTCTTCCGCCGTGATGACCGAAACCACGGATGGCGCTTTGGACAACGCTTGTTTCGTATTGGTGGAGATGGTGACTTTTGTCGCCATCAGGTCTTCCAGGCTCAATGACAGCAATTGCTCGACGTCATCGGAGCTGTTCGCATTGGCCGAGAGGACGCGGGACAGTCCAAGAACGGCTAGCAAAAACACACGCGTCTTCATCACTCGGCTGACCCTCTTGTCGTAAGCTCTGCGGCCGTCATTTCCGGCCGCACCGCATTATGCCGGAATACCTATGGGGACGAATTGAGTCCGCAAGGGACATGACTGCCGCCATGTAAAATGAGGAGTTGCTGGCTCCTGTCCATCATTCGCTGCAGCATCGATCTCCATGCCCTCCCCTTCCCCCTGGTTTGAAATGCCCAGCCCGTTCGATCCCGACAGCGGCCGCGTACTGATGCTGGAGCCGCCCTGGGCCAGCGCGGAGGCGTTGCGAGCGCAGTTGCTGGACCACAGTTATCCCAAGCCTTTTGTCATCGACGACGGCGAGCGGCGTTATCTGCATTTTGACGGGCGGCTGATCCAGAGCGCCATGAACCTTGCCGCGCCCAACGCCCTCGACGTGCGCTACACGCAGAAGATGATGTCCTTCCTCCTGTTCCAGACCAGGCCGCGGCGCCTCTTGCTGATCGGCCTCGGCGGCGGCTCTCTCGTCAAGTTCTGCCACTATCGGCTGCCGGCCACGCATATGACCGTGCTGGAGAACAATCCCGACGTGATCGCCTTGCGGGAGGCTTTTCTGGTGCCGCCTGACAGCCCCAACCTCCGGGTGCAGGAAGGCGATGGTGCCGAGTATCTGGAAAGGGCGGAAAAGGGCATCGACGTCTTGCTGGTCGATGCCTTTGATCGAACAGGCTTCGCTCCCACTCTCGCCAATCGCGAGTTCTTCAAACAGGCCCACGACAAGTTGGCGGGCAGCGGCGTGCTAGTGGTCAATCTGGCGGGAGACGAGCAGCGCTATGCCGGGCTGACCGACGTCGCCATGGAGGTGTTCGACCACCAAGTCATTGTGTTCCCGGTGCGGGAGGACGACAACCACGTGCTGCTGGCTTTCAGGAACCCCGTTTTCGAGCCCAACTGGCGCCGCTTGCGCGATTTGGCCAAGGAACTGCGTGCCAAGTACGGACTCGACTTTCCCCTCTTCCTGGACAAGATCGAGCGCTCGGCCAAGCTCGGTGCGGCCCGCCGCCGCGAAATGGAACGCCGGCACTGACGTGGCAGGGGGAGCGAAGGCGAGCTGTGTCAGTTCCCGGCGGCGGGACACAAGTTCACCCAATCGACAGTGAAAGCGCAGGGGCTCCTGGGGTCGTCTTTCCAGCGGTGCCGATCCATGGCCGCGGTGCAGCCGGCATCCTCCAGCAGCGCGGTGGTGCCATCGTGGGAACACACCAGGATCGCCGCGTGCCCGCCCTGGCGCATCGCCTTGACCTGGTAAGCCGAAAGCGGGGCGAGCAATCCAGGGTCATGGGCGACGGACTGCCTCAGAAATTCCGCATCGGACAGGGTGTCCGACGCCGCGTTGTAGCGGAGGTTCGCCTCGGCGGCGGCGGACACCTTGGTCAGGACCGCCGCTGCCGGCATCATCTCCTCCTCCGAATACGTTTGTTTGACCTGGGTTGCGCACCCCGCCAACGCGATCACGACCGCCGCAACGCATCTCATGGCGCATCCTCCGCCCAGAGCACCAGCGTGCCGCTTGAATCCCTGCCGGTATCCAGATTCCAGTTCCCAAACGCGGTCTGATAGCCGGTGCCGTTGCCGAATACCGCCTCAGCGATGAGGTGCCAGCCCTGAATCACGTGTTCGAGCGCCTTGTCGAAAACCTGGTCGTAGGACATCAGGTTATGCGGAGTCTCGAGGCTGTCGATGTACGCCGCATGGTCGACCTCCGGCAACAGCGGATAGGTCAGGCCGCAATTCACGGCGACATGACGGGCGATAGGCATGAGATGGCAGCCCTCGCCGCCGACGTCGAGCACCGTCGTATAACCGTGGTGCCAGAGGCCGATCGCCGGCGGATTGCCGACAAACTCCTGCGGATAGCAGCGCCTCAGCATGCTGCCCCAGGTCTCGGCAAACGACGGCTCCAGCGAGCCATCGGCCGCGCAGCAATGCTCGATTCCCGACTTCAGGTAAGCGGCGACGCCGACGCCCCCGAGATCGAGGCGTTGGTATATGTATGCGTCCTGGTGCATCTCGCAGACGCGGTGAGCGGTCTTGTTCTCGGCATATGGGCCGACCTTGAGTTCCACGACCGGATGGACGGTGGCGTCGGTGATGACGTGGGCGGCGTATCCAAGCAGCCAGGCGAAGGCCTTGTCGCGCACGCTGCCGGTCAGCCCGCTTACCGTCTCCACGCCCGCCTTCACCATGTCGCCGGTATGCTGGTAGTGCATCAGGTCGGCCCAGTCGGCGGCACCTTCGGCGCCAACGGCAAGATAGGGGTAGTCCGGACTCACGGCTCCCAGTTCGCAGTGCTTGAGCCATCGGCCGAGCGCGAGGCCGGCCGGCTTGGGCATTCCCGGCCCGGCGTCAAGCCGCGCCGGCTCCCGGGCCAGGTTGACGAGGGTGATGTGAGCGTAGGAACCAGGCACGATGAGCTCCTGAAAATATGAATTGATTTCGTCAAGCATTTGGCCATAATGCCCATGACCTTGCAATAATAATATGATGTTCAAATGCACGAAAGGGGAGCTTCGGTGGGCAACAGGCAGCGCGGCTCGGGCCGCAGATTCGGGTGCTTGATCGCCATCCTGGCGAGTTGGTCCCTGCCCGTCATGGCCGAGGATCTGGTGATCGGCAAGAACGCCATCTGGACGCGCTCCGTCGGCAAGCGCGGGCCCGGGCCGGTTCACAATGGCAAGGCGCCCTTCGCTCCGCTGCTGCTGTGGATGACCTATCAGGGTTCCGACCCCGCGCTGCGCTATCTGCGCGACCACGGCGCCTTGCCCATTCGCCATCGCTGGTCCGTGGCAGTCGGCGGAGAAGTCGACCTCGAAGCCCCGGACGACACCTTCACGGAACGTCTGAGCGTTCCCCTGACGGTGGGCTCGGGGGCCTCGCCCGTCATCACCAAGCTGGCCGGTCAGCTCGCCGCTCAGGACGTATTCACGTGGCGCACCTGGAGCAAGAAGGAAAGCGTGAGCCGCGGCATTTGGCGCGTCGAGGTTCTCTATGACGACGACACGCCGGTGAAGTGCGATATCGGCGGCCAGCGTCGCCCCTGCATCTTCCGCATCGAGATTCGCTGATTGCCGCTTGGAGACAGGCCATGGCCGAACCGCTGCCCCACGCCAAAACGAACGTTGCCATGCTCGCCGCCGATGTCGAAGGAGCGATGCTGCTGCTGTCATATGCGTGCCAGTCCGACATCGCAGTGACGCCGGATACGGCGAGCACGGTGACGCGCGCACGCGGTCTATTCGCCGACGGCAGGCTGGAAGGCGACGATCTGGCGGGGTTCTACCTGGCCATGCAAAAGCTCGCCGTCAATGTCGCGCCGGTGACGATAGCCGGCCTGCGCGCCGCCATGTCCAGAGAGGGCAGTCCGCCGGAATCCCGCCAGGCGATTCGGTGGTACTGGATTTGGACCGTTTGCTGGCTGGCGATCCTGGTCGCCGTCCAGATCTACTGGGTGGTGGGATCCACCGCTCTTACCTCCCTCAAGCAGTTGAATGAAGAGCGCAACAAGGCCCGCTACGAGTTGGTCGATCTGCGCGCGAAGCTGCCCAGGGGAACGGCGCCGGAGAGCACTGCCGACGGCATGCGCCTGACGGAGAGCATCACCAATCTGCGCAACCAGGCCGATGCCTATTCTCACATCCTGGTGACCTGGAACAAGCTGCTTCGCTTCGGCCTGCCGAATCTCAACGACAAGCCGACCGGCAACTCCGCAATGGCCGCCGAGCCGCCCGGCAGCGATGCCGACGCCGCGCGGCTCGACTTGGTGCTGACGCGCACGCCCTTTGTGCTGTTCGCCCTCCAGGCCTATCTCCTGCCGTTGCTCTATGGCCTGCTCGGCTCTTGCACCTACGTCCTGCGCATGCTGTCGCGGGACATCCGTTCCTTCAGCTATACCCCCGAGTCGCATATTCGCTACAAGATCCGCATGGTCCTGGGCACGTTGTCGGGATTGGCGATCACATGGTTCTTCGAGCCCGGATCGGAAACCATAAGGTCCCTCTCGCCGTTGGCCCTGGCGTTCGTTGCCGGCTACAGCGTCGAGATCCTTTTCGCGGCGATGGATCGATTCGTCGCGGCTTTCTCCAACGCCACGACCAACGGCGCCGAATCGCCGAAAGAAAAACCCGCGAGCCACGACGCCGCCACGACGCGCTCGGGCGAGACCGGGCAGTAGCTTTCTTCGCGACCGGCGGACCGATCGACAGCAGCCGAAGCCAGAATTCGCGCAGCGACCAACGAAGCGTAGCGCTAGTCGTAAACCGGTAGGGAGAATAGGGCAACAACAGTATTGGCGCCTGTGCCGCGCCATTGCACCATCTATCCGGGATAACGGCGCATTACGACAGGGCGATGAGTCGGCGACGGGCTGGCGCGGTCCGGCTGCATTCAAGGGCGTCGAGCCCCGTCGCGATTCGGCGTCAGTCGTCAAGAACCGCCAGTCCTCTGCCGGCAGGTCCCACCGCCGGCCGTTTGCGCAATTCAATGCGAGGAGGATGGACATGACAACAACAAACGCATCCGTGAACGAAGGCAGCGTACCGGTTCCGGACAGAAAATCGACGTGGAAGGAACTGTACCTGAAGGAAGACTGGTGGGCGATCTGGATCGGCATCGGCCTGATGATCGCGGCGATTCTGTTGTTCAACGGCGGCAGCACGGCCCTCAAGTCCCTGGCCATCAATCCGGGCGGACTCAAGTGGTCGTCGCTCGATCAACTCGTCGCCCACTTCGCCCATAACGCCCAGCTCTACCTGACGCAATTCGTCTTCTGGCTGGTGATCTTCGGCGCCAGTTGCCGCGTCATGGGAATCAAGTTGTCCGAGTTCGTCCCGTCGTTCGTGTTCCTTTACGTCATGTCGATCATCATGTTCTCGATCGCCGGCTGGGCGAATGCCGCCAAGTTCAACATGGAAGCGCCGCTGGTGGCGCTGGTGGTGGGTCTGGTCGTCGCCAACGTCTTCCAGTTGCCGAAGTGGATGGACAGCGCCTTCCGCGTGGAGTACTTCATCAAGCTCGGCATCGTGCTGCTGGGCGCGACTTTCCCCATCACGCTGGTATTGACGGCGGGGCCGGTGGCCATTGCCCAGGCGACCTTCATCTCGCTGACAACCTGCCTGATCATCTTTTTTCTCGCCACCCGGGTATTCGGGCTGGACAAGAGACTGGCCGCCGTCATCGGCGTCGGCGGGGCGGTGTGCGGCGTGTCGGCCTCCATGGCCATCGCCGCCTCGGTCGGCGCCAAGAAGGAACACCTATACACCTCCGTGACCCTGGTGGTCGGCTGGGCGCTGGTCATGATCCTCGTCCTGCCGTTCGTTTCCCAGGCGCTGGGCCTGTCGGCCGGCGTCGCCGGCGCATGGATCGGCACATCCGAGTTTGCCGATGCCGCCGGTTTTGCGGCGGCGACCACCTACGGCAAGATGGCGGGCAATGAAGACGCCGCCATCAAGGCCTTCACCCTGATGAAGGTCATCGGCCGGGACTTGTGGATCGGCATCTGGTCCGTGATTTGGGCACTCATCGCCACCATGGTTTGGGAAAAGCAGGAAACCGGCGTCAGGCCCGATGTGCGCGAGGTCTGGTGGCGCTTTCCGAAATTCGTCATCGGCTTCTTCGTCGCCTCCGTGCTGATGACGGTAATGACAAGTGGATATTCAGTAGCGGATTTCAACAAGGTCGTGAAACCGAACCTGATCCTGCCGCTGGTCTCCCTGCGCAGCTGGGCGTTCATTTTCTGCTTCCTGAGCATCGGTCTGACGACGCGCATCAGGGAACTTCAGCCGGTCGGCTGGAAGGCTTTCCTGGCCTTCTCCATCGGCGTCGCCTGCAACGTCGTGCTGGGCTACCTGATGTCCGTCCACGTCTTCGGCGATTACTGGGGAGCCTTGTAGCAACCGGCACCGCGGCATGGCTGGCGCAGGCCGGCCATGCCATGCGTGCTTCAGGAGCGCATATCATGACCTCGCCCGACACTTGCCGCGAATGCCGCCTTTTCGTTCACGATGCGCATGAATTGGAGCGGGCGTTGCCCGGCTTGAACATCCTGAGTTCCGCCCTCGGTTCGGTACGTGCGGATACCGGACTGTGCAAGGCATCCGACACCCTGATTATGCCGCAGCCGGCCTGTCCGCATTTCTGCGCCGCGAAGCCAGGTTCAACGTGAATGAGCGTGAATGCCGCTGCCCTGTCCAACGGCAGCCTGCCGGCGGCGATCGAGCCGCAGCCTTCAGGAAATGATGTGGTGCACGGGAAGCTTGGTCAGTCGCCATTCTTCCCTCTTCGCGTCGTATTCAGAGGCGGTGAAGACATGCCAGTCGACGTCGTCCAGTTTCGGATGGTCGGCGCGATAGTAGTAGCCGGGCCATCGGGTTTCCTGCCTGAATAGCGTGTGCCTCGCGACCGCCTCCGCCGTCAGCACCCGGTGCCTGAGTTCCCATGCCCGCTGGAGCTGATGGAGGTCTTCGGCACCGAGGTGGTCGAGGTCTTCCTTGAGCAGCGCCAGCAACTCCAGGCCACGGTGGAGCAGCGGTTCGTTGGTCACATAGAAAGTGGTGTAGCCGCCGACGTATTCGTCCATGAGCTTCTCCAGCCGCTGCAGGCCGTGCAGCGGCAGCAGGTAGTTCGGCGACACGGTCCCGGCGACGATCTCGTTCCTGCCCACCGCGTAGTTGTCGAGCGGCCTGAATATCGTCGCCGCCAGTTTCCCGATTTGCGCTTCATCCACCTCGGGCATGGCGCCTTGCAGATCCATGACGTACCTGACCGCCGATTTTCCGGCGAGCCTTCCCTCGGTGAAGGAGCCGGAGGAGAACTTGTGCGCGCAGCCGCCTATCGTGTCGCCGGCGCCGAAGAGTCCTTCAATGGTCGTCATCCGGTTGTAGCCCCACTGGTAGTCGCTTGGCGCGCAGTCCTCGGGTCCGCTGGCCCAGGCGCCGGAACAGGTGGCGTGAGAACCCATGACGTAGGGCTCCGAGGTGATCAGCTCGGATGCCCTTTCCTTGGGATCGA
This sequence comes from Rhodocyclaceae bacterium, assembly GCA_028713915.1. GTDB lineage: Bacteria > Pseudomonadota > Gammaproteobacteria > Burkholderiales > Rhodocyclaceae > Nitricoxidireducens. The sequence goes on along the minus strand of JAQTNK010000006.1, from coordinate 110,895 downwards.
TGTTCTGCGACGCCCAGACGACGGCCTGGCCGACGGTCATGTCGAGAAAATCCTCCCAGCCGATTTCCTCTTTCTCGCGGCTGTCGAGACACTCCTGCGTATGCATGTAGATCGGCCCCCTGCCCGCCTTCATCTCCTCCAGCATGGCGTGGTTGCGCAGGCAGGTCGGCATCGGCTTGATGTCGGCATACGCGCCGACGAGAGACCTGATCTCATCGAACCGGGCTTCCTCGTATCTCTCGCCGTAGGCGTTGGTGGCGTAGGCCTTGAGGAGCAGGAACCAGGCACCGACCGGACCATAGCCGTCCTTGAAGCGGGCGAGAACGATCTTGTTCTCCATCTGGATCATCTTGGCGCCGGCCTGCACCAGGAGACCGTAGGCCGATGCGCTGCTCCACGGCGCATACCAGGTCCGGCCGGTGCCTTCGCCGATCGCCCTGGGCCGGTAGATGTGCGAGGCGCCGCCGGCGGCGACGATCACCGCCTTCGCCCTGAAGACGTAGAAATTGCCGTCGCGGACGCTGAAGCCGACCGCGCCGGCGACCCTGTCGGGACGCGCCTTGTCCAGCAGCAGATGGGTCACCATGATGCGGTTGTAGACCGTGGTGGCGGACTTCGCGGCGGCCTCGGCAACGATCGGCTTGTAGCTCTCGCCGTGAATCATGATCTGCCATTTCCCTTCGCGCAGGTAATGACCGGTCTGCGGGTCCTTCATGATCGGCAGGCCCCACTCCTCGAACTTGTGCACGGTGGAATCGACATGCCGGGCGATGTCGAAAATCAGGTCCTCGCGCACCAGCCCCATCAGGTCGCCGCGGGCATAGCGCACGTGGTCTTCCGGCTGGTTCTCGCCCCACTGCATGCCCATGTAGCAATTGATCGCCGACAGGCCGTGGGCAACCGCGCCGCTTCTCTCGATGTTGGCCTTTTCGACGACGACGATCTTCAGGTTGCGTCCCCAGTATCGGGATTCGTAAGCCGCCCCGCAGCCGCCGAAGCCGCCGCCGATGACGAGAACGTCGGCATCCACGACGATGGTTTTTCTGGACGAAAAGAGCGCCATGGCATCACCTCCGTCGCTGCTTATATTGCGACCGGAGGCAGCGTCGGCAGCGCCTCCACCTTGAGTGCCGCCGGCTCATGCGCGAGCAGCGGCGAGTTCAGTGCGCCGGCGTCGGGCGCCTCGTAATCGCACGGCGGCCTGATGGAACCCCACGGCGTGGTCCTGATCGGGAAGGTGAACTCCTTCACCCGTCCGTCGCGGTAGCGGATCTTCCAGGAAATGCTGCCTTTTTCCTTTTCCCTGAGGACTCGCACCTTGTGGCCCAGCGGCGCGAAGTCGGCATAGCCGCGGACGTCGATCGCGTGCTGCGGGCAGGCCTTCACGCACGAGTAGCACTCCCAGCAGAAGTTCGGTTCGATGTTGTAGGAGCGCCGGTAGATCGGGTCGATGTGCATGATGTCGGACGGACAGATGTCCACGCACTCGCCGCAACCGTCGCATTTCGTCATGTCGGTGAAGGTGGGCATGGCCGATCAGTTCCTGATGTTGCTGCCGCCGGCCGGCCTTGGCAGGTCGGAGGCGCCGTTTGCCTCCTCCAGCCGCTTCTGGAAGGCCGCCATGGGCTTGTAGAACATGTGGGCGAACTTGGACCAGGGCACCGAGACAAAGAGCAGGGTCGAGAAGAAGATGTAGAGGGCGAACAGCGCCAGGCTCGCGGCGGCGCCGCTTTGCAGCGCCTGCGCGAAATGCCACAGCAGTCCGCACGCCATGCTCGCCAGCAGCGTGGCGATGAACAGGTCGGCACGCATCAGATGAAAAATCGAATGACCGTCATGGACGACATTCACCCTGAGGCGGAAGAAGAACCAGGAACCGCCGATGAGCACCATCAGCGCGCCGACGTTCCACAAGGCCGTCAGCGCGATCGGCGTCTGCACCGCCGTCGGATAGATAAACACCATCGCCAGGGTGGTGACGAGATAGATGGCGAAACCGTAGGACATCAGCAGATGCGAGAGGCGTCGCGGCCATTGGCAGAACTCGCCGGAAGTCGCGACCTCGATGGCCACGGTTCTGAGCGCCAGCGACGCAATCTCAGCCGCGCCCAGCCGCCTTTGCGCCGCGGCTTCCGCTTGCTTCCGGCGCCAAAAGAAGAACTCCGCGCTGCGCTTGTGGCGCAGATCGAACAAGGTTCCCAGCGCCACCGCGAGCAGCATCAGCACAACGTAGATCTGCATGACCACAGGGGAAAGGAATTCCGTGAGGAGCGAGAACGGATTGCTGACGAACATGATGGAACACCGCCGAATCTTCCGTGCCTGGCATCACCGCAACTGACTCAACTTTCTTCCTAGTCAGCCCATGGCTCACCGTCAATGAACCATCCGGCACGGGTCGCCGCGTCTGGACGCAAGACTCGCCTGGCCGCCGGACGTCGGACAGCAAGTGCCGATCGCTGATGCCGCCGACGTCGGCCGCGGCACGGCCGACTCAGACGGTCGGCAACTGGATCTTGTTGTCGGTACTGAACTGGTAGTCGTGGAACACGTGCTCAGCGCTGAGGATCTCGTAGCTGCCGTCGGCATGGCGGACGGTGGTGTCCTTGAGCTTGTACGTGAGGTGGCCGCAGGTCCACAGGTCGAAGTTGCGCATGTGGGTGCACAGGCAGGTCTTGTCGCGCACGGCCACCTTGCGCACGCCCGGATGGGCGGCGACTTCGCGGTTGTAGGCGGCGACGTAGGTGCAGTTGCCATTGGCATCGAGTAGATAGCCGTAGGCTTCGCAGTTCGGGCGGATGCCGGAGCCGATCGCCGGGCTGTTCCTCAGCATGCGCATGGGATAACCGGTCGGCGAGATGGTATTGACCTCGATGTCCCGCTCGGTGGCCTTGAAGTATTCCTGCTGCACCTTGGCCGGCAGGCCGCATTCGCGCACGACGGTGAAGCGCGTCGCCACCTGCACGGCCGCGGCGCCCGCCTCCATGAAGGCGACGGCATCGCTGCCGGTGAAAATGCCGCCCGCGGGAATCAGCGGGATGTCGAGCTTCTCGGCGGCCAGCCACGTCCGTATCTCGGCGACGATGGTGGCGAGATCGTACTGCGCCCAGTCCAGGCCGAAGCCCAGGTGGCCGCCGGCGAGCGGGCCTTCGATGACGACGAAGTCCGGCAGGCGATTGGTGCGGGCGGACTTGCGCAGGAATAGCTGCAAGGCCCGCAGCGACGAGACGATAATGCCGAGCTTGGCGTCACGGAAGCGCGGGTGATCCTCGATCAAGGCGAACGAGCCCAGATGCAGGCCGGCCGCCAGGGTGATGCCGTCGATGCCGGCGTCGAGCGCCGTCGTCAGGCGCGTGCGCAGGGTCTCGCGCGGCGCGCCCATGGTCAGCTTTTCCATGCAGTTGATGAAGATCAGGCCGTCGCCGCGCTTGGCCGCCATGGTCGTGGCGACGTGCATGCGCGTGGCCTCGGCGAGACGGCCGAGATCGAACTGCACGGCCGACTTGTCCGGATTGGCGACGTTGTACTTGTAGAGCTTGAGCTTGTCCTTGACGTACTGGGTATCGAAGCGACGGTCGGACACCGTCTTGATCATGGCGTCCGAAATATGGCCGATGCCGCCCAGCCGCGCCGCCTCCAGTGCCAGTTCGGCCGTGGAAATATCCACGCCCATGCCGCCGATCACCAGCGGCACAATTTCCCGCTTGCCGAAGCGGAGTCGAAAGTCGTCCAGCCGTTTCATTCACGTACTCTAGTCAAGGTTGTCGTCTTTGCGACGATACCATGACCAGCACCGCAAACGCCGCCGGACGACGGTTAAAACTGTTTCACTTCGATGTTCAGCGTCTGGATGCGGTAGGCGATCTGGCGCGGGGTCATGCCCAGCAGCCGCGCGGCGCGCGCCTGCACCCAGCCGGCCTGCTCGAGGGCGGCAATCACCCGCGAGCGCTCGTCGCGATTCGGATCGGCCGCATCGACGCCGGGCACGGCTGCGGCCGGCGCCGGCTGCGCCGCGAGCGGTGCCGCGGCGGCCGCCGGCGGCGCCATGCCCTCGCGCGGCCGGTCGATGCGGACCAGGTCGGCCTCGATGATGCCTGCCGGCGACATCACCGCGGCACGTTCCAGGCAGTTCTCCAGTTCGCGCACGTTGCCGGGCCAGGCGTACTGGGTCAGGCGCCGGATCGCCGCCTCGGTGATCGAGAGCGGCCGGCCCTGCATTTCGCCGATGCGCACCGCCAGATGGCGGGCGAGATCGGGGATGTCCTCGGGCCGCTCGCGCAGCGCCGGCAGCAGGATGGGCATGACGTTCAGGCGATAGTAGAGGTCTTCGCGAAAATCGCCGGCATCGACGGCCGCTTCGAGATTGCGGTGCGTCGCGGCAATGACGCGGACGTCGACCTTGAGCGTGCGGTTGCCGCCGACGCGCTCCAGTTCGCCTTCCTGCAGGACGCGCAGCAGCTTGGCCTGGAAGGCCGGGGAGATTTCGCCGATCTCGTCGAGGAACAGCGTGCCGCCGTCGGCCGCCTCGAAGCGGCCCTTGCGGCTGCCGACGGCGCCGGTGAAGGCGCCCTTCTCGTGGCCGAAGAGTTCGGATTCGAGCAGGTTCTCCGGCAGCGAGGCGCAGTTGAGCCGCACGTAAGGGCCGCGCGAACGCGGCGAATGGTAGTGGATGGCGCTGGCGATGAGTTCCTTGCCGGTGCCGGTCTCGCCGCGCAGCAGCACCGTCGTGTTCCACTTGGAGACCATGCGCACCTGGTCGAAGACCCGGCGCATCGGCGCCGAGCGGCCGACGATGTTGTCGAAGCCGTATTGATGGCGCACGGTGCGGCGCAGGCTGTCGCGCTCTTCGGCGAGGCTTTTCTTCTCGTGCTCGATGTCGAGCGACAGCCGCACGCTCTGGCCGATGAGGTTGGCCACCATCTCGACGAAGCGCGTGCGCTCGGCCAGCAGGCCGTCGTCGGGCGTGTTCGGCTGCACCGCCAGCACGCCCTGCAGATTGCCGCCGAGGCTGATGGGCGCGGCGATGAAAGGCAGGCGCCGGTCGTAGATGCCGAGGCGATTGAGGAAGCGCGAATCGTCGCCGGCGGACGCCAGCGCGACGGTGCGCTTCTCTTCGAGGATGAGGCCGAGCAGTCCCTCGCCCGACTGGTAGCGCACCGGCGCCGAATCGGCTTCGTCCTGGCCGCTGACGGCATTGACGACGAGATCGCCGCTCTCGGGGTCGAGCACCGTGACCATGCCGCGGCTCATGCCGGCCCGCTCGTCGAGGGCGCGCAGGACTTCGCGCAGGGTATGGCGGAAATCGAGCGAGCGCGACAGCACTTCGCCGACGCGGTAGAGCGTTTCCAGTTCGATGCGATGCAGGGCGCTGAGGCTGGCGCTTGGAGTGGCGTTCATCGCACTCAGCCTCTGCCGTTGGCAGGAAGCACGACGCGCACGCGGCAGCCGCCGTTGCCCGCGGGGTCGATCTCGATGACGCCGTCATGCTCCGCAGCTACTTGCTGCGCCGACGACAGGCCGGTGCCGAGATGGTGGCCGCCGGCGTTGCGCGTCGAAAAGAAAGGCTCGAACACCTTGAGGCGAAGGTCGGCCGGGATGCCCGGGCCGCTGTCCTCGACGACGACCTCGACGCTGCCGGGAATACTGCGCGTGGCGACGCGCAACTCGCGCTCCCGCCAGCCCTTGGTGTTCATCGCCTCGATGGCGTTGTCGAGCAGCGCCTTGAACATGGCGCGCAGCCGGTTCGGGTGGCCATTCACCGACGGCAGCACCGCTTGCGGCCGCCACTGCACGGTGATGCCCGCCGCCAGCAGGCGCTGGGTGGTGAGGTCGAGCACATCGCGCATGACTTCGTTCAAATTGACGGCCGTCAGCGATTCCGGCCGCTGCTCGGGAATCACGCCGCGCAGGCTTTCCAGTGCGGCCTTGCCGGCGGCGAGCGCGGAGGCCAAGGCCTGGCCGGCCGGATCGCCATTGCCGCGCCGCGCGATGGTCGCCAGCACCGAACTCATGACGTTGATCGGCCCCTCGATCTGGAACACTGCCGCCGACAAGGTCTCGCGCAAGCCGTCGATGTGGTTCTGTTCCGCCATCATGGCCTGGAGCGCGGCCACGCGCGCCTTTTCCTGCTCGGCGCGGGTCTTCGTCGTTTCCTTCGCCACCAGCAGCAGGAAGAGATCGTTGTCGCGGTCGAAGAAGGCGTCGGCCTTGCCGTCCTGGCGCCGCACCCACATGCCCGAGCAGGAGAACCAGCGCGGCGCGCCGGGCGCCTCGATGCGGATCTCGCGCTCGCTGAAGGCGTGGCCGCCGTCTTTCGGCGCCTCCAGGCCGTGGCCGAGGTCGACGCGCACCGCGTCGAGGATCAGGCTTGCCGGCTCGGCCATGCGCAGGTCGCCCATCAGCTTCTTGTACTCGTGGTTGTCGAGCACCACGCGGCCGGCGCCGTCGAGCAGCGCGAGGATCACCGGCGCCGCGTCGACCACCGATTCGATCAGCGCCTTCTGGTTGCCGACTTCGCATTCGAGGCGGTGGAGTTCCGTCACGTCGCGGTGGATGCCGAGGTAATTGACGATCTTGCCCGCCGCGTCGACGACAGGCGTGATGAGCAAGTCGGCCAAGTACTTGCCGCCGTCCTTGCGGCGATTGACGAGGCGGCCGCTCCAGGGCCGGCCGAAGGAAATCAGCTCCCACAGCGACTGGTAGACGTTCGCCGGCGTGGTCTTGTTGGACATCAGCGACTGATTGGCGCCAACCACTTCCGCGGCCGTGTAGCCGGTGGCGCGCGTGAAGGCGGGATTCACGTAGAGGATGTTGGCATCCCTGTCGGTAATCGAAATGGCGATGTCCGCCTGCTCCACCGCCTGCTGAAAGACGGCGGGCGCGATGGCGGACGGGCGCTGCGTTTCCTGTTTGCGTTTGCTCGTGGTCACGTGATTCTCCGGGTGTCCATCACCTCAATGCAGGTTTCATGCCGGCGGCCGGCCGATGCCGCCGCGGCCTGTCGCATTTGTTGCAGCGTGTAGGAATTGCGACACGCGGCGTCCGTTCGGCAAGGGTATCCGGCAGACGGCATAACGGCAGCGAAGTCCCGTTACGGTGCAGGTTGGTCGGCCTTCGCACGCTTTCGGGGCTCGAGCGGCGAACGCTTGGCACGGATCGTGATAGAGGCAGGGCAAAGGCTTACGGAACCCATCATGAGCGAATACCTTGTCCTGCTGATTTCGACCGCCCTGGTCAACAACGTGGTGCTGGTCAAGTTTCTCGGCCTGTGCCCCTTCATGGGCGTCTCCAAGCGCCTGGACAGCGCGCTGGGCATGGGACTGGCGACCGGCTTCGTCATCGTCCTGGCGGCCGCCGTGAGCTGGATCCTCGAACACTGGCTGCTCTTTCCGCTGGGCCTGGGCTACCTGCGCATCATGACCTTCATCCTGGTCATCGCGGCGGTGGTGCAATTCACCGAACTCGTCGTGCGCAAGATGGCGCCCGACCTCTACCAGATGCTCGGCATCTACCTGCCGCTGATCACCACCAACTGCGCGGTGCTCGGCCTGCCGCTGATCAACGTGCAGGAGAAGCACAGCTTCGTCACCACGGTGGTCTACGACTTCGGTTCGTCGGTCGGCTTCACGCTGGCGCTGGTGATGTTCGCCGGCCTGCGCGAACGCCTCGCCCTGGCGCGCGTGCCGGGCGCGTTCAATGGCGCGCCGATCGCCTTCGTCCTCGCCAGCCTGATGTCGCTGGCCTTCATGGGCTTTTCGGGACTGAACTTCAAATGATCGCCGCCATCGTCAGCTTGAGCGTTCTCGGTGCCGTGCTGGGTCTTCTGCTCGGCGTCGCCGCGCGCAAGTTCGCCGTCGACACCGATCCGCTGATCGGCGACATCGAGGCCATGATGCCGGGTTCCAATTGCGGCCAGTGCGGCCAGCCCGGCTGCGCCGGCGCCGCGCGCGCCATCGCCGCGCGCGCAGCGCCGGTGACCTGCTGCCCGCCCGGCGGCAAGGCCCTGGCCGCCGCGCTCGCCGCCAAGCTCGGCATCACGCTCGATCTCACCGCCGTCGTCGATGCCGGCCCCAAGCTCGCCCAAGTGTCCGAGGAAATCTGCATCGGCTGCTGCCGCTGCCTCAAGGTCTGCCCGACCGATGCGATCGTCGGCGCCGCCAAGCAGATCCACAGCGTCATCCGCGAAGCCTGCACCGGCTGCGGCAACTGCGTCGAGCGCTGCCCGACCGAAGCCGTGACCATGAAGCCGGTGCCGGTCACGCTGCAACACTGGGTCTGGCCCAAGCCGGCCCTCGCGTAAGGAAGAAGCCATGGGCCTGATGGAAACGATCTTCGGCTGGGGCGGACCGCGCTGGGGCGTCCACCCGGATGACCACAAGCGGCCGGCCGCCGATGCGCCGCTGCGCGTGCTGCCCCTGCCCGCCAAGCTTTACCTGCCGCTGCAGCAGCACGTGGGCGGCGCCGCGCGCCCCATCGTGCTGGTGGGGCAGCAAGTGCTGAAGGGACAATTGATCGCCGAAGCGCAAGGCCGCATCTCCGCCCCCATCCACGCGCCGACTTCAGGCACGGTGGCCGCGATCGGCGAGGTCACGGCGCCGCATCCGTCCGGCCTGCCGTTCAATGCCATCACCATCGCCAGCGATGGCGACGATCGCGCCGCCGACGCCGAGGTTGCCGCCGATCCTTTCGCCTTGTCGCCGGCCGCGCTCACCGAACTCGTCGCCGCCGCCGGCGTGGTCGGCCTGGGCGGCGCCACTTTCCCGTCCTCGGTGAAACTCGCGCTGGGCAAGCGCTGCGACGTGACGACGCTGATCGTCAACGGCGGCGAATGCGAGCCTTATCTGTCCTGCGACGACCGCATCATGCGCGACCACGCCGCCGACGTCGTCGACGGCGTGCGCCTGATGATGCACTGCATGGGCGCCAGGGAAGCGCTGGTCGGCATCGAGACCAACAAGCCCGAAGCCATCGCCGCCATGCAGAAGGCGGCAGCGCCGTTCGCCGAGATCAAGGTGCGGCCGGTGCCGTCGCGCTACCCGATGGGTTCCGACCGCCAGTTGATCCAGACGCTGACGGGCAAGGAAGTGCCTTCCGACTGCCGCGCCGCCGACGTCGGCGTCATCGTGAACAACGTCAACACCGCCAATGCCGTGCATCGCGCCGTGCGCCTCGGCGAACCGCTGATCCGCCGCATCGTCACCGTCAACGGCGGCGCCGTCTGGCAGCCCGGCAACATTCTCGCGCCGGTCGGCACGCTGGTCTCCGACCTGCTCGCCTTCGCCGGCCTGAAGTCTGAGCCGGCGCGCCTGCTGATGGGCGGGCCGATGATGGGCGCCGTCCTGCCCCATTCCCTGGTGCCCATCGTCAAGGGCACGGCCGGCATCCTCGCCTTGAGCGATGAGGAAATCGCCACGCCGGCAGCCAGCCCCTGCATCCGCTGCGGCAACTGCACGCGCGCCTGCCCCATCGGCCTCCTGCCGCTGGAGATGGCCGCCAACGTTCGCGCCGACAACCTCGCCGGCGCCGCGGCGCTGGGCCTGTCGGACTGCATTTCCTGCGGCTGCTGCGCCTATATATGCCCTTCGCATATTCCGCTGGTGCAGTACTTCACGCACGCCAAGGGCGAACTCTGGGCGCAGGAGCGCACCAAGCTGCGCCTCGAAGCGTCGAAACGCCTGGCCGCCGCCCGCGCCGAACGGCAGCAGCGCGAAGCCCGCGAGAAGGCCGCCGCCGCGGCGCGCCGCAAGGCCGAGCGGGCTGCGCAGAAAGCCGCCGCGGCGGCCGCCCAGTCCGAAGCCACCCCGATACCCACGGAGTCGACGCCATGAACGGCACCCTGATTACCGCCGCGCCGCACGCGCTGGCCGCGAACAGCGTCTCGCGCATCATGCTGACCGTGGCGGCGACGCTCGTCCCGGCCACCTTCTACGGCTTCTGGCTCTACGGCTGGCCGGCCATCGATCTGTGGTGCGTCACCGTCGCCGCGGCCCTGCTCGGCGAAGGCGTCTGCGTCAAGCTCGCCGGGCGGCGCGCCGTGCCGGAACTGCTCGACGGCTCGGCGCTGCTGACCGGCTGGCTGCTGGCCCTGTCGCTGCCGCCCTGGGCGCCCTGGTGGATCGGCGTCATGGGCGGGCTCTTCGCCACGGTGCTGGCCAAGCAGGTCTTCGGCGGCCTCGGCCAGAATCTCTTCAACCCGGCGATGGTGGCGCGGGTCTTCCTGCTGATTTCATTTCCGGTGCAGATGACGCTCTGGATCGCGCCGCTGCCGATCACCGCCGCCGCAGCGCCGGGCTTCGTCGCGGGCCTGCATGTCGTGCTGGGCGGCGTGCCGCAGCTCGATGCCGTGTCCAGCGCCACGGTGCTGGGCTTCGCCAAGACCGAACTGTCGCGCGGCATCGACCTCGCCCACTCGCTCGCCGCCGCCGCGCCCGGCACTTCCATGAGCGGCGCGCGCGCCGGCAGCCTCGGCGAAACCGCGTCGCTGCTGATCGCCGCCGGCGGCATCGTCATGCTGCTCGCCGGCATCATCACCTGGCACATCCCGGTGGCCATGCTCGCCGGCATCGCCATTCCCGCCGCCATCGCCCACGCCGCCGATCCGACGCGCTACCTCGACGTCGCCACGCACCTGCTTTCGGGCGGCGCCATGCTGGGAGCATTTTTCATCGCCACCGACTACGTCACTTCGCCCAACACCAAGGTCGGGCAACTGGCGTTCGGCGCCGGCTGCGGCTTCCTTTCCTACGTCATCCGCACCTGGGGCGGCTACCCGGAAGGCGTGGCCTTCGCCGTGCTGCTGATGAACGCGCTGACGCCCGTCATCGACCGCTACGTGCGTCCGCGCATCCTCGGCCGCGACCGGCGCGGCGCGCCGCTCGACCCCGCCATCGAAAGGGCCAAATCATGAGCACGCTCGCCCGGTGGCGCGAAAAGCTCGCCTACCAGCCGCTCTCGCTGGGCATCGTCGCCCTGCTCACCAGCGCCGCGCTGGCGCTCGGCAACCATGCCACCCACGACGACATCGTCAAGGCCGAACAGCTCGACCTGCAAGCCTCGCTGCTGCAGGTGCTGCCGGAAGGCTACGCCGACAACGACCTGCTCACGGACACCATGAGCATCGCCGGCGCCGACGGCGCGCCCGTCACCATCTACCGCGCCCGCAAGGCCGGTGCGGTGACCGGCGCGGTGTTCCAGGTGTCGGGCCGCGGCTATGCCGGCGAGATCGTCGTGCTGATGGGCATCGATGCCGCCGGCAAGATGCTCGGCGCCCGCGTCGTCAAGCACATCGAAACACCTGGCCTGGGCGACAAGATCGACGTCGCCAAGTCGGCATGGATACACGATTTCGAGGGCAAGTCGCTCGGCGATCCGCCGCCCGAAAGATGGGCAGTGAAGAAGGACGGCGGCGTCTTCGATCAGTTCGCCGGCGCCACCATCACGCCGCGCGCCGTGGTCAAGGCGGTGAAGGGCGGCATGGAGTTCTACGCCGCGCATCGCGACGAGATTCTGAAGGGAGACTGAAGTGAAACCCGCTCTGGTATCGGCATTAGTGCGCGCTCGGGCCGGCGCGGCGCTCTGCTGCGCTCCATGTCCCCCGTCGGCGGCCGAGGCCGCCTCCTCCTCCTTTACTTACGCGCAGCAGAGCGCCCCACCGGCCCGAGCCGGCAGCACCGAGCAGTCTCGAAGCTCAAAACGCGCACCGCGGTGTCCCACGCCACGGATGGCGGGTGTCCGATTCCCGCAAGTAAAGGAGGAGGGCCGGCGCCTTTTCGGCCCGGGGGACATGGAGGGAATCGGACCCCCCGCCGTCCGTGGCGCGCCGGGCGCCCGCATCTAAGTTTCATGCGTCGCAAGAAACGCAAAACATCTCGGAGCACTGATATGACCGACTACCGCGGCATCATGAAGGATGGCTTGTGGAACCAGAACGTGGTCCTCGGCCAGTTGCTGGGCATGTGCCCGACCATGGCCGTCACCACCAGCGGCACCAACGGGCTCGGCATGGGCATCGCCACCACCGTGGTGCTGGTGGCCTCCAACGCCATCGTCGCCGCCATCCGCGATTTCGTTTCGCACCAGGTGCGCATCCCGGTGTTCATCGGCCTCATCGCCACCATGGTGACGCTCGTCGACATGAGCCTCAACGCCTGGTTCCACGACCTCTACAAGGTGCTCGGCCTCTACATCGCGCTGATCGTCGCCAACTGCGCCGTGCTCGGCCGCGCCGAAGCCTTCGCCGCGCGCCAGCCGGTGCTGGCCTCGGCAGTCGATGGCCTCGCCATGGGCCTGGGCTTCACCGGCGCGCTCACCGTCATCGGCCTGGTGCGCGAACTCGTCGGCGCCGGCACGCTGTTCTCGCAGGCGCACCTGCTGCTCGGACCGAAGTTCGCCTTCATGGAAATGACGGTGCTGCCCCACTATGGCGGGGTCCTGATGATGATCCTGCCGCCCGCCGGCTTCCTCGTGCTGGGACTGCTGCTGGCGGCGAAGAACGTCCATGAGCGGCGCCAGGCGCAAGGCGCCGCCGCAACGCCGCCGGCCGTCGCCGCCCTCGGCTGCCACTAGGGAGAACCGCCATGCAGATCGGCGTCGCCTACTCCGAATCCGTGCAACAGATCTGGCTTACCATCGAAGTGCCGGACGATGCTCATGTCATTGATGCCATCGAGCGTTCCGGCATCCTCAAGATGTTCCCCCACATCGACCTGGCGGCGCAGAAGGTTGGCATCTTCGGCCGGCTGGTCAAGCCCGAAGCGGCGTTGAAGCCCGGCGACCGCGTCGAGATCTATCGGCCCATCATCTGCGATCCGCAGACCGTGCCGCGCCGCGATGGCGTCGGCGGCGACGACGAGGACTGAGACCCAGCGACCGCCGAAGCGCGGCGGCCACCCTCCGGTTGCTGCAACACGAGTAATGACATTCGAAATTTCTCGACGTCCGTCGAACCGACTCGGTTTCGCGGTGTCACAACTTGACAAATGGTTCGGCGCTTTTGACGCTTTGGCGTGGTGCGCCTGCTGCGCGGAGCGCCCGTTGTCGTCGGCCGGGAGCCAATCTCTCGTCATCCCTTAGGAAGGAGTCGGTCATGAAACTCAATAGGGTCTTGGCAGCAGTTCTCGGCCTGCTGGTCTCCGCTTCATGCCTTGCCGCCGCACCGGCCGGCGCACCGGCGGGCTCGACCGCACTATGCAAGGACGGCAGCTACTACTCGGGCGCCGAGAAGAAAGGTGCTTGCCGCGGCCACAAGGGCGTTAAGGATTGGTTCGGCGCCGCACCCGCTGCCGCCGCCGCGTCCATGGCGGAACCTCCCAAGCCCGCGGCTGCCGCCTCGACTCCGGCAGCGCCGGGCGCCGCTGCGGGCGCGACGCGGGCCGCGCCGGCCGCGACCGGCACCGGCATGGTGTGGGCCAACACCGACTCCAAGGTCTATCACTGCCCGGGCAGCCGATGGTATGGCAAGACCAAGAAAGGCGAGTACATGACGCAAGCCGATGCCACGGCGAAAGGCTTGCGCCCGGACCACGGCAAGGCCTGCCAATAGGTCGATTGCGTACGGGCCGAATTTCCGCAGTTCTCGGGCGGCGGGCGCTGCGGATGGATCGTTGCGCTGCTGCCGTTTCTTACCTTCGACTGGAGAATGACATGGGATTACTGGATACGATCACAAGTGCAGTCGCTTCGCTTTCGGGTTCGAGCGCCGGTTCCGGAGGCTTGATGGAGGTCGTCGGCAGCGTCATCAACAATCCGCAAACCGGCGGCCTCCCAGGACTGATCAAGAGTTTCGAAGAAAAAGGGCTTGGCGGCATTGCCGCTTCCTGGGTCGGCACTGGCCCGAACCAGCCCATTTCCGCAGCGCAGATTCAATCCGTGCTCGGCAGCGAGCAGGTCGGCGCATTTGCGCAAAAGCTGGGCATTTCTCCTCAGGAAGTTTCCGATCGTCTGGCTCAACTGTTGCCGCAAGTCGTCGACAAGCTGACGCCGAACGGAAGCCTGCCCGAAAGCGGCGGGCTTGAACAGGCGCTGGGCGGGCTGCGGCAGCGCTTATGACTATGGCATCGTCGCCTCGACGCGACGCCGCCTGAGCGGGCCACGGCTCGCGCCCGCTCAGGCTCCCCGCGCGAACAGCCCGGCGATCCAGCTTTTCTGAGCGGTGCGGCGGCGCGTGTCTTCGAGATGCGTGCGCACCTTGTCGCGCACGCTCGCCAGCGGCAATTCGGCCGGCGTCTCGATCGCCTCGCAGAAAATGACATGAAAGCCCATCGGCGACTCGACCACCGCCGAAAGTTCGCCGCTGCGCAGCGCGAAGGCGGCGGGCTCGATTTCGGCATAGAGCTGGCCGCGCGTCACGGCGCCGAGCAGGCCGCCGTTCATCGCCGTCGGGCATTCGGAATGCTTGAGCGCCTGCTCGGCGAAGCGCTCGGGCGACTTCTGCAGGCGGGCGCGGATTTCGTCGATGCGGATGCGCACCGCATCGCGCTCGTTGCCGGCTAGGCTTTCGTTCACCGTGATCAGGATGTGCCGCAGCGTGCGCGATGCCGGCCGCAGGAAGCGCTCGCGATGGGTGAGGTAGAAGATTTCCACGTCGGTTTCGGTGACGGCCGCCGTCTGGCTGGCCACGCGTTCGAGCACGGCTTCGACGGTGAGATCGCGCTCGATGGCGGCGCGCAGCGCGGCTGGCGACAGGCCGGACTTTTCCAGGTCGGCAGCGAATTCCGTTTCCGAATCGTAGCGCTGGCGGATTTCGGCCAGGGGCCGGTCGACCGAGGAGACCGGCAAGACGACCTGCGCCGCGTCCGGCGTGGCGAGGATGCGCTGCTCGATTTTCATCTGGCGCGCGACGACGTTGTCGAGGCGCTGGCGTTCAGCCGGCGCCAGGCGCTCCGGCGCCTTGCGGTAGAGCTCGTGCGCCAGCTTCAGCGTCAGGTAGGGCTGCGTCTCAGGCATGGTTCATCTCCGCCGGCGCGCCCAGTGCACCCAGTGCGGCTTCGGGCACGGCCAGGATGCGTCCCGGCAGGCAGGCGAAATGCACGTGGTAAGTCACGGCGTCGTCGCGACGCACCACCTGCAGGATTTCGCCGACGGCGCCGCGCGGCACGCGCGTGTCTCCGCCGACGGCCAGGATCTTGCGCGCGACGACGCGCTCGCGCACTTCGTAGGCACTCGGCATCCAGGCTTCGTCGCCGCCGATCAACTCCTCCTCGCGGCAGCCGACGATGCGGTCGGCCTCGAGAAAATGCACCGAGTAGATGACCTGGTCCTGCAGGAAGGTGCCGATGTCGACCACCGTGCCGACGCTGCCGCGGCGGATCAGCAGCGTGCCGGTGTCCGCGCCGGGATAAGTGCCGTCGTTGCGCAGGTTGCGCACCACGCGCACGTCGGCGCCGATGTCCCAGCGCGATGGCATCAGTGCCTCGCGCGGCCGATCGCCGCCAGCGGCACGGTGGCCATGCCGGAGGCGCGCTGCAGGACCTTGAAGACCTTCTCGGTGATGGCGTCGGACGTGACGAAATCGCTGTAGGCCAGCGCCAGGCAGGCCCGGTATTCGGCGTAGCCCGGCAGCCGCTCGGCGCGGCTCTTGGCCAGATAGTCGTGGAAGCGCTGGAGGATGTGCAGGCGATTGACCTGCACCACGCTGCGGTCGTAAGCGACATCGAAGTAGTCGAGGAAGTCCTCGGCGGACTCCAGGTCGGCGATGTCGGAGTCGAGAATCGGTGCGTCGGCAGTCATGGCGTTCCTCCTCAAATCATCGAGCATGGACAGCAGTTCGGGGTCGGCCGGCGCGCGCTTGGCGGCAGCGACGAAAGTCCGTATGGCAGACAGCAGCGCCGCGGCCTCGGCCGGCGTGACCGCCCGCCCGAGCCGCGCATAGACGGCGAGCACGCCGCCGCGGCCGGAATGCTTGCCGAGCACCAGGCGATGGCTGCGGCCGACCAGCTGCGGGTCGAAACCCTGGTAGTTGGCCGGGTCCTTCAGCATGCCATCGACATGGATGCCGGCCTCGTGCGTGAACACGCCCTCGCCCACCACGCTCTTTTGCCAAGGCACCGGCCGGCCGGCGGCGCTCGCCACTTTCGCCGACAGCGGCGGGAATTTCCTCAAGTCGATGCCGGTCTCGATGCCGTAGCACTGGCGCAGGCCGAGCACGACTTCTTCGAGCGGGGCGTTGCCGGCGCGCTCGCCGAGGCCATTGACCGTCGTATTGACGTGCGTCGCGCCGGCGCGCACGGCCGCCAGCGTGTTGGCGGTCGCCATGCCGAGATCGTCGTGGGCATGCATTTCGATTTCGAGGTCGCAGGCGGCGCGCAGTGCGGCGATGCGCTCGAAGACGCCGAAAGGTTCGAGCACGCCCAGCGTATCGGCGAAGCGGAAGCGCCGCGCGCCGGCTGCTTGCGCCGTCTCGACGAGCCGCTTGAGAAAATCCATGTCGGCGCGCGAAGCGTCTTCGCCGCCGACGCAGACCTCGAGGCCGTAATCCAGCGCCAGGGCGACGCTGCGCGCGACCTGCTCCAGCAGCCAGGCGCGGTCCTGGTGCAGCTTGGCGCGCAGATGCTGGTCGGACGCCGGCGCGGAGATGTCGATCAGCTGCGCGCCGAGGCCGCGGCAGGCGCCGATGTCGGCGGCGTGCATGCGGCTCCACACCATCAGCCGCGCGGAAAGTCCGAGCGCAACCACGGCACGGATGCTGTCGCGCTCCTGCGCACCCATCGCCGGGATGCCGACCTCCATTTCAGGCACGCCGACATCGTCGAGCCGGCGGGCGATGTCGAGCTTCTCCGCCAGGCTGAAGGCGACGCCGGCCGACTGCTCGCCATCGCGCAGCGTGGTGTCGTTGATGATGGCGGGCGGCATGGTGGGCTTCATGCCTACGCTTTAGCAATTCCGGTGCCTACAACCGAAACGCTTTTACATCAGTTCCTTATGGCCATGCGACAACGCCCGTGTCGCAAAGCCGACAGTCAGGCGGACATCAGGCGTTGTGGTCGTGCAGGTCGGCGCCGAAGACGAGCTTCTTGACGTGGAAGAGTTCGTCGCGCGCCGCGGCCGCCTGCTCGAATTCGAGGTTCTTGGCGTGCTCCTGCATGGCCTTTTCGAGGCGCTTGATTTCCTTCGCCAGCGCCTTCTCGCTCATCGCCTCGTAGCGCGCCGATTCCTGCGCCGCCTTGAGTTCACGCGTCGCCGTCTCGCTGTCGTAGACGCCGTCGATGATGTCCTTGATGCGCTTCTTCACGCCTACCGGCGTAATGCCGTGCTCGAGGTTGTAGGCCATCTGCTTGGCGCGCCGGCGCTCGGTCTCGGCGATCGCGCGGCGCATCGAGTCGGTGATGCGATCGGCATAGAGGATGGCGGTGCCGTTGAGGTGGCGCGCGGCGCGGCCCATGGTCTGGATCAGTGAACGCTCGGAGCGCAGGAAGCCTTCCTTGTCGGCGTCGAGGATCGCCACCAGCGACACTTCCGGAATGTCGAGGCCTTCGCGCAGCAGGTTGATGCCGACCAGCACGTCGAACTCGCCCAGGCGCAGGTCGCGGATGATCTCGACGCGCTCGACGGTGTCGATGTCCGAATGGAGGTAGCGCACCTTGATGCCGTTGTCGGCCAGGTATTCGGTCAACTGCTCGGAGAGGCGCTTCGTCAGCGTCGTCACCAGCACGCGCTCGCCCTTGGCGATGCGGCGCTTGATCTCGGACAAGAGGTCGTCAACCTGCGTCGCGGCCGGGCGCACGATGACTTCGGGATCGACGAGGCCGGTCGGCCGCACCACCTGTTCGACGACCTGGCCCTGATGCTGCTGCTCGTAATCGGCAGGGGTCGCCGAGACGAAGATCGTCTGCGGCATCAGGCGCTCGAACTCGTCGAACTTGAGCGGCCGGTTGTCGAGCGCGGACGGCAGGCGAAAGCCGTAGTTGACGAGGTTTTCCTTGCGCGAGCGGTCGCCCTTGTACATGCCGCCGGCCTGCGAGATGGCGACGTGCGATTCGTCGATGAACATCAACGCATCGGGCGGCAGGTAGTCGATCAGCGTCGGCGGCGGCTCGCCCGGCTGGCGGCCAGAGAGATGGCGCGAGTAGTTCTCGATGCCCTTGCAAAAGCCCAGCTGGTCGAGCATTTCAAGGTCGAAGCGGGTGCGCTGCTCGATGCGCTGGCACTCGACCAGCTTCTGCTCGCGCTGGAAGAACTCGATGCGTTCGCGCAGTTCCGCCTTGATCTTCTCGACGGCCTGCAGCACCGTGGCGCGCGGCGTGACGTAGTGGCTCGACGGGAACACGGTGAAGCGGCCGAGCTTCTGGCGCGTATGGCCGGTCAGCGGATCGAACAAGGTCAGCGATTCGATCTCGTCGTCGAACAGCGTGATGCGGATCGCGCTCTCGGCGTTCTCGGCCGGGAAGACGTCGATGACGTCGCCGCGCACGCGATAGACGCCGCGGTGGAAATCCACTTCGTTGCGCTCGTACTGCATCTCGGTCAGCCGCCGGATGACTTCGCGCTGGTCCAGCTTCTCGCCCTCGCGCAAGTGCAGGATCATGCTGTGGTAATCGACCGGGTCGCCGATGCCGTAGATCGCCGACACGGTGCAGACGATCACCACGTCGCGCCGCTCCAGCAGGCTCTTGGTCGCCGACAGCCGCATCTGCTCGATGTGCTCGTTGATCGAGGAATCCTTCTCGATGAACAGGTCGCGCGACGGCACATAGGCCTCGGGCTGGTAGTAGTCGTAGTAGGAGACGAAGTACTCGACGGCGTTCTCGGGGAAGAACTCGCGGAACTCCGAATAGAGCTGCGCCGCCAGCGTCTTGTTGGGCGCCAGCACCAGCGCGGGGCGGCCCAGGCGCGCAATGACGTGGGCCATGGTGTAGGTCTTGCCCGAGCCGGTCACGCCCAGCAGCGTCTGGTAGGACAAGCCGTCGTGCAGGCCCTCCACCAGCAGCCGGATCGCCTCCGGCTGGTCGCCGGCCGGCAGGAAGGGCTGGTGCAGGCGGAACGGGCTGCCGTCGAAGGTGACGACGCCATCGGCAGGAAACGGTATGATTTCGCCCATTGAGATTGCAGTCAATACGCCGCGCGCAATGGGGTATTATTGCGCGCTTTTTTCCTCAAAGCCATTCGCTGAAAATCCTACTGGAGTTGTCATGACCGCCTCCCTCTTCGCCGCCGTCGAAATGGCGCCGCGCGACCCGATCCTGGGCCTCACCGAAGCCTTCAACGCCGACACCAACCCGAAGAAAGTCAATCTCGGCGTCGGCGTTTATTACGACGACAACGGCAAAGTGCCGCTGCTCGGCGCCGTCAAGGCCGCCGAGAAAGCCCGCCTCGAAGCCATGCCGGCGCGCGGCTACCAGCCGATCGAAGGCCTCGCCGCCTACAACCAGGCCGTGCAGCACCTGATGTTCGGCAAGGATTCCCAGCTGCTGGCCGACGGCCGCGCCATCACCGCCGAATGCCTGGGCGGCACCGGCGCCCTCAAGGTCGGCGCCGACTACCTGAAGCGCCTGCTGCCGGACGCCAAGGTCTATATCTCCGATCCGAGCTGGGAGAATCACCGCGCGCTGTTCGAATCCGCGGGCTTCACGGTCGAAACCTATCCCTATTACGACGCCGCGACGCGCGGCGTGAACTTCGCCGCCATGAAGGCCCGCCTCGCCGGCCTGCCCGCCGGCGCCATCGTCGTTCTGCACGCCTGCTGCCACAACCCCACGGGCGCCGACCTGAGCGCCGAGCAATGGCAGGAAGTCGTCGCCGCGGTGCGCGAGCGCAACCTCGTCGCCTTCATCGACATGGCCTACCAGGGCTTCGCCGACGGCATCCGGCAGGACGCCGTCGCCCTCGACCTGTTCGCCGCCTCCGGCCTGCAGTTCTTCGTTTCCAGTTCCTTCTCCAAGTCCTTCTCGCTCTACGGCGAGCGCGTCGGCGCGCTGACCATCGTCACCGCCGGCAAGGAAGAATCGGCGCGCGTGCTGTCGCAAGTCAAGCGTGTCGTCCGCACCAACTACTCGAACCCGCCGACCCACGGCGGCGCCGTCGTCGCCGCCGTGCTCGCCAATCCCGAATTGCGCCAGCAATGGGAAGACGAGCTCGCCGGCATGCGCGAGCGCATTCGCGCCATGCGCGTGAGCCTCGCCGACAAGCTCAAGGCCCAGGGCGTGACGCAGGACTTCTCCTTCATCATCAAGCAGCGCGGCATGTTCTCCTACACCGGCCTCACCGCCGCGCAAGTCGAGCGCCTGAAGAGCGAGTTCGGCATCTACGCCGTCAGCACCGGCCGCATCTGCCTCGCCGCGCTCAACAGCAAGAACATCGACTACGTCGCGCAAGCCATCGCCGCGGTGCTGAAAAGCTAACTTCGCTTGCAGCCGAGAGGCGGCGCAGTTATAATTCGCGCCGCTTCAATTCCCCGATAGCTCAGTTGGTAGAGCGCCGGACTGTTAATCCGTAGGTCCCTGGTTCGAGCCCAGGTCGGGGAGCCAGAATTCTTTGTGTGGTTCTTGCACTTAGCCCAGCCCAAAGGTTGGGCTTTTTGCATTCTTGGCCCAACTCGAGGATCGACCTGGCGAAAGCCCGAAGGTCGGCATAGGCTGGCCATCTCGCGTTTCCCGGACCCGTCGATTCCCCCTTGCCTCGCAATGCCCCTATTCACCTTCTCGCCAATTCTGCATGATCTCCAAGCCCACCCGTCACCGCATCAAATTCCGCGACATCGCTCTCGGCCAACGTTTCTATGATCCTATCAGCGCGGAATACTTCGTCAAGCAGAGCGACAGCATGGCCGCCATGGTCACCGGCGTCGGCGACGGCACCGTCCCGGACGAATTCGAGGCTGACGACGTCGTCGGCATCGACCAATAGCCGAAGGTCAAGCCTTTTTACCTGGGTCATCCAAAATGAAAAGAACCGATCTCGCGAAGAACCTGGGCCACAAACTCGACGGTCGCATGAAACGCGCCGGAACACCCGAGCGTTTTGCCGGCGCTGCGGTACTCGACCGCAAGGAGCAGCGCAAGCTGGATCAGGCGCAGGGCCTGATCCCGTTTGCCGTAAAGCTGGATGCGCAACTGGCCGAAAAAATCAGGGCCCTGGCCGAGTCGCGACAGATCGGCTTGCATGAACTGGTCGATGAACTCCTGCGCAAGGGCTTGACCGCCGCCGCTTGAGCGATGCGCTTCCACAGGGTTGAATTCAGCGCTGGCCGACCGGGATGAAGCCCGAAGATCTGGAATTGCTGGTCACGCGAGAGATGCCCTTTGGCAAGCATATGGGACGGCTGATCGCCGATCTGCCGGGGAACTACCTCAACTGGTTCGCCCGCGAAGGTTTCCCGCATGGAGAGATCGGCCGGCTCCTGGCATTGATGCATGAGATCGATCACAACGGCTTGACGGACATTCTGATTCCGCTGCGGCAACGAGCAGGTCGTTGATGCCCGTGTCCATCGATAACCAGATCGAAATTCCGCAGTCGTTCATGGCCATGTACGTCACGACAGGCCACAGCAGGCCCAATGCTCCGCAGGCAATCGTGCTGGCCCGGTACGAGCAGTGCGAGGACATGGCCTGCCTGCTGACCGAACATGCACAGACGCTGGCCTTCAAGGAAAACTTCGCAGAATCGGAGGTGCTCCTACGCTGCCATCAAGGATTATTGGCCGATGCGTCGAACTTCACCGAAAATGAATCCGGGTGGGTCGTCCTCAGATTGGCTGAACTTCTCGGCTGGACGATGCCGCCGGGTTATGAGTTCTTGAAGAAGGCGTAGATTCCGATGAAGATCCACCAACTGCCGCAAGGCGCCCGCTTCGTGTATGAAGGCAAGGAATACGTGAAGACCGGCCCCATGTTTGCAACGAGCAACGGGCAGCAGCGCTTGATCCCAAAGTACGCCGTGCTCGAGCCACTCGGAGAAGCCGAGAGCACTCGCGAGGAGGCGAAGCCGGATTTCTTGGCGCGGGCCAGGGTCCTCAGAGCCTTCGAGACGTTCTACGCGGAGTGCAAACTTCGAGTGCCGGATCACCAGCAGACGGCGTTGGCTGCAGCGCGCGGAGAATTCCTGAAAGCCCTGGACTGACGTCGCCGTTTCCGCTGCAATTCAGTCAACGAGACTTTCGCACAGCAGGGATTGTTTAATTTCGCAGGTCGTATATAATCGCGGACCTTTCCGTATAGACTCTGGTTCGAGCCTGGGTCGGGAAGCCAATAATGCCAAGCATTCAGCCCAACTCCCAAAGTTGGGCTTTTTGCTTTTCGGCTTTTATGCAAGCCGCCCGTCGCTGGATTTCGCCAATCGCGGCCGCAGTTCAAGGGCCACCCTCTCCATTAAGGAATTCGAGATGCACAGTTCCCCCGTTCTCCAATACTTGAAGAAGCACGGCCAACGACTCGATTCGGAAATTGCGACAGCGACGGGAATTCCGCTGCGCCAGGTACATATCTCCCTGTCGGATCTTTCGGCACGCGGTGAAATTTCCAAGTGCAGCGTGACGCGTTTCAACGAGGGCCATCCAGTCAAGGCGATTCTCTGCCGGGTTTCCGGGTATATCCCGCCCGCGGCTCCGGGCAGGAAGCCAGGTCGTTAGGACGTGAGGCGACAGACCCGGCGGGCGGACCAGCCTCGCGGTCCGCAAGCCGGCGTCGCGCCGCTCTCATAGCCCCTCTTCGCTGCACAGCCCTCAACCCGATTCAAGCTCGATACCATGTCCGAGAACATCTATTGCTACCATTGCGGCCGCCATCATCCCAAGGAGGAGATGCGCCAAGTCGAATCCAAGGCCGGAAAGAAATGGCGCTGCATCAAGTCCATTGAAGCCACCAAGCGCGGCATCGCCGAACGGGATGCCTTCGGCAAACAGGTCACCGCGATCAACTCCAGCAAGCAGCGCGAAATGTTGAAGGCCGCGCTGAATCCGGAACTGAAGGCGGCACGGTAGTTCGCGCCTGTCGCCGATCGCCCGCCGGCGCGCCGCCGACCTTGCCGTGCGACTCGGGGATTGTCCGCAGAAGATTCAGTCCATGCGCGACCTGCTGGCCCGGCTGAGGGACATCGCAACGAACTCCGTGGAGCCGGTCATCTACCGGCTTGCGCCCATCCTGGTCTTGAGCCTGATCGACGATCCGGCGATGCTGGCCTTGGCCTTCTGCTGACGCGGCGTCAGAGCAATCCGCCGCGCCATTCCGCTTCAGGCCGGCGCGACCAGTAGTTCCCGCTGCGCCTCGTCGAGGTAGCACCAGTCGCCCTCTTCCAGCCCGAGCGCCGCCAGCGTCAAGCCGCCGATCGCGACGCGCCGCAGCGCCACGCAGTGATTGCCGGCAGCCGCCAGCATGCGTTTGACCTGATGGTATTTCCCCTGCTCGAGCATGATTTCGAGACGATGCGTGTCCATTAGACGCGCCTGCGCCGACAGCGGCGCCGGTTCATCGATCAGCTGGACACCTTCCTGCAATTGCGCAATCAGCGCCGGCGTCACCGGCTCGTGCGTGGTGGCCACGTAGATCTTCGGCACGTGGCGCTTCGGCGACGATTGCGCATGGATGAAGGCGCCGTCGTCCGACAGCAGCAGCAAGCCGGTCGTGTCGTGATCGAGGCGGCCGACCGGCTGCACGTCGCGCGCGCGGAACTGCTCGGGCAGCAGAGTCAGCACGCCGGGATGATGGCTGGGCTTGCGCGAACATTCGAAATTGGGCGGCTTGTTGAGGGCGATGTAGATGTGCTCGCGGTAAGTCCATGACTCGCCGAAAACTTCGAACTCCAATCCGTCGGTAGCGAAGGCCGCCGCGAAATCCGTAATCGCTTGTCCTTGCACGCGCACATCGCCGGCCTGGATCAGTTCGCGACACCCCTTGCGGCTGCCGAAGCCCTGGCATTGCAGGATGCGGTCGAGATTCAGTTTTTTCGTCATGGGGCGAAATGTAATCGATTTCCGGCGCTTGGCGCGCCGCCCGCGACAGGCCGGGCCGCCGCCTCATGCGCTCCCGCCCTGCGGGTTCCCGCGCCGCCGCGCTGCCGGCCGGCGGGTCGCTAAACTCGCTGCGCTCGGACAACGCGACCGGCAACCCCGGCCGTCACCCCGTCGCCGCGGCGGTCGCGAAATCGGCGGCACCCCGGCCTGTCGCGGGCGTCGTTGGGCATCGGAGCTCACAACGCGAAAATCAAACACCGTCGGTACGGGCGCGGTGACCTCAATGTGCCCTAAGCAGACCTGGCGAGTTCTACATAGCGGACATTCAGCGACACGCTATTAATTAGGGGCGTGGCATCTTGCTTTGCAAAGCATCTACGAATTTCTTGTTGATGTTCTTCCCGCTGGGTGTTTTCTCAGCAAGCTTAATTTTTTCCCAAGCTTCAGCATAATTTCCTGTGTTAAACAGAATCACCGCCCAATTCTCTAGGTTTACTCGATGTTCCGGAGCTATCTCATATACTTTCTTAAATCGCTCAAAGGCATTTATAACCATTGTCTCGTTGTGAGCCGCGATTCCTGCATATCCAAGGGTTCTCGCGTAATCGACATTGAAGTTCACATCATTCGATAGCGATGGCTCAGCTTTTTCAAAACTTTTCCGCGACTCTTCAAACTCTTCTTTTTGGGCATGGATGACTGCAATTCCCCACAGCGCCAGCGCATTTGAGCGATCTAACAAGAGCGCTTGATTAAACCTATAATTTGCATCGTCAAATTGTCCAGCACGAAGTGCTGTCCATGCCTCCATTGAAGTCTTATCGGCGATTTGCTGCAATCCAGTTCGCTGACCGGTCGACGCTGCTGGAGTTTGAGCCAGAGCACCCTGGACATAGATAAGCGACAAACTCACGATCAATACGGTTCGTAGACCCATTTGCGCTGTCGCAAGAAGTACGGCCGCAAGTAAACAAATGAGGCGCATGGCTTTGTTCGTCATGTGATGGTTCCCATTCGCCGATTGTTGTTTGTCGCTATCGCCGCAGCGCGGGACAAATCCTAGGCCTCGGGACGGCATTAGCAAATTCCCAGTCTAGGGTATCTGGCATACACGGATTCTGGTAACCGAATGGAATTGCATCTGCGACCGTCCGCTCCTGGCCGAGAGTACGCGCCGGGGTGGCCTTCCGCATAGCGGACCTTGGCATTCCCCCATGGCATCTGTCAACGCTGCATACGTGCAACTGCCGCCCCCACCAACCGGCACGGTCGCCACAAGGCGGTATTTCGCATGAGGGCAGCCAGATCGGCGTCAGCCGCCTTTCGCGCTACTTGCTATATTTCAGTCTGCTGCAAGCGTGCCTTATCGCCGGCTTAGTGATTGACTAGCGTCTCGAATACCCGAGATCAAGGTACTGGGGCGCTAATCCGGTTGGCGAACCAGGGAAATCGATTGGCTTCTACCGGAAATCGGCTGGCCAAACCATCGCATCAGGGTAAAGATTGACACGAGTGTAGCGGAATAGACAAGAAGTTGAATGCCGGTGGGGCGGTCCGCGTATCCAACCAATGTATGCAATGCCTTTCCAGGCAAGCTACCGTCCGACAGCACTTCAGATGTATCCCATACCACGTGAGAGAGCACTGTTACCAGCCCCGCCTGCTGAAGAAATACGGTGGCCTGCGAAGCCATTCCCGCCGCAAGTAGTGCAATCAACCAACTCGTAACTGCAAAGAGGTGTCGTGTTGGAATCCGCATCAAGCCATGGTACATAGCGGCGCTGACAATGCCACCAACTGCAACACCGATAGCGCCACCAATGAACATGGATATTGTGGTGGTACCGGCGGACAATGCAATGCCATAGAGGAACAGCACGATTTCCGATCCTTCACGCAAGACAGCAACGCTGACGACGACGGCCAACGCTGCAAGAGAGCGTTGCCCTGCGACAACCTCGTTCCCCAGTAATTTCATTTCTTGAGCAATATGACGCCCTTCGCGCGCCATCCAGACATTGTGTCCGGTTAGCATCAACACTGCGATTGCCATTACCGATGCGTTGAATAGTTCTTGGCCGGCACCCGCCATCGTTTTAGCAATAGCATCCGCAAATGCCGCCACCAAACAGGCACCGGCGGCGCCTCCCACGACACCACCGCCAACCCAAAGGCTTCGGCGCGGGACGCCACGCGTTGCTGCCAGCACAATCCCAATCACCAACCCGGCTTCAATCACTTCACGAAATACGATAATCAAGGTTGCGAGCATATTGGGGCGCCCCTAAAAGTGCATTTCATACTCGATAAGCGCTCTTATGACGCTTCGCGCTGCTGCATCGCTTGCGCCAATTAGGTAAGCGACCTGATACTTAATGGCCTGACCATAGGGAAGCGGCCCGAAGAGTTTTCCATAGAGGGCCGGGCCAACATAGTGTTCCTGCTTATTGAAACTACCAAGTTGATGCCCTTGACCCAGATCGCTTTGTACCTCTATGCCTGGTTGAAAACCGGCGCTGTAGCGATAGCGTGTATTCCAGAGGAAGAGATAATCTGGGCCACCTGTGTGCGCAGAATACTGTCCGACATTCTGGGTAAAACCGATATTGGCTGTGCTGGTGAATTTGCCAATATCTTTCTGCAGCAGCAATTTGACCTCCAGCGAATCCGGTGCAGTATTGGGGGCGGCGAAGTCATAGGCTACCAATAACCCGGCATCAAGCGACTTCTCACCCGGCTCGAAGAATTGGTAGCGACCTTCGATCTCTCGCCCTACCAGTTGCGAACTACCTCCCGGGTCCTTTGATGAAGCGACACTGACTTCCACCACCAATCGAGGTGTAATTCCAGCCTCAAGCACTGCTTCACTTTCCTGCGCCCCGTTCTTGTTCTGATTCCGGTCAAATGTACGGGAGCCGTTGTATTCAATTGAGAACTCTCGGTATTCAACGTTTGGCGAATAGATTTCGTCGGCAGCACTGTCGTTTATTACGCAGGTAATGGAAGCGAATCCAGCAACGATGATGGCATATTTGTGAAAAGTTCTGGCGTTGTCTAATGGCATGGGAAACGACACTCCCCGAAAAATCTAAATTTCCCACTATTGTGGGGCAAAAATACTATTTGGCGATGATGGTGCCCGTGGTTGTATCGCGGTGAAAATCATCGAAGTAGCCATAGGTACCGGCATCCAGCGGCCCGATGAAGATAATGATTTCGCTGTTTGCGGCAACCACTTTCTCCCGATTCAAATCGCTGCTCTCGAATTCCGCCGGAGTCGCATCCTGATTCTTCACGGTGATTTTTATTTTCTGACCCGCCGGTATGGTCAGCACTTTGGGAAAGAACTGATTGTTCTTAAGCGTGAGGATAAAGTCTTCAGCATGTACGGCAGTTGAAAACAGCAGGTAGGCAGATAGCCCAACCGAATAGACCAAAGACTTTTTCACAGACAGTTGCTCCTACTCAATGATTGGGCATCATCAACTGATATTCATTAACATCAGTCGAGGATAATGATAATGAGTCGCATTCCCGATGTCAACCGATGGTCAGGGCCAATCAAATATGGGGGTGCGCTCTCTTCGCCAGAAGAGACTGGGGGTGATTGACGTCGATACGATGAATACCGCGCTGATGGGTAAGCTGTCGGTCGCCAGCTTGCGAGCCGTTATTCCTTTCCGCCAGCTGCCATGACCATCGCCACGCTGATCATGGCGCAGGAAACAGGCTTGGCCCTCTATGCCTGGTGCCGCGGCGGACTGCTGGTGTTGCTGGGCGCCGTGATCGGCATGCTGCTCATGCGCACATCGCCGTAGCCCGTACGGAAAGCTGGCGCCGCCATCGATTCGCGGACAACGCTGTCCGGCCGGGTTAGACGAAGGCGCGAAGTTCTGCTTCTCGTTGCCACAAGCGGCGGTGTGAGGAGGCTCCTCTATGTCCTTAGAGCAGCCATTCGACATGTCAATAGCCTATGTCCGTTGCGGGCACACAGCAATTGGACGTGCGCGGCAACCTTTCTGTTGGCGGTAAGGCCCACCTCGCTACTTCGGGAAGGTGATGGGGCTGAGCAGTAGCTCGGCCAGGCCATAGATGCATCCTAGGAGGCTGAGGGCAAGGAATATTCCTAGGCCGCCAAGAGCGCATCCAGCGCCGCTGCAAGTAGCATTTTCGTATATCCCTAAGAGCGTGGCCGCCCATCCGATTGACGCTATGAAGATAACGACAATGCCAACGATGGCTGACATTCTGGCTGGCGACGTAAGCTTGGCGACACTTGCCTTGAGGCGCCCCGTCGATGCCTGCCACCAGCGCATAGGGATTGTGACCAACCCCAGGCAGCCGATAAGAGGCGAGCATATGACTACCAGCATCAGCTTCAGGAAGAAGATAACGGCAGCGTAAATGGCGTCAGAGATGGGCAAGGTTGCTCTCGATGTCGCAGCGTGGTGAGCATCGTGACATTACGCCAACGGAATGGCAACCTCGACCGGCCGCTCCTGGCCGTTCGCCGCCGCATCCCCTGCAGGCCAAGGGCACGGCCGCCGCCGATTTTGCGACCGCCGCGGCGGCGTTGCGGTGGCCGGGGTTTCCGGCCGCGTTGTCCGAGCGCAGCGAGTTTAGCGGCCGGCCGGCCGGCGCGGCGACGGCGCGGGGACCCCGCAGGGGCGGGAGCGCATGAGGCGGCGGCCATGCCCTTGGCCTGCAGGCGCACCCAAGACACAGGCGCACCCAACCCAGGCGCTCCCAACACTGGCGGGACGGCCCAATACCCCGTAAAATCCGCGCCTTGCCGCAAAAGTCCCTCCCCCGCGGCCCCATCCCCGTTTCAGGAAATACCCAAGTGCTCGTCGCATCCAACATCACCATGCAGTTCGGGGCCAAGCCCCTGTTCGAGAACGTTTCCGTCAAGTTCGGCGAAGGCAACCGCTACGGCTTGATCGGCGCCAACGGCGCCGGCAAGTCCACGTTCATGAAAATCCTCGCCGGCCTGCTCGAGCCTTCGGCCGGCAACGTCAGCCTCGACGCCCACGAGCGCATGGCCTTCCTGCGGCAGGACCAGTTCGGCTTCGAGGATGAGCGCGTGCTCGACGTGGTGCTGATGGGCCACGAACAGATGTGGGCCTGCATGCGGGAGAAGGACGCCATCTACGCCAATCCCGAGGCCACCGAGGAAGACTACATGCACGCGGCGGAGCTCGAATCGCACTTCGCCGAGTTCGACGGCTACACCGCCGAGTCGCGCGCCGGCGAGCTGCTGCTGGGCGTCGGCATTCCCGGCGACAAGCACAACGGCCCGATGCGCGAAGTGGCGCCGGGCTGGAAACTGCGCGTGCTGCTGGCGCAGGCGCTGTTTGCCAATCCCGAGATCCTGCTGCTCGACGAGCCGACCAACAACCTCGACATCAACACCATCCGCTGGCTGGAGGACGTGATCAACGAGCGCGGCAGCACGATGATCATCATCTCCCACGACCGCCACTTCCTGAACCAGGTCTGCACGCACATGGCCGACCTCGACTACGGCAAGATCACCGTCTATCCGGGCAACTACGACGACTTCATGGAAGCGTCGACGCAGGCGCGCGCGACCTTGTCCGCCGCCAACGCCAAGGCCAAGGAGCGCGTCGCCGAACTGCAGGGCTTCGTGCGCCGCTTCTCCGCCAACAAGTCGAAGGCGCGCCAGGCCACCTCGCGCGCCAAGCTGATCGAGAAGATCAAGATCGAGGACATGAAGCCCTCCTCGCGCCAGTATCCGTGGATCGGCTTCGATTTCGACGACAAGGAAAAGCTGCATCGCCTCGCCGTCGAGATTGAAAACCTCAGCTTCGGCTACGACCCGAAGCTGCCGGTGATCAAGGGATTTTCCATCGCCATCGAGGCTGGCGAGAAGGTCGCCATCATCGGCGAGAACGGCGTCGGCAAGACCACCATGCTGCGCCTGCTCGCCGGCGAAGCGCTCGGCGGGCTGACGCCGCAGTACGGCACCATCAAGTGGGCGGAAAAGGCCCGCCCCGGCTACTTCGCCCAGGATCACGCCGCCGATTTCGCCGCGGACATGAGCCTCACCGACTGGATCGCGCAATGGGTGCGCGCGGGCGGCTACGACGGCGGCGACGTCGAGACGCTGATCCGCGGCACGCTGGGGCGGCTGCTGTTCTCCGGCGACGAGGTGAAGAAATCCGTGAAGGTGGTTTCCGGCGGCGAGCAGGGGCGGCTGCTGTTCGGCAAGCTGCTGCTGTTGCGCAACAACGTGCTGCTGATGGACGAACCGACGAACCACCTCGACATGGAATCCATCGAGTCGCTCAACACGGCGCTGGAAAAATACAAGGGCACGCTGGTCTTTGTGTCGCACGACCGCGAGTTCGTTTCCTCGCTGGCCACGCGCGTCGTCGAGATCAAGACCGACGGCAGCATCATCGATTACCGCGGCAACTACGAAGAATACCTGGCGAACCAGGGCGTCGAATGATGCGGCCGCCCCGGCTTGCCGTCACCGCGCTGCGCTAGTCGCCCGACTTCTCGGCGTCGGCCGCCGGCTGATCGGCGGCGTCCGCAGGCTGGCCCTCATCGCGCGGGGCCGAGCCTTTCTCGAGCTTGCGCTTCAGCTTCTCTTCCTTCTTGGCTTTCTTTTCCAGTTCTTTCTTGCGCTTTTCAAATTGAAAATTCGGCTTGGCCAATTTGCGGTCCTCTCGGAAATATAAAAATGATTATGCGCCCATGATGCCACGCTTTGCCGGGCTCGCCGCATCTCGAGGAGCGCGCGGGCCCCATTTCTGTTCGCACCCTACCGGCAGTTGCATTTCGACATGCCATCGATTCAAATGGCGGCACAGCCTATGTTCGCCAAGACCTCATCGATAATTGACGCGCTGCCGGCGGGCCGACGCGTCCCCGAGGCCGACATGGACCTCGAGAAATGCCGCTTGCTGTTCCAGAACGCCGGCGTGGCGCAGGCGGTCGTCGCCATCAACGGCGCCGTGCTGGTCTTCATCCTCGGCGGCATGCGGCCGCCGGCCTGGGCCCTGGCCTGGCTGCTGGCGGTATTCGTCGTCGCGGCCTTGCGCTACCAGCTGTCGCGGCGATTCCTCGGCAGCCGCGCCGCGGCGGCGGACGCCGCGCTTTGGCGGCAACGCGCCATTCGCTGGGCGCGCATCGCCGGGCTGCTTTGGGCCGGCGGCGGCACCGCCCTGATGATCGCCGATCCCGATGCGACGCGGCTGTTCACCGCCCTGGTGATCGCCGGCATGGTGTCGGGCGCCGTGCCGATCCTGTCGTCGGTGCCGCAGGCTTTCCGCGGCTACGCCGTGCCGGTCATGCTCGCCATCATCCTCACCGCCGCGCTCGACGCCCACGGCGCACGCGACTGGATGCTCGCGCTGGTGGCAACGCTCTACCTGCTCGCGCTGCTGAAGAGCGCGCGCTACTTTCACGACAGCCTCGACAGCTCGATTCGCCTGGCGCTGAACATGCAGCTCATGGCCGCAGAGCTGGAACGGGCGCGCCGCGGCGCCGAAGCGTCGTCCAATGCCAAGAGCCAGTTCCTGGCGACGATGTCGCACGAAATCCGCACGCCGCTGAACGGCATCCTCGGCATGGCGCAAGTGCTGTTGAAGCCGGATCTCGACGCCGACGAGCGGCAGGACTACACGCGGACCATCCTGAACTCGGGCCAGACGCTGCTGATGCTGTTGAACGACATTCTCGACCTGTCGAAGGTGGAAGCCGGCAAGCTGGAACTCAACATGACGACCTGCGATCTCGGCCGCATCGTCGCCGACACCGCCGCCCTCTTCGCCGAGTCGGCGCACCGCAAGAACTTGAGCATCGAAGCGACCTGCCGCTGCGACGACCACGCCGCCGGGTACTGGGCCGACGCCAATCGGCTGCGCCAGATGCTGTCGAACCTGATCAACAACGCGATCAAGTTCACGGCGCGGGGCTTCATTCGCATCGAAGCGCGCGAGTTGTCGCGCGACGACGGCGAGGCCGTCCTGGAACTTGCGGTGACCGACAGCGGCATCGGCATTCCGAGCGACCAGCAAGCACTGCTGTTCCGGCCTTTCGTGCAAGTGGATAACTCGAATACGCGCGAATTCGGCGGCACCGGCCTGGGCCTTTCCATCGTCCGCCAGCTCGCGGAATTGATGAACGGCACGGTCGGGGTGGATAGCGAACCCGGCAAAGGTTCGCGCTTCTGGTTCCGCGTCCGCGTCGGCGTGCGGGCGCCGGGAGCGCAGCCCGAACATGCGGATTCGCCGCTCGCCGCCGTTCCGGAACGGGCGCCGGCGGCGGGGCAAACGCGCGGCGTCCTGGTGGTCGAAGACAATGCCGTCAATCGCAAGGTGGTCGGCGCCATGCTGACCAAGCTCGGGCTCACGGTCGAATATGTCGACAATGGGCAGCGGGCCGTCGATGCGATCGGCCGCGGCCTCGCGCCGCACCTGATCCTCATGGATTGCCAGATGCCCGTCATGGACGGTTTCGCCGCGACGCAAGCGATTCGCGCTTGGGAGCTTGCCCACGGCCGGACCCGAGTGCCGATCATCGCCCTCACCGCCGGCGCCTTCGACGAGGATCGCGAGCATTGCCTGGCCGTCGGCATGGACGACTTCCTGACCAAGCCCATCAGCCTGGCGGAACTCGGCACGATGCTCGATCGCTGGCTCTCGATTGCCGACGCCAATCGCCCCGGCGCCGGCCAGCTCCGAAACGATACCAACGACGTCATAAGCGCAAACGATGGTGTATTATCGGCGCGCTAACGAAAAGAAAAAAACAAGAATACGAAGCTCCAAGCTTTGAACCATCCTGCATCGGAAATGGAACTCATGTCGCGCCAAGCTGTTTTCTGTCGCGGTCGTGCCGGCGACAGACATTGCCGAGCTCGTGACCGTCGCGCCTCGGCCGCATCGCTCTCGCCGGCCATCCCTTCCGCCCCACTTGCGGCGGGCGCATAGGAGGCGGCGGAAAACACATGGGCGATGACGCAGCCAAGTCGGTCAATGGCTTTTGCCTCGAACACATCATGGCGCTCTCGGAGCAACGCGACATCATTGCTGCCGAGGACATCGTCGATGACCGCGGCATAAAGCTCTGGGCCAAGGGCCAGAAAGTCTCGCGCAGCCTGCAGGAAAAGCTGTTGCGCCACAAGCTGGTGCGGCCGCTGGAAACGGCGCTCACCGTCGATGGCGGCGTCATCTCCGACCAGGTGGTGGCGACGTGCCATCAGATGATCGAAGAGAACGACCTGCTGCAGCGCATCAGCGGCTCGGCCGCCGCCAGATGCCTGCTCGACAGTTTCCGCGAAACGCCCATGCCGGGCCCGTTCAAGCTGCTGCTGACGACGGCCAAGGACACCGGCATGGCGACCTACGAACACAGCCTCTACTGCGTCGCCCTCTGCGCCGGCATTGCCGCGCGCCTGAACGTCAGCGACCACGATGCGCAACAGCTGCTCCTCGCCGGCCTCATCCACGACATCGGCGAGCTGTATGTCGACCCCGACTACATTCGCTGCAATGCGCCGCTGGCGCCGTCCGAGTGGAAGCACGTGGCGGCCCACCCGCGCGTCGGCCAAATCCTCATCCAGGAACTGACCACGCTGCCCGCCGCGGTCGGCGCCGCCGTCGCGGAACACCATGAGCGCCTCGACGGCAGCGGCTACCCGGCACAACTGACGGGCGCACATCTGGGCAAGCTGGGACGTGTCCTCGCCGTCGCCGATACGGCCTCGGCGATCATCGCCAACAACCAGGCGCAAACCGCCGCCCGCCTCGCGGTCGCGCTGCGCATCGTGCCGGGCGAGTATGACCGTGCCGTCTGCCAAGCCCTGACCGAGGCTCTCGACACGACGGCCATGAGCGCCATCGCGGGCGTCGACGGCCACTGCCTGCTGCGCATCCGCGATATCGTCGAGCGGCTTGAGCGCGCCATGAAATTGACGATGTCATTGATCACGCAGGCGCCGAGCAAGGTCGCCGTCGACACCGGCGGCTACGTGCTGGCGGCGCTCCATGCGCTGAGAAAAGCATTGTCCGCCACCGGCGCCGTCGAAGCCTCGCGCCTGGACACGATCGTCCAGGAAGCGCACCTGATGGCCGAGATTCACCTCGTCTCGCGGGAAGTGGATTGGCGCTTGCGCAATCTCGCGCGCAACGTCTATTGCCGCGTGTACCTGCTCAACCAAGGCAGCGATCTGCCCTTCCTGGAACCGCTGATCGATACGCTGGATTCCCCCAAGCCGACGCCGAACCCTGCCTCATGACGCCCGCCCTCGCCCCGCCGGACGAAGGCTTCATCGACGTGCTCGCCTCGGGCGTGCACGACACCAAGAACACGCTGTTCGACGCCTTGAGCCGGATCGATGCGGTGCGCAACACGATGGCGGCGTCCGCCGCCGCGCCGACGGAATCGGTGACGCTCCTCGACGAAGCCTATGTGGCCGTCGAGCGCTCGGCGGAGCGCCTCGCCAAGCTCCTGTCCGCCTACCGGCTGATACGCCGCGAGAATCCCGTCGTGCTGCTGCCGACGCCGCTCGGCGATCTCGCCGAATACGTCCGCCTGCGCGCCGCCGCGGAATGGCAAGGCACGGCGGCGCTGGTGGTCGGTCCCGTCGTCGACGACGTCTGGATCATGGACCGCGAATTGATCGCCGACTGCCTGGTCAATGCGCTGACCAACGCCGCGCGCTACGCCGGCAGCAAGGTCACGCTCGAGCTTCGCGCCGAGTCCGACTGGCTCAGCATTACCGTCGTGGACGACGGTCCCGGCTATGCCCGTGAAGTTATCGGCGGCCGCACGCCGAGCGGCAGCATCGGCCTGTTCATCGCCGACAAGGTGGCGAACCTCCACGAACGAAACGGCCAGCGCGGGACGCTGGCGCTGGCGAACGGTCCCGCCGGCGGCGCGGTGTTCACCCTGACGCTGCCGTAGAACAGCCATGGAACCGCTTCTCGGCGCCGACGAAATCCTTTCCCTGCAGCGGGAAGTCAAACGCAAGCCCGCGCCCGGCGCGGCGTTCAAGGACACCGTCACGCCCTTCAAGGAACTGCGCTTCCTCGTCATCGAGGACCAGGAGGCGTCGCGCAAGACGCTGAAGATGTGCATCCAGTCGATGGGCGGATTCTCCATCGAGATTGCCGTCAGCCATGGTGACGCCATTTTCCGCATCAAGAACAATGTCCCCGACATCATCATCTGCGACTACATCCTCGGCGACGGCCGCACCGGCCAGCAGTTGCTGGAGGAACTGCGCCACACCGCGACGCTGCCCAATCGGGTCGTCTTCCTGATGGTGACGGCGGAACGCAGCTACGAACAGGTCGTCTCCGCCGTCGAACTCACTCCTGATGACTATGTCATAAAGCCGTTCAGCCCGGAAGTCTTGGGGCTGCGCATTGAAAAAGCCGTGCAGAAGAAGCTCGCTTTCCGGACCTACTACGACCTCAGGGAAGCGCACCAGTTCGACGAGGCCGTGCAGGAGCTCGACGCGATGCTGGCGCGGGACCAGGCCAAGCCCTACAAGTACGACATCTTCCGCTACCGCGCCGAGACGCTGGCCGATGCCGGCTGCACGGACGAGGCGCAGCGCGCTTACGAAGACATCATCCGCATCCACCCCTTTCCCTGGGCCAAGGCGGGTCTGGCGCGCATGCTGCACCGGAAGGACCGCTTGCCGGAAGCGCGGGCGACCGTCGACGAGGTGATCGCGATGTCGCCCAACTACTTCGAAGCCTACGACCTCAAGGCCGCCATCTGCTCGGACAGCGGCGATTATGCCGAGGCGCAGAAGACCTTGGCGCATGCCGCCGAACGGGCGCCGCGCAACTGGTCGCGCAAGCGGACGCTGTCGACCGTCGCCCTCCACAACGGCGATTTCGAGACCGCCACGGCGGTGATGCGGGACGTCGTGGTCAACGACGCCGCCGGCGGCGCCTCGCTCCACGACAGCCTCAACATGGCCCGCTGCGCCCTCGCCGGCGGCGATGTCGAAGCGGCGAAGGCCGCCATGCACGCCGCCGCCAAGACCAACCTGGACAATGTCGGCGACGCTGAGCGCGTAGAGTTCGAGTGCGTCTTGGCCGTGCTCGAAGGAGCCGCGGGCGCCGCACGCTACGAGCGGATCTGCCGGACGATCGTCCGCCTGAGCGAGCTGCCGGTCCAGACGGCGGTCGATGTCGCGCGCGCGGCGCTGGCGTTTTACGACCGGCAGACGGCGGACCGCGTCATCGAACAGATGCTGGGCGGCAAGCAGGCACGCCTGGCCTTCCAGCCCCTGCTCGGGATATACAAGCTCCACGGACTGGAAGAGCCGTTCCGGAAGATCCAGAACCGCGCGGCGCTGAAGCGGCTGCACAAGTAGCAGCGCAGGCGCCGCCGGTTCGACGGCGTCAGAACAACTCGATGTTGGAAAGCGCTTCGGCCTGCTCGGCCACCGGACTCCACGCCGGCTTGCCTTCGGGATGCGCGCGCATATGGACGCACGCCGCCAGGTCATCGTCGTAAATGTGGTTGACGAGCCAACGCCGCAGTTTCCTGAGAATGTCGTAGGCGGCGCGCGCATCGCTGTTCGCCAGTTCCGCCGCCAGCGCCGTCATTTCCATAATGACGGCGGCATGATGCGCCTTGTGGTTATGGAACTCGGGGTCCGTCGTCTTCTCCAGCCATTCCTCTTCGTAGCGGAAGTGCTTCTTGATCCAGTCGAGAAGATGCGAAACCGTGCGGCAAAGCACTGCCGTCTCGCTGGCCATGCCTTGGTTGAGCGTCTGGAACAGACGATTGAGCTGCTTTACGATTTCCTGATGCTGAGCATCGATGTCGGCCACGCCGGACGTCAAGCTGGCATCCCACTCGACGAGCTCGCCGAGCAGATCGCTCGTGGCGACCTCCGCCGCGCGCCGCTCGTCCGGTCTGACGCCGCCGAACTTCTCCAGCGCGCCGCCGAGACGCTTCCCGGCACGGCCGAGGCTTTCGGAGCAGACGACAATCTTCTCCGCAATGCCGGCATGTTGCAAGGCGCTGGTATAGATGTTCTGGGTTTCCCCGAGAATCCCGCCGATCTCCTCGATCTGGACGCGGCTCGACGCCACCGTCTGCTGCGCCTGCGCCGCCAGCGCCGCAAGACCCGCGACGAGAGCCTCGACCGCTCGCTCGGAGGCGCGCGAACTCTCCCGCGTCTCCTCTGCCAGCGCTTGCGCGTTTTGCAGCTTTTCGCTGATCTCCGCCGCCGACTGCGTGCTCTTCTCCGACAGCTTGCCGACCTCATTGGCGACCACGGCAAAACCGCGCCCCGCTTCGCCGGCGCGCGCCGCCTCGATGGCGGCGTTGAGGGCAAGCATGCTGGTCTGCTTGGCGATCTGCGTCGCCGCCTGCGTAATGGAATCCATCTCGCGGCTGACCGCCGCGATTCTTTCGGCCTTTTCGCTGGAAAGCCTGGCGGCGGCCACCACGGCCTCCGCGCTCTGCGCCATCTGCTCGGCCGAAGCGGCGCTCTCTTCGGCCCTCGTCGCGCCGTCGCTGGCGATCTGAGACAGGGACCGTGCGCGGCATTCGATGGTTTGTCCGGCATCCATCTGGACGCGCGCTCCCTCCGTCAGCAGTTCGCTGATAGCGGCAATGCGGCGCGCCTGATTCCGGATGTCGCCACTGCCGTCGCAGGTTTCCTTGACGAGGACGAGGATCTCGCGAGATGCCGCGGCCAATGCGCCGAATATGACATCAACATCACTACGCGCTTGCAATCCCGTGTCCAGACGTCCGGCGGCAAGGGAGCGCAAACCTTCCACCAGTTGCCGCATGGCATGGATCAGCGCGTTGGCTGTGTGTTCCAGCCCTGCGGCGTCGCGCGCCGCATCGCCGCGCAGCGGTTCCGGCAAAGCGCCTCGCGCCAGTTCGGCCAGCGCCTGACAGGCAAGGTCGGGCGCCGATGCGGCGCGCGGACGCAGCGCCAGAAGCATGACGACCCATAGCAGTCCGCAGCCGCCGAGAACAGGTGCCGGGGCAAGGTCAAACCAGAATATCTGCGCAAGGGCGACAGCGATGAGAGCGGCTGTCGCGGCGATCAGCGGGGAGGGAAGACCGGCATGCCGACTCATCGCGAATTCAATCGCGTTCGCCTGGCGTCAAAACAAGGAAACGACATGCCGCACCTCCCGATTCGCGCTGTCGTCACCATCGTTCAGCCGACGCCCGCGCGCCGCGGCGGGCCGACCGGCTGACTATGGCGTATTCGGCTTGCGCGGCTTCTGCCGGCCGCCCTGCCCTTTGAAATGGGGCTTCTTCTGCTGCTGCGACGGCGGCCGATTGCTGCTGTTGCCCGAAGGCGCAGGCGTGGCGCGATTGCCGGGGGCGGTCTGGATTTCGAGTTCGACGATTTCATCCCATTGCGCATCGGTCCTGTCGCGTTCCGGAATGGCGAGAAGCTCGCGCAAACGGCGACGCGGGTCCGGCGGCTGGGAAGACTGCTGCGGCTGCGGCGGAACGGAGTCCGGGGGGGGAGATTGCGTATTCATGGCGATATTGTATCCGGGATGACGGGTTTCAGCCAAACGGTGTCGCAACCGCGCACCCGCATGCGCTCAATGCAGCTTCTTCGGATCGCCGCAGCACTGCTTGAATTTTCTGCCGCTGCCGCAGGAACAGCGGTCGTTGCGCCCGATCTTCGGCGCTTCGCGTCGCAGGGTCGCCACGGGGACGCGCAAGGCCTGCCAAAAGTCGTAAACCGCGAGCACCCGCGCCGGCAGGTTCTCGCCGGCCGCGGCCAGCGCCTGTCTCTCGGCGGCCGCGCTCATCCACGTTTCGCCGCTCTTGACGACGTCTTCCTTGATGGCGCCGTTGAGCAGGAAGAAGTCTTCCAGCAGATCGGACAAGTCCTCGCCGTAGTCCCCGGCGGCGTCCAGCCAATCGGCCTCGCCCAGGTGCGTGCCGTAGAGGTAGCCGTCAGCCCACGCGGCATAGTCGAATTCGTCGGCGTCGGCATCGACCGGGAACAGGACCAAATCCGGCTCCTCGCCGCGACGGAGCGTGCCGGCGACTTCGTCGTAATAGCGCATCAGCAGCCCCGTGACTTCCCGCATCTGTTCTTCGTTTTCATAGGCGGGCTCGACGCCGAGGGCGGCGGGTATCCAGGCGCTCGGCATCACCGGCTCGGGAGCGCTGACCACGGCGCAGAGCAAACCTTGCAGCTCGTCGAGGCGCATCGCCTCGCCGCGGAAGGCCTCGGAGGCGAGCAAATCGTCGAGGCGGTCGAGCTCGGCATCGCTCAGCGGATTAGCGTTGTGGAATAGTTCCATGACGGAATTCTTGTCGTAGAATGTGCAAGCTTCAAGCCTATCAGACCCACAAACTCTCGGGAGGTACAAAGTGAATAAATCCGAATTAGTCGAAGTCACAGCCAAGGAAGCCGGCATCAGCAAAGCCGCTGCCGAGAAGGCACTGTCGGCCACCATCGCCGCCGTCGTCAAGACCGTTTCCAAGGGCGACTCCGTCACTCTCGTGGGCTTCGGCACATTCAAGTCCGCCAAGCGCGCCGCCCGCACGGGCAAGAACCCCAAGACCGGCGCGACGATCAAGATCGCGGCCACCACCGTTCCCAAATTTTCGGCGGGCGCCGGCTTCAAGGCCGCCGTCGCCGGCAAGAAAGCAGCGAAGAAGAAGTAATCCGCCTGGCGGAACCGCTGCCAAGCCCGCCTCGCGCGGGCTTTTTCTTGGCTGTTATCCGGTCAATGCCGGCCGCTTGCAGCGGCTGTCGCCTTCAGTTCCAGCTAACGCCCGCATGCGGGCATTACCCTTCACTAAGTCAATGCTGGCCGCTTGCAGCGGCTGTTGCCTTTAGTTCCAGCTAACGCCCGCATGCGGGCATTACCCTTCACTAAGTCAATGCTGGCCGCTTGCAGCGGCTGTTGCCTTTAGTTCCAGCTAACGCCCGCATGCGGGCATTACCCTTCACTAAGTCAATGCTGGCCGCTTGCAGCGGCCACCATCTTCTCGGTGCGTTTTTTCCAGGCTTGTTCCAGCGTCAGGCCGACCAGCGATTCGGGCGGCAGGAACACGTCCCAATGCTGCTGGAACAAATCGATATCCTCGCCGGTATCCATGTGCGCCCGGTAGATCTTCTCCTGATAGACGGGAGCGTTGGGCAGTGCGACGAGTGCAACGGACTGGATGATCACGAAAGCCTCCTCAACAGATCGAGCCCGTATCCTGCGCTTCCGCGCCGGCGCCGTGAAGGGCAAGAATGCGGCGAATTCCCCTTCTAGTTCCAGTTGATATCGGGAGCGGAAAAGGATTGCAGCGCGCCGTATATACTGCGGAACATGAACGATCCTCTCGTCGACAAGCGCGGGCGCCGGGTACGGGACCTGCGCATTTCCATCACCGACCGCTGCAATTTCCGTTGCGTCTATTGCATGCCGAAGACGGTGTTCGGCCGCGACTACCCGTTCCTGCCGCGCAACGAACTGCTCTCGTTCGAGGAGATCGCCCGCCTCGCCCGCATCTTCGCCGCGCAGGGCGTGCAGAAGATTCGCCTGACGGGCGGCGAACCGCTGCTGCGCCGGGACATCGAGCAGCTGATCGAACTGCTGGCGGCCATCCCCGGCATCGAAATCACGCTGACGACGAACGGTTCGCTGCTGCCGCAACGCGCGCGTTCCCTCAAGGCGGCGGGACTCCAGCGCGTCACCGTCAGCCTCGACGCCCTCGACGACGCGATCTTCGCGCGCATGAACGATGTCGGCTTCCCCGTCGCCCGCGTGCTCGAAGGCATCGCCGCCGCCGAAGCGGCAGGACTCGCGCCGGTGAAGATCAACATGGTCGTCAAGCGCGGCATGAACGACGGCGAAATCGTTCCGATGGCCGAGCATTTCCGCGGCACCGGGCAGATCCTGCGCTTCATCGAGTACATGGACGTCGGCAGCAGCAACGGCTGGCGCATGGAAGAAGTGGTGCCCTCGGCCGAGATCGTGGCGCGCATCGGCGCCGTTCATCCGATCGATGCCGTCGTTCCCGCCTACGCCGGCGAGGTCGCCGAACGCTGGCGCTATCGCGACGGCGGCGGTGAAATCGGCGTCATTTCCTCGGTCACCCACGCCTTCTGCGGCGGCTGCACGCGCGTCCGCCTGTCGACCGAAGGCAAGCTCTACACCTGCCTCTTCGCCCAGCACGGCAGCGACTTGCGGCAACTCCTGCGCGACGGCAGGACGGACGACGAAATCGCCGCCGCCGTCGCCGGCATCTGGCTGGCGCGCGACGACCGCTACTCGGAAATCCGCGGCGAGCAGACCGCGGCGCAAAAGAAAATTGAAATGTCATACATCGGCGGTTGACCCGGTCATGCCCAAGAACAATGTCATCGATACGAAATCCGCCGACGGTTACAACCGGGACTCCCTGAGCGTCGGCGAGGCGCTCGAACTGATCCTGGCGCGGGTGTCGGCCGTCGCCGGCACGGAGCGCCTCGATCTGCATGCCGCGCTCGGCCGCGTGCTGGCGACGGACGTGGTGTCGCCGATCGACGTTCCCGCCCACGACAACTCGGCCATGGACGGCTATGCATTTCGCATTGACGATCTCGCCGCCGCGGAAGAAACGCGCCTGCGCATCGCCGGCAGTGCCTACGCCGGCCATGCTTACGCCGAGGCCGTCGGCGCCGGCGAGTGCGTGCGCATCATGACCGGCGCCGTGCTGCCGGCCGGCGCCGACGCCGTGGCGATGCAGGAGGCCGTCCGCGTCGATGGCGACCGCGTCGTCATCCCGCCGGGCCAGCAGGCGGAACAGAATGTCCGCCGCCAGGGCGAGGACTTGCGCGCCG
Source organism: Rhodocyclaceae bacterium (assembly GCA_028713915.1). Taxonomy (GTDB): domain Bacteria; phylum Pseudomonadota; class Gammaproteobacteria; order Burkholderiales; family Rhodocyclaceae; genus Nitricoxidireducens. Next base: position 69,199 of record JAQTNK010000006.1, on the reverse strand, counting down.
GCCAGGTCGCGCTTGCCGCCGGCAAGCTGCTGCGCCCCGCCGACATCGGCCTGCTGGCTTCCCTGGGCCTGGGCGAGGTCATGGCGCGCCGGCGCGTGCGCGTCGCCATCTTCTCCACTGGCGACGAACTGTGCACCCTCGGCAGCGCCGCGCAACCCGGCGAGATCTACGACAGCAACCGCTTCACGCTCTGGAGCATGCTCGCGCGCCTGGGCTGCGAAGTGCTCGACATGGGCATCGTGCGCGACCATCCGGCGGCGCTCGAGACGGCGCTGCTCGACGCCGCCGCCACGGCCGACGTCATCATCACCAGCGGCGGCGTCTCCGTCGGCGAGGCCGACTTCGTCCGCGAACTCATGGCCAAGCTCGGCGACGTCGGCTTCTGGAAGATCGCCATGAAGCCGGGACGGCCGATGGCCTTCGGCCGCATCGGCAACGCGGATCTTTTCGGCTTGCCCGGCAATCCGGTGGCGACGATGGTCGCCTTCTACGAATTCGTCCGGCCGGCGCTGCTGCAGATCTCGGGCGTCGCGCCGCTGGCGCCGCTGCCGACCTTCGCGGCCCGCTGCGGCGAAGCGCTGCGCAAGGCCAGGGGCCGCACCGAGTTCGTCCGCGGCCTGCTGCATTGCACGGACGGCGCGTGGCAGGTACGGCCGACCGGCGCGCAAGGCTCGGGCATCCTGCGCTCGATGGCCGAAGCCAACTGCTTCATCGTGCTGGAAAGCGAACGCGGCAACGTCGCCGCCGGCGACACGGTGACCGTGCAGCCGTTCGAAGGACTGGTGTGACTCATTCGTCGCGCAGCGCGGCGAACGGCGACTGGCGCATGATGCGCCGCGTCCCCAGCAGCCCGACGATGGTCGTGCCCGCCAGGCCGAGCGCGGCGCCGAGCAGCGGCAGGGTCGGCGCCGGCAGGTAGTCGAGATGGAAGACGAAGCGCGCCAGGGCCCATGAAATCGCGGCGGCGCCCAGGCCGCCTAGCAGGCCGGCGATGCCGCCGAGGACCGCGAATTCCGCCAGCACCGCCGCCCGCACCTGGGCGCTGCGCGCCCCCAGCGCGCGCATCAGCGCAAGATCGGCGGCGCGCTCGTCCTGGCCCGCCTGCAGGGCGGCGACCAGCACGGCGATGCCGGCCAGCAGCGCGAAGCCGAAGACCGCCGCGACGGCGCGCGCCACTTGATCGAAGATCGCGTTCATCTGGCGCAGCAGCGCGGCGACGTCGATCACCGTGATGTTCGGAAAGTCGCGCACCAGCGCATTGATCGTGGCCGACTGTTGCGGCGGCAGATGAAAGCTGGTGATGTAGCTGGCCGGATAGGCTTCGAGCAGCCGCGGCGGCGCGATGACGAAAAAGTTCACCCGCATCGAATCCCAGTCGAGCTTGCGCAGGCTCGTAATGCGCGCCGTCACGCGCACGCCGGCGACCTCGAACGTCAGTTCGTCGCCGAGCTTGAGCCCCAGCGTCTCGGCAAGCCCCTGCTCGACCGAGAACGCGGCGCCGGCGGCCTGGCCGAACCAGCGCCCCGCCGTCACGGCGTTGCCTGTCGGCAGTTGCGTCGTCCAGGACAAGTTGAATTCGCGCTCGACCAGGCGTTGCGCGCGCTCGTCGGCATAGTCCTGCGGGCCGACGGGCTGACCGTTGCGCTCGACCAGGCGGCCGCGCACCATCGGCTCCAGCAGCGGCTTGGCGACGCCGTGCGCGGCGAGGAAGTCGACGACGGCCTGCCGCTGCTCGGGCTGAATGTTGATGAGGAAGCGGTTGGGCGCGTCCGGCGGCATTCTCGACCGCCAGCTTTCCAGCAGGTCGCCGCGGCCCGCGGTGAGCAGCAGCAGGGTCGTGATGCCGAGTCCCAGCGCCACCGTCTGCACGAGGGTGGCGCGTAGGCGCCGCCACAGGCTGGCGATGCCGTAGCGCCAACCGCCGCCGGCGCGCACGCCACGCGCCAGCGCCAGGATCAGCCGCGCCGCGCCGGCATACAGCAGCACGGCGCCGGCGAAGCCCGCCAGCACGACGCCGCCGAGCCGGGCATCGGCCGCCACCCAGAACATCAGCGCCGCCAGCAGCACGGCTCCGACGCCGTAGGCGGCGAAGGAAGCCGACTCCGCGCCGAGCCATTCGCGGCGCAGCACGCGCAGCGTCGAGACGCGCTTCAAGCGCAGCAAGGGCGGCAGGATGAAGCCGGCGACGAGCAGGTTGCCGACGACGAAGCCCTGCAGCCAGGGCAGGCCGCCCGGCGCCGGCAGCGTCGGCGCAATCAAGCCACCAAGCAGGGCTTGCAAGCCGAGTTGCACGAGGAAGCCGGTCACGCAGCCGAGCGCCGTGGCCGCCAGGCCGAAGAGAAAGAACTCGCCGCCGTAGACGGCGAGCAACTGCGCCTCGCTGGCGCCGAGGCAGCGCAGCACGGCGCAGCCGTCCAGATGGCGGCGCACGTAGCGGTCGGCCGCCAGGCCCATCGCCACCGCGGCGAGGATCACCGTCAACAGCGCGGCGAGCCGCAGGAAGCGCTGCGCGCGGTCGAGCAGGTTGCGCACTTCGGGACGCGCGTTGTCCATGCTTTCGAGCCGCTCGCCGCGGCCGAGCCGGTTCTCGGCCCAGCGCCGATAGGCATCGACGGCCACGCCGGCGCCAGCCAGGTGCAGGCGGTAATTGACGCGGCTGCCCGGCTGGATCAATTTCGTCGCCGGCAGATCGGCGATGTTCATCAGCAGCCGCGGCGCAAGCGAAAGCAGGTTGATGCCGCGGTCGGGGTCGAGGGTCAGGACAGCGGCGGCGTCCAGCGTCGCCGCCCCCACGCGCAGCGCCGCCCCGGGTTTGACATCGAGCGCAGCCGCCAGCCGCTCGTCGGGCCAGACCGAACCGGCGGCCGGCACGGCATGCGTTTCCGCATCCTCGCCATTGAGCGTCGCCGCCGTGCGCAAGGCGCCGCGCAACGGGTAGTTGGCCGACACGGCCTTGATCTCGGCCAGCTGGGCGCCGCCGGCACCGCTCACCATGCTGGGGAAAGTCACGCTCTGCGCGACTTGCAGGCCGCGCTGTTCCGCTTCCTTGCGGTAGTCGTCGGCCCAGGGATGGTCGGCGCTCAGCAGCAGGTCGCCGCCAAGCAGCTGATGCGATTCGAGCTGCAACGCCTGCTGCACGCGGTCGGCGAGGAAGCCGACGCTGGTCATCGCCGCCACCGCCAGCACCAGGGCGATTCCCAGCACCGCGAGTTCGCCGGCGCGCAAGTCGCGCACCAGCATGCGCAGCATCAGGCGCCAGGTATTCACAGCGAGCGCAACGTCTCCACCGCCTGCTCGACGCGTTCCAGGGCGATCACTTCGATGCCCTTGATCGCCTGCTTCGGCGCATTGGCCTTGGGCACCAGCGCATGCGTGAAGCCGAGCTTGGCGGCTTCCTTGAGACGCTCCTGGCCGCGCGGTGCCGGGCGGATTTCGCCGGCCAGGCCGACTTCGCCGAAGGCCACCATCTTCGGCGGCAGCGGCCGGCTGCGCAAGCTGGAAACGATGGCCAACAGCACGGCGAGGTCGGCCGCCGGCTCCTGGATGCGCACGCCGCCGACGGCATTGACGAATACGTCCTGGTCGAAGCAGACGATCCCGGCATGACGGTGCAATACGGCGAGCAGCATCGCCAGGCGCGTCGATTCCAGGCCGACGGTGAGCCGGCGCGGGCTCGGGCTATGCGCGGCATCGACCAGCGCCTGGATTTCCACCAGCAGCGGCCGCGTGCCTTCCTGCGTGACCAGCACGCAGGAACCCGAGACCTCCTGCGCGTGCTGCGAGAGGAACAGCGCCGACGGATTGGAGACGCCGCGCAAGCCCTTGTCGGTCATGGCGAAAACGCCCAGCTCGTTCACGGCGCCGTAGCGGTTCTTGAAGGCGCGGATCAGGCGGAAGCTCGAATGCGTGTCGCCCTCGAAATAGAGCACGGTGTCGACGATGTGCTCGAGCACGCGCGGCCCGGCCAGCGTGCCGTCCTTGGTGACATGGCCGACGAGGATGACGCAGGTGCCGGACTGCTTGGCGAAGCGCGTCAGTTGTGCCGAGCATTCGCGCACCTGGGCCACCGAGCCGGGCGCCGATTGCAGCGCGTCGGACCACAGCGTCTGGATCGAATCGAGCACGGCCACGGCGGGACGCAGTTTCGCCAGCGTGGCGAGGATTTTTTCCAGGTTGATCTCGGCCAGTAGTTGCAGGCCTTCGACCGGCAGTTGCAGGCGTCTCGCGCGCAGCGCCACCTGCTCGCCGGACTCCTCGCCGGAGACGTAGAGCACGTTCTGCCGCGCTTCCGCCAGCCGCGAGAGCGCCTGCAGCAGCAGCGTCGACTTGCCGATGCCCGGATCGCCGCCGATCAGCACGACGCCGCCCGCCACCAGGCCGCCGCCGAGCACGCGGTCGAACTCCTCGATGCCCGTGGGCTGGCGCGGCTGTTCGCGCGGCTTGATCTCGGCGAGCTGCTGCACGCCGCCCGTGCCGGCCAGCGCGGCGAACGAACCGGCATAACGGTTGGCCGAGGGCGCCGCGTCGGCGACGGTCTCGACCAGCGTGTTCCACTGGCCGCAGCCCGGACACTGGCCCTGCCACTTTGGATTGGCGGCGCCGCACTCGGTACAGGAATAGACGCTCTTGGGCTTAGCCAAGGTCCGGCTCCACGACCGGCACGCGCCCGGCCAGGGCGCAGAAGAGTTCATAGCTGACGGTGCCGGCGGCGGCGGCGACTTCGTCGGCGGCAAGGCCGCGCCCCCACAGCACTGCCGCCGAACCGACAACGGCCTGCGGCAGGTCGGTGAGGTCGACGCACAGCTTGTCCATCGAAACACGACCGATGCTGCGCGTGCGCTGCCCCGCCACCAGCACCGGCGTCCCGGTCGGGGCATGGCGCGGATAGCCGTCGCCGTAGCCGCAGGCGACGACGCCGACGCGCATCGGCGCCGCTGCGGTGAAGCTGCCGCCATAGCCGACGCGGTCGCCGGCCTGCAGGTCGCGCACGGCGATGATTTCGCTCTCCAGCGTCATCACCGGCACCAGCCCGAGCGATTCGGCGCTCGCTTCGGCGAAAGGCGAACTGCCGTACAGCATGATGCCCGGCCGCACCCAGTCGCCGAGAGTTTCGGGATAGCGCAGCAAGGCCGCGGAATTGGCGAGGCAGAGCGGATAGGTCAGGCTGCCGCGCATGGCCTGGAGACGCGCCATTTGTTCGGCGATGCCGCGGGCTTCGTCGGCGTCGGAAAAGTGCGTCATCAGCGTGATGTCCACGCCGCCTTCGAGCCCCTGCAGGGTCGCCAGGGCGGCGCGAAAATCAGCGTCGCCGAATCCGAGCCGGTTCATGCCGGTATTGAGCTTGAGATAAACCGGAAAGCCCGCCGGCAGCCGGGCTTGCGCGAGCCACGCCACTTGCTCGGGCCGATGCAGCACGGGAACAAGCCGGTGCTCGAGGTAGAGCGCCACTTCGCCCGGCGTGTAGAAGCCTTCGAGCATCAGGATGGGCCGGCGGATGCCGGCTTCGCGCAGGGCGATCGCGCCCTCGATCTCGACGAGGGCGAAACCATCGGTGATGTCGGTCAAGGCCTGCGCCGCGCGCAGCAGTCCGTGGCCGTAGGCATTCGCCTTGACGACGCTCCAGATGCGCGCGTCGCCGCAATGGTTTCTGACGACCGCGTGATTGTGGCGCAGCGCGGCGAGATCGATGCGGGCGCGGATGGGGCGGGAACAGGGACGCAACATCCGCCGATTCTACCCCGCCGCCGCGCGGCGGCTACCTGGCGGCGGCGATCTGGCGCAGCCGCGCCGAGGCGAACTCGACGAACGCGGTGACCAGCTTGGAGCGGAACTTCTCTTTCGGGTAGACCATCGACAGCGTGCGGATCAGGCGCGGCTTCAAGGGAATGGCGACGAGGTCGCCAAGCCGTTGCGCCTTGGCCACGGAGGCGCGCGAAGCGATGGAAAAGCCGAGTCCGGTTTCGAGCACGCCGTTGAGGGAAATCGGGCTGCCCATCTCCATGACGAGCTGCATGTCCTCGGGCTGGACGCCGGACTTGCGCAAATAGGCATCGGTGAATTCGCGCGTGCCCGACCCCGGCTCGCGCGAGACGAAAGCGTGTTCGATCAATTGCTGCGGTGCGACTTCCTTGGCTTTCGCCAGCGGAAACTTCGGGCTGCAAATGACCATCAGCTCGTCGTCGCAGCAGTTCTCCGTTTGCAGGTTCGGCTGGTGCGAAGGGGACTCGATGAAACCGATGTCCAGCGTGTGTTCGGCGACGCGGGTTTCGATGGATTCGGAATTGGCAACCACCAGGCGCGGCCGGACATTGGGGTGCAGCGACTTGAATTCGCCGAGGATGCGCGGCAGCATGAACTCGGCAATCGTCATGCTGGCGCCGACCAGCAGCGAACCGCCGATCTCGCCGGTCATTTCGCCCAGCCGCACGTCCATTTCGGACGACAGGTTGAGGATTTTCTCGGCATACAGCAGAACCAGTTCCCCTGCAGGCGTCAGGGAAATGCGGCCGTGGCCGCGATCGAACAGGCGCGTGTTGAAGTGCTCTTCCAACTGCTTGATCTGGAAGGTGACGGCGGGCTGCGTCATGAACAGCACTTCCGCCGCCTTGGTGAAGGACAACTGCTTCGCCACGGCGTGAAAAACCTGGAGCCTGCGGTCAGCCATGATAATTCCCCTCGTGCGCTATTTCTTATGCCTGATATTCAATCACAAATCTGCCGCATAAGATAGCCTGATAATGGAGGCGGTCCGGCATAACCAGGCCTTCGCGGCGACGCGTCAAAAGGTCCCCCGGCTTTCATGGTATAACCCTTCCGCCCATGTCCCTTGGCTTCTACATCATCATGGCGGCGCAGTTCTTTTCTGCGCTTGCCGACAGCACTTTGCTGATCGCGGCAATCGCCATCCTGCGCGACATGCACGCGCCCACGGCTTACGAACCGCTCCTCAAGACCTTCTTCACCGTTTCCTACGTCGCCCTTGCCGCCTTCGTCGGCCCCTTCGCCGACTCCATGCCGAAGGGGCGCGTGATGTTCGTCGCCAACGCCGTCAAGATCGTCGGCTGTGCGCTGATGTTCTTCAACGTGCATCCGCTGTTCGCCTACGCGGTCGTCGGCCTGGGCGCCGCCGCCTACTCGCCGGCCAAGTACGGCATCCTTACCGAATACCTGCCGCACCGGCTGCTGGTGGTCGCCAACGGCTGGATCGAAGGCCTGACGGTGGCGGCCATCATTCTGGGCGTCGTCCTCGGCGGCGCCATCATCCGCCCCGATCTCGCGCACACCCTGCTCTCTTTCGACTTTCCGCTCATCGACACCGGCATCGAGACCGTGCCGCAAATGAACCTGACGGTGATCGGCCTGCTTTACCTGATCGCGGCCATATTCAATCTCTACGTGCCCAACACCGGCGTCGATCACAAGCCGCTGAAGAAGAATCCCATCTATCTGCTGCACGAATTCAACCACTGCCTGGCGCTGCTCTGGCGCGACAAGCTGGGGCAGATCTCGCTCGCCGTCACCACGCTGTTCTGGGGCGCCGGCGCCACGCTGCAATTCATCGTCATCGAGTGGGCCAAGGCGGCGCTGAACCTCGACCTTTCCAAGGCCAGCATGCTCCAGGGAGTGGTCGCCATCGGCGTCGCCATCGGCGCCATGCTCGCCGCCAAGCTGGTGTCGATGCGCGGCTCGGTGCGCGTGCTGCCGCTCGGCATCGCCATGGGCGTCGGCGTCATCATCATGGTCTTCGTGCGCGACATGCGCCTCGCCCTGCCGCTGCTGGTCCTCATCGGCATCTTCTCCGGCTTTTTCGTCGTTCCCATGAACGCCTTGCTCCAGCATCGCGGCCACATCCTGATGGGCGCCGGCCATTCCATCGCCGTGCAGAACTTCAACGAGAATCTTTCCATCCTGATAATGACTGGCGCATATTCGGCGCTGATCCGGGCCAATCTGTCGGTCTACTGGATCATCGCCATTTTCGGCCTGAGCGTCGCCGGCGCGATGCATCTGATCAAGAAATTCCATGAAGCGAACCAGCGCGATTTCGATTCCTTGGCCGAACTCGACGACCTCAGACCCTGACTGCGGCAGGCGAAGAAATTTGCCGAAGCACCTCTCGATTTTTCCGGCGGCCTGTGTATAATGCGCCCCTCTAAAGCGCCCGCAGGTCGCCTCGTTAGAGTGACTGACTACGAATCAGGCACTCGGTTCGGGAAACGGTTCGGGAAACGGTTCGGGAAACCGAGTCGCAGTCTGGCGCTGCAAGACATGCTGTATCATGGTTGTGCATTTGTGTCATTGAAGGTCACCGCGCGCCCGTAGCTCATCTGGATAGAGTACTTGGCTACGAACCAAGGGGTAGGGAGTTCGAATCTCTCCGGGCGCGCCAAGAAATCAAAGGGGTTGCAGCGATGCAGCCCTTTTTTTGTCCGCCGCGATATGCCATTGGCAATCACGCAAAATCGACTCGGTCGTGGCGGCCCCATCCCGCGTTCCAGTAGCGAACCGGCGCGGACCAGCGAGCGCATCGGCGCCGCGCCTCCCCGTCTTGCGCTCATGGCATCGACGGCTTCGCGTGCGTTCCCACAAATCGTTTATACTGTTTATGCGTTTTCAACCGGGACACATCATGGCTACCCATCAGGCTCCATCCACCGAACCCGCAGTCGTCTTGACAACGGCCGAGGCACCGCCAACCGAAGCGAAGGCAGCGACTGGCGCGGCGAAAGCCCGCGGCAAGCAGACCGCGAAAACAGCCGCCAAGACGCCGGCAAGACGGGTCGCTGCGCCCGTAGCCAAGGCGCCCGCCACGGCCGCCAGCGCCGCTGCGGCGCCGGCGCGGAAGTCCGAGAAGAAGATTCAAGCCGACAAAAGCGTCAAGCCGAAGAAGGCCAAGCTGGTTCGAGACAGCTTCACGATGCCGGAACCCGAGTATGCGTTGCTGGCGGCGGTGAAGAAGCGCTGCATTGCGAAAGGCGTCGCCGCCAAGAAGAGTGAGGTTCTTCGCGCAGCCGTGATCAGTCTGGCGGCCAAGTCCGACAGCGCCATCATGGCCTCGCTCAAGGCGCTGACCGTCATCAAGACCGGGCGCCCGCCGAAAGGCAAGAAGTAGCCCAGGCAGTCGGGCCGGCTGGGCGGTTCGTACGAACTAGCTGCCAGCCGACGATGGCTTGCCGCAGAGCAAACGATGGCGGGCTGCGCCGGGGCGACATTTACGCCGCATCCCGCCAGGCTTCCGGCGCCCAATCCGATTCTGGTGACGAAAGCCGTGAGGCTGCAACCCGTCCGCCGAGGAAACCGGGATCGATCACCGCCCGCAGCAACGGCCGCGCGTCAGGTTCGCCGGCGCGACTGGAGAACCACCACAGCGCCCCCTTCTTTACTTTCCAATCGACTTCCCTGCCACAAATCAACAGCGCGGCGGCACGCCCCAGCGTGTGCTTGTGCCCGACGACAAGGACGGATTCGTCGTGGTTCGGCCAGTGAGCGGCGGCAAGCAATTCCGCGGCATCTGCGCCGATGCCGACCTTCGGCTGCACTTCAAAGGGTAGCCCGAGGGCGTGGGCAGTCATCTGGGTGCGTTGCGCCGGGCTGACCAGGATGCGCAGCTTCTTTGTCGTGCGCTCGAGCAGCCAGCACGCCATCAGGCGCGCTTGTCCTTCACCGCGGGCCGTGAGCCGACGCTTCGTGTCCGCCACTCCCCCGACGGCCTCCTCCGCCTCGGCATGGCGCCAGAGGATCAGGTCCAAGAGTGACTCCATCGATTTCGAGACATGAGTGTTGCAGGCTAATGGCTTCCGATGACGTTCTCGTTACAGCAATTGCCGACGTCGTCTCCATTCGTATAAATTGTTTATCCACAAATACTGTGGATAAACCGGGGGAACAGACGCGCCGTCCACGCAACGGCGAGCGATCACGGCCAGCGCTGAAATTTTGGGCAGCGACGACGGCTTTCCGCGGCATTGGCGTCAGGCGCCGGCCGCTGTAACAATCGGAGCGCGACATTCATGTAGACTCTTCGCCAATCCAGCGCCGAGGTGTCAAATGCTCTTTTTTGATCTGTTTCGCAACGACCCCAAGATGATCAAGGTCGACGCCGGCCAGGAGTTGTTCCACGAGGGGGACGCTGGCGACGTCATGTACGTGCTGATCACCGGCGAGGCCACCGTACGCATCGGCAAGCTGGTCCTCGAGAATGTCGGGCCCGGGGCAATCTTGGGCGAAATGGCGGTCGTCGACGGCTCGCCGCGATCCACGACGGTTTCTGCCAACACGGTCTGCACATTCACCATCATCGATCAGAAGCGATTCCAGTTTCTGGTCGACGAGTCTCCCCGATTCGCCATCGAGGTCATGAAGGTCATGGCTCAGCGCTTGCGGCAATGCGATCAGAACCTGGCGCGCGCCACCACGGATCCTAAATAAGTTCACGGCATTAGCGGCTCGGCGACTAGGGATCTGCGCCAGGTTCCCGCCAGCGGCCGGCAGTGCAGCGCCGCTCGCTGGCGGCATCGGACGGCGCGTCAACTGAAATAATTTGGCAACGGCGCCGTCAAGATCAATTCATCCACGCAACACTCCAAACCCCCGCATAATCGGCCCCCCGCGCCCACGGATCGGACGGCGGCCAGTCACCGCCGTCACACGCCTCCTGACCTTCGCGCTTGCTCATCTGGAGACATTCCATGACTCTTCGCTCAAGACTCCGCATTCTCAGCGTCATAACCGCCATGGGTCTGGGGCTCATCCTCATCCTCACCACCACCGGCATGCGATCCGTCGATGACAAGGAGAATTCGGCGCACCGGCGCGAAACGTATGTGGCTGATCTGATCGAGATCAAGGCAAGCGCCCTGTCGACCATCATGCTCGACCCGACGCTGCAGGAAACGAAGGATGTCTTCGGTGCCGCCGAGAAGAACATCGCCGCCCACGGCAAGGCGGCGCGAGCCGCCATGCAGCACGACGACCCAGGCAACCAACTGGAAGCCATCCTTGCCCAATGGGCATCCTACGACAGTGAATCGCAAGACTTGATCGCGCTGGCGATGAAGGATGTCAAGGCTGCCAACGATCGGCTCGTTCCGCTCTACAGCAAAAGCTTCAAGCCGTTCCAGGCAGCACTGGAAAACTTCGTGGCGGCCCGGCAGGCGGATGCGGAACGCTCCAAGGCCGATGCTGAAAGCGCTTCTACCCGGACGTTCTGGACGATCGTGGCGCTGCTGGTTGTGGTGATGACCATCAACGTCGGGGCCGTCTTCTTCCTGTCAGCTTCGCTGCAATCCAAGCTGAAGACGATCGGCGACCAACTCCGCAGCCTCCAAGGTGGCGACCTGACGCGGCGTCTGACGACCCACGGCGCGGACGAGATCGACGAGATCGCCGACGGCGTCAATCGATTCGTAGACGCCTTGCAGGGAATCGTCCACCGCACGCGGGACCGGTCGAACCAACTGGCCAGTGCCGCCCTGCAGCTCTCGACGACGTCTGCCAATGCGATGCAGGGGGCGCATACGCAAAGCGATGCCGCATCGTCGGTTGCGGCGTCGATCGAGCAGCTGTCCGTGAGCATCGATCAGGTGTCCGACAGCGCCACCGAGGCCGAGAAGAAGGCGTCTTTGTCCGGAGATCTGTCCCGCGAAGGCGTTGCCCAGACCGACAGTGCGATTGCGGAAATCAAGCGCATCGAGTCGATCGTGACGGACGGGGTCTCGCGCATGCAAACCCTGGATGAGCAGGCGAAGAACATCAGCACCATCACCAATGTCATCAAGGAGGTGGCCGACCAAACGAACCTGCTGGCGCTCAACGCCGCCATCGAGGCAGCGCGCGCGGGCGAGCAAGGTCGCGGATTCGCCGTGGTAGCCGACGAAGTCAGGAAGCTCGCCGAGCGGACCACCACTTCGGCGTCGGAAATCAGCAACATGGTGACCTCCGTACAGGCCAGTACCGCCGAGGCCACGAACATCATGCGCCAGGGCAGCGAACTCGTTCGCAACGGCGTCGGCGAAATCGAGCGGGCGGGCAGCGCCATGCGGCAGATCAGCGAGAGTTCGGCCAGCGTCGTGAACGCCATCAGCGACATCTCCAGGGCCCTGCGCGAGCAACGCGCATCCGGCGCCGAGATCGCCAAGAATGTCGAAGGGATTGCGCAGAGCACGGACCGACGGCGTGCGGCAGCGGTCGAACTCGCGGATTCGTCGCGGCAACTGGGAAGCCTCGCCGGGGAATTGCAGGCCGAAGTCGCGACCTTCAAGACCTGACACGTCAGGCCGCCATTTATTCCATTTGATTAAGACGAATTCTTCCGACTGGCGACTCCGCTGCCTCTCTCAAACCGCGGTAACGCCACCCGCCTCGATGGCCGGCGGCGAGACATAACCGAGGGCCGGCGACACACCGGCGTCGAGGGTGGTCAAGGCGGCAAGGTCGTCGGACGAAAGCGCACGGTCGATCTTGAGGATGATGACGAACTTGCCATTGACCTTGCCCATGCCGGCGATGAAATCGGCGCGAATCTTGGCGCCGAAGGAAGGCGGCGGCTCGATCTCGTTTCGCGGAATCTCGAGGACCTCGGACACCGCGTCGACGATGATGCCCAGCTCGCGTTGCTCGCCCGCTGCCAGTTCAACGATGACGATGCAAGTCCGTTTGCCGATCTCGCTTTGCCGGCCGCCGAAGCGGGCGGAAAGGTCGATTACCGGGACCACCCGCCCGCGCAGGTTGATGACCCCGCGGATAAAGGGCGGCATCATCGGAATTTCGGTGAGCGTGCCGTATTCGATGATCTCCTTGACGTTGAGGATGCCAACGGCAAACATCTCGCCGCTGAGCGTGAAGGTCAGGTATTGGTGAGTTTCGCCGCCCGTCGCATCTAACGCCGGGTGCCCGCCGGGGGCTTGGATCGGGTCTGTCATGTGGTCTTCCTTCAAAAGCGCTCGAAGTCCTGCTTGCTGTCCGCTGCCGCGGCCGCCTTGGTCGGGCCTGCGCCGGAATGGCGCGTCGCCGGGGTGGCGGCCGTGCGCGCCGCCGGACGGACGGTTCTCGATCCGCTCCCTTGCTGGGTGATCCTGAAGAAACCCATGAGTTCTTGAAGCTGCCCAGCCTGGCCGCCCATCTCCTCGGCGGTGGCTGCCAGTTCCTCCGAGGCGGAGGCGTTCTGCTGCGTGGCCTGGTTGAGTTGCCCCATGGCGGTGTTGATCTGGCCAACCCCGGCCTGCTGTTCCTCGCTCGCGGCGGCGATCTCCTGCACCAGGTCGGAAGTCTTCTTGATGGAAGGGACCATCTCGTCGAGCAGCTTGCCGGCCTTCTCGGCCATCTTGACCGAAGAACCCGCGAGTTCGCCGATCTCTTGCGCCGCGATCTGCGAGCGCTCGGCGAGTTTGCGCACTTCGGCCGCCACCACGGCGAAGCCTTTGCCGTGTTCGCCGGCTCTCGCGGCCTCGATGGCGGCATTCAGCGCCAGCAGGTTGGTCTGATAGGCGATATCGTCGATGATGCCGATCTTGCCGGCGATCTGCTTCATGGCCTCGACGGTTTGCATGACGGCCTCGCCGCCTTCGGTCGCTTCCTGCGCGGACTTGGTGGCCATGGCGTTGGTGACCTTGGCATTCTCGGTGTTCTGGGTGATCGAGGCGGTCATCTGTTCAACCGAGGAGGACGTCTCCTCGACCGAGGCGGCCTGCTCGGCCGAAGATCCCGACAGCGATTGCGCCGTCTGCGAAACCTGGCCGGCGGCGCTGTTGAGGGCTTCGGAGGCGGCGTTCACTTCGCTGATGATGTGGGCGAGCTTGCCGACCATGTTGCTCATCGACTGCTTCAGTTGGCCGGTTTCGTCCTTGGAATCGACGGCGATCCTGACGGTCAGGTCGCCTTCGGCCAGGGCGTCGGCGACCCCGACGACTTCGTTGAGCGGTCTGGTGATGCTGCGCGTGACCCAGAAGGCGAATAGCGCCGCCAGGACGACGGCGGCCAGGCCGAGAGAGATGACCAGCGTCTGGGTCTGGCTGGCCATCTGGGAAGCTCCGGCACCGACTTTTTTCATCAGGCCGCCTTGGAACTCGACCAGTTCGTTCAGCGCGTCGATATAGCCTTCTTGCGTCTTGCGCATGCGGGTGAGCATCAGGTCCAGCGCTTCGGGGCGCTTGCCGGCCTTCTGCAATTCCAGGAACTTGTCCTGGTCTTCGAGGAAGACCTTGCGCGCTTCGATCAACTTGGCCAGCACCTTCTTGCCGTCCTCGGATTGGATGCTCTTCTCGAGCTTGTCGATGTTTTCGGCAATCGACTTCTTGGCGACGCCGACGCGGTCCAATTCCATCCGGATGCCCTCGGGCTTGGTTTCCAGTAGCGAGTTGCGCAGAGATCGGGCGATGATATTGATATCGCTCCTCACGTTGTTCGCCCATTCGGTCTTGGGGAACTTGTCGTTGACAACGTCTTCGACCTCATGACTGATCTGGCCGACGCGCACAAAGGCGAGCGCGGTGATGATGACCAGCAACACCAGCACGAAGCCGAAGCCCAACCCCAGCCGCGTGCCGATCTTTAGATTCTTGAACATCGTTCTTCTCCAATAAGAGGAAACGCCCACCCGCTCGCGGCACGCCGTCCGCGCTGTTTAAAACCGCTGTTTAAAACAATTCAACTTTCGCTGGCGCCCGCACGCCGCCTTGCCTCTCAGGCGCTTTCCTGCCCAACGCAGCCTGGTGAGAATCGCGCTGCGACGACATCACATAGCCTTTGTAGATTTCCTCCAAATGCTGGGACAGCGGCTGGACCTTGAAATCCTGTCCCGCGAGTTCATCGAGACGATTCGACAGCAGCATGGCGTGGCCATCCAGGCGATCGAGAGCATCGATCACGTGCTCGATCTGCTGCCGCGTGACGTCCTGGAACTGGACGCTGGCCAGCGCGTCCATGAACATGCTCGACAAGGCTTGACTGCTTTCTCTGACTTGCGCGAGGACCGTTGCCTCGTGGCTGGTCGCCTCTTGGTAGCTGCGACCGAGATCGTCGAGTTGCGAAGAAAAATTCCTCAGCGAGGTCCGTTCCGCTTCGATGCTTGCTGCCGACAACTTGTCCTGAAACTGCGATTCGATGGAGTTGGCCACCGCATGAATGCCCTGGCTGATCTTGGTCACCGCGTCTTCGGTGGAGGCTGACAGTTTGCGCACTTCATCAGCGACCACCGAGAAGCCGCGACCGGCATCGCCAGCCCGCGCCGCTTCGATGGCAGCGTTGAGCGAAAGCAGGTTGGTCTGCTTGGAAATGCTTCGTATGAGGGTGACCAAATCCCCGAGCGAGTTGGCTTCCTTCACCACCTGGGCGACGCGTTCGCGGTCGCGGTCGTTGACCGCCAACCGATTCTCGATGTAGCGATCCATCGCGGTGATCAGGTCGTGGTTCTTGAGGATGCGCACTTCAGAGGCCGCCAGCATTTCGCCGGATTCGCCGGCGGTGGTGTCGACAAAGGCGTTGAGCTGGGTGACGACCTGATCGATGGTTTGCAGGCGCTCGACGATGTGGAAGGCGGCTTTTTCCGTTTCCTCGGCCACCGTCTTGAGCTGGCCTCGAACAACGTCGTTGTACGATGAAACCTGCTTCAACTCCGCCCCGACTTCCTGGGCAGCATCGCGCGCAGCATCGTTGCCTCTCCTCATCTCACGGCTGTTCGTCAGGTGGCCAAGGCTGGCATCGTTGAAAAGCACCTTCGACACCAACCGCTGTGCTAGGAACGCGACCGTCAAGATCAAGAACGTACCCAGCGCATCGCCGCCTGGATTGGGTACGCCCAGCAGCGGCAAGAGGTTATGGTGGAACCAGTGGTTGGCAAACAGGATAATCAGCGACGCAGGAATCGCGACCGCCAGAAAGACGGTCGTCGAGCGTCGAACGTAAGTACGGTGATCCATCGTTTGATGCCGGAATGTTCCGGCGCTAGCGCAACCCATGCATGGCGTCACACATTATCACCAAAGTAATATACGTGACGTAACGAAACAAATTATTTGACCAAATTGGTCAAATATTGTTTCGCAGCCGCCGACTGGCTTTGCTGCTGCTCCGTCGGCGAAGCGCAGGCCGAAGCGTCGAGGCTCTCGCCGGCACTTCGCCCGCGCTCGGCGGCGATGCACGCGGGCGGCTGGCCGCCTGGGCCATTCGGTCCATCACGCTTGCCCCCTGCAGCCGTTTGCTTCTTCGAATTGGATGGCGGCTTGATGCTCGCGCTCTATCCACGGTCTGAGCTGGCCAAGGACTCGAACCTCGCGGATGCGCCAGCGGGTTCGCTCGAATTCAGCCCGGGATATCTGGCCGAGAGCAAGGAAGAGGTCTGGGGCCAGGCCGCCCCGTCCTTCTGCGCACTGATGACGACGAGGAGGCCGCGGAAGGGGTTTGGGCCGGCTGATTCCGACGGCGTAGAATGGCGGTGTTTTCCATTGCCGCAAACCCGCCATGCCTGAACGCTCCCTTGCCCAGCTGATGACCTGGAACATCGTCACCGTCGAGCATGAGGCGAGCCTGGCGCGCGCCGCGGAGATCATGGAAACCGCCCGCATCAGTTCGGTCCTCGTCATGGAGTTGGGCAAGCCGGTCGGCATCGTCACCGAGCGAGACATTCTGCGGTCTTTCGAGACCAGGGTGCCGCCGCAGCAAACCGTGGCGACCGTGATGGGACGGCCTCTGGTGACGGCTCCCGAGAATCTGGCCCTGCACGATGCCTACCACCTGATGGCGGAACACGGCGTGCGGCACCTGCTGGTCACCGGCGCGGGCAACCATCCGGTCGGCATCGTCAGCGAGAGCGACTTCCGCTTCCACCTCGGACTCGAGTTCTACCGTCGCTTGCAGGAAGTCCGGACGGTGATGAGCGCCCGCATGCCGGTGCTGACCCCGACCACCCCCGTGCGCGAGGCGGTGGCGGCGATGGCCGCCCTGGATGCGAACTGCGCCGTCGTCGCCGAGGATGGAGTTCCGCTGGGAATGATCACCGAGCGAGACGCCGTGCGCTTCTATCGCCAGGGCAACGGCACCCTGGAACGGCCGCTAGGCGAGGTGATGAGCGCCCCGGTGACGACCATTCCGCTGGGCACCCGCCTCCACGATGCCATGCAGCGCATGCAATCGCAGCACATTCGTCATCTCGTCGTGGTGGCCGACGACGGCCGCGTGGCCGGCATCCTCTCCGAACATGACGTCGTGCGGCAACTGGAAACCGAATACCTGGACTTCGCCCTGCGCGAGCGGCGCCGCACCCGCAAGCAATTGCAGGACAGCGAGATGCGCCGCCGCGCCGTCTTCAACCAGGCGAGCGAGTACATGAGCATCCTGGATCTGGACGGTACCCTGCGGGATGTCAATAAGTCGTCCCTGGACCTGATCGGAAACTGCTCGGCCGAGGAAGTCGTCGGCAAGCCCTTTTGGAATACTCCCTGGTGGTCCCACGACCGGGCTCTCCAGGCGAGGCTGCGCGAAGCCTTCGTCGATCTGATGAGTGGCCGCTCGAGCCGGTTCGAGGCCACTCACCCTGCCGCCGACGGCAGCCTGCACTACGTGGATTTCCAACTTCGTCCGGTCCTCGACGAAACCGGCAAGCTTGCCTTGGCCCTGGCGGAAGGCAGCGATATTACCGACCGCAAGCGCGCCGAGTCCGAACTACGCCAATTCCAGCGCGCAGTGGAACAATGTCCAGTGTCGATCATCATCGCCGATACCGAGGCCCGCATTCAGTACGTCAATCCAAAATTCACAGAGATCACCGGCTATTCCCGCGACGAGATTCTGGGCCAAAATCCCCGCCTCCTGAAATCCGGCCTCACTTCCGATGAGACCTATCGGCAACTATGGGCAAACCTGTCGGCGGGCAAGGGATGGACCGGAGAGCTGTGCAACCGCCGCATGAACGGCGAGATGTTCTGGGAACTGGCGCGCATTCTGCCCATTACGGATGCCGGCGGCCAAGTCACCCATTACCTGGCGGTCAAGGAGGATGTCACCGAGCGACACCGGATCGAAGACCAGCGCCGCCTCGCATTGACGGTGTTCCAAAGCAGCCATGACGGGATCTTGATCACGGACGTTCACGGCACTATTCTGGACGTCAACCAAGCCTTCTGCGACCTCACCGGGTACTCCCGCGACGAAGCCATTGGCAAGTCCGCACGTATGCTCGACTCGGGACACCACGACGCCGACTACTTCAGGCGCATGTTCGAAGCCGTTGCCCAACGCGACTTCTGGCACGGCGAGATCTGGAACCGCACCAAAGCCGGCGCCATCGGCGTGGTGCTCATGACCGTCAGCGCCGTGCGCGATGGCATAGGCCAACTGACCCACTACGTCAGCGTGTTCACCGACATCACCGAGAAGAAGCAAAGCGAGCAGCGGCTCGAACACCTGGCGCACCACGACGCCCTTACGGACCTGCCCAACCGCAGCCTGTTCCGCGACCGCCTGCAGCAGGCCATGAAGAAGAGCCGGCGCGACGGTCAATCCCTGGCGCTGCTGTTCATAGACCTCGACCGCTTCAAGGAAGTCAACGACTTTCTTGGCCACGTCGCCGGCGACCAGGTACTGGTCGAGGCGGCGCAACGCATCGCCGCCCACGTCCGCAGCTCGGACACCGTCGCACGCCTGGGCGGCGATGAATTCACCGTGGTGCTGCAGGGGGTCGAAAACCGCGAGGCGGTCGAAAGAGTAGCGCGCGAGGTGGTCGAAGCGCTAGCCGCGCCTTACGTCATTGACATGGAGACGGCCAACGTGTCCGCCAGCATCGGTATTGCCATGTTCCCCAGCGACGCGGAGGACATGGAAACCCTCACCAGAGTCGCCGACCAGGCCATGTACCACGCCAAGGCCAAGGGCCGGAACGGGTTTAGCTTCTTTGCCGACTGTTCGCGCGAGCTGGGCTGATGCGGTTAGCCCTGCCGATAGATTCGGCGATGAATTGAAATTGGCGCTTGGCCCCGTTTCCTTTTGCTCGCAAGGCATTCCATCATCGCGCTCCGAAAGTCATTAGTGCACCTCGATCTTTTTTTTCGTCATGCCGTACTGACGCCCGCGCTGACGGCTGCGGCATTGGTCCTTGCCGGATGTGCCAGCGGGCCCGACTACATCCGACCGGAGTTTCCGTCGCCCGCGGCCTACCAGGAGACGGGGCCGTGGACGCCGGCTCATCCCCGGGAGGTCGATGCCACCCAGCCCTGGTGGACCCGCTACGGCGACGCCGCTCTGGATGCCTTGGTCGACCGGGCCAACGCCGCCAACCAGGACATGCGCATCGCCGAGGCTCAGTACCGCCAGGCGCGGGCGGCGGCCCAACTGGCCCGGGCGGGCTTCTGGCCGACCTTTGGCGCCGGCGTCTCGGCCGGCCGGGCTCGCACCCAGACCGCAAGCGGACCCGCGACGGCAAGCAGCAACACCCTGAGCCTTGAGGCGAGTTGGGAGCCCGATATCTGGGGCCGGGTACAGCGCTCCGTCGAAGCCGGCGAGGCGGCCGCCCAAGCCAGTGCCGCCGATCTGGCGGCGGCGCGCCTGAGCGTCCAGGCGGCGCTGGTGCAGGATTACCTGCAGTTGCGCGTCACCGATGCGCAAGAAGACCTGCTGCAGCAGACCGTCGCGGAATACCGCAAGGCCCTGGCGCTGACGCGTAGCCAATATGCCGCTGGCATTGTCACCGGAGCCGACGTGGCCCTGGCCGAGACGCAGTTGCAGTCCACCAGCGCCCAGGCGCTCGATCTGGCCGTTCAGCGCGCCCAGCTCGAGCACGCCATCGCGTTCCTGACCGGCCGGGCGCCGGCCGAGGTGTCGATCCCGGCGCGGCCGGCCGGCGACCTGGGTCTGGCCCTGCCCGAGGTGCCGGCCGGCCTGCCCTCGCAGCTGCTCGAGCGGCGGCCCGACATCGCGGCGGCGGAACGTCGCGCCGCCGCGGCCAACGCCGGCATCGGCGTGGCCCAGTCGGCCTACTTCCCGAACCTGATGCTCAGCGCCGGCGACGGCTTCGCCAGCAGCGGTTTCTCCCAATGGCTGACCGCGCCGAACCATATCTGGTCCCTCGGCGCCGCGCTGGCGGCCACCGTCTTCGACGGCGGCGCGCGCCGCGCCCAGACCGACGCGGCCGCAGCGGCCTACGACGGGGCCGTCGCCCAGTACAAGCGGACGGTGCTCGCCGGCCTGCAGGAGGTCGAGGACAATCTCGTCGCCCTGCGCATCCTGGGCGACGAGCGCGCCGCCCAGGATGCGGCGGTGAGATCCGCCGGCGTGGCCGCCCGCGCCAGCCTGGCCCAGTACCGCGCCGGCACGGCCACCTACCTGGCCGTTGTCACCTCCCAGTCGGCGCTGCTCGCCAACCAGCGCACGGCGGTGCAGCTGCTCGGCCGCCAGCTGACTGCCAGCGCGGCCCTGGTCAAGGCCCTGGGCGGCGGCTGGAACGCCGCCGAACTGGCCGATGCCGCGGCTTCCGTGTCTCCCGCTCCGGCTGCCGCATCGGCGGCCGCCGGCAATCCATAGACGACGAGTCCATGAACAACAAAATCTCCTCTCGGATGCGGCGCCGCGGCGCGCTGATCCTCGTCCCGGTCCTTCTGATCATCGGCGGCCTCGTGCTGCGGGCCTTCTTCGCGCCGCCGCCACCGCCCAAGGCCGCGCCCGCGGTGCCCGCCACCCTGGTGCAAGTGAAGCAGGAGGACGTGCCGAACTATCTCATCGGCGTCGGCACGGTGCAGGCGCTGGCCTCGGTGACGGTGAAGGCGCGTATCGACGGCCAGCTCGAGCGCGTCGACTACGCCGAGGGCCAGGACGTCAAGGCCGGCCAGGTGCTGGCCCAGCTCGACGCGCGGCCGGTGCGCGCCCAGCTCGAGCAGGTGCAGGCGCAGAAAGCGCGCGACGAGGCCCAGCTCGCCAACGCCCGCCTCGACCTCGACCGCTACAGCCGGCTGATCAAGGAAGAGGCGACTTCCCAGCAGATCCTCGACACCCAGAAAGCGCTGGTGGCCCAGCTGCAGGCCGCCGTGCAGACCGACGAGGCGCAGATCCACTACGCCCAGGTCCAGCTCGGCTACGCCACCATCACCGCGCCTTTCGCCGGCCGCACCGGCGCGCGGCTTGTGGACCCGGGCAACCTCGTGCACGCCAGCGACGCCAACGGCCTGGTGGTGATCAACCAGATCGATCCCATCAACGTCGTCTTCACCCTGCCCGGCGACGCCGTCCAGGCCATCAACCGCGCCCAGCGGGACGGACGGCGGCTCGCGGTGCTGGCCTATGGGCGCGACGGCGAAGCGTTGCTGGCCCGCGGCGCCCTGGTGCTGGTGAACAACCAGATCGACGTCGCCAGCGGCACCGTCCAGCTCAAGGGCCGCTTCGCCAATGCCCAGCACGTCCTCTGGCCGGGCCAGTACGTCAACGTGCGCCTGCAGCTCGGCGAACATGCCCAGGCCCTGACGGTGCCGGCGCCCGCCGTGCAAAGGAGCCAGGCCGGCGCCTATGTCTACGTCATCGGCGCCGACGGCAGGGCGCAGATGCGGCCGATCGAGGTGCTGCAGATCCAGGACGGCAAGGCTGTCGTCGCCAAAGGCCTCGCGGCCGGCGAAACCGTGGTGCTCGACGGCCAGTACAAGATCAAGCCCGGTGTGCCGGTGGTGGCCGCAACGGTTGCGGCGCCAGCTCCCGGAGCCGCGCGATGAGCGTCTCCGCCGCCTTCATCCGGCGGCCGATCGGCACCTCGCTGCTGGCCCTCGCCATCCTGCTCATCGGCGCGGCCGTATGGCCGCTCTTGCCGGTGTCGGCCCTGCCGCAGGTGGACTTTCCGACCATCCAGGTCTCGGCGAACCTGCCCGGCGCCAACCCGGAGACCATGGCCGCCAGCGTCGCCCAGCCGCTGGAGCGCCAGTTCTCGCTCATCGCCGGCCTGTCGCAGATGACGTCCACCAGCGCGCTGGGCACGACGCAGATCACCTTGCAGTTCGACCTCAACCGCGACATCGACGGCGCCGCCCTCGACGTCCAGTCGGCCATCAACGCCGCCAGCGGGCAACTGCCAAGCAACCTGCCCAATCCGCCGACCTTCCGCAAGACCAATCCGGCCGACATCGCCATCCTGGTTCTCGCCGTCCAGTCCGACACCCTGCCGCTGACCCAGGTGAACGAATACGCCGACACCATCCTGGCCCAGCAGCTTTCCCAGATTCGCGGCGTCAGCGACGTCGGCATCGGCGGCGCGCAGAAGCCCGCGGTGCGCATCCAGGTGGATCCGGCCAAGCTGGCGGCCATGGGCGTGAGCCTGGAAGAGGTGCGCGGCGTCATCGCCAACACCACCGTCAGCCAGCCGACGGGCAGCATCAACGGCCGGCAGCAGAGCTTCGCTGTCTATACCAACGACCAGATCCTCAAGGCCGAGCCCTGGAACGACATGGTGCTCGCCTACCGCAACGGCGCGCCGGTGCGCGTGCGCGACATCGGCGTCGCCGTCGAAGGGCCGGAGAACGTGCTCACCGCCGGCTGGGCGTACTCCGGCGCCGCCGCGCCGGCGGAGAACGCCGTCCAGAATGGCCGCGGCATGATCCTGTTCGTGCACAAGCAGCCCGGCGCCAATGTCATCGAGACCGTGGATCGCATCAAGGCGGCACTGCCGCAACTGCGCGCGGCGATTCCGCCGACGGTGACCATCAACACCCTGGTGGACCGCACCCAGAACATCCGCGCCTCGGTGCACGACGTCGAGTTCACCCTGCTGATCACCATCGCCGCCGTCATCGGCATCATCTTCGTCTTCCTGCTCAGCGTGCCGGCCACCGTCATTCCCGGCCTGACGGTGCCGCTGGCGCTGCTGGGTACGGCGGCGGCCATGTACGTGATGAACTACAGCCTGGACAACCTGTCGCTGATGGCCCTGACCATCGCCGTCGGCTTCGTCGTCGACGATGCCATCGTCATGCTGGAGAACATCTACCGCCACATCGAGAACGGCATGAAGCCGCTCGAGGCCGCCTACAAGGGCGCCGGCGAGATCGGCTTCACCATCATGTCGATTTCGGTGTCGCTGGTGGCCGTGTTCATCCCGCTGCTGCTGATGGGCGGCATCGTCGGCCGCCTGTTCCGGGAATTCGCCGTGACGGTGACCATGACCATCGTCGTCTCGGTGGTCATATCGCTGACCCTGACGCCGATGCTGTGCTCGCGCTACCTCACCGATACCCACCACAAGCCGCACGGCCGTCTGTACCGGGCGTTCGAGAACGGTTTCGCCGCCATGCTGTCCGCATACAAGCGGGGCCTCGACTTCGTCCTCAAGCACGAGTTCAAGACCCTCTGCGTCTTCCTCGCCACCCTGGCCCTGAGCGTGGCGATGTTCGTCGCGAGCCCCAAGGGCTTTTTCCCGCAGCAGGACACGGGCACCATCTACGGCTTTGCCGAAACCTCCCAAGACGCCTCCTTCATGGCCATGCGCGAGCGCATGAAGCTGTTGGCCGACGTGGTGAGCAAGGACCCGGACGTGACCGGCTTCGGCATGTTCGCCGGCAACAACACCGCCAACACCGGCGTCTTCTTCATCGCCTTGAAGCCCAAGGACGAGGGACGCATCCTCAGCGCCGACGAAATCATCGGCCGCCTGCGTCCCAAGCTCGCGCAAGTCCAGGGCATCAACCTGTTCATGCAGGCGCCCCAGGACATCAACGTCGGCGGCCGGCTGTCGCGCACCCAGTACCAGTACACCATCACCGACACCAACCTCGACGAGCTCAACACCTGGGCGCCCCGGCTGCTCGAGCGCCTGCGCAAAGTGCCCCAGCTGACCGACGTCGCCTCGGACCAGCAGAACGCCGCCGCCGCCGCCACCCTGACCATCGACCGGGCGCGGGCGTCGAGCTTCGGCATCACGCCGGCGCTCATCGACGCCACGCTCTACGATGCCATCGGCCAGCGCCAGGTGGCCCAGTTCTTCACCCAGACCAACAGCTACCACGTGGTGCTGGAAGTGGCGCCGAAGCTGCAGGAGGATCCGGAGCTGTTCGACAAGCTCTACGTCACCTCGCCGCTGAGCGGCCAGCAGGTGCCCCTGTCGGCCTTCGTCAAGGTGGACACCGGCAAGACCGCCTACCTGCTCATCAGCCACCAAGGCCAATTCCCGGCGGTGACGATTTCGTTCAATGTCGCCGCCGGCGTGTCCCTGGGCGAGGCAGTGACGGCCATCGAGAAGGCCAAGGCCGAGATGGGCGTGCCCGCCACCCTGTCGGGCAGCTTCCAGGGCACCGCCAAGGCCTTCGGCGATTCCCTGTCCACCCAGCCCTACCTGATCGTCGCCGCCCTGGTGGCCGTGTACATCGTCCTCGGCCTGCTCTACGAGAGCTACATCCATCCGCTGACCATCCTGTCGACGCTGCCCTCGGCCGGCATCGGCGCGCTCCTGGTCCTGCGCCTGGGCGGCTACGACTTGAGCGTCATCGGCATCATCGGCATCATCCTGCTCATCGGCATCGTCAAGAAGAACGGCATCATGATGATCGACTTCGCGCTCAACGCCGAGCGCGAGCAGGGCATGGAGGCTCACCAGGCCATCTACCAGGCCTGCCTGCTGCGCTTTCGGCCGATCATGATGACCACCATGTGCGCGCTTTTGGCCGGCCTGCCGCTGATGCTGGGCCACGGCGCCGGCTCCGAGCTGCGCCGTCCCCTGGGCTACGCCATGGTCGGCGGCCTCCTGGTCTCCCAGGCCATGACCCTGTTCACCACGCCGGTCGTCTATCTCTACCTGGACCGCGCCCATGACTGGTACATGCGCAGGAAGCAGGCGTACCTGGCCCGCAAGGCGGCGGAAGGGGCGGAATCATGACGTCCTGGTGATCGCATCGCGGGCGAAGAGCGGCGAAAGTCACGGCCTCGGCTTGGCCATCGTCAAGACGGTGGCGGCAATGCATGCCGGCAAGGTGTTCGCTGCGGCCGCCGGCAACGGAAGAAGGCCGCGGCAATTCCCGCAGCGGCACTCGAACCCGGGATTTGCCAACAGCATGGTGCGCGTGTAGGCTCTCCAGCAATTTTCCGCAAGGGGGAATCCTCATGACGACCTTCTGGACCTGGGCCTCCATCGTCGGGCTAGCGGCGACGCCCAACTTGGTGCTGGGGCCCTCGGCCGCCGTCGGCGTCGGCATCGCTGCGCACTGCAGCCCGTGGGTCCTCCTCCCGGTGGTAGCGGCGGCGAGCTACTGCGAGGGGCTCGCCGTTGCCTGGCTGGCCGGCGCGAGCACGCGGATCGGTTTCATCGGCCGCTGGATCAAACGGCTGCGCACGCCGAAGGGCATGGCGCTCGCCAACCGGTGGGGCGTCTGGGGCGGCCTCACCCTCGGCTGCGCCGTGGTCGGCCAGGAACCGATCCTGGTGGCGCTGCGCTGGTTGGGCGTCGACATGCGCCGGATCTGGTTGCCGCTCGCGGTCAGCAACGCCGTCTTCGCCGGCCTCTACTATGCGATCGTGTTGGGCGGCCTCCACCAAGTCTCGAACCTCTGAGTCCATCGAACAATCGCCGACGCGAAGAACGCACGGGCATCGTGCATCTGCAGTCGTTTGCCGGCGACGTTTGCGTGAGCGACCGCGACGGCCGCCCCGGCCAGGTGTCGCATTGCGTTTGCCAGCAAACCGACTGCGTGTGCGAGCGGACGGCGAACCGCTGTCCCTGATGCCGCCGGGCTGGGGTCAATGGCGCACGGCTGGCGCAGCGGCGACTACCCCCCAACCGGTATGGCGAATACGCCAGCCGCGGTATTACGGCTGCCCGATCGCCTGCCTAACATCGCTTCTGCATGTGACTTCATTCGAGGGAAGCCGGTCGTTCGATGCCGTCGCCGATGCCAACGTCCCTCGCCAAGCCACGCCCCCGCCCGGACCGGGCGCCGCGCTTGCTCGCGTTGGCAGGCTGCGCCCTCGCCTGCGCGGCCCTTCCCCTGCATGCCGCCTATCGGGTCGAAATCGAGGCGCCGGCGACGCTGCGGCAGCTCCTTGCCGACAACCTGGATCTCTCGCGCTACCGCGATCGCGAGGACATCGACGCGGAGCAGGTGGACTTCATGCTGGCAACGGCGGCCGACGATGTCGCGCGGCTGGCGGCGACCGAAGGCTATTTTTCGCCGCGCACCACCGTGTCGGTCGCGGGCGAGGCGCCGAACCGGCTGATCCGCCTTGTCGTCGATCCGGGCGAGCGGACCCGCATTTCCCGGGTTGATGTGAAGGTCGAAGGAAGCGCCGCCGCGCAAGCGCCGGCCCAGGTGGCGATGGTGCGTGGATCATGGTCGCTGCGGCCGGGCGAGCCGTTTCGCAAGGAAGCCTGGGATGCCGCCAAGCAAGCCGGCCTCGACGTCCTGCGCCGCGACCGCTATGCCGCGGCGCGCATCGTCGCATCGCAGGCGCGGATTCATGCCGACGACCATCGCGCCGATCTGGCGGTCGCCTACGACAGCGGCCCGCCGTTCACGCTGGGCGCACTGCAGGTCAGCGGCGACTTGCGCTACCCCGAAGCCATCGTTCGCAACGTCGATCCCTTGCATCCCGGCGAGGCCTACAGCCGCGCTCGCCTGCTCGAATTCCAGCGCCAGATCCTGCGCACGCCGTATTACAGCAACGCGGTGGTCGACATCGACCCGGACCCTGCGAGAACGCAACTGACGCCGGTGAATGTGCAACTCACCGAGAATCCGGTCCAGCGCATCCGCACCGGCATCGGCTACAGCACGGATGTCGGCGCGCATATCGACGGCCGCTATTCCCACTACGACGTCTTCGACCAGGCCTGGGTGCTCGATGCACAGGCCAAGCTCGAGCAGCGGCGCCAGTCGGGCGCGGTCAGCCTGTCGCTGCCGCCGGATGCCTCGGCCGCGGTCGACAGCGTTCACGCGTCGACGGAACGCAGCACCCTGGAGGGCATCGACCTCAGCGGACGCCGCGTCGGCGTGCGCCGCGCCCGCCAGTCCGACACGCGCGACATCGCCTTTGCCCTCGAGTATTACCGCGACACGCTGGAGCAAGCGAACGGCGCGACGCCGCCGCCGGATACCGTGGTGCAGCCGGGCACGCACCGCGCGCTGGTCGCCGGCATCGAATACACCGGCCGGCGCGTAGACAGCCTGACCTTCCCGCGCCAAGGCCGCATCTACACGGTCGAGGCCGGCGCCGCCGTCAGGGGCGCGCTCACCGACCAGACGTTTACCCGCGTCTACCTGCGCTTGCATGAATACCTTCCCGTCGGCCGGCGCGACGTGGCGATCCTGCGCGGCGAACTGGGCGCCGTGGCAACCGCCGGCGGCAATGCCGCGGTGCCGGCTTCGCTGCTGTTTCGCGCCGGCGGCGGCGAATCGGTGCGCGGCTATCGCTACCAAAGCATCGGCAACTTGAGCAACGGCACCGTCTATCCGGCGCGCACGCTCGCAACGGCGAGCGCCGAGTACCAGCACTGGCTGAACGAAAGCTGGGGCGGCGCCGTCTTCTACGACCTCGGCAAGGCCGCCGACACCTGGAACCAGGGCGAGATATTCCGGGCCATCGGCGTCGGCGTGCGCTGGCGCAGCCCCGCCGGCACGATCAGCGGCGACCTCGGCTACGGCCTGGCGGACCGCAAGATCCGCCCGAGCTTTTCGCTGGGCATTTCGTTCTGAGCCGCCATGCGCTCGCGCACCGCTGAATCGCCCGGCCTTCGCTGCACGGCGCGCAGCCGGCGCATTGCTGGGCACCTGGCCTTGCGCATGGCGGCCGCCGTTGCGGCCCTCGCGCTGCTGGCGCTTGCGCTGGCGACGGCGATGATCGCCACGGACTGGGGCGCGCGCCTGGCGTGGCAAACGGCGACGCGCCTGACGCACGGGCGCCTGTCCGGCGAGCTGGTCGGCGGCACGCTTTCCCGCGGCCTCCGGTTGGACGATGTCCGCTTCCGCGATGACACGCTGTCGATCCGCATCGACCGCGTCGAGACGCGCTGGCGCTGGTCGCTGGCGCCGCTGGCGCTCGACGTCGAATGGCTGCGCATCGGCATGTTCGAACTCACGCCCGGCGCCAAGCGGCCCGCGCCGCCGGCCCTGCCCGAGCGGCTGACGCTGCCGCTGCGCGTCGCGGTGCGCCGCGCCACCGTCGATGACATAGTCATACTCGGCGCTGGCGGCGCCACGCACTTGCGCGACATCGCCCTGCAGGCAAGCTCCGACGGACGACGGCACCGGCTGTCGCTCGAGCATGCGGCAACGCCGCTCGGCACCGCCACGGCCGCGCTGACGCTCGACGGCCAGCGGCCGTTCGCGCTCGACGGCAAGGCGAGCTTGCGCGGGCAATTCGCCGAACGCCGCTTCCTTGCCGATGCCGAATTTTCCGGCACGCTGGAAACCTTCGGCATTCGCATCGATGCCGCCGCGGACGCGCTCAAGGGCAATGCCGCGGTCGACGCCACGCCGTTTTCGGCCCTGCCCTTTCGGCGCCTGCAAGTCGCCCTCGACCATCTCGACCCGCACGCCTGGCGCGCCGATTGGCCGCGGGCGGATGCGCGCCTGCAGGCTTCTCTCGTGCCGTCCGGCAGCGGCGACTCGTTCGCGGTCGCCGGACCCGTCGCGCTCGCCAACGGGCGGCCCGGCGCCCTCGGCAAAGGCTTGCTGCCGCTCGTCTTTGCCCGCGCCGACGTCGTCCTGGCGGCGCAACGGCTGCGGCTCTCGGCGTTGCGCGTGCGCTTGACGGGCGCTGCCGCCGTAAACGGCAGCGGCGAGATCGTCGAGCACGCAGGCCAAGCGGACTACGCGTTCGCCGGTTCGATCGCGCATTTCGACCCGGCGCCTTTCCTGCCCCGCCTGGCGGGAAAGAAGGCGGCGCGCACCGTCAGCGCCGACATCAGCGGCGACCTCGAAGCCTCGGGCAGCTTGCATCCGCTGCCGAGCGCCACGGTCCGCTTCGCTGTGCGCGACAGCCGCTACGGCGCGTGGCCGATGAGCGGCGCGGGCGTGGTGAGCGTCGAGGGCCGCCGACTGCGGCAAAGCGACGCCCGGCTCGAGGTCGCCGGCAACCGCGCGTCGATCGCCGGCAGCTTCGGCGCGCCGTCCGACGTGCTTCACGTCGACCTCGACGCACCGGCGCTCGATCGCCTCGGCTTCGGCCTGTCGGGCGCGGCGAAGCTCAACGGCAAGCTCGGCGGCAGCCTCGTTCGCCCCACGATCGACGCCAGCTACCGGGCCGAACGGCTCGCCTATGGCGCAGTCCGCATCGGCGCGCTTGCCGGCGAAGCGCACGTGCACGGCTGGCCGGGCGGCGCGGAACGGGCGCAGGAGCGGCTCGCCATCCACGTCGCTGCGCGCGACGCCCAAGGCGGCGGCCTCGCCTTCAGTCGCATCGACGCCGCCGCCGACGGCAGCTTTGCCGCGCATACGCTGCGCATCGATGCCGCGGCCGATGTGCGCGGCAAGCCGTTGTCATTGCACCTCGCCGCCGCCGGCGGATTGCATGAACAGGCGCAGGGTCTCGCCTGGGACGGCGTCTTGCGCACGCTGGAGAGCCGCGGCCTGCTGCCGGTCTCCCTGGCATCGCCGCTGACGCTCGCCGTGGCGCCCGCCGCGCTCGACGTCGGCGCCGGCCGGCTGACCGCCGGTCATGCCGTCCTTGACCTCGAGGCGCTGCACTGGGACGAGCACCTGATTCGCAGCGAAGGCCGCATCGCCGGCCTCGACCTGGGCGAACTGCTCGCCTGGCGGCAGCGGCTGACGGGTGCCCGCGCAGGCATCGATACCGACCTCGTGCTCGACGCCGACTGGAACATCACGCTGGGCGCCGCGGCGAGCGGCTTCGTGGAAGTCGTCCGGCGCGGCGGCGATGTCGCCCTTCCCGGCGACGGCAAGCTCGGCTTGCAGCGGCTGTCGCTGCGCGCCGAACTGGAGCCGGAACAAATCCGGCTCGACGCCGAAGCGGATGCGCGCCGCATCGGCACCGCCCGCGGACAGGTGCGCATGGCCTGGCTGCACGCCGGCGAACGGCTCGCCATCGGCGGCGATTCGGCGCTTTCGGGAAAGATCGCCGCAGCGCTGCCGCGGCTGCAGCAGTTGGCGGCTCTGGCCGGCCCGCGCATCGCGCTCGAAGGCGGCGCGGCGCTCGACGTCGCCCTTGGCGGCACGCTCGGACATCCGGCTCTGTCGGGGTCGGCGACCGCCGACGGCCTCGCGCTGACCCTCTACGACCAGGGCGTTCGCCTCCATGACGGCAGCGCCCGGCTGCGCATGGACGGCGACGTCATCGAGCTGCAGCGGCTCGAATTTCACGGCGCGGCCGGCACCCTGCGCGCCGCCGGCCGCCTGCCGCTCGACATGAAGAATGGCGTCTTGAGCGCCAGCATCGTCGCCGACCAGCTCCAGCTCCTGTCCGGCCCGGCACAGCAACTGACGGTGACGGGCCGCGCCGACGCCGCCAATCCCGGCGGCGACTTGCGCATCGACGGCCGCTTCGTCGTCGACCACGCGCGCTTCACGGCGCCGCCGAAACCCGCGCCCAAGCTCGGCGATGACGTCATCATTGTCCGCGACGGCCAAGCCACTGCAGCGCCAGCCGACCCCTTGGCGCGCCGCCGCGCAGCCGGTCCGTTCGCGCCGCGGCTCAATGTCGACGTGGACCTCGGCGACGACTTCATCTTCGAAGGCTCGGGCGCAAACCTGCGTCTCGCCGGAGACCTCAAGCTGCGCAGCGATCCCGGCGAGGCGCCCCAGGTCTTCGGCACCGTGCGGGTGGCGAAAGGCAGCTACGAGGCCTTCGGCACCCAGCTGGATATCGAGCGCGGGCTCATCACCTTCCACGG
This sequence comes from Rhodocyclaceae bacterium, assembly GCA_028713915.1. Lineage (GTDB taxonomy): Bacteria > Pseudomonadota > Gammaproteobacteria > Burkholderiales > Rhodocyclaceae > Nitricoxidireducens. The sequence goes on along the minus strand of JAQTNK010000006.1, from coordinate 38,406 downwards.
ACCAGCGAACAATCCGAGCCTCAACATTCTCGCCATGCGCCGCAACCAGGACGTCCCCGCGGGCGTGCAGGTCACCGGCAGCGTGACGCGGCCCGAGGTCGAAGTGGTATCTGAACCGAGCCTGCCAAAGGACGAACAGATTTCCTGGCTGGTCTTCGGTCACGGCACCAGCAGCGCCAGCGGCCAGGCTTCGGCGCAGAAAGCCGTTTCGTCGGCCGCGCTCGGCCTGCTCGGCAAGGTCGGCGGCGCGCCGCTCGCCAAGGCTTTCGGCCTGAGCACGCTGTCTCTCGGCGAAAGCACTGCCGGGCTCGAAGGCGTGCCCGTCGTCAGCCTGGGCAAGAGCATCTCCGACCGCCTTTCCGTGGGCTACGAGCAGAGCCTGGCAGGAGCGCAGGGCGTCCTCATGCTGACCTACGACCTGGCGCGCTCATGGTCGGTGGTCGCCCGCGGCGGCAGCGTTGCCGGACTTGAACTTCTCTACAGCAAACGCTTCGATTCGCTTCGGCAGCCGTAGCGCCTGGCTCGCTCGGCTTCAGCGTCGCCGCTGCCAAGGAAGGCACATCGCTTGCCAAAACCCGTCAAGGCTCCTGCCGTTCTGTGGCCCTCATGCATAATGGCCCGACAGGAGGCAACAGTGGACACGAAGATGCGCCGTTTTTCAGTTGGGGTAGCCCTCATCGTCTCGCTCGGCATCATGGCCGCCGCGAGAGCCGACGAAGGCCTGACCTATCTCGAATCCGCCGGTCGCTATGGCGACATGGCGCAGCAGGTGGAAACGCGTCTTGCGCGCGGCGAGGCCCCGACGGCGAGCCTGGTCGGACCGCTTTGCCTCGCGTACGGGCAGCTCAAGCGCTTCGACAAGCTGTTCGATTGCGTCGTCCGGCTCGAGACCGCGATCGCGGCCGGCGATCGCGTCATCAAGGGCGACTACTTCATCGGCACATCCGTCGCGGCCGAACCGTTCCCCGGCATGCTGCGGGCGGAAGCCTATATGGACCTCGGCGACTTTGCGCGCGCGATGGCGGAAGGCGAGCGCGCCCTCGCCGCGGTGCCCACGGACGCGTCGTTGAGTTCAACCTGGCCGCGCACGAAGTTCCAGCTCGTCATTCTCCCGAACCTCGCCATCGCCGCCGTGCTCGGCGGCGACAAGGAGCGGTCGAGAAGATACCTGGCGGCGCTCGAGGACGTGTCGATCGGCTTCGTCGGCAGCGCCATGACGAAGCCGCTGAAGGAAAACGGCTTGGCGCGCGTCTACCTGGCGCTCGGGGAATATGACAAAGCCATTGAGCACCTCGGCAGCCGCGGGCTCGTCAATTTCGTCATGGCGCTGGCCGACGCCACCAACGCCCACGCTTACCGCGGCGACAGCCTGGCGACGCTCAGCGAACTGCCGCGGCAGTTCATGCTCGCCAAGGCCGACCTCGAGCTCGGGCGTCTGGACGAGGCGCGCCAAGCCTTCGACGCCATGTTCGCCAACCAGCGGCTGCCCGACCTCGGCGACATCTACTGGGTCGCGTTGGCGGAGCGCGCCCGCCTCGAGGCGCTGGAGCAGCGTCCGGATGAGGCCATCGCCGACCTCAAGCGCGCCGTCGACGTGATCGAGACGCAGCGGGCGTCGATCCACACCGAGGCCAGCAAGATCGGCTTCGTCGGCGACAAGCAGGCGGTCTACCGCAGGCTGGTCGCGGCGCTGATCGGGCAGGGCCGGACGGCCGCGGCCTTCGACTACGTGGAACGCTCCAAGTCGCGCGCGCTGGTGGATATGCTCGCCGCGCGCAAGGAGGACTTCGCGATACACGGCGCCGATCCCGAGAAGACCCGGCAGGTCCTGGCGCAACTCGACGCCGCGGACCTGGCGGGGCATGCGCCGGACGCTGCGCCCAAAGTCGACGCCGCCGGCGCCAGCGGCGTGCGCAATCTTTCGCTCGCCCGCACGCAAGTGCAGGCGGCGGCGCCGGAGCTGGCGACGCTCGTGGCCGTCAGCGCCGTGCCTTCCGACGAACTGAAAAGCCTGGTCGGACAGGACGAGACCCTGATCGAGTATTACGGCCAGGACGATGAGCTTTACGCTTTCGTGCTCGACCGCCAGAAGCTGCAGGCGATCAAGCTCGACGCCGCCGAGCTCGAACGGCGCGTGCGCGACCTGCGCGCCGCCATCGAACAGGTCGACGGCGACGCCTGGCGCGCGCCTGCGCAGGCGCTGTACGCGCAGCTGTGGCAGCCGCTCGCTGGACAGATCGCGGCTGGCAAGGTCGTCATCGTTCCGCACGGCGCGCTCCACTACTTGCCCTTCGCGGCGCTCGTCGCCCCGGACGGCAGCTTCCTCGCCGACCGTTACGCGCTGCGCTTCCTGCCGAGCGCTTCAGTCCTGAAATTCCTGCGTCCGGCTTCGCCGGCCGGACAGGCACCGCTGCTGGCGCTGGGCGATCCCGATCTGGGCGATCCGCGCTACGACCTGCACTTCGCCGAAGACGAGGCGCGCACGGTGGCTGGCGTGTTTCCCGGCTCGCGCCTGCTGCTGCGCAAGGATGCATCGAAGAGCAACTTCCGCAAAGCGGAAGGCGCATTCGTGCGCATCCATTTCGCCACGCACGGGGAATTCAATGCTGAACAGCCGCTCGCTTCGGGACTGCACTTGGCGGGCGACACGGGCGGCGACAGCATGCTCACCGTCGGCGAGCTCTACGCGATGAACCTGAACGCCGACCTCGTGACGCTGTCGGCCTGCCAAACCGGCCTTGGCAAGGTCGCCAGCGGCGACGACGTCGTCGGCCTCACGCGCGGATTCCTTTATGCCGGCGCGCGCTCGATTGTCGCCAGCCTCTGGAGCGTCGATGACAAGGCGACGGCGCAGCTGATGGAAGCGTTCTATCGCAACCTGGCGACCATGAGCAAGGAGGAAGCGCTGCGCCAGGCCCAGCAGGCAACGCGCAACGCCTTCCCGCAGCCGTTCTTTTGGGCCGCCTTCCAGTTGACGGGAAGAGGCGACTAGGTCGAACTGTCGAACTGCCGGCTCGCGCGACGAGCGCCTTGGCCGCCCCTGGCGCGAGCCCTGCCGTATCAGTGTGCGCGGTGCGCGTGCGCGTGGCTTCGCACCTGCTGCTTGCGGCCGGAGCGGGCTTCCCGCAGATATTCGCGCAGGGCGATCGCGTTGTTGTGCTCGACGTCGTGGGCGCTGAAGAGGAGCGTGACGTTGCCGCGCCGGGCCGCCGACAGCAACTGCCGCACCGCAGCCTGCTTGGCGTCGAGTTCCGAATGGTAGCGGCGGCAAAACTCGTCCCACTTTTGCGGATCGTGACCGAACCACGTGCGAAGCTCGTCGCTCGGCGCCAATTCCTTCAGCCAGTCATCGAGCGGCAATTCCTCCTTCCTCATGCCACGTGGCCACAGGCGATCGACGAGAAACCGCGCGCCATCGCCGGCATCGGCAGGATCATAGACACGCTTGACGAGGATCATTTTGCGCTCCGATTACTTGCCGATTCGACCCTGATTCCGAACGAAGCGTTCCCCAACGCCGGCTGCGGAATCTTCGCTGGCGAGAATTGTCTCATCGGCATTCTGGAATCGAGGAGCGGCTCTTGGCGACCCAACACGCATCGTCCGGCGAAGTCATTGACCTTCGGCCACTGGGTGCGCCGCTAGCCGAGACGCAGTCGATCACGCTGGTGCGCGACGCGCAGTTGAAGCTCATGCGACTGGTCTTGCCCGCTGGAAAGGAGTTGCATGAACATGCCGTCGACGGCCCGATTACGATGCACTGCCTCGAGGGGGCGGTTGACGTCACGACTCAGGGCAGTTGCACGACGCTGCGCGGCGGCGAGCTTATGTACCTGGCGGCGAAGGTGCCTCATGCGCTGCGGGCCGTGGCGGATTCGTCCATGCTCGTGAGCATCGTCTTGCCGAAGCCGGCAACGTGATGGCAATCGTCAGAGCATTGTCCGCCACCCATCATTAGTGCGTATTGGCGACATGGCAGAAGCGCGAAGACGAAGAGCGGAATTTTTCAATCTGCTTCAAATCCAGATGCCGGTAGGCGCTCTGACGTCCATCACCCACCGGGTGACGGGGATCGTCCTGGCGTTCTGCGTTCCATTCAGCGTGTACCTTCTGGATCTGTCGCTGCGCGGCCCGCAATCCTTCGCACAGGTCGTCGGCCTGTTCGACCACTGGGCCTTCCGGGTTGCGGTCGTCGTGTCAGTTTGGGCGCTGGCACATCATCTCTTGGCCGGCGTCCGCCACCTGTTGAGCGACATCGACGTCGGTTCGCAACTGCATGCCGCGCGCCGCAGCGCCTGGATCGTGAACCTGTGCGGCGTCGCGGTAGCGCTGCTCGCCGCCGGAGCATTGCTGTGAGGCGGACGGCCACAGGCCTGCGTGCCTGGCTGGTGCAGCGAGTCACCGCCGTCTACATGCTGCTGTTCATCGTGTTCCTGCTCTTCCATTTCCTACTTGCGCCACCCGATTCCTATGAGGCATGGCACGGCTGGATGAGGAACTCGCGGATCGCCATCCCTGCCAGCGTCTTTTTCGCCGCGCTGCTGCTGCATGCCTGGGTGGGCCTTCGCGACGTGCTGATGGACTACGTGCATCCGCTGGCCTGGCGCATTTCCGCGCTCGCCCTGCTCGCCTTCAGCCTGACCGCGATCGCGGCATGGGTGGTGCGGATTCTGCTGATGGGGACGGCGTGAGCGCCAGGAGGCCGCCATGAGACTGTCGATCTTTCGCTTCAATCCGGAAAAGGACGAGAAGCCCTATATGCAAGACTACGAGATTGCGCCGGAGCAAACCGACCGGATGCTGCTGGATGTCCTGGTGCGCCTCAAGGGCCGGGATGACTCGCTCACCTTCCGGAGGTCCTGCCGCGAAGGCATCTGCGGCTCCGACGGGATGAACATCAACGGCCGCAATGGCCTTGCCTGCATCACTCCGGTCAAGGGATTGAAGGAGCCCGTCGTATTGCGTCCCCTGCCGAGCTTCCCGGTCATCCGCGACCTGGTGGTCGACATGACGCGCTTCTTCAAGCAATACCATTCGATCAAGCCCTACCTGATCAACAATGACCCGCCGCCGGAACGGGAACGCCTGCAATCGCCCGAGGACCGCGCAAAGCTGGATGGCCTCTACGAATGCATCCTGTGCGCCTGTTGCACCAGCCAGTGCCCCTCGTCGTGGTGGAATCCGGACAAGTTCGTCGGGCCCGCCGGCCTGCTGCAGGCCTATCGCTTCATCATCGACAGCCGCGACCAGGCCACCCAGGAACGACTGGATGATTTGAACGATGCCTACCGGCTGTTCCGCTGCCGCACGATCATGAACTGTACGGAGGTCTGCCCCAGGCACCTGTCGCCGTCCCGCGCCATCGAAAAGATCCGGCTGATGATGGTCAAGGATTCTTCGTGATCGCCATGAAAAGCAAAGTCGCCGTGCCGAAAACAATTTACCCCACGCTGGACTCCTTGCTGATGGCCGTGCGTGGTTGCCGTGCCTGCGACGCGCAGCTTCCGCTCGGCCCGCGTCCAGTGCTGCGTGCCAGCGAGAGCGCGCGCATTCTGATCGTGGGACAGGCGCCGGGCCTGCGCGTGCATACGACCGGCGTTCCTTGGGACGATGCAAGCGGGGAACGCCTGCGCGCATGGATGGGCCTGGACAAGACCGCGTTTTACGACGCGTCACGCATTGCGATCATCCCCATGGGCTATTGTTATCCGGGCCGCGGCAATGGCGGCGACCTGCCGCCGCGGCGCGAATGCGCGGCATTGTGGCTCGACCAGTTGCTGGTCCGGCTGCCGCGCGTTGAATTGACCCTGCTCATCGGCCAATACGCGCAACGTCACTTTCTTGCCAGTCGTCGCAAGGCGTCACTGGCCGACACCACCCAGGCTTGGCGCGAATATGCGCCGCAGTTCATTCCGCTGCCCCACCCGTCGCCGCGCAATCAGCCCTGGTTGGCGCGCCACCCTTGGTTCGAGCGGGAACTTCTGCCGATGCTGCGCGCGCGCATCGGTGCCTTGTCCGGGTGCTGAGCTGGAATGGCGCGAGACGACGGGCTTGGTCGGCTGCCGCCGCGGCGGTTGGGCCAAAGATGAAAGCGAAGCGGTTCCTCAGTCTGGAATGGGATGCCATCGCCGGAATCGTGGCGGCGGTAACGGCGGTCATCCTGGATCTCTTGCGCCTGGTCGATGACCGCGTCGCCTTGCCGATTCTTCTGGCACTGATGGCCTTGCTGTTCATCAACTTCATGCGGCATACGCGAAACAACGAACTGACTGCCGTGCAGGTCGATCGAACGGCGCACGCGGTTTCTAGAATTCAGTCGGCGCTGACGGCTCCCGAAGTGATTCTGATTGGACCCCGCCGCTTGCGATCGGCGAACGAACAGTTTGTTCGGCATATGCGCGGCGACACGATCTGGTTCAACGTCTGCCTCGCGATGTATAAGCCCCAAGCGTTGTTCGATGCATTGCTGCGTCCGGCGATAGATCATCCGCTGGTCAGCTCGATTCAGTTCGTCCTCGATGAAAGCCAGGAAGAGCTATGGCAGCAAGTCATCGCGCCCAAGATCAGGGCCTGTGCTGGCGGCGCCAAGGTCAAGGAACCGCGTTGGTGCATCCTGAGCAAGACTGTTTCGTTCATCCTCGCCGACAACGAACTGAGCGGCGGAACCGAAGCGCTGCTCAGTTTCTGGGGCGAGCCTTTCATGGCACAGACCACTGCGCGAGATGTCCCGCGTTTCATTTTTCATGTGCAAAGAAACTCGGAGCTGCTGCCTCATCTGGTGGACCTGGAGCGCAGTTGCGTGCGCATCCATCACGAGTGACTTTGCGATGATGGCGCGACAAGCCTGGTGCCAGCGGTTGCCCGCCGCGCCGGCGACGCCGGTCGCGCCGATTCGTGGTCGTCCCGGACCGCCGCGATGCTCGCATTGCGACGATTGAACGCGGCCGGAAATAAGGAATCTACTAGAGTTCCAGAGGACCAGATTGATGGGGAACTACGATGACCATGAACACGGCGCTGATTACGGGGGCCAGCCGCGGTATCGGACGGCAGGTCGCGCTCACCCTCGCAGCCGAAGGCTGGCGTGTGCTGTCGGGCGTGCGCGAGCCGGCGTCTGCGCCGCCGGGAACCGAAGCGGAGGCCCTCGACGTTGCGGATGCCAGTTCGATCGAAGCGCCGGCCGCAAGATTCCGTGCGCGGCAACAGCGGCTGGACGTGCTCGTCAACAACGCCGGCGTCTATGAAGGCCCCGCGCACCGCATTTGGGACACCAATACGCTCGGCCCATTGCGGCTGACGCGGGCCCTGGAGCCACTTCTCGCCGCGCATGCACGCGTCGTCTTGGTGACGAGCAGTCTCGGTCGGCTCTCGGCCCAGCCCGCGAGCTTTGTCGAGCGCCTGTCGGATTCCCGGCTGTCGCTGGACGACCTCGAGCGCCTGGCCCGCGAAGCTCCTGGTGGCTACGGCGAGAGCAAGGCGGCGCTCATCGTGATGGCCCGCCTTTTCGCCGAGCAGTTGAAGCCGCGGGGAATACTGGTCAATGCAATCAGTCCCGGGTGGGTCCGCACCGACATGGGCGGGCCCGGCGCCCCGCGCTCGGTGGAACAGGGCGCGGCCAGCATACTTTGGGGTGTTCGGCTCGAACCCGGCGGTCCCAGCGGCGGTGCCTTCGAAGACGGCATAGCAATGCCATAGAACGGCGCGCTGGATCGCGCTGGATCGAAAGTACCGGCATCAACGTCCATTGCGGCGGTGCGATGCCGAGGACATCGGTTGCGGCATTCCCGCCGGGGTCCATCCGCGCATGTCCGCCGCGGCCGCCGCGCAGTTCGTCTGAGCGCATGCTCCCTTGGGGCTATTGACGGATGCGAGGCAGATGACGCGAGCTAGAATGCGTCGCACCATGGTCGACAATCTCAACTCCTTGCTGCTCCATTGGGCCGTCACGGCGCTCGCCCTGTGGTTGGCCAGCCGCGTCTTTCCCGGGATCAGGTTCGCCGGCCTGCCGTCGCTGCTCGCATCGGCGCTGCTGCTCGGCGTCGTCAACGCCTTTGTCCGCCCCGTGCTCATCCTTCTGACGCTGCCGTTGACTCTGGTGACCCTGGGGTTCTTCCTGCTCGTCATCAACGCCCTGATGCTGAAGCTTGTCGCCGCGCTGGTGCGCGGGTTCCAGCTCTCCGGCTTCTGGACGGCATTTTTCGCCAGCATCTTCGTGTCGATCCTGAGCTTCATGATCGATTTCCTGGTCGCGCGGGAAAGCGTACCGCTGCTGCCGCCGCCCGGCGGCACTTGGATCTGACGGTCCGTGGCGCGATTTTCCGGCGCAGCGGCGAACTCCGCGGAATACGCGTTTGTCATATGCCGCAATTCCCGGAAGATCTCAGGGTTGCCGGTCCGGACGTTCGGGTCGCCAGCGTCAGTACATGCGGTGGCGGAACAGCCAGCTCGCCAACAGCAGCGTGGCGGCGCCGATCAGCGCCATAGGCCAGAACTGGTCGACGAGAATCGCGAAGCCGGCGCCTTCGAGGAACACCTTGCGCAGGATGACCAGGAAGTAGCGCAGAGGATCGATGTACGTGACGACCTGCACCGCGTGCGGCATATTCGCAATCGGCGTCGCGAAGCCGGACAGGATCACCGCCGGCACCATGAACAGGAAGGCGCCCAGGAGGCCCTGCTGCTGAGTGGCCGAAAGCGATGAGATCAGCAGGCCGGCGCCCACGCCCGAGAGCAGGAAAAGGACCAAGCCGACGTAAAACGCCGGCAGGCTGCCGAGGAATGGCACCTTGAACCAGAGCGTGGCCACGAGCAGGATCGCCGTGGCCTGGACGATGCCGACAACCAGCCCCGGCACGGTCTTGCCGATGAGAATCTCGCCGGGGCGCAGCGGCGTCACCAGCAACTGGTCAAAAGTGCCCTGCTCGCGTTCCCGCGCCACGGTCAGCGCCGTCACCAGCATGGTGACCACCAGGGTCAGCATGCCGACGATGCCCGGAATGAAAAACCAGCGGCTCTCCAGGTTCGGATTGAACCAGGCGCGGGTCTCGAGGCGCGCCGGCGGCCCGTCCAGGCCGCGGCGATCGACCCAATCGTCATTGAAGCGGCTGACGACGCTGCGCACGTAGTTGAGCGCGACCATGGCCGTGTTCGAGTTGCGGCCGTCGATGATGACTTGCAGGGGCGCCGGGCGGCCGGCCTCGAGGTCGGCGCTGAAGCGCGGCCCGATATGGACGGCCACCAGCACTTTGCGCGCGTCGATCAGCGGTGCCAGCTCTTCTTCGGCACGGATCTCCGCCACCTGGCGGAAGCTCGGCGCGCCGGCGAAGCGGGCGAGCAGATCGCGGGAGGCAAGCCCGCGATCCTCGTTGTAGACGGCATACGGCACCTCCTTGAGATCGAAGGTGGCGGCGTAGCCGAAGACCAGGAGCTGCACCAGCGGCGGCACGATGAGGACCGCGCGGCTCTTCGGGTCCTTCAGCAGCGCCAGGAACTCCTTGCGGATGAGGGCGAGGATGCGCTGGAACATCAGTCGAGCCGCTTTCGCGACTTGCGCCAGGTGATGCCGAGGAAGATCGCCGCCATCACGGCCAGCGCCAGCGCATTGGGCAGGATCACCGCCCAGACGTTGCCGGCCAGGAACAAGGTCTGCACGATGGCGACGAAGTAGCGGGCGACGACGAGGTGGGTGATGAACTGCACCACCGGCGGCATGCTGCCGATGTCGAAAATGAATCCCGAGAGCAGGAAGGCCGGCAGGAACGTGGCGATGATGGCGATCTGGCCGGCGACGAACTGGCTGCGCGCCAGGGTCGAGATGGTCAGTCCCATGCCCAGCGCCGCCAGCAGGAAGAGGCTGGAGCAGCCCCACAGGATCCAGAACGAGCCGCGCAGCGGAACGTCGAACAGCCACGCCGCCAGGCCGACGGAAAGCAGCATGCCGCCGGTACCGAGGGCGAAGTAGGCCGCCAGCTTGCCGAGCAGCACTTCGCTCATGCTCGCCGGCGTCACCATCAGCGCCTCCATGGTGCCGCGCTCCCATTCGCGCGCCATCACCAGGGCCGTGAGCAAGGCGCCGATGAGGGTCATGATGATCGCCACCAGGCCCGGCACGAGGTAATTGCGGCTCTTCAGCTCGCCGTTGAACCAGATGCGCGGCTGCAGGTCGACCGGCATCTGCAGCGTCCCGCCCCGGCGGGCCGCCTGGGCCGCCAGCCAGGTGCTCCATGCGCCATCGACATAGCCCTCCACCAGCCGCGCGGTGTTGGCATCGACGCCGTCGACGACCACCTGGATGGGCGCCCCGCCGGCCTGGCGCATCTGCCGCGAGAAATCCGATCGCAGGCGGACGATGCCGCTGACTTCGCCCTGGCGCAACGCCTGCTCCGCCGCCGGCATGGAAGCCATGGGCCGCGCCGCGAAGTAGTGCGAGCCCTGCAGGACGGCGAGGAAATCGGCGCTGTCCTGGGAGGGCGCCGCCGCGACGACGGCGACGGGCACATGGTCGGCATCGAGAGAGACGCCGTAGCCGAACAGCACCAGCAGGAAGATCGGCATGACGAACGCGATGGCGATGCTGCTCGGGTCGCGCACGATCTGCAGGAACTCCTTGCGCAAGAGGCCGCCCAGACGCATGCCGGCGCCGCCGCGCTCCTTGTTGCCTGCGGCCGCAACCTGCGGTGGCTTAAGGTTCGCTTTGCTCACGTTAGCCTTCGCCGAAGCTTCGTTTTCATGCGGCCTCCGCGACGGCGGCGGCTTCGATGAGCCGGATGAAGGCGTCTTCGAGGGTCGGCTCGGGCTGCTCGGCGCTGCGTGCCGCCGCCTTGAGCGCCGCCGGCTCGTCCAGGGCCAGGATGCGGCCAGCCGCCATGATCGCCAACCGGTCGCAGTACTCCGCTTCCTCCATGAAATGGGTGGTCACCATCACGGTGACGCCCTGGCGGGCCAGCGCGTTGATGCGCTGCCAGAACTCGCGCCGCGCGATGGGATCGACGCCGGAGGTCGGTTCGTCGAGGAAAAGAATCTCGGGGCGGTGCATGAGCGCGCAGGCCATCGCCAGGCGCTGCTTGTAGCCCAGGGGCAGGTCGCCGCTCAACTGGTCGCCCGCGGCGCCCAAGGCGAATTCCGCCAGCGCCCACTCGATGCGCTGGCGGCGCTGCGGGCCGTCGAGCCCGTAGGCGCTGGCGAAGAAGTCGAGGTTCTGGGCCACGCTCAGGTTGCCGTAGAGCGAGAACTTCTGCGACATGTAGCCGATGCGCGCCCGCGCCTTCGAGGCCGCGCGGCGCAGATCGACGCCGGCCACGTCCAGATGTCCGGCACTGGCCGGCAGCAGCCCGCACAGCATGCGAAAGGTGGTGGTCTTGCCCGCGCCATTGGCGCCCAGCAGGCCGAAAACTTCGCCGCGGCGAATCTCGAAGTCGACGCCGGCCACCGCCCAGAAGTCGCCGAAGCGGCGCTTCGCCCCGGCGACGCGGATGACGGGGTCGCGCGCGTCGCCGCCGGCGTCCCGCGTTCCGCCGCTCATGTCCACCCGGTGCATTTGCCGGTCCCGGCCGCCGCGCAGCAGATCGACGAAGGCGTCCTCGAAGCGGGGCGGCAGCGCACGGACGACGATGTCGGGCTCACCGGCAAGGCCCTGCGGCGGCGCCGCCGCCGTCGTGATCAGCCGCACGTGCTCGCCCTGGACCAGCGCATCGACGATGCCCGGCCGCCCGTCCAGCTGCGCCTGCAATTCGCGCTGGCGAGTGCCGCGCTGCGCTGCTGCCCAGGTGCGTCCCGCCATGCGCGCGCTCATGGCGGCGGGCGACCCCTGGTCGAGAATCCTGCCGTCGTGCAGCAGGATCACCTCGGCGCAGCGCTCCGCCTCGTCCAGGTAGGCGGTGGCCAGCAGCACGCTCATGCCTTCGTTCTGCACCAGCCGGTCGACGATGGCCCAGAGTTCCCGGCGCGATACCGGGTCGACGCCGACCGTCGGCTCGTCGAGCAGCAGCAGCCGCGGCGCGCGCACCAGGGTGCAGGCGAGGCCGAGCTTCTGCTTCATGCCGCCGGAAAGACGCCCGGCGAGCCGCCGCGTAAAGGCGGCCAGGCCGGTCATGTGCATCAGTTCCGCGTAGCGTGCGCCACGTGCCGCGCGCGGAACGCCTTGAAGATCGGCGTAGAGATCCAGGTTCTCCTGGACCGTCAGATCCTCGTAGAGGCCGAAGCGCTGCGGCATGTAGCCCAGCGCCGCCTGCACCGCGAGGGCATCGTGCGTCGAGTCGAGACCCAGCACATGGATGCTTCCCGCATCCGGCACGAGCAGTCCGGCAGCCAGTCGCATGAACGTCGTCTTGCCGGCGCCGTCGGGACCGATGAGGCCCGTCACCGCGCCCGGACGCACCTGCAGATCGACGCCGCCCAATGCCGTCACCACGCGCTTGCCGACCTGGAAGGACTTGCCCAGGCCGCAAGCTTCGAGGACGGCGCCGGCGGGCATCACTTGGCCTCGGCGCAGGGCCGCTCCTGGGCAGCCGGCTGGTCGTAGGCGATGCTGACGGTGACGGGCATGCCCTGGCGCAGTTGCTCCTTGCCGGCGCAGGCGAAGACGCGTGCCTGGTAGACGAGGCTGGTGCGCAGCTCCGCCGTCTCCACGGTCTTCGGCGTGAACTCGGCGGCCGGTGAAACGTAGCCTACCCATCCGGCATATTTGCGGTCCGGATGGCTGTCCGTGGTGATCACCGCGCGCGCGCCGGTGGCGATCCGTCCGAGCGCGTTCTCGGGCAGATAGACACGCGCCCAGACGGGATCGGTGAGCGCCAGGGTGAAGACCGTCTTCTGGGGCGAGGCCATGTCGCCCGCTTCGAGGACGCGGTTCTCGATGACGCCATCGGCGGGCGCGCGCAATTCGCCTTCGGCGATGTCGTGCTCGAGGCCGGCGACCGCGGCGCTTTGCGCCGTGCGGCTCGCCGCCGCGGCGGCGACGTCCTCCCGGCGCGGGCCGAGCACGGCCAGCCGATAGACTTCCTCGGCGGCCTTCAGCCGTTCCTCGGCGCCGTCCAAATTGTTCTTCGCGCTTTCCGCCTGCTGCGGCGAGATGAAGTGCCGCGCCGCCAGGTCGAGCTGGCGCGCGTAGATCTGCCGCGCCTCGCGCGCGGCCGCCTGCGCGGCGTCGCGCTCGGCGGCCGCTTGCTTGATCTCCTCGGGCCGCGATCCGGCCTTGAGCTTGGCCATCTGGTTGCGCTGGACTTCCTCCAGGGCCTTGGCCTGATTCAAGCTCAGTTGCAGGCGCGTGGTATCGAGCGTCGCCAGCAGTTGTCCCTTGCGGACCCGATCGCCCTCGCGGACCAGCACCTGAGCGACGCGACCGCTGGCATTGAAGGCCAGTTCCACTTGCCGGATATCCATGTTGCCATGGAGCGTCAGTTCGCTGGCGTTCTCGGCGTGGTCGCGCCGCGCCAGCCAGACGGCGGCAGCCAGCGCTGCCAGGACGACGGGTATCGCCAAGAGCTTCTTGTTCATCATCGGACCTTCTTCTTGGTGTTGACGGCCAAGCCATTGAACAACAGATCGAGCTGCGCATCGAGATGGCGGCGGAAATCGAGGGGCTGCGCTTCGCAGGCCTGGAAGCTGTGCTTCCAGATGATCGAGAACAGCATCGGCGCGACGATGATGCGCCAGGCATACTCGGCATCCACCGGCCGGAACTCGCCGTGCGCCGCGCCTTCCGCCAAGGCGCCGACGACGATGGCACGCGCCTTCATGATCACCTCGTCGTGGTAGAAGCGGGCCACTTCCGGAATGTTGCCGGCTTCGGCGACGACGAGCTTGGGAATCCCGGAGAGCGGCGATCCGGCGACTCGTTCCATGAACGCCGTCAGCAGGCTAACGAGCCGCTCCCGTGCGCCGACGGCCTTGCCGGGCGGCCGCGTTGCCCATTCGTCGAGACTGGCAACCAGGGAATGCCGCACCACGGCCTTGAAGAGTTCGAGCTTGTTCTCGTAGTAGCGGTAGAGCGTCGCCTTGGCCACGCCCGCGCGCCGGGCAATTTCATCGAGGCGGGTCGCCGCGTAGCCGCGCTCGACGAACACCGCCAATGCCGCGTCCAGCAATTCCTGCGGACGGGCATCCGCGCGGCGCTGCCAACGGAGCGGTCTTTCGCGAACGGACATAGCACCCGGCAATAAGTGACCAATGAGTCATTTATAACCGCGATGCGGTCCCGGCGCAACTACGGCTTGTCGCTCGCCGCCTCACGGGATTGACGGATCGGCAGCGTGACGCGAAACGTGCTGCCCCGTCCGACCTGGCTGTCGACCTCGATGCGGCCGTTGTGGGTGCGGACGATCCCGTAGGAAAGCGACAGGCCGAGCCCGGTCCCCTGGCCGACCGGCTTGGTGGTGAAGAAAGGATCGAAGATCTTCTGCCGGATGTCTTCCGGAATGCCGCACCCGGTATCGGCAAATTCGAACCAGACCATGTCCCCGGCCAGCCCGGATCGGATCGTGATGCGCCCGCGCTTGTCGCCGATGGCATGGGCCGCGTTGACCAGCAGATTCATGAAGACCTGATTGAGTTGCGAGGGCAGGCACTCCACATCCGGGAGATCGCCGTACTCCTTGACGACGTCGGCCTTGTACTTGATCTCATTGTTGACAATGCCGAGCGTGGAGTCGAGGCCGCGATGAAGGTTGGCCCACTGCCAATCCTGCGAACTGTCGACCCGCGAGAAGTCCTTCAGGTCCTGGACGATTTTCCTGACCCTGTCGATGCCCTCTTTCGACTCCCGAATCAAGCTGGGCAAATCCTCGCGCAGAAAATTGACGTCGATCGCCCGATGCTGCGCGGCGAGTTGCGCGGCGTGCTCCGCCGGCAATGCCTTCGCGGCCGCCTCGTACGCGGAAAGCATGCCGAGCAGGTCGGCGCTGTATTTCTCGAGGGTGCCGATGTTGGAGTGGATGAACCCGATCGGGTTGTTGATTTCATGCGCGACACCTGCCGCCAACTGGCCGATGGACGCAAGCTTCTCCGCTTGCAAAAGCTGCTCGCGGGCTTCGCCCAGTTGGACCGTGCGCTTCTCGACGAGGTCCTCGAGGTGCGCCTGGTACTGCCGCAAGTCGTCTTCGGCCTTGTGGCGTTCCGTCACATCCTGGAGCGTTTCGATGGCTCCGATGATGCCGCCCTTCTCATCGCGCAGCGGCGCAGCCGTGAAGTTGAACCAACGGCCACTCGCGCCGAGATGGGGAAAGTAATCCTCGGCCTCGAAAGCGCCCGCGATCAGCGGCGACGGCCTGAATTTTCCTTTGTAATAAGCATCGACCTTGTCCTCCAATACGCGGTCGACGATCAGATCCGCCATGATCGGCCGTTCGAGCTTGTAGAAGGGAGCCCATTGCCGGGTGGTGCCTATCATCTCGGCGGCAGACACGTTGGTAACCGTCGCGCAGGCCTTGTTCCAATGGGTCACCCGATGTTGCGCGTCGATCACCAGCGTCGGCACGGGGTCGCCGTCGATGATCTGCGCCAGCAGTTGCTGCAGCGCGCGCTGCGCCTCGACGCCGGCGCGCTGGCGCTCTGACGCGACGAGCTGTTGCTGGGCCGCTTCGACGGTCGACAAGGCCACCTTGAGCTTGTCGTGCTCGACCTTGAGCTGGCTATTGGCGGCGAAGAGTTCCCTGGTGCGCGCCTCCACCTCCTGGTCCAGGTTCCGGTTCAGCGCCATGAGCGCCTCATTGCGACCCGCGACGATGCGGTACAACGCGCTAAGCGCATTCAACAGGCTGGCCGTCGCCGGATCGCTGCCTTCGCGCTGCTCGCGCTCATAGGCTTGCTGCGGCGACATGCCTGTGCGGATGTTCCGCAACTGGCGAGCCATGACCTGATCGACGCCAAGAATATGGTAAGCGAGCCAGTTGGTCAGGAAGCGCAGCAGAAACTCGGCGTCAATGAGGCCGTTGTCCGCCGCATGCATGGCTGAAATCTGCTTGGCAAAGTCCTGGTGAATGCCGCGGTGCCAGTCGGCGTGTCGCAGGTCGCAGCCGATACGCGCCATCAACGCTTCCTCATGGTCGAAGTGATCCGTGGCATAGCGGATCACTCGCGCCAAGAGTTGGCCAACTGTCGCGCCGTCGCCGTCATTGACGTGGAGGTTCCCGACCTGATTGATGATGCGCACGAGCTCTTGATGCTCGGCATCGACGATCGGCTCGCCAGTCATGAACTGGCTGCTCCAGACAAATGCGTCCATCGACTATCCCGTCATCGAACGTCAGAAGGTGCCAAATCCGGAACGATAGATCGCCACGGGCCTCGGCTTTCTATTACATCACACCGCAGGCGGACCGGCCCGCTGCGTCTGGAACTATCGGCCCTCTGCCGCCGCTTCATGTCGCTGCGCGCCGGCGATCCTCGGACGCACGAGGCACCGCACCCGTGCCAAGCGCTGGCGCCCGCATGCAAAAGGGTGCGGAATTGTCGATGAGCCTTCCATGAAAATCAACCATTCCTGCGCAAGGGGCAATCCCGCGGCGCCGGCGCCGAACGTTTCGCCAAACCTACACTTTTTTTGGACCAATACATCACGCCGTGATATAACGTCGCCAACTACTTGCAGGCGTTCCTCGCTGAAGGGAGAGGGTGAAACCGAATGGACGTGAGACTTATGCATTTCGGGCGTGAGCGCGGGCGTTGGCGCCGATGCCAGCTGTACGTGTAGGCGACATGCGGCCAGGCGGGGAGCAGCGCCGAGCGCCGGGCGCCGCCCGGACGTCGGCGTTTGCGCTGCTGGATGGAATTCTGGCGAACTTGTCGCCCGCCTATTTCGCCATGGTGATGGCGACCGGCATTGTCGGCCTGGCCTGCCAGCTGGAACACATTCCAAACCTGCCGGACCTTTTGCTCGGGCTCAATCTTGTCGCCTATGCGATCTTGTGGATATTGACGATCTTGCGCGCCCGCTATCACCGGCTGCGATTCCTCAGCGAATTCGGCAGCCATCTGCGCGGGCCTGGCCTGTTCACCACGGTCGCGGCAACCGCCGTGCTTGGAACGCAACTCGCCCGGCAATTGCAGATGACGGCGGCGGCCCAACTGCTGTTCTGGTTCTCCTTCGCCCTGTGGCTGGTGCTGACCTACGCGATATTTACCGCGCTGACCGTCCGCCGCAACAAGCCTGCCCTCGAAGACGGCATCAACGGCGGCTGGTTGACGGCCGTCGTCGCCACCCAATCCCTCGTCGTCCTGGCCTGCGCCATCGTGCCGGAGTCGGCCAGATCGGAACCCGCCCTGCTGGGTTTGACCTTGCTCTGGCTCGCTGGCGGCATGCTCTACATCTGGATGATTTCGTTGATCTTCTACCGCTACACCTTCTTTCGCTTTGACCCACAAGATCTGACGCCACCCTATTGGATCAACATGGGCGCCATGGCGATCTCGACGCTTTCCGGCGTGCTGCTGATCGGTGCCGCCGCGCAGTCGCCGCTGCTGCTGTCCCTGCTGCCCTTTCTCAAGGGCATGACGCTGCTGTTCTGGGCGACCGCCACCTGGTGGATTCCGATGCTGGTGATCCTCGGCGTGTGGCGTTACGTCCATCACAAGGTGCCGTTGATCTACGATCCGCTCTACTGGGGCGCGGTATTCCCGCTGGCCATGTACACAGTCGCCACCCACAGGCTTGCGGACTGCTTCCAGTTGCCGTTCCTGCTGATCATTCCGCGCCTGTTCGTCGGCTTGGCGCTGACGGCATGGCTTCTCACTTTCCTTGGCTTGGTCCTGACGGTCGTGCACGGCCTGAGGCGAGCAAGCCGCGAACGCACTGGCAACGCAATCGTTTAGCAGACCGCCGGCCATGTCATCCGCTTTCCCCTACAGTCCAGAGGAATGTCATGACTGACATTCGCTTGGGCATACCAGCGACCCATAGCCAGCCGCCTTCTGCCGGCGCGAACGGATCGGGGCAGCACTTGCGCCGAAGCCGCTTGGACCGCAGCCGAAGAACCATCCTTTATGGCTGGACCATCTCGATGAGCGGCATCGTCACCTGCTGCTTCCTCATTTCCAATGCCGACCAGAAACCTGACCTGGCTTGTGTGCTCGCGGCCAGCGGCGTGATCTTCATCGGCGTCGGCTTGTGGCTTGCCGGCTACGTCAAATTTCTCCGCGACGCTGGCGCTTCGGCGGCCGACGCCGCCGACTGACGACGATCGGCAGCCGTCCGCCAGGCGCAGCACACCCAGACCCGACATTCACAACATCGAATTCAAAGAGGAGCAACGAATGAGTCATCTACTCGACAGACTGCGGTTCTTCGAGCGCAAGAAGGGCAGCTTTTCGGGCAATCACGGCATCGTCACCGACGAGGACCGCAAGTGGGAGGACGCCTATCGCAACCGCTGGCGCCACGACAAGATCGTCCGCTCGACGCACGGCGTGAACTGCACGGGCGGCTGCTCGTGGAAGATCTTCGTCAAGAACGGCCTGGTGGCGTTCGAAATGCAGCAGACCGATTACCCGCGCACGCGCGAAGACCTGCCGAACCACGAGCCGCGCGGCTGCCAGCGCGGCGCATCGTTTTCCTGGTATCTCTACAGCCCGCACCGCATCAAGCATCCGCTGATCCGCGGCCGCCTGCTCGACCTCTACCGCGCCGAGCGCAAGACCGGCAAGGATCCGGTCGAGGCCTGGGAAGCCATCCAGGCCGATCCCGCCAAGCGCCTGCAGTACACCGCCGTGCGCGGGCTGGGCGGCTTCGTCCGCACCCAATGGGAAGAGGTCACGGAGATCGCCGCCGCCGCCAACGTCTACACGATCAAGAAGTGGGGCCCCGACCGGATCTACGGCTTCTCGCCGATTCCGGCGATGTCGATGATCTCCTACGCTGCCGGCTCGCGCTATCTGTCGCTGATCGGCGGCGTCTGCGGCTCCTTCTACGACTGGTACTGCGACCTGCCCGCGGCCAGCCCGCAGACCTGGGGCGAGCAGACCGACGTGCCGGAAGCCGCCGACTGGTACAACTCGACCTACCTGATCATCTGCGGCGCCAACCTGCCGATGACCCGCACGCCCGACGCCCACTTCGCCACCGAGGTCCGCTACAAGGGCGCCAAGGTCGTCTCCATGGCGCCGGATTACGCCGAGTACGTCAAGTTCGCCGACCTGTGGATGCCCGTCAAGCAGGGCACCGACTCGGCGGCCTTCCTGGCCATGGGCCATGTCGCGCTCAAGGAATTCCACGTCGCCAACCAGCATTCGTACTTCCAGGACTATGCGCGCAAATTTACCGACATGCCGATGCTGGTGCTGCTGCGCAAGGCGGACGTCGGTTATGCCTCCGACCGCACGCTGCGCGCCGCCGACCTCGCCGGCGCGCTCGGCGAGACCAACAACCCGGAATGGAAAACCGTCGTCTATGACGGCAAGAGCAAGGCCTTCGTCGTGCCCAACGGCAGCATCGGCTTCCGCTGGGGCGAAGAAGGCAAGTGGAACACTCTGCCGAAAAACGCGCTCGACCAGGAAGACATCGTCGCCCAACTGAGCTGCATCGAGCAACGCGATGCGGTGGTGCCGGTCGGCTTTCCGCACTTCAACGTCGACGAGCCGAGCCTGCTTTACCGCAACGTGCCGGCGCGCAGGATCACGCTCGCCAGCGGCGAGGAAGCGCTGGTCGCCACGGTCTACGATCTGCAGGTGGCGCAATACGGCATCGATCGCGGCCTCGGCGGCGGCAATGTCGCGGCCTCGTACGACGATGCCGACGTCGCCTACACGCCGGCCTGGGCCGAGAAGATCACCGGCGTCAAGCGCGCCGACCTGATCCGCACCGGCCGCGAGTTCGCCGAGAACGCCGCGAAGACGCGCGGCAAGTCGATGGTCATCATGGGCGCGGCCATCAATCACTGGTATCACAACGACATGAGCTACCGCAGCATCATGAACCTGCTGCACATGTGCGGTTGCGTCGGCCAGAGCGGCGGCGGCTGGGCGCACTACGTCGGCCAGGAGAAGCTGCGCCCGCAAGCGGGCTGGGCGCCGATCGCCTTCGCCACCGACTGGCACCGCCCGCCGCGCCACATGAACTCGACCACCTTCTGGTACTTCCAGACCGACCAGTGGCGCTACGAGAAGATTTCCGCCGACGGCCTGCTCGCCGACAACGCCAAGGCCAGGTACAAAGGCTATCAGCTGGCCGACTACAACGTCGTCGCGCAGCGGCTCGGCTGGCTGCCGTCGGCGCCGCACTTCAACCGCAATCCGCTCGACGTCGTCGCCGAGGCCGAGCAAGCCGGCGCCACCGACGAAGCCGCCATCGCCAGCCACATGGTCGAACAGCTCAAGTCGGGCGCGCTGGCCTTCGCCAGCGAAGACATCGATGCGCCGGAAAATTTCGTGCGCAACCTGTTCGTCTGGCGCGCCAACCTGCTCGGCAGCTCGGCCAAGGGCCACGAATACTTCCTCAAGCACCTGATGGGCGCGCAAAACGGCGTCATGCAGGAAGGCACCGACGGCGCCGCCTGCCAGGAGATCAAGTGGCACGAGCACGGCCCGACGGCGAAGCTCGACCTCATGGTCGACATCAACTTCCGCCTCAACTCCACCGGCGCCTATTCCGACATCATCATGCCGACGGCGACCTGGTACGAAAAGCACGACCTCAACACCACCGACATGCACCCGTTCGTGCATCCGCTGTCCGAGGCCGTGAGTCCGGGCTGGGAATCGAAGACCGACTGGCAGATCTTCCAGCACCTCGCCAAGTCCTTCTCGCGCCTCGCCGAAAAACATCTGGGCAACCGCAAGGACGTCGTGGCGCTGCCGATGCAGCACGACTCGCCGTTCGAGCTCGCCCAGCCGTTCGGCGTCCAGGACTGGAAGCGCGGCGAATGCGAGCCGATTCCCGGCCGCACCCTGCCCCTGTTCAAGATCGTTGCGCGCGACTTCCCGAATACCTACAAGAAGTTCACGGCCATCGGCCCGTTGATGGTCAAGCTCGGCAACAACATCAAGGGCATCGACTGGAACACCGAGGCGGAATACGAGGAGCTCAAGGCCTGCAACGGCACCGTCCTCGAAGAGGGCATTTCAAAGGGCATGCCGAGCATCGCCGACGACATCGCCGCCTGCGAAGCGGTGCTGCGCATGGCGCCGGAAACCAACGGCGAAGTCGCGCACAAGTCCTGGTCGGCACTGTCGCAGAAGACCGGCGTCGATCACCATGAGCTGTACGCCGGGCGCCGCGAGGACAAGATCACTTTCCGCGACATCCAGGCGCAGCCGCGCAAGATCATCACCGCGCCGACCTGGTCGGGCATCGAGTCGGACAAGGTCTCCTACACGGCCGGCTACACCAACATCCACGAACACATTCCGTTCCGCACCCTGACCGGACGCGCCCACTTCTACCAGGACCACGAATGGATGCTGGATTTCGGCGAAGGCTTCTGCGCCTACCGTCCGGGGCTCGACATGAAGGCCATGGGCGGCGTGCCGGCCGCCGTCAAGGCGAAGCCGCACCTGCTGCTCAACTGGATCACGCCGCATTCGAAGTGGGGCATCCATTCGACCTACCAGGACAACCTGCGCATGCTTAGCCTGTTCCGCGGCGGCCCGTATTTCTGGATCGCCGAGGACGATGCCAAGAGCATTGGCCTCGAGGACAACGACTGGGTCGAGGCGGTCAATTCCAACGGCGCCACCGTCGCCCGCGTCGTCGTCTCGCAGCGCGTCCCGCGCGGCATGGCGCTGATGTACCACGCCCAGGAAAAGACCGTGAACGTGCCCGGCTCGCCGACCACCGGCAAGCGCGGCGGCATTCTCAACTCGGTGACGCGCGTGGTGGTCAAGCCGACCAACATGATCGGCGGCTACGCCCAGCTGGCCTACGGCTTCAACTACTACGGCACGGTCGGCACGCAACGCGACGAGTTCGTCGTGGTGCACAAGATCGAGGACAAGGATGTCGATTGGCTGGAGCGGCCGCTGACGCCGGAGCGCGAGCGCAACCTCAACCCCCCCGGCATCGGTCCGCGCTGATGCAGAAGTGACGCGGAAACGGCAATGTCGTTTCCGCATGAGCACCCCGTAAGGAGAGATTCGAATGAAAGTCCGTGCCCAATTCGCCCTTGTCTTCAACCTCGACAAGTGCATCGGCTGTCACACCTGTTCCGTGACGTGCAAGAACGTCTGGAGCAATCGCAAGGGAATCGAATACGCCTGGTTCAACAACGTGGAATCCAAGCCGGGCATCGGCTATCCGAAGCAATGGGAAAACCAGGACATCTGGCGCGGCGGCTGGGAGCTGGTCGACGGCAAGCTGCAGTTGAAGTCGGGCAGCAAGGTGTCGCGGCTGCTGAACATCTTCGCCAATCCCGACATGCCCGAAATCGACGACTACTACGAGCCGTTCACTTTCGACTACGCCCATCTGCAGAACGCGAAGCTCTCCGAAGCCGCGCCGACCGCGCGCCCGGTGTCGCAGCTCACCGGCAAGAAGATGGACAAGATCAAGTGGGGCCCGAACTGGGAAGACGACCTCGCCGGCGAGTACGACAAGCGCGCCAAGGACGTCAACATGAAGGACCTGGAAAAGCAGATTTACTCGCAGTTCGAAAACACCTTCCACATGTACCTGCCGCGCATGTGCAACCACTGCCTGAATCCCTCGTGCGTCGCGGCGTGCCCGTCGGGCTCGATCTACAAGCGCGAGGAAGACGGCATCGTCCTCGTCGACCAGGACAAGTGCCGCGGCTGGCGCCAGTGCGTCTCCTCCTGCCCGTACAAGAAGGTGTATTACAACTGGGAGTCGGGCAAGGCCGAGAAGTGCATCGGCTGCTATCCGCGCGTCGAATCCGGCATGCCGACGATATGCTCGGAATCGTGCGTCGGGCGCATCCGCTACAACGGCATCATGCTCTATGACGCCGACCGGATCGAGGAGCTCGCCTCGACGACCGACGAGCAGGACATCTACGAAGCCCATCGCAGCATCTTCCTCGACCCGAACGATCCGGAGGTGATCGCGGCGGCGCGGCGCGACGGCGTGCCCGACGACTGGATCGATGCCGCCCGCCGCTCGCCGATCTGGAAAATGGCGATGGAATGGAAAATCGCCTTCCCGATGCATCCCGAGTTCCGCACCCTACCGATGGTCTGGTATGTGCCGCCGCTGTCGCCGGTGCAATCGGCGATCGACCAGGGCAAGCTGCCGACGGAACCCGACGGCATGCTGCCGCGCGCCGACGCCATGCGCCTGCCGCTGCAATACCTGGCGAGCCTGTTCACCGCCGGCAAGGAGCAGCCGGTGTTCGACGCCCTCAACAAGCTGATGGCGATGCGCTCCTACCAGCGCTCCGTGCATGTCGACAACAAGGCCGACACGCGCGCCCTCGACAAGGTCGGCCTCACCGAACAGCAGGCCAAGGACATGTACCAGCTGATGGCCATCGCCAATTACGAAGACCGCTTCGTCATCCCGACCGGCCACGCCGAGCTGGACCTCGAGGACTTCCACGGCTTCCAGGGCCAGAACGGCTTTAGCTTCGGCAACGATTCCTCGCCCGGCGTCAGCGTCATTTCGCTGTTCCCCACGCGGCGCAAGGAAGCCGCCGAAGCGCAGGAATTCCCCCCCGCCGCCGCACCCGTCGGAGACGAATCATGATGCTCTACAGAACGGCTTCGGCAATGCTCGACTACCCGGATGCGGAACTGCGCGCCGCGCTGCCCGAATTGCAGGCGGCCGTCGCCGATGCGGTCGACGTCACGAGCGACGAGCGCGCGGCCCTGCAGGATTTTCTCGACACGCTGTCGGCGCGGGCTGCGCTCGAGCCGCTGCAACTCGAGGAGGAATACGTTCGCACCTTCGACATGGTGCCGGAGCACAGCCTGCACCTGACCCACCATCTGCTCGGCGAAGACAAGAACCGCGGCCCGGCGCTGATCGACCTGGGCGTCTTCTACGAAAGCTACGGCCTCGACATCAGCGCCAAGGAACTGCCCGACTTCCTGCCGCTGATGCTCGAATTCGTCGCGATGCTCGATGACGACGAAGCGCGGATGTTCCTTTCGCGCTGGGCCAAGGTGCTGCGGCAACTGCGCGTCAACCTCGAGGCCGCGGGCAGTCCGTATGCGGCGATCGTCAAGCTGATCGAGCAGCGCAGCCAGCTCGTCGCGGCGCCGGTCGATGCGGGCGAAGCGACCCCGGCCGAAAAGACCGATCCCTGCCTCGACGACGGCGACTTCGAACCGCCGGTGGATTGGTCGGTGGCGCCGCAACTCAATGCCCCTTGTTCGCCGTGATGCGCGCAAGAGGCGCGACCCGCTACGGCGATTGAATCGGATACGGAGACTTCAATGGAATTCCTGCACAACTTCACCTTCGGCGTGTATCCCTACATCGCCGTCACCACCTTCCTGCTCGGCAGCTGGATACGTTTCGACCGCGAGCAATACACCTGGAAGAGCGACTCCAGCCAACTGCTTTCGAAATGCGGCATGCGCTTCGCCAGCAACCTCTTCCACTATGGCGTGATCGGGCTGTTCTTCGGCCACCTTGCCGGGCTGCTGACGCCGCACTTCGTATTTGCCGCGCTCGGGCTGGCGGACATGACGCACCAGTGGATCGCCATCGGCGCCGGCGCGGTGTTCGGCGGCGCCTGCCTCATCGGCGCGGTGGCCCTGTGGCTACGCCGCATGACCAACCCGCGCGTGCGCGCCAATTCGCGCCGCGCCGACATCAACATCCTCGGCTGGCTGGTGCTGACGGTGGCGCTCGGTTTGTCGACCCTGCCGATCTCGATTCATCACGCCAGCGCCGGTGACGCCTCGGTCATGATCCGCCTCGCCGACTGGGTACAGAGCATTGTCTATCTGCACCCCGAACCGACGCTGCTGCAATCCGTCGCTGCGGTGTACCAGTTCCACATTTTCCTCGGCATGACGGTATTCCTGTTCTTCCCGTTCACCCGCCTGGTGCACGTCTGGAGCGCTCCCTTCGGCTATTTGTCGCGCGCCTACCAGATCGTCCGCACCAAGCGCCGCCGCATTGCTTGTTAGGCAACGCGGCTTTCCAGACGCCAACGAATCCATCGAACGGACCCACCTGAGGAGGACAGACCATGCGCGCTGATTGGCAGCAACTTGCTGAAGGAACCAAGGCTCTCGCCGCAAGCACTCGTGTCGCGGCGGACATCCGCAGCCTGGCTGAGACCACGACGGATCTGCTGGAGCTCTTCGCCACCTGGCCCGTGCCTCGTCAGACGGGCCTGGAATACGACTTGGCGCGCTCGCTGTTCCGCTTGTGCGAACATTCTGGCCAGGCGCTCTGCAACGAAGGTCATTGCCCGACGCGGCGCGACCGGGCGGCCGGCACCGTATGCCGCCTGATCGTCAACCGCTGGAAGGCGTGCGCGAGCGAATCGTTTCCCGACTGCGTTGACGCCGGACCTGGATCCGGCTGTTGCTCATACGTCGCCGCGGACGCCGGGTCCGGTGATGGATGCATGCCATGGCGCTAGCGGAACGGCACGCAGCCGGACTTTTCCCTACGGCGCCGCCTGGGAATCGTCCTCGGCCGGGACGATCTGCCAGGCGTACATCACGCTGGCTTCGCTGAACTCGCGCCCGGTTTCCACATCCTGCCACCAGTTCAGCGAGCGCGAGTCGGGGCCGAGATAACGCCAACGGCGATGTTCTCCGCTGCAAAACTCGACCTCGTAGATCGCCTGCAATTCCGGCTTGATCATTGCGGACTCGTTCTTAGCGCATGGCGATCAGGCGCCGCCGTCACGGCGTGTCTTCGCTGTCCGCGGCCGCGGCCGCGTCGCCACTGCGGGCCTGCTTCTGCCTTAGGCGTGCGTTCTTCTCGTCGTTGGCGAAGACATAGCGACCGTACAGCACGCAGCCCTTCATGCCCGGATCGCAAGGCAGATTGTTCACCTTGGTGCACACATCATTCGCTTCGTGCGGGCAACCCCAACCACCAGCCATGCTCGTCTCCTGGTAACCGCCGCCTGACGTACCGTCCGCGGCGTGATGCCGGGCCGCCGCCGATTGCGCATCGAGCAAATATATCACAGCATGATATAAAAGGCGTTGCCTGCGCAGATCGCCGTTTCCGCTTGATCAGTCGTCCCTTCGCGCCTCGTGACGCAGGAACGCGTCGCACGGTATGCCGCGTGGCTCAGGCGTGCCGAGCGGCAATGAACGGCCTTCGCGCAGCAACCGGGCAAACTCGTCGGCCGGCAGCGGACGGCTGAAATAGTAGCCCTGCATTTCGTCGCAGCGATGCGCGCGCAGGAACTCGAGCTGCGCTTCGGTTTCCACCCCTTCGGCGACGACGCGGCGCCTCAGGCTGTGGGCAAGGGCGATCACCGCCAGCGCAATGGCCGCGTCGTCGGGGTCGGTCGTAATGTCACGGACGAACGATTGATCTATCTTCAGAGCATCGATGGGAAAGCGCTTCAGGTAGTTCAGGCTGGAATAGCCGGTGCCGAAATCATCCAGCGACAAGCGCACGCCGATGCTCTTGAGTTCGTGCAGGATCGCCACGGTCTTTTCCGGATCCTGCATCACCGCGCTTTCGGTGACTTCCAGTTCGAGATACTGCGCCGCGACGTCGTTCAGGCGCAATCCTTGCGCCACGACTTTGGCCAGGTTTTCCTGCTGGAACTGGCGCGCCGACAGATTCACCGCCAGCGTGATATCGGGCAATCCCTCCCGCTGCCAGGCCTTGATCTGGGCGCAAGCCGTGTTGATCACCCATTCGCCGATCGGCACGATGAGTCCGGTTTCCTCGGCCAAGGGGATGAAATCGCCCGGCGCAACCATGCCGTGGCGCGGATGGCGCCAGCGGATCAGGGCTTCGGCGCCGATCACCTGCCCGCGCTGCAAGTCCACCTTCGGTTGATAGTAGAGCGTCAGTTCGTCGCGCGTCACGGCGCGGCGCAATGCCGCCTCCAACTCCAGGCGAGCCAGCGTGCTGGCGTTCATCGCCGGCGTGTAGAACTGCATGCTGTTGCGCCCCAGTTCCTTGGCCCGGTACATCGCGACGTCGGCATTCTTCAACAGCGCGGCTGCGTGATCGGCGTCCCTCGGATAAAGCGCGATTCCCAGGCTGGCGTTCGCCACGATTTCCCGATCGGCCACCGTCATCGGTTGCGCCAAGTGATCGAGCAGCTTGCGCGCCAGCGGCGCCACATCATGCTCGGACGCCATGTCCGTCATGATGACCACGAACTCGTCGCCGCCAAGGCGCGCCACGGTATCGACTGAACGCACGCACGACGCCAGGCGCTGCGACACGATTTTCAGCAGGGCGTCCCCGGCGTCGTGGCCGAGGCCGTCGTTGACCAGCTTGAAACGATCGAGATCGAGCAGCAGCACGGCCACCAGAGACCTGGCGCGCTGCGAATGCGCGATCGCCTGGTCCAGGCGGTCGGCCAGCAGGTTGCGGTTGGGCAAGCCGGTCAGCGCGTCGTGGCTGGCCTGGTATTCGAGCTGGGCTTCGTAGTTCTTGCGCTCGGTGATGTCGCTGATGATGCTGACGAAGTGCCGGACTTCGCCGGATTCGCCGCGCACCGGCGCCAGCGACAACTCGATCCAGCAGACGCCGCCATCCTTGCGGTAGTTGCGCAGCACGACTTTCGCCGCGCGCTGCTCGCGCAGCGCGGCGCGCAGTTCCTCCAGGCCGATTTGTTCTCGATCGTCGCCCAGCAGAAAACGGGCGTTGCGCCCCACAACTTCCGCCGCCGAATAGCCGGTGATGCGTTCGAAAGCCGGGTTCACGTAGCTGATGGGCCGATCCGGCAGGGACGAATCGGTGATCATGATGCCGTCGTTGCTGGACTCGATCGCGCGCCGATGCAGCAGCAGCTCCTCCTCCGCCCGCTGCCGCTCGGCGGCCTCGCGCAGCGCCATGATGCCGTAGGCCAGGTCGTCCGCCAGTTCCTGCAATACCGCCATTTCCTTATCGTCGAAGGCGTCGGCCGCACGTGCGTACATGCTGATGGCGCCGAACACTTTGCCGCCCACGGTGAGCGGAACAGCGGCCGCCGAATGAACGCCCAGTTCGATGGCTGCCGCGAGCAGCGGCGCATAGCGCGCCGCGACCTGAACATCGCGGGCCACCGCCACCTCGCCGCTGCGGATGGCGGTGCCGGTGGGTCCATGCCCGGCCACGGCGTCGGCCCAGCTGAGATGGTTCAGCGCCGCAGCCGCGGCGGCGTCCGAACTGCCGATCAGCGCCATCGGTCGCACTGTCCGCGCTTCGTCCTGGGCGGCATAGCTCACTCCTACGCCGACGTAGCCGCCGATGTCGATCATGTTGCGGCAGATGGTATCGAGCAACTCGGTCTCTTCCGTCGCGCGCACCAGCGCCTGATTGCACTCGCTCAACATCTTGAGCGTCCGATTCAGGCGCAGCAGTTCCTCCTCGGCGCGCTTGCGCTGGGTGATGTCCTCCTTGACCGCCACGAAATGGGTCACCGCGCCCTGGGTATCGGTGATCGGCGAGAGCACCTCGTCTTCCCAATACAACTCGCCGTTCTTCTTGCGGTTGAGCAACTCGCCGCGCCATTCGCGGCCCGCCAGAATGGTCGTCCACATTTTCCGGTAGGTTTCCGGCGGCGTTTGGCCGGACTGGATGATGCGCGGAGTGACTCCGATCAGTTCGCCGCTGCCGTAGCCGCTGACCTCGCAGAATCTGGGATTGACATATTCGATGTGGCCGCGCAGGTCGGTGATCATCACGCTCACCGGGCTTTGCTCGACCACACGGGACAATTTCCGCAGATGTTCCTCCATCTGCTTGCGTTCGGTAATGTCGACCAGTGCGCCGATGAGGCCGCCGACGCTGCCATCGCTGCGCTGGAAAGTCGCCTTGTGGAACACCACATGGCGAATCTCGCCCGATGACTTGTGGATCACCCAGTCATACACCTGCTTGCCCGGCCGCTGCAGCAAATCCTCGTCCATCGCATGATACTTTTCCGCAACCTCGGGCGGCGCCATGTCGAATACGGATTTGCCGACGACCTCGGACCGGCGTTGGCCCGTTATCTCCTCGAAGGCCTGGTTGCAGCCCAGGTAACGTCCCTGCCGATCCTTATAGAACACCGGGACGGGCATGCTCTCCAACAAGGACGCCTGGAAGAGCGCCTGCTCGTGCAGTTCTTCCTGCGCCTCGCGGCGCTGCGCGCGCAGTCTCAGTTCTTCAAGGGTATTGAGCACCACGACCGGCAAGCGTGTCAGCCGGTCTTTCGTGACGTAATCGGTCGCACCGCGCCGGATGCCATCTTCCGCCAGTTCCTCGCCCAGGGCGCCGGAGACGAAGATGTAGGGCGTGTCGGGGCATTTTTCCTGGGCAATCGCCAAGGCACGCAAGCCGTCGAAGCCCTGCAAGTCGTAGTCGGCCAGGATGATGTCCGGCTTGAAATCGTCCAGAGCGGCAATGAACGCTGCCGACGAATCCACTCGCAGCGCGGTGAAAGCAACTCCCGCCTTGCGCAGCACGCGTTCGTTCAGATCGGCATCCGCGAGACAGTCTTCGAGCAGCAGCAGGCGCAACGGATCGTTCATGCGGATGATTCCTCACAGAACAGGGTGATTGCTGACCGCATCTGATCGCCATGGGCTTGGACTGCTCGATCGCCTTCGGTTCCATGAGGCCCGCTGCCAGGCTGCCCGCGGCGTTCCGCCCAGGCTGCCGGCAAGCGGGGCACGGCTCATTCGCCGCCGCCTGTCGGCTCAGTGTGCCTGGCCGCCGGCAGCGGCAGATCCGTGCGGCTTCCCGATCTTGACCCGCCACACTTCCGGGCCGGATTCCACGGCTTCCCAAGTGAATTCGACTTTTGATTCGGCTTGGAGCTGGTAGAAAAGCGGCTTCGGGTCGTGGTCGTTGACCAGCAGCAGCGCCTCGCCGGCGGCAAGCGCATCGAAAGTCGCAAATATCAACGGGTGGCGTTCCCGCGGGACCATCGGGCGAACGTCGATGGTGGTGGTCACGGTCTGGGATGGGTTCACGGTGTTGCTCCTTCTTGAGGAAAAAGGTGAAAGAAAGTGCCGGATGCGTCGAGCGATTTCCGTCTGCGCGGCGACATGCGGTCTGCTGCTGCCCAGCACCTTGGGCAAGGCGTTCTGAACGAGTGATCGTGCCGGGCGGCAGCATGGGCTAGCATCGCGGTTAAAAGCAGTATAACGAATACATCTTAATGCTAGCACCGGAATTTTCCTAAAGCAATCTCACCTGTACCTCTTATACGTTATCCAAACAGGCTAACAACCATCGGCGCAGCTCGGCCTGCGGAAGTGCTTCCGAAGGCTCGGCGCGACTGCCGCTGTGTGCCAGCCCGCGCGCCGCCCGCCGCGCTCGCGCGCTTGAAGTTCGCGCGCGCCCAGCGTCAAGGCTCGGCGATCTCATTGGCCCCAAGGACGCGAAAGAGCCCCTGCAGGTGGAGCAGCTCATCCCGGTGCAAGCCGGCGAGTTTGGTGACGAGTTCGTTGCCCTTGGCCGTCAAATGCACCTCGACGGAGCGGCGATCGTTGCGTCCCTCCTGCCGAGTCACGAAACCCAGATTCTCGCAGCGCGACACCAGCGACACCGTTCCATGATGGTGCGCCTGCAAGCGCTCGGCGAGTTCTCCCACCGTCGCCCATTCCCTGCCGGGAGCGCCCTTGACGTGCAATAGCAGCAGGTATTGGAGGTTGGTGACGCCATGCTGCCGCGTGAGCTGCTCGCTGAACCGGAGAAATACCCGCAGGCGATAGCGGAAATCCGACAGGGCTTCAAACTCGTCCTTGGTCAACTTCTTCTGCTTCATCAGCTCGGTTCTGCGTTCACGAATTGGCGAACTATAGCATTGCGCATGTATATCATGCTGTGATATATATTGGCCGGCGTGCCGGGGGACAGTTCTTAAAGGAGAGGTGAATGGATACGATATTTACGATTCCCGAGCTTGACAGCGAGGGCTATCTGGTTGACCCAATGGAGTGGGACGAACAGGCGGCGGTCGTCCTGGCCAAGAGCGAAAACATCGACCTGGAATCGGAGCACTGGATCGTGATCCGTTTCATGCGCAGCTATTACGACGAGCACCAGATCGCGCCCGATGCCCGCCATGCCATCAAGCATCTGGAGCAAGCCGTCGGCGCGGGCGCGCGCAACCGCCTGTTCGAACTCTTTCCCTTCGGCTACGTCGCGCAGGCCTGCAGGATCGCCGGCATGCGGCGCCCGCGCGGCTGGAGCACGGGCTGATAAGGGCGGCAGCCGCTTGCTCGCTCAAGGCCGCGGGCGCTGCCTCCGACGCGGCGCCATGGCTCTTGGCGTCCGTCACGGCAGGAAGCCTTGCCGCAGCCCACCAACGCAGAACACCATAGCGCCCTGCTAAGCACGAATTCGGAATCTATTTCGCAGATGACCATCGGAATGTTGTCCACTGTTTTCCAGCGGCTATGTCGGCCAGGCCAGCGCCATGGCCGGCTTGAAGCGGCCTCGCCGCGGGAGTGCCGCTTGGGCGCGGGAATCATCATGGATTCCATTGGCCAGGATTCCCTGGGAATGGCGCCTGCCGATGACCATGACATCGGCGAAATCGACCTGTCGGATGCCGACATCGTCGATGCCATGGCGCATATCCCTGGGTACCTCGATATCAGCACCGAAGATTTCAGGGTGCTCTATCACCTCACCTATCACAACGCCATGGACCGCCTGGTCGATGGCATTCACGCCGAAACCCTGATGCGTACGGGTATCGCACTGCTGCCGCCGGACATGCCGATGGACCAGGCGGCGCAGGCGATCGTCGCGAGCGGCTACAAGGGCTTGCCGGTTGCCGATCGGGACGGCAGGGTGATCGGCATGCTGACGGAGACGGACTATCTGCGGCGGCTGGAAGCGGATACCTTCCTGGAACTGATGCTGCGCCTGATCAGCGACACGGGGGAACTGAGCCATCGTTGCCACGAGACCCGCGTGGCGGTTGCCATGACTGCGCCGGTTACGGCGGTCGGCCCCAACGCGGATTTCCGCGCCATGCTGCTTGCCTTTCGCCGCCATCCGGGTCGCACCATGCCCGTCGTCGATGGCGACGGTCGACTGCTTGGCCTGCTGCTGCGCAAGGATCTGCTCGGGACATTGTGTCGCTAAGCCAGGCCGCAAGTGGCCGGCTTGCCCTCGTCCCCATGGAAGCGGAAAGTGCCCCGCCCCGCCACCTTGGCGGCATACATGGCCTTGTCCGCCGCAGCGACGAGGCCTTCGCTGTCCGCCGCATCGTTTGGAAACAGCGCGATGCCGACGCTGACGCCGATGCTCTCTTCGCTCGCTGCGAGTACGTAAGGCCGCCCGACGGCGGCAATGACTTTTTCGGCCACCCGCGCACAATCGGCGCGTCCGCCGACCGCGGCGAGGATGACCGTGAACTCGTCGCCGGCCAACCGCGCCACGGTGTCGCTCTCGCGCACCACGCCGCGCAGCCGATCGGCCACCGCCTTGAGCAACTGGTCGCCGGCCTCATGCCCGCGGCTATCGTTCACCTGCTTGAAGCGGTCCAGGTCGAGGAACAGCAGCGCACACGACTCGCCGGCCCGGCGTGCCTGGACCAGCGCTCGACTCAAGCGGTCGAAGAACAACGAGCGGTTGGGCAGGTCGGTGAGGGCGTCGAAATTGGCAAGGTGTTCGATGCGATCCCGCGCGGCCTTCTGCTCGCTGATGTCTTCGAGGATTGAGACAAAATGGCTGATCCGTCCTTCGGGATCGCGCAGCGGCGTGATCGTCTGGTGCGCCGTGAAGCGGCTGCCGTCGCGCCGGGCCTCGATGAGTTCGCCGCGCCAGATGATGCCGGCGAGGATGGTCCGCCAGGTCGCCGCGTAGAACGCAGAATCCTGCGCGCCAGACTTGAGGATGCTTGGCTTGCGGCCGACGGCTTCGTCCGGCGCGAAACCGGTCATGCGGCCGAATGACGAATTGGCCCAGAGAATGGTGCCGACCGCATCGGTAATGAACACGGCGTTGCCCGAACTTTCCAGGGCCGTCTCCATCAGGCTCAGGCGTTCCTGCTGAATCGCCGCCTCCATGGCGAAGCTCAAGCGATTGCCGATGTCGTCGAGATGCTTGAGCGTGGCGGCATCCGCCACCAGCGTATCCTTGGCACCCAAGGTCAAGACGCCGTAGGTTCCGCCTTCGAGCGTCAGCGGCAGGCAGATGATGTGCCCCGCGCCCTCCTCCGATGCCAGCGACTGCCAACGACGCGAGGCCACCGGCGCGGTTTCGGCCACGTGCAGTTTGCCCTGGCGCACGACACCGCAAACGGGATCGGACGAGACATCGTCCCATCGCAGGGGCAGTTCGCGCAGGGCCGAAAGATAGCTCCCCGACGAGTCCACGCCGGCCGCAACCTCGATGCGCCCATCGGCCCGCTTGCGAGCGATCCAGACGAAGGCGAAGTCGAAGATGGCAGCCAGGTCCCGACAGACATGCCACATCAGGGTATCCAGGGAGATGTCGCGCCGCAGCAGCATGGTTCCGATCTCATGGAACAGGGCCTGCACGGATTCCGCGCGCCGGCTCTGCGTCACATCCTGGGAATAGATGGCAATCTGCTGGATTTCGCCTTTTGCATCGGCGGCCGGGAACAGGTCCGTCTGGAAAATATATTGGCCCCGCTGATCCGTTGTCCTGGCGGCTTCGCCGCTGGCGCAGACACCGGCGAACACCGCACGCCGGCGCGCTGAAACGGCTGCCGGCAGCCGGGCAAAGAAATCGCAGCCGACCAGTTCCTCCGGAGTGCTGGCCAAACGCCGCGCCCCGATGGAGTTGATGACCTCGATGCGTCCATCGAGGTCGAGGAGCATTGCGGAGCCCGGGGTAGCGTCGATCAGGATGTGCAGCCTGCGCTCGCTGGCCACGCGCTTTTCTTCAGCCGACTTCTCGGCGCTGATGTCGTAGAAAGCCACCACCAGGCCACCATCCGCGCCATGGGTGGGCGTTGCCCGCACGGAAACCGGAACGCTCGTGCCGTCGCCACGATGGAACACCACTTCACGCGAGTAGAACGGCAGCCCCGAGGCCTGCGCTGCGCAGAGCAGGGATTGGCCGCTGGCGTCGTCGGCCGACTGGATCAACTGCGGGCAGCGCATCCCCAGCAGTTCTTGCCGACTACGCCCGAGGAGCGCCGCGGCGGCGGGATTGGCAACGACGACGATGCCGTTGCCGTCCAATAGCAGAACCCCCTCGTCGAGGGCCTGGATGATGCTTCGCAGCAGCACCTCGTTTTCCAGCATCGCCTTCTGTACCGTCAGAAGCTGCTCCATTCGGTGGGTGCGCTCCTCGCGCTCGCGTTCGACGGCGGCCGCATCGCCTTCGCGGACGGCCCGCCTTTTTTGGTACACGGCCATGCTCGACACGGCGGCCAGCGCGAACAGCCCGAACAGACCGCCGTCCATGACGACATCTCGCTGCCATGGCGCAAAGATGGCGCCAATATCCCGCCCCACTGCGACGACCAAGGGTCTATCCATGACGAGAGCAGCGGGTTGAATCGTCAAGAGCGCGCCCATCCGCCCGCTGCCGTAGGCAGCGGTTGCCCCGGTGAACACATTCGCGCCCTTGCCGCTTTGCAGGTGGCGAGAAAAGAAGGAGCCCGGCTGGTTCATGTTCAGGCCCATGGCATTTGCCTTGCTGGGCATCGCCACGAACAAGGTGCCATCGCCGTGCATGAGCGAGGAAATCATGTCAGGTGCATACAGCACGGAGCTCAGCAAGATCCTGAATTCCTCCGGGTCCAGCGTAGCGGCGACGATGCCGACGAAGCGACCATCCGGCGCCACGATCGCGCGCGCCAGAATCATCGAGAAAATGCCGAGGCTGGTCCTGATCGGCGAGCCCACGTAGAGCGTGTTCGGGTCGGGGTTGTGCTGCGGAATTCGAAAGTAATCCCGCGTCCCGAATGTGTTGCCGATGAGTTCCGAGCGGCTCGAGTTCACCACGATCCCGTTTGCATCCAGGATGGTCATCGTGCGCACCGCCGGCATGGCATCGGTCAGGGCCTTGAGATGGCTGCTGGCCAGCTGCCGGCCGTCTGCCCGCTCTCGCCAAGCGGGCAGCTCGCTGCGAACCTCCGCCAGCGCGTGATTGATCGAATTGAGATGGCGGGCCAGGTTTTCGCTGACCACCTTGGCCTGGGTCGCCAGCCGTTCGCGTTCGATGCTGGCGCTGCGCTGATGTTCCTCGTATAGCGAGTAGGCGAGCACGCTCCCCAGCGACGCGAAGGCCGCCGCCAGCAGCAGCCACTCGATCAGGCGGCGTCCGGGATAGAGCCAAGTTTTTGCAAATCTCATCTTGCGATCTACTCGCCCCAGCTTGGGCTCGGCGCCGCTCGCCGCTCCGCGGACAGCGTTGGTCCGGCGGACAGCCTCACTCGTCGTCCGGCTCTTCGTATTCCTTCGGCAGATGGTGGGCGATGCCCTTGTGGCAGTCGATGCAGGTCTTGCCTTCGGCCTTCGCCTTCATGTGCTTCTTGTACGGCGTCTGCTTCTGCAGTTCGGGGCTCATGGCGTCGAAGTTGTGGCAGTTCAGGCACTCGCGCGAACCCGCCGCCTTCATGCGCGCCCATTCGTGCGTCGCCAGTTCCATGCGGTGGGCCTCGAACTTCGCCGGCGTGTCCACGAAGCCGGTGAGCTTGCCCCACACTTCCTTGCTCGCCTGGATCTTGCGGATCATCTTGTGCGTCCAGTCCTTCGGCACGTGGCAGTCGGAGCAGATCGCGCGCACGCCGGTGCGGTTGCTGTAGTGGATGGTTTCCTTGTATTCCTGGTACACCGTGTCGCGCATCTCGTGGCAGCCGATGCAGAACTCCAGCTTGTTGGTCGCTTCCATGCCGGTGTTGAAGGCGCCCCAGAAGAAGATGCCCGAGAAGAAGCCCACCACCAGCAGCGCCAGCAGCGAATACTTGGCGCTCGGTTTCCTCAGCGCCGTCCAGCAGCGCTTGATCGCGCCAGGTTTGTCGTTAGCCATTTATTGCCACTCCGGAAATTCCAAAAAAACGGGGCCAGTACTGCTACCGGCCCCGGAACCATCATGCTCTGCACTCAGGGGAAAGCTTGGGTCGGCGACTTCGCTTACTGCGCCAGGATCCAGTCCACCAGGTTCTTGATCTGCGCCTCGTCGTGCGGCGGCGAAGTCTTGACGATCTTGTGCTCTTCTTCGTGGCCGTCGGGGAACTTGGCCTTCTCGCCCGAGGTGATGTGGTGAATCAGCTTCTCTTCGGCATCGGCCTTGCCCTTGAGCTTCTCGGCGACCTTGTGATATGCCGGGCCATCCTTGTCCTTGTCGATGGCGTGGCACTTGAAGCAGTTGTTCTGCTTGGCCAGTTGCTTGGCGGCGTCGGCATCGACGGCAACGGCTGCCGACGAAAACGCCAAAGCGCTAACGGCGACGGCGACGACCGGAATCAGCTTGTCACTATGGAATTTCATTTGGCAACATCTCCCAATGGTTTTCTTCTTTCTGGTTGTCACGCGGCCAAAAAAAACGCCCGCGAAACATACGTCATCCGAAGACGGCCTGAACATGATGTAAATCAATTATTGGACCGGTATTCGATGATCACCGTACTTGCCGCCACGGCGAGCGGCGACGGCCGGCGGTTGCCGCCATCCGGGCGGACGCCCGGCTCACGGGGCCGCCCGAAACTGATAGGCGCTATGACAGGCAACGCATTTTTGCAGCACATCCGCCAACTGCCCAAGGGTAACTCTCGCCATCCGGGTCTTCTCGGCGTCGTCGGCGATCTGGTCGAATTGCCCATGTACCGAGAATCCCAGCGTCTTGAATTCGAGCGGCAGCTTACCGATCAGCGCAGCAGGCACATCCTTGGCCGCGCCGCGCCCTAGCTGGCGTGCTGCCGCGGCAACCCCTTTCATGTCGTCACGCGCCAAGGCATCGGTGATCTGCTGGATGCCGGAAACGAAACCGCGCATCTCTTTCAGGATCAGCGCCCGCTCGCCCGGGGCCAAGACGACGGCCAGGCGGCCATCCTCCGCCTTTTCTACCGAGCCGGCGATGATGAACTTGTAGGCTCCTGCGGCGATCACCGCCAGCAGCAGCACAATGATGGCAAGACAGGCTTTCGATTTTGTCGCTTCGCTCACACTTATCTCCTGCGTAATCGTTGAGGGCATACCGCCGTCTTGCGGATGTCGCCGGACTATAGATGACGCGAACCCTCGCGTAATTGACCTGAATCAGGGCGCCGGACCTGGGGCTTCCACCTCGAGCTTCCGACCGGCAGCGGAGTCGACGGCGGCGCGCCGCAATCCTGCTTCGGGTCGTCGTCGCCGTTCCCTGCGACGGCGCGCGCAGGGAACGGCGGCGGGCGTGGACGGTCGAATCTGTTTTCTTCGTTGGAGGTTACCTTCCATGTCGCACTACATCGACGCCATCGTCATCCCGGTTCCCCGTGCCAACCTCGACACCTACAAGCGCATGTCTGCCGAATGGGGCAATGCCCACGTTCGCCACGGTGCCCTGTATTACTCCGACTCGATCAGCGACGACGTTCAGCCCGGCAAGGTCACGTCGTTCCCCCAGGCCGTGCAGCTCAAGCATGACGAAGTCATCGCGCTGGCGTGGGTCGTCTATCGCAACAAGGAAGACCGCGACCGCATCAGCAAGGCGGTCATGGAGGACCCGCAACTCAAGGAATCGATGGACCCCGCGAAGATGCCTTTCGACGGCAAGCGCATGTTCTGGGGCGGCTTCGAAACCATCGTCGGACTCGCCGCTGACCGCTAGGAACCGGAAGCCTCCGCCCGTTGCCATGGGCTCCAGGGCGGAAGTCAGCACACCGACCAGCCACAAGACGATCAAGACGACCGCAATCGTGTAGAGCGCCTGGGTCTCCTCCGCTCCGACGCCACTCGAGTCGAGTCGCTACTCCTGCTTCTGGCGCTTTTCCCACTCCGCGATTTGCTTTTCGACTTCGTCCTTGCCGATCCCGTACGCTTCCTGGATGGTGCCGCTGAGCTTGTCGCGCGCGCCCGCGACCTTGTCGAGCTGATCGTCCGTCAATTTTCCCCATTGCAGCTTGGCGCTGCCTTTGAGTTGCTTCCAGTTGCCTGCAATACGATCCCAATTCATTTTCGCTTCTCCTTGGTTACGGTTGATGCCAGCGCGGCTTGCATCGTGACGCTTACCGAAACGCTGCGCCACGAAGACGAGCAACACGCGTTCCAACACGCGTTCCAGATGCCAGCCATCCCGCACGCCGCACGAGGCGACCCGCTGCCGCGGAATCGACGCTCGTACCGGCTGCTGTTCGGAAAAAATTACGGCGGAGTCCTGCCGTCCTGTGTAAAAAATGCCGACCGCCGATCGACTGCCGTAGCGCGGCGGCTCCGGCATCGCCGAATCACGCCGACGGCGCACGATGAAACAGCTTTCGCAAC
>JAQTNK010000005.1:10912-144489 GCA_028713915.1 Rhodocyclaceae bacterium | reverse complement strand
ATGGCGCCGGAGTCGCCGACCTTGGCTTCGCCGGCCGAATAGAAGACGCTGGGGTGCAAGACGGTCTTGCTGCGGTTGATGTAGTCGACGAAACCCTTGAGGCCGCCGGAGAAGGCGAAGTCCTCTTCCTTGCCGCTGCGCTGGTCGATGAGCTTGATCTTGACGCCGTTGTTGAGGAACGAAAGTTCGCGCAGGCGCTTGGCGAGGATGTCGTAGTGGAACTCGATGGCGCCGAAGATTTCCTCGTCGGCGGAAAAATGCACTTCGGTGCCGCGCCCCTTGGTTTCGCCGAGCACCTTGAGCGGGCTGACGTCGACGCCGTTGACGTGTTCGATGAGGCGGTCGACGGCGTGGCCGCGGTGGAACTCCATCTGGTATTTCTTGCCGTCGCGGCGGATGGTCAGGCGCAGCCATTTCGACAGCGCATTGACGCAGGAAACGCCGACGCCGTGCAGGCCGCCGGAGACCTTGTAGGAGTTCTGGTTGAACTTGCCGCCAGCATGCAGCACGCACATGACGATCTCGGCGGCGGAGCGCTTGGGCTCGTGCTTGTCGTCGAACTTGATGCCGGTGGGAATGCCGCGGCCGTTGTCGGTCACCGAGATCGAGTTGTCGGTGTGGATGGTGATGACGATCTCGTCGCAGTGGCCGGCCAGGGCCTCGTCGATGGCGTTGTCGACGACTTCGAAGACCATGTGGTGCAGGCCGGTGCCGTCGGAGGTGTCGCCGATGTACATGCCCGGCCGCTTGCGCACCGCCTCGAGGCCTTCGAGCTGCTGGATGGAATCTTCGTCGTAGCCGCCATCGGTGCGCGCGGCCTGGGTTTCCTGGGTCATCTAGTTTTTCCGCTGTTGCTCAGATACGCATCGGCATGACGACGTACTTGAAATTGTCGTTGCCGGGCAGGGTGATGAGGGCGCTCGAATTGGCGTCGGCGAGGCGGCACTCGACGGCGTCGCCGCTGACGTTGTTGAGGACGTCGAGCAGGTAGGTGACATTGAAGCCGACGTCGAGGGTGTCGCCCTGGTAATCGATCTCGAGTTCGTCCTGGGCTTCTTCCTGCTCGGCGTTGGTGGAAATGATCTTGAGGCTGCCCGGCGAGAGCACCAGGCGCACGCCGCGGAACTTCTCGTTGGTGAGAATGGCGGCGCGCAGCAGCGAATGCAGCAGCACGTCGCGCGGCAGCGTGATGACCTTGGTGTGGCTCTGCGGTATGACGCGCTCATAATCCGGGAACTTGCCGTCGATGAGCTTGGAGACGAGTTCGATGTCGCCGAAGCGGAACTGCGCCTGCGTCGGCGTCAGGACGATGTCGAGCGGTTCGTCGTTGTCGGCGAGCTGGCGCGAGAGCTCGAGCACGGTCTTGCGCGGCAGGATGACTTCGAGGCGATCGTGGTTGCCGGCGATGGCTTCGGAAGCGTAGGCGAGGCGATGGCCGTCGGTGGAAATCATGCGGATCTCGGAACCGATAACGACCACCAGCAGGCCGTTGAGGTAGTAGCGGATGTCCTGCTGCGCCATCGAATACTGGACGAAGCCGAGCAGGCGCTTGAACTGCTTCTGCGTCAGGGTGAGCTTGGTCTGGGCGCCGTCGGCGGCGACCATGCGCGGGAAGTCTTCGGCCGGCAGCGTCTGCAGGTTGAAGCGGCTTTTGCCGGCCTTGAGCGTCAGGCGCTTTTCGTCGAGCGAGAGGTTGACCTCGGCGGATTCGGGCAGCGAGCGCAGGATGTCCTGCAGCTTGCGCGCGGCGACCGTCAGCGCTGCTTTTTCCGGACCGGCGGCGGTGGTACCGGTGCGAATCTGGATCTCGATGTCGGTGGCCAGCAGGGTCAGCCTTTCGCCGTCCTTTTCCATCAGCACGTTGGAAAGGATAGGCAGGGTATGACGCTTCTCGACGATGCCGCAGACTGACTGCAGAGGTCCGAGAATCTGGTCGCGAGGTCCTTTAAATAGGAGCATTCTTAAATCTCCTTGTAGTAATAAGCAGCAGGTGAAGTTGTGAGTAAGGCATTAAAGTTGTTTTGTTTCATTCTGTTGCGGCAATGATAACCCTAAGGGCGAAGTCGCCTAATGCTTGTGGGTGATTGTGGATGAAAAACCGGGTGGGGAGAAAGTTGCCAGTTATCCACAATTCGTCCAGGTGTTGCCAAGGTCTTTTCCGCAGAGTTATCCCTTGATGGTTTGCAGCAGCACATGCAGGTCATTGTTGAGCTGGCCGTCCTTGGTGCGCAAGTCGACGATGGTACGGCAGGCGTGCATGACGGTGGTGTGGTCGCGGCCGCCGAAGGCGTCGCCGATCTCGGGCAGGCTATGCGGCGTGAGTTCGCGCGCCAGCCACATGGCGACCTGGCGCGGCCGGGCGATGGCGCGCGTGCGCTTTTGCGAATACATTTCGGCGACCTTGATCTTGAAGTAGTCGGCGACGGTCTTCTGGATGAGTTCGAGGGTGATCTGGCGGTTGTGGGCGCCGATGACGTCCTTCAACGCTTCCTTCGCGATGTCCATGTTGAGTTCGCGCCCCTGGAAGCGGGCGAAGGCGACGACCTTCTTCAAGGCGCCTTCGAGTTCGCGCACGTTGGAGCGCAGGTTCTTGGCGATGAGGAAGGCGACGTCGTCGCCGAGGTTTATGCGTTCGGTTTCAGCTTTCTTCTTCAGGATGGCGACGCGCATTTCCAACTCCGGCGGCTCGATCTGCACCGTGAGGCCGGAGCCGAAGCGCGAGATCAGGCGGTCCTCGAAGCCCTGGATGTCCTTCGGATAAGTATCGCAGGTGATGACGATCTGCTTCTTGGCGCTGACCAGCGAATTGAAGGCGTAGAAAAATTCCTCCTGTGTGCGGTCCTTGCCGTTGAAGAACTGGATGTCGTCGATCAGCAGCAGGTCGAGGGAATGGTAGAAGCGCTTGAAGCTGTCGAAGGATTTCTGCTGCAGGGTGCGGACGAAGTCGGCGACGTAGTCGGTGGCGTGGGTGTAGAAGACGCGGGCACCCGGATTGGCGAGGTAGACGGCGTTGCCGATGGCGTGGATCAGGTGGGTCTTGCCCAGGCCGGTGCCGCCGTAGATGAACAGCGGGTTGTACGACGTGCCGGGGTTGAGGGCGACCTGCTGTGCCGCGGCGCGCGCCATGTCGTTGGAGCGCCCGGTGACGAGCATCTCGAAATTGAAATCGGGGTTGAGGCGGGTCTTTTCGTAGGTCGGATCGGTGGCGGCGATGAGGCCGGGCTTGCTGCGTGCGGCAGCAGCAGGCACGACCGGCTCGGCCGGCGCGGCTTCCGGTTCAACGATGCGGTCTTCGACGGCGAGGCTGATGGTGACGGGGTTTTGGAAAAACTCCAGCGAAATGGCTTCGATCTGATTGAGATAGCGTTTGCGCACCCAGTCGAGCACATAGCGATTGGGTGCCACCAGGCGCAGTTCCGACGAACCATCCTCCCCT
Organism: Rhodocyclaceae bacterium; assembly: GCA_028713915.1. Taxonomy (GTDB): domain Bacteria; phylum Pseudomonadota; class Gammaproteobacteria; order Burkholderiales; family Rhodocyclaceae; genus Nitricoxidireducens. Next base: position 141,053 of record JAQTNK010000005.1, on the reverse strand, counting down.
TCCAGACGCAGGGATTTGATCCAGGCATTGAACTGCTGCGCGGGCAGTTCGCGCTCAAATTGGGAAAGGCAGGCTGACCAGAATTCGCTCATCGTGGCACTAAGGCCTAATACGTTGTTTTTTATGTGTTATATGATAATTTTCTTCGCTCGGGCAAGACGCTGTCCCGGCGGAAGAGGGGAGCCATTCTAGCTGTTTCCAACTAAGTTATCCACAAGGGGAGGCAGAAAAAGCGCTTGACAAACATACGCCTAAAACGATGTAATCGCATGTTTCTCTTGGAAGGATAAAGCTATGAAACGCACTTATCAGCCTTCGGTCGTGCGCCGCAAGCGCACCCACGGCTTCCTCGTGCGCATGCGCACGCGCGGGGGCCGTGCCGTCATCCGTGCCCGGCGTGCCAAAGGTCGTCATCGCCTCGCCGTTTGAACACGGACTTGCGGCGGGCGTGGCTGAAGCGTTCGGCTTCGGCGCCGAATTGCGGCTGCGCCAGGCCGGCGATTTTGGCGCCGTCTTCGCCCACCGCCGCGTGTTGCGCGGCCGGCTGTTCGATCTCCACTATCGACCCAACGGCGGTGCCTCAGCGCGTTTGGGCTTGGTGATCGCCAAGCGGCTGGCGCGCCGTGCGGTGTGGCGCAATGCGATCAAGCGCACCGGGCGCGAGGCCTTTCGTTGCGCCCGCCCCGGGCTGCCGGCCATGGATTTGCTGCTGCGCCTCGCCAAACCGGTCGCCGCGCTGGAGGCGGGGTCGCGCCAGGCCTGGCGCGCCGACATCGACGCCCTGTTGGCGAAACTGCCGCGATGAAGTTCCTTTTCGCTGCTCCGTTCATTGCCCTGGTAAGAATCTACCAGTATGCCGTCAGTCCCCTACTTGGTCGAAACTGCCGCTTCGAGCCCACCTGCTCGGAATTTGCGGTCGAGGCGCTGCGACGCCACGGCGCCGTCAAGGGGATATGGCTGGCGACCCGCCGACTCGGACGCTGTCATCCCTGGCATCCGGGCGGTTATGATCCTGTACCCTGAATAACGACGATAGACATGGACAACCGCCGCCTGATATTGCTGCTGGTCTTCGGCTTTTCCCTCATCATGCTTTGGGACGCTTGGCAAAAGCAATCCAAGCCGGTGCCTGTGGCCAACGCTCCGACGGCAACCTCGGTGGGCAATGCCGCCGTGCCGACGCCGACAACGGTCCCGGCGGCGACCGGCGGCGTGCCGACCGCCGCCGCGCCCGCGGCCGTCGCGACGCCGCAGGTCGCCCACGCCACGATCAAGACGGACCTTTACGAGGCCGAGATCTCCGCCCTCGGTGGCGACGTCGTGCATCTGGAATTCCTCAAGCTCCACGCAATCGACGACAAGGCCAAGAACTTCGTGCTGTTCGACGCGTCGAGCCTTTATGCGGCCGAAAGCGGCCTCATCGGCAACGGGCTGCCCAATCACAAGACGGTCTGGCAATTGGCCTCCGGCAACGAGGAGCTCAAGGACGGCGAAAACGAATTGCGCCTGCGCCTGACGGCGGCCGGGCCTGACGGCATCCAGGTCGCCAAGACCTACATCTTCCACCGCGGAAGCTACCTGATCGACCTCGAGTACGAGGTCAGCAACGGCGGCGCGGCGCCGCTGGCGGCGAGCGCCTATTTCCAGCTGGTGCGCGACGGCAAGGAGCCCGCCGGCGGCAGCACGCGCGTGGCCTCGACCTTCACCGGCCCGGCGTTCTATTCCGAAGCCGGCAAGTACCAGAAGGTCACGTTCGCCGACATCGCCAAAGGCAAGGACAAGCATGTCGACAAGGCCGACGACGGCTGGGTGGCGATGGTCCAGCATTATTTCGTTTCGGCCTGGCTGCCGCCGGGCAAGGGCGAGCGCGAGTTCTACACGCGCAAGCTCGGCGACGATTTCTACGCCGCCGGCGTCATCGTGCCGATGGCGGCCGTGGCGCCCGGCACGACGGGCAAGCTCGACGTGCCGCTGTACGCCGGCCCGCAAGAGCAGGACAAGCTGAAGAAGATCGCGCCGGGCCTGCAGCTCGTCGTCGACTACGGCTGGCTGACCGTGATCGCCGCACCGCTGTTCTGGGTGCTGGAGCTGATCCACAAGTTCACCGGCAACTGGGGCTGGTCGATCATCGGCCTCACGGTGCTGTTGAAACTCGCCTTCTTCCCGCTGTCCGCCGCTTCCTACAAGTCGATGGCGAAGATGCGCATGCTCACGCCGAAGCTCACCAAGCTCAAGGAAACGCACGGCGACGACCGCCAGCGCCTCAACACCGAGATGATGGAGCTGTACAAGAAGGAGAAGGTCAATCCGCTCGGCGGCTGCCTGCCGATCGTCGTCCAGATTCCCGTCTTCATTGCGCTCTACTGGGTGCTGCTCGGTTCCGTGGAAATGCGCCAGGCGACCTGGCTGGGCTGGATCACCGACCTGTCCGCCAAGGATCCGTACTACATCCTGCCGATCATCATGGGCCTGACCATGCTGATCCAGACCCGGCTCAACCCGACGCCGCCGGACCCGATTCAAGCCAAGGTGATGTGGATCATGCCGATCGTCTTCACCGGCATGTTCTTCATGTTCCCGGCCGGACTGGTGCTCTACTGGACGGTGAACAACCTGCTGTCGATCGCCCAGCAGTGGCAGATCAACCGGATGATCGAGGCCGGTGGCGCCAAAAAATAGCGCCGACACGATCGCAGCGGTCGCCACGGCATCCGGCCGCGGCGGCATCGGCGTAATCCGGATTTCGGGCGGCGGCTTGCTCGACCTGGCCATGCGCCTGGTCGGCAAGGCGCCGGCGCCGCGGCAGGCGCTGCTGGCGACCTTCCGCGATGCCGCGGGCGACCCGCTCGACCAAGGCATCGTGCTCTACTTCCCGGCGCCGCATTCCTTCACCGGCGAAGACGTGCTCGAACTCCAGGGCCACGGCGGCCCCGTGGTGATGCAGATGCTGCTGCAGCGCTGCCTCGAGCTCGGCGCGCGGCTTGCCGAACCCGGCGAATTCACGCGTCGCGCCTACCTCAACGACAAGCTCGATCTGGCCCAGGCCGAGGCGGTCGCCGACTTGATCGAAGCGTCGACGGCACAGGCCGCCCGCTCGGCGCTGCGTTCGCTGGCCGGCGAGTTTTCGCATCAAGTGCATGCGCTCACCGACGGGCTCGCCGACTTGCGCATGCTCATCGAGGCGACGCTCGATTTCCCCGACGAAGAGATCGATCCGCTGCGCGACACCGACGCCGTGCCGCGCCTGCAGGGCTTGCGCGAGGCGCTGGCGGGACTGCGCGCGCGTGCGCGCCAGGGCAGCTTGCTGCGCAGCGGGCTCACCGTGGTGCTTGCCGGCCTGCCCAACGTCGGCAAGTCCTCGCTGCTGAACCGCCTGGTCGGCGATGTGCGCGCCATCGTCACCGACGTGCCGGGCACCACGCGCGATGCGCTGCGCGAGACCATCCAGATCGAGGGCATACCGCTGCACGTCATCGACACCGCCGGCTTGCGCGATACCGTCGATCCGGTCGAGCAACTTGGCATCGCCCGCACCTGGCAGGAGATCGAACGCGCCGACGTCGTCTTGCAGATCGTCGACGCGCGCGCCGGCGTGACGCCGGCCGACCACGCCATCGACGTGCGGCTGCCGGCCGCGGTGGTGCGCATCGTCGTCGAGAACAAGTGCGACCTCGCCAAGCGGCAGCCCGAGCGCAGCTTGCTCGAGGAGGAGGACGGACGCCGCCGCGTGCATCTGGCGCTGTCGGCGAAAACGGGCGCAGGCATGGAATTGCTGCACGACGAGCTGCTGCGGGTGGCCGGCTGGCAAGGTCACGGCGAGGATGCGATTCTCGCCCGCGAGCGCCATCTCGAAGCGCTGGGCAAGGCGGCGCAGCATCTCGATGCGGCGGCGGCGACGCTCGCGCAGCTGGAGCTGTGCGCCGAGGAATTGCGCCTGGCGCAGGAGGCGCTCGCCGTGATTACCGGCGAATTCACCGCCGACGACCTGCTCGGGCTGATTTTTTCGCGATTCTGTATCGGGAAGTAGCGGATAATCCGCGCGCCCGCTTCAACCCGTATGAGCGACGTGCCGAGACCATGAACCGCTCCGCCACCACAACCCTGCAGCGTTCCGAGCGCCGCGAATTGCCGCGGCATTACCTGACGCGCCCGATGCGCGCCGAACTCGTCTGGGGCCGGCAGCGGTTCGGCGTCGCGTCCGGCGCGATCGCCGATCTCTCGAAAGCCGGCCTGGGCCTGCGCACCGCGCGGCGCATGGGCATTGCGCCGGGAGCCATGGTGACCGTGGCGATACCGCGGCAAGACAAGGTATTGACGCTCTCGGGCACGGTCGCGGCGAGCCGCGGCGGCTATGACATAGGCATCAGTCTCGACGGCAATCCGCTGTTCGAGATGCTCGGCGGCGAACTTGACAGCGTCTCCGTGTCGTTGCCGCAAGACGGCAAGGCGCGCTTGTGCGGAAGCGTGACGCTGAACGCCCGCCACCCAATCGGCTGGGCCATCGCCGCCGGCGCCAGGCGCTTCGACATGGGCGCGGCGAGCGCACTCGATTCCTCGGGCATCGGCATGCTGCTCCAGTTCAACGAGCGCCACGGCGTTACGGTCGGCAACTGCGCGCCGCAGGTCTGCCGCTTGATCAAGTTGTGCGGCACCCCGGCGCTGTGCGCGGGCGATTGCCGCAAGGCCTAAGCCCGCGGTGAGCGGCCGTATGCGCGCGGTTCGCGCCGCCGGGCGGCCTGGCATCGCGAAGCGGATGGCGGCGCCGCGCAGGGAGGACACGTGATCGCGCCGACCTGGGAATTCGCTGCCCTCCTGCTGGCGGCCTTCGGCGCCGGGCTGGTCGATGCCGTCGCCGGTGGCGGCGGATTGATCCAGGTGCCGGCCTTGTTTTCGGCCTTGCCCCTGGAGATGCCTGCCACCGTCTTCGGCACCAACAAGGGATCGTCCGTCTTCGGCACGGCGAATGCCGCCTGGCGCTATGCCCGGCGCGTGCCGATTCCCTGGTCGATCGCCTTGCCGGCGGCGGGCGCCGCCTTCGTTTTTTCGTTCGCCGGCGCGGCGACGGTGGCCTGGCTGCCGAAGGACATCGTGCGGCCGCTGATTCTGGCGCTGCTGGTCGTGGTGGCCGCGTATACGGCGCTGCGGCCGAACTTCGGCGTCGCGCCCGCCGCGGCGCCGCGGCGCGGCTTGGGGGCGGTGCTGCTGGTCGGTGCGGGGCTCGGTTTCTATGATGGATTTTTCGGCCCGGGGATGGGAAGTTTCCTAATCTTTGCCTTCGTGCGCTGGTTTGGGCTGGACTTCCTGCGCGCTTCCGCCGCCGCCAAGGTCGTCAATGGCGGCACCAATCTCGCCGCGCTCGCGTATTTCGCGCCGAGCGGCCATGTCCTGTGGGGTTTGGCGTTGTCGATGGCGGCGTTCAACGTCGCCGGCGCCAACGTCGGCGCCCATTTGGCGATCCGGCGCGGCAGCGGCTTCGTCCGCGGCGTGTTCCTGGCGGCCACCGGGCTGCTGATCGCCAAATTCGGCTACGATACTTATATAACGATGGTAAAGTAGCTGGCCGCCGGCAGACGCGCCAGCGCAGTTGAGAAAATGCATGGTTCATCCATGAGAAATTCAACCGGTTCACACCGAGCAGCATGGCCGCAAAATCCATGAGGAGGAATAGCATGAAAGTCAGGTCCCTTGTCGTCGGGCTGATGGCATCCGCATTTGCGGCGCTGGCCCAGGCGGATATCAATGTCGGTGTCATCGTCTCGGCGACGGGGCCGGCGGCGTCGCTGGGCATCCCGGAAAAGAACACGTTTGCCCTGATGCCGACGACCATCGGCGGGCAGAAGATCAACTACATCATCCTCGACGATGCGTCCGATACGACGACCGCCGTCAAGGACATTCGCAAACTGATCACCGAAGACAAGGTCGACGTCGTCGTCGGCTCGACGATCACGCCCAACTCGCTGGCCATGATCGACGTCGCCGCCGAAGCGGAGACGCCGATGATCTCGATGGCGGCATCGGCGCGCATCGTCGATCCCGCCAACCCGCGCGTGAAGTGGATCTTCAAGACGCCGCAGAACGACATCCAGATGTCCACCGCCATCGTTGAGCATATGACGGCGCACGGCGTCAAGACGGTGGCCTTCATCGGCTTTGCCGACGCCTACGGCGAAGGCTGGTACCAGGAGTTCGCCAAAGTGGCCGAGGCCAGGAAGCTGCAGATCGTCGCCAACGAGCGCTTCAACCGCGCCGATACCTCGGTGACCGGCCAGGTGCTGAAGATTCTCGCCGCCAAGCCCGATGCGGTGTTGATCGCCGGTTCCGGTACGCCGGCGGCGCTGCCGCAGGTGGCGCTGGTCGAGCGCGGCTACAAGGGCAAGTATTACCAGACCCACGGCGTCGCCAACAACGACTTTTTGCGCGTCGGCGGCAAGAGCGTCGAAGGCACCTTCCTGCCGGCGGGGCCGGTGCTGGTAGCGGCGCAATTGCCGGCCGGCAACCCGATCAAGAAAGTGGCGCTGGACTACGTCGGCCGCTACGAAGCCGCCCACGGCAAGGGCGCGACATCGACCTTCGGCGCGCACGCCTGGGATGCCGGCTTGCTGTTGGCCAATGCCGTGCCGACGGCGCTGAAGAAGGCGCAGCCCGGCAGCAAGGAATTTCGCCTCGCCTTGCGCGATGCGCTCGAGGGCCTGCGGAACGTGACGCTGTCGCAAGGCATCGTGAACATGTCGCCGACGGATCACCTCGGTTTCGATCAGCGCGCCCGCGTCATGGTCAAGATCGAGAACGGCGCCTGGAAGCTGCAGCAGTAGCGGCAATCAACCCGGTACAAGGGCGCCCGCGGGCGCCCTTGTCGTTATCAGAACGCCCGACCTATGGATTTGCAGATCGCTTTGTTGCTCGGCCAGGACGGCATCGTCAATGGCGCCATTTATGCGCTCCTGGCGCTGGCGCTGGTGCTGGTATTCACGGTCACGCGCGTCATTTTCATTCCGCAGGGCGAGTTCGTCGCCTTCGGCGCGTTGACGCTGGCGAGCTTCCAGGCCGGCAAGGCGCCGGGAACGCTCTGGCTGCTGGTGGGCCTGGGCGCCCTCGTCGCCGTCATCGACGGCGTCACGGCGTGGCGGACGCAGCGGCGCCACCGCATGGCCCACATCGCCTTCTGGAACCTCGCGTATCCGCTGCTGACGGCGGCGGTCGTCTATTGCGATAGCCCGCAGGATTGGCCGCTCGTCTTGCAGGTGGTGGGCGCCCTGGCGATCGTCGTTCCCTTGGGACCGATGATCTACCGCCTCGCCTACCAGCCGCTGGCGGAGGCGACCGTGCTGGTGCTGCTGATCGTTTCGGTGGCCGTGCATCTGACGCTGGTGGGCCTCGGCCTGCTGTTCTTCGGCGCCGAAGGTTCGCGCACGACGCCTTTCTCCGAGGCCAGCTTCGCGCTCGGGGACATCACGGTGAATGGCCAGACGCTATGGGTGCTGGCGGCGAGCCTCGTCCTGATCGCCGTGCTCTATTTCTTCTTTGAACGCACGCTCTACGGCAAGGCCCTTCGGGCGACCGCCATCAACCGCACCGGCGCCGGCCTGATGGGCATTTCGACGACCATGGCAGGCAAGCTCTCCTTCCTGCTGGCCGTGGCCATCGGTGCGCTCTCGGGCATTCTCATCGCGCCGATCACCACCGTCTATTACGACACGGGCTTCCTCATCGGCCTGAAGGGCTTCGTCGCCGCCATCATCGGCGGCATGGCGAGCTATCCGGTGGCGGCGGCGGGAGCGATCCTGGTCGGACTGCTCGAATCCTTCTCCTCGTTCTGGGCGTCCGCCTTCAAGGAGGTCATCGTGTTCACGCTGATCATTCCGGTGCTGGTATGGCGTTCGCTGACCACGCGGCATATCGAAGAGGACGAGTAAGTGGGCTCCCGTATCGTCTTTATCGGTTTTCTGGCGTTCCTGGCTGTCGGGCCCGTCGTGTTGCCTGAATTCTATGTGACGCTGCTCAACTACATCGGGCTGTACGCCCTGGTCGCGCTGGGACTGGTCCTGCTGACGGGCGTCGGCGGCCTCACGTCGTTCGGCCAGGCGGCTTTCGTCGGGCTCGGCGCCTATACGACCGCCTATCTGACGACGACCCCGGATCTGCCGGCCGGCCTCGCCTTGTTCGGCAGCTCGCCGTGGCTGGCCTTGCTCGCCGGCCTGGCGCTGACGACGCTGGTGGCCTGGTTTCTCGGCGCGGTGACCCTGCGGCTCTCCGGCCATTATCTGCCGCTGGGCACCATCGCCTGGGGCATTTCGCTGTATTTCCTGTTCGGCAACCTGAGCTTCCTCGGCGGCTATACCGGCATCAGCGGCATTCCGCCGCTCAAGCTTTTCGCTTTCGAGCTGCAGGACGCGCATCACTTCTATTACCTGATCTGGGTGGTGCTGCTGGCGGCGATCTGGGTCACGCGCAATCTGCTGGACTCGCGCGTGGGACGGGCGATCCGGGCGCTCAAGGGCGGCACGGTGATGGCCGAGGCCATGGGCGTCGATACGGCGCGGTTGAAAATGGTCGTGTTCGTGATCGCCGCGCTGTACGCCTGCATTTCCGGCTGGCTCTACGCGCACTTGCAGCGCTTCGTCAATCCGACGCCTTTCGGGCTCCACATCGGCATCGAGTACTTGTTCATGGCGGTCATCGGCGGCGCCGCGCACGTCTGGGGCGCGGTGGTCGGCGCGGGGCTGATCACGCTCCTCAAGCAGTGGCTGCAGGATTGGTTGCCGCAGATCCTCGGCACGTCGGGCAACTTCGAGGTCATCGTCTTCGGCCTGTTGATGATCTTCGTGCTGCATCGGGCGCGCGACGGCCTCTGGCCCTTGCTGGCCAAGCTGGTGCCGGCCGACGCCACGCGGCGCGCGGTGCCGGCGGCGGCAGCGTTGGCGCGCGCGCCGGCACGGCAGCCGGGCGGCGTGTTGCTGGAAGTCGTCGATGTGGTGAAGCGCTTCGGCGGCCTCGTCGCCAACGATCAAATGAATCTTACCGTCAAGGCCGGCGAAATCATGGCGCTGATCGGCCCCAACGGCGCCGGCAAGAGCACCATGTTCAACCTGGTCTCGGGCGTTTCGCCGCCGACCTCCGGCGCAGTGCGCTTCGGCGGCGAACGCGTCGACGCGCTGGCCTCGCGGCAGATCGCCCGACGCGGCATGAGCCGGACCTTCCAGCACGTGCGCCTGCTGCCGACGATGAGCGTGCTCGAGAACGTCGCCATCGGCGCCCATCTGCGCGGCCACCGCGGGGTGATCGCCGCGGCGCTGCGGGCGGAGCGCGCCGAGGAGGCGCGCTTGCTCGCCGAGGCGGCGCGCCAGATCGAGCGCGTCGGCCTGGGCGAGTACATGTTCGAACAGGCCGGGTCGCTGGCGTTGGGCAAGCAGCGCATCGTCGAAATCGCCCGGGCATTGGCCAGCGATCCATGCTTGCTGCTGCTCGACGAGCCGGCGGCCGGGCTGCGCTACCTGGAAAAGCAGGCGCTGGCGGAACTGCTGCGCAAGCTGCGGGGGGAGGGCATGGGGATCCTGCTGGTCGAGCACGACATGGATTTCGTCATGGGGCTGGCCGACCGCGTCGTCGTCATGGAATTCGGCAAGAAGATCGCCGAAGGTCTGCCCGAGGACGTGCAGAACGACCCGGCCGTGGTCGAGGCTTATCTGGGCGGGGTGGAGTGATGGGGCTGACAAAGCCGATCCTCGATGTCACCGATCTTTGCGTGTCCTACGGCAAGGTCGAAGCGCTGCATCATGTGTCGGTCAAGGTGCAGGCCGGGCAGATCGTCACGGTGATCGGCCCGAACGGCGCCGGCAAGACGACCATGCTGGGGGCGATCATGGGACTGGTGCCGCGCAGCCGCGGCGAGGTGGAATTTCTGGGTGCCGCCCAGGGCGCGGTCGAAGTCGAGCAAATGGTCGGGCTGGGCGCCAACCTGGTGCCGGAAAAGCGCGAACTGTTCGGCGAAATGAGCGTCGAGGATAATTTGCTGCTCGGCGCGTTCATGCGCCATCGCCTGGGATTCCGCGACGAGCGCGCGACGATGGAGCTGGTGTTCGAAACCTTTCCCCGCCTCAAGGAGCGGCGCAGCCAGCTGGCCAGCACGCTGTCCGGCGGCGAGCGGCAGATGCTGGCCGTGGGGCGGGCGCTGATGGCGAAGCCTAAGCTGCTGATGCTCGACGAGCCCAGCCTTGGGCTGGCGCCGCTGATCGTGCGCGAAATCTTCCACATCATCGCCGCCCTCAGGAACACCGGCGTGGCGATCCTGCTGGTCGAGCAGAACGCCCGCGCCGCGCTGCACATCGCCGATTACGGCTACGTCCTGGAGATGGGTGAAGTGGCGCTCGAAGGACCGAGCGACGAGCTCGAGGACAACCCGAAAGTCATCGAGAGCTACCTCGGGCTCGGCGGCCGGCATTGATTGTTTCACGTGAAACAAGCGGGCGGCTGCCGGCCCTTGTTTCACGTGAAACCATCGCCGTGCGTTCAAATTCATCGGCGACAGGCGTATGATTGCGCCTCTTTTCGTGCCGCCTGTCGATGCTCATTCCCACATGTTCTTGGTTTCGGCGCGACGCCCGGCCGCCCGGCGCCAGCCTTCCCTGAAGCCCGCTTTCGATGAGATACCCAGCACGCTTTGACGTCATTGTGATTGGCGGCGGCCATGCCGGCACCGAGGCTGCGCTCGCCGCCGCGCGCAGCGGGTCGCGCACGCTGCTGCTGACCCACAACATCGAGACGCTCGGCGCGATGTCCTGCAATCCCTCGATCGGCGGCATCGGCAAGGGCCATTTGGTGCGCGAAGTCGATGCCCTGGGCGGCGCCATGGCGGCGGCCACCGACGAAGCCGGAATCCAGTTTCGCATCCTTAATGCCTCCAAAGGGCCGGCAGTGCGGGCGACGCGCGCCCAGGCCGATCGTGGGCTCTATCGCCAGGCGATCCGCAGGCGGCTGGAGAACCAGCCGAACCTGACGCTGTTTCAGCAGGCCGCCGACGACCTGACGCTCGAAGGCGGGCGCGTCAGCGGCGTCGTGACGCAGCTTGGCATCCGTTTCGAAGCGCCGGCCGTGGTGCTGACGGCCGGCACCTTCCTCAATGGCCTCGTCCATGTCGGTCTGGAGAACTACCGCGCGGGCCGCTTCGGCGACCCGCCGTCGATCTCGCTGGCCGGGCGTCTGCGCGAACTCCAGCTGCCGGCGGGGCGCCTCAAGACCGGCACGCCGCCGCGCCTGGACGGCCGCAGCATCGATTTCTCGGTGATGGAGCGGCAGCCCGGCGACGACCCGGTGCCTGTGTTTTCCTTCCTCGGTCGCGCCGAACAGCACCCGCGCCAGGTGCCGTGCTGGATCACGCATACGAATGCCCGCACTCACGACATCATTCGCGCCGGGCTCGACCGCTCGCCGATGTTCACCGGCGTCATCGAAGGCGTCGGGCCGCGCTATTGCCCGTCCATCGAAGACAAGATCCACAAGTTCGCCGGCCGCGACAGCCATCAGGTGTTCATGGAACCCGAAGGCCTCGACACCCACGAAATCTATCCGCAGGGGGTGTCGACGAGTCTGCCGTTCGACGTGCAGCTGGCGCTGGTGCGCTCGATCCGGGGTCTGGAAAGCGCCCATATCCTGCGCCCCGGTTATGCGATCGAATACGACTACTTCGATCCGCGCTACTTGAAAGCGTCTCTGGAAACCAAGGCCATCGGCGGGCTCTATTTTGCCGGCCAGATCAACGGCACGACTGGCTACGAGGAAGCGGCGGCGCAGGGGCTTCTCGCCGGCATCAACGCCGCGCGCGGCGTGCGCGGGGAAGAGCCCTGGAGCCCGCGCCGCGATCAGGCTTACCTTGGCGTGCTGGTCGACGACCTGATTACTCGCGGCGTCTCGGAACCCTATCGCATGTTTACCAGCCGCGCCGAATTCCGCCTGAGCCTGCGCGAAGACAACGCCGACCTGCGCCTGACCGAGATCGGTCGCCAACTCGGGCTGGTCGACGATGCGCGCTGGGAGGCCTTCAACCGCAAGCGCGACGCCATCGCCAGCGAGGTCGAGCGGCTGAAATCGACCTGGGTCAATCCGCGCCTGCTTCCGGAGTCGGAGGCGATGCGCGTGCTCGGCAAGCCGATGGAGCGCGAGTACCGGCTGTTCGACCTGCTGCGCCGTCCCGAGGTCGGCTACCGCTCGCTGCTGTCCTTGCCCGGCGCCGGTGAGGGCGCGGCCGACCCCGCCGTGGCCGCGCAGGTGGAAAATCAGGCCAAGTACTCGGGCTACATCGAGCGCCAGCAGGGGGACGTCGACAAGGCGCGCGACGCGGAAGCCTTGCGCCTTCCCGACGACCTCGACTACGCCACGGTGCGCGGCTTGTCGATCGAGGTCCGCCAGAGACTTTCCCAACATCGGCCGCAAACCCTGGGCCAGGCTTCGCGCATGCAGGGCGTGACGCCGGCGGCGATTTCCTTGCTGCTGGTCCACCTGAAGAAGCATGCGCTGGTGCGCGGAAAGAACAGCGCATGACGCTGGCCGAAGAGCTTGCGGCCGGCGTGCGCGCCCTCGGGCTGGTGCTGCCGGAAACGGCGGCGGACCAGCTGCTGGCCTACCTGGCGCTGCTCGCCAAGTGGAACCGCACCTACAACCTGACGGCAGTGCGCGACGAACGCGACATGCTGACTCACCATCTGCTCGATTCCCTGGCGGTCGTCCCGCACCTGGGGGCGACGGCCCGGCTCGCCGACATCGGCAGCGGCGCCGGCCTGCCCGGCTTGCCGCTGGCGATCGCGCGGCCGGCGCTGCAGCTCGTCTCCATCGAGGCCAACCAGAAGAAGGCCGCCTTCCAGCAGCAGGCCAAGATCGAACTCGGGCTCGCCAACGTCAGCATCCACTGCGGCCGGGTCGAGGCCTTGAATGCAGCGGAGCCCTTCGATGCGGTGATCTCCCGCGCCTTTTCCAGCCTCGGCGAATTCGTGCGCTTGGCGGCCGGGCTGCTGAAGGAGGGCGGGCAGCTCCTGGCCATGAAAGGGCTGATGCCCGACGCCGAAATCGCGGCGCTGCCTGCCGGCTGGCGCGTGACCGCGGCGCACGCCCTGGCGGTGCCGGGGCTGGCGGCGCAAAGACATTTGATCGTTCTGGAGAGGGACTGACGTGCATATATTCGCTATTGCCAACCAGAAGGGCGGTGTCGGCAAGACGACGACCTCCGTCAATCTTGCCGCCGCGCTCGCCCTGCAGGGGCAGCGCGTGCTGTTGGTCGACCTCGATCCGCAAGGCAACTCGACGATGGGCAGCGGCGTCGAAAAGCGCGACCTCAAGTGCTCCGTGTACCAGGTCTTGCTCGGACTGGCCTCGCTGGCCGCCGCGCGGGCGCCGTCGCCGCCGGGCAATTTCGACGTGCTGCCGGCCAACCGCGACCTCGCCGGCGCCGAAGTGGAAATGGTGGAACTCGACCGCCGCGAAATGCGGCTCAAGGAGGCGCTGGCGGTGCACGCCGCCGATTACGACTTCGTCCTCATCGACTGTCCGCCGTCGCTTTCCTTGCTGACGCTCAACGGCCTTTGCGCCGCCCATGGCGTCATCATACCGATGCAATGCGAATACTATGCGCTGGAGGGGCTTTCCGACCTCGTCAATACCATCAAGAAAGTGCACGCCAACCTCAACCGCGACCTCAAGATCATCGGCCTGCTGCGCGTCATGTTCGACCCGCGCTCGACGCTGTCGAACCAGGTGTCCGCGCAGCTGGAGCAGCACTTCGGCGACAAGGTCTTCAAGACGATGGTGCCGCGGAACGTCAGGCTGGCCGAGGCGCCGAGCTACGGCTTGCCCGGCGTGCTGTTCGACCGGGCGAGCAAGGGTGCGCAGGCCTATCTGACCTTCGCTGCCGAAATGATAGAACGCGTCAAGAACTGGAAGGAATGAGATGACACCCCCCAAACAAAAAGGTCTCGGTCGCGGCCTCGATGCCCTGCTGGCCGCCAACAATTCACCCGAAAGCCAGCGCCAGGACGCCTTGCCCGTCGGCGTCCTGCAGCCGGGGAAATACCAGCCGCGTACGCGCATGGATCCCGGCTCGCTCGAGGAACTGGCGGCGTCGATCAAGGCCCAGGGCCTGATTCAGCCGATTTCGGTACGGCCCATCGGCAACGACCGCTACGAAATCATCGCCGGCGAGCGGCGCTGGCGCGCCTCGCAAATCGCCGGCCTCGCCACCGTGCCGGTGCTGGTGCGCGATATTCCGGACGATGCGGCGCTGGCGATGTCGCTGATCGAGAACATCCAGCGCGAGGATCTGAACCCGCTCGAAGAGGCCGCCGGCCTGCAGCGCCTGATCGACGAGTTCGGCATGACCCACCAGCAAGCCGCCGACGCCGTCGGTCGCTCGCGGCCGGCAGCCTCCAACCTGCTGCGCCTGCTGCAGTTGGCGAAGCCGGCGCAGGACATGCTGATGGCCGGCGACATCGAGATGGGGCATGCGCGCGCCTTGTTGCCGCTGCCCAAGGCCGAACAAGGGCGGGTCGCCGCCTTGGTCGTCGAAAAAGGCTACTCGGTGCGCGAAACCGAGAAGCTGGCCATGCGCGAACTCAATCCGGCGCCAAAAAAAGGTCGCCTGGCCAAGAGCACGGACCGCGATTTGCTGCAGCTGGAAGAAGATCTGTCGGACATCCTCGGCGCCACGGCAAAGATCGCGGCCAACCGCAAAGGCGCCGGCACCTTGACGATACGCTTCGGCAGCCTGGATCAGCTCGACGGCCTGCTCGAGAAACTCCGCCGCTCTTAGTTTGATGTTTGAGTTTGTGCACTGGCAGCATTTGACTCTTGTATGAGACTGACCTTGGTGCTATCATTAATAGGTTTATTGGACTCACTATGCGCCGCGAAGTAATGTGGGTGTTGCAGCGGCAAGGCCTTGTGACATTGTGTGCTGCCTTGGCGGCGGGCTTGTATGGTGGGGTCAATGTGGCAGTTTCGGCGCTCATCGGCGGCGGCATCGGGATGCTCGGTGCCTTTGCTTATGCGTGGCGCGCTTTGCGCGGCGGCGAGACGGATCCGGCTAAGCTGTACCGGGCGCAAATGCTCGGGGAGACCTACAAGTTCGCGGTTGTCCTCGGCGGTTTCGCGCTGGCGTTTCTGGGCTTCAAGGATTTGGCGGCGCTGCCGCTGTTCTTGGGCTTCGCGTTAACTGTCGTCGTCTATTGGATGGCGTTGCTTAAAACTCGGAACTGAACATGTCTGCTGCTCACGGCGAACCGCTGACCGCAACCTCGTATATCCACCATCACCTGACCAACCTTGCGGTCGGCTCCGGGTTCTGGACCTTCCATCTCGATACCCTGATCGTTTCCGGCGCCGTCGGCCTGCTGGTGTTCGGTTCCCTGGCGGTGATCGCCGGTCGCGCCACCAGCGGCGTACCGAAGGGTTGGCAGAACTTCTTCGAGATGGTCCTCGGCTTCGTGAACCAGCAGGTCAAGGACACCTACCACGGCAACAATCCGCTCATCGCGCCGTTGGCGATCACCATTTTCGTCTGGGTCTTCTCCATGAACGCGATGGACCTGATCCCCGTCGATTTCCTGCCCTGGGCGACGCAGCAGGCGACCGGCAATGAGCACCTGCCGTTCAAGTTCGTGCCGACGACCGATCCCAACCTGACGTTCGCGATGTCGATCACCGTGTTCCTCATCATGATGTTCCTGAACTTCAAGGTGAAGGGCTTCGGCGCCTTCATGCATGAAGTGTTCGCCGTCCCCTTCGGCCTGAAGCTGGCGCCGATAAATTTCCTCTTCCGCGTCATCGAGGACATCGCCAAGCCGATTTCCCTCTCCCTGCGTCTGTTCGGCAACATGTACGCCGGCGAAATGGTGTTCATCCTGATCGGCCTGCTGGGCATCTGGCAGCTGCCGCTGGCGCTGCCGTGGGAGTTGTTTCACATCCTCATCATCACCTTGCAGGCCTTCGTTTTCATGATGCTGACCATCGTCTATATGTCGATGGCATCAGAATCGCATTAATCGCTTTCGATAACCAACCCTCGATCTCAAAGGAGTAACAAATGGAACTTTCCGTGCTGCTGGGTAACACTGCCATCGCCGTCGCGATTCTGATCGGCGCCGGCGCCCTGGGCACCGCCATCGGCTTCGGTATCCTCGGTGGCCGTTTCCTTGAAGGCGCCGCACGCCAGCCCGAAATGATCCCCACGCTGCAAGTCAAGATGTTCATCGTCGCCGGTCTGCTCGACGCCGTGACCATGATCGGCGTCGGTATCGCCCTGTTCCTGCTGTTCGCCAATCCGTTCATCGCTCTCGTCCAGCCTCACTAAGCCGGCGAGCCCCTGAAAACTTACCCAGGAGGTTAGCGTGAGCATCAACGCAACCCTCATCGGCCAGATGATATGGTTCGCCATCTTCATCTGGATCACGATGAAGTTCATCTGGCCGCCGCTGCAAAAAGCGATGGCCGACCGCCAACAGCAAATCGCCGACGGCCTCGCCGCCGCCGAGCGCGGCAAGCACGATCTCGAACTCGCCGCCAAGCGTTCCGCCGAGGCGCTGCGCGAAGCCAAGGATCGAGCCAATGTCATCGCCGCCGAGGCTGACAAGCAGGCCCGTCGCACCATCGAAGAGGCCAAGGAAGCCGCCAAGCTCGAGGCCGAAAAGGTCTACAACGCCAAGCTGGCCGAGCTGGAACAGGAAGCCGAGCGTGCCCGCTCCGCCCTGCGCGAGCGCGTCGCCGAATTGGCCGTGGCCGGTGCCGAAAAGATACTGCGTCGCGAAGTCAATGCCAGCGCCCATGCCGACATGCTGGCAGCGCTGAAGCAGGAACTCTAAGGTCATGGCCGAACTCGTCACCATTGCGCGTCCCTATGCCGAGGCGGTGTTCCGCCTCGCCAAGGAAAAAGGCGCGCTGGGGGTTTGGTCCGGGCATTTGGCTTCGCTCGCGGCCTACGTCCAGAATGCCGACGTCAGTGCCTGCATCGCCAATCCGGGGCCGACCGCCGCGCAGAAGGCGGACATCGTCACGTCGCTGCTCGGCAGTGGCGTCGATGGCGAACTGGCCAGCTTCATCCAGGTGCTCGCCGCCAACGACCGTCTGTCCGTGCTGCCGGCCATCGCCGATTTCTTCGAGAATCTGAAAAGCACGGAGGAGGGCGTCAAGGACGCCGTCGTCTATAGCGCCTTTTCGCTCGACGACAAGCAAAGCCGCGACTTGCTGCCGACGCTCGAAGCCCATTTCAAATCCAAGCTGAGTCTCGAGATCAAGGTCGATCCCGAGCTGATCGGCGGCGTCAAGGTCGTCGTCGGCGACCAGATGCTCGATGTCTCGGTGCGCGGCAAGCTCGAGGCTATGGCCACGGCCCTCAGGAATTAAGGAGCTTTACATGCAGCTCAACCCATCCGAAATCAGTGAACTGATCAAGTCCAAGATCCAAAATCTTCAGACCGGTACCGATCTGCGCACGCAAGGCACGGTGGTTTCCGTGACCGACGGCATCTGCCGCGTGCACGGCCTCGCCGGCGTCATGCAGGGCGAAATGCTGGAGTTCCCCGGCAACACGTTCGGCATGGCCCTGAACCTCGAGCGCGACTCCGTCGGCGCCGTGGTTCTCGGCGAATACGAGCACATCACCGAAGGCGACATCGTCAAGACCACCGGCCGCATTCTCGAAGTGCCGGTCGGCCCCGAACTGCTCGGCCGTGTGGTGAACTCGCTGGGCCAGCCGATCGACGGCAAGGGCCCGATCAACGCCAAGCTGACCGACAAGATCGAGAAGGTCGCGCCGGGCGTGATCTGGCGCAAGTCGGTGTCGCAGCCGGTGCAGACCGGCCTCAAGTCGATCGACTCCATGGTGCCGATCGGCCGCGGCCAGCGCGAGCTGATCATCGGCGACCGTCAGACCGGCAAGACGGCCGTTGCGGTTGATGCGATCATCAACCAAAAGGGTCAGAACATGATCTGCATCTACGTTGCCATCGGTCAGAAAGCCTCGACCGTCGCCAACGTGCTGCGCAAGCTCGAAGAGCACGGCGCGATGGAATACACCATCATCGTCGCCTCCACCGCTTCCGAAGCGGCCGCCCTGCAGTTCATCGCGCCGTACTCCGGCTGCACGATGGGCGAATACTTCCGCGACCGCGGCCAGGACGCCCTGATCATTTACGACGACTTGACCAAGCAGGCCTGGGCCTATCGCCAGATCTCCCTGCTGCTGCGCCGTCCGCCGGGCCGCGAAGCCTATCCGGGCGACGTCTTCTACCTGCACTCGCGTCTGCTCGAGCGCGCCGCGCGCGTCTCCGAGGAATGGGTCGAGAAGTTCACCAATGGCGAAGTGAAAGGCAAGACCGGTTCGCTGACCGCGCTGCCGGTGATCGAAACCGCGGCCGGCGACGTCTCCGCCTTCGTGCCGACCAACGTGATCTCGATTACCGACGGCCAGATCTTCCTCGAGACCGACTTGTTCAACGCCGGTATCCGTCCCGCCATCAACGCCGGTATCTCGGTGTCGCGCGTCGGTGGTGCCGCCCAGACCAAGGTCATCAAGAAGCTCGGCGGCGGCGTCCGTCTGGCGCTGGCGCAGTACCGCGAACTCGCGGCCTTCGCCCAGTTCGCTTCCGACCTCGACGACGCCACGCGCAAGCAGCTCGAGCGCGGCCGCCGCGTTACCGAACTGATGAAGCAGGCCCAGTACGCGCCGTTGTCGGTGGCGGAAATGGCCGTTTCGCTGTTCGCCGTCAGCGGCGGCTACTTCGACGATCTCGACGTCGGCAAGATCCTGCCCTTCGAGGCTGCGCTGCATCAGAACATGAAGCAGAAGCACGCCGACCTGATGAGCAAGATCGAAACCACCAAGGACCTGGACAAGGATGGCGAAGCCGCGCTCAACGCGGCCGTGGCCGAGTTCAAGAAGAACTGGGCTTGATCGCGATCGTCTAGGAGAGCGTCATGGCAGGCGGTAAAGAAATCCGGACCAAGATCAAATCGGTCCAGAACACGAAGAAGATCACCAAGGCGATGGAGATGGTCGCCGCGTCCAAAATGCGCAAGGCGCAGGAGCGGATGCGCGCGGCCCGACCCTACTCGGAGAAGATCCGGCGCCTGGCGGCGAATCTGTCCCAGGCCAACAATACCGAGTTCCGTCACCCCTTCCTGACGAAGGTGGACAGCGTCAAGCGCATCGGCCTGATCGTCGTCACGACGGACAAGGGCTTGTGCGGCGGCCTCAACACCAACGTCCTGCGTCTGGCGATGAACGAGATGCGCGCGTGGGAAAAGAACGGCGTCGAAGAGATCCGCGTCACCTGCATCGGCAACAAGGGCCTCGGCTTCATGCAGCGCCTGGGCGCCAAGGTGGTGTCGCAGGTCGGACACCTCGGCGATACGCCGCATCTGGAAAAGCTGATCGGCCCGATCAAGGTGATGATCGACGCCTTCGAGAAGAACGAGATCGACGCCGTCTATCTCGGCTACACGACGTTCGTGAACACCATGAAGCAGGAGCCGCAGATCGAGCAGCTGTTGCCTCTGACCGGCGAGCGCCTCGGCACTCCCGAAGGCCACTGGGACTATCTGTACGAGCCCGAAGCCAAGGTGGTGGTCGAAGAGATGCTGGTGCGCTATGTCGAAGCCCTGATCTACCAGGCGGTGGCCGAGAACATGGCCTCCGAGCAGTCGGCGCGCATGGTGGCGATGAAGTCCGCGACCGACAACGCCGGCAACGTCATCAAGGAACTGCAGCTGATCTACAACAAGGCGCGCCAGGCGTCGATCACCAAAGAAATTTCTGAAATCGTCGGCGGCGCTGCCGCTGTCTAAGTTACAAGGAAACGACCATGAGCAACGGAAACATCGTCCAGTGCATCGGCGCTGTGGTGGACATTCAGTTCCCCCGCGACAGCATGCCGAAGGTCTATGACGCCCTTCTTCTTGACGACGCCGATGTCGGCAACGCCGAAGCCGGCCTGACCTTCGAAGTTCAGCAGCAGCTCGGCGACGGCGTCGTGCGCACTATCGCGATGGGCTCTTCCGACGGCCTGCGCCGCGGCATGAGCGTCAAGAGCACCGGCGCCGGCATCAGGGTGCCGGTCGGCCACGCCACGCTGGGCCGCATCATGGACGTGCTGGGCCGCCCGATCGACGAAGCCGGCCCCATCGGCACCGAAGACCGCCGCGCCATTCACCAGTACGCGCCGAAGTTCGATGAACTGTCGCCTGCGACGGAACTGCTCGAAACCGGCATCAAGGTTATCGACCTGATCTGCCCGTTCGCCAAGGGCGGCAAGGTCGGCCTGTTCGGCGGCGCCGGCGTCGGCAAGACCGTGAACATGATGGAGCTCATCAACAATATCGCCAAGCAGCACGCGGGTTTGTCGGTGTTCGCCGGCGTCGGCGAGCGGACCCGCGAAGGCAACGACTTCTACCACGAGATGAAGGACTCCAACGTTCTCGACAAGGTCGGCATGGTGTTCGGCCAGATGAACGAACCCCCGGGCAACCGTCTGCGCGTGGCGCTGACCGGCCTGACCATGGCCGAAGCCTTCCGCGACGAAGGCCGCGACATCCTCTTCTTCGTCGACAACATCTACCGCTACACGCTGGCCGGTACCGAAGTGTCCGCGCTGCTCGGCCGCATGCCGTCCGCCGTGGGCTACCAGCCGACGCTGGCCGAGGAAATGGGCCGTCTGCAGGAGCGCATCACCTCCACGCGCGTCGGCTCGATCACCTCGATCCAGGCCGTGTATGTGCCGGCGGACGACTTGACCGACCCGTCGCCGGCGACGACCTTCGGCCACCTGGACGCCACGGTGGTGCTGTCGCGCGACATCGCTTCGCTGGGCATCTACCCGGCGGTCGATCCGCTCGACTCCACCTCGCGCCAGGTCGACCCGCACGTCATCGGCGAAGAGCACTACGAGACCACCCGCAAGGTGCAGGCGACGCTGCAGCGCTACAAGGAACTGCGCGACATCATCGCGATCCTGGGCATGGACGAGCTGGCACCGGAAGACAAGCTCACCGTCTCCCGCGCCCGCAAGATCCAGCGCTTCCTGTCGCAGCCTTTCTCGGTGGCCGAAGTGTTCACCGGCACGCCGGGCAAGTACGTGACGCTCAAGGACACCATCAAGGGCTTCCGCATGATCGCCGAAGGCGAGTGCGACCAGCTGCCCG
This sequence comes from Rhodocyclaceae bacterium, assembly GCA_028713915.1. Lineage (GTDB taxonomy): Bacteria > Pseudomonadota > Gammaproteobacteria > Burkholderiales > Rhodocyclaceae > Nitricoxidireducens. The sequence continues at coordinate 119,876 of JAQTNK010000005.1, read as the reverse complement.
AGCAGGCGTTCTACATGGTCGGCGGCATCGAAGAGGCCTTCGAGAAGGCCAAGACTCTCCAGTAACCCACGACAAGGATGCCTAACATGGCACTTACCGTACATGTGGACGTGGTCAGCGCGGAGGAGTCGATCTTCTCCGGGCTGGCGGAGTTTGTCGTCCTGCCCGGCGAGGTCGGCGAGTTGGGGATTTTCCCGGGCCACATGCCGCTGATGACGCGCATCAAGCCGGGCGCCGTGCGTCTCAAGCTGCAGGGCCAGGAGCGCGAAGAGCTGATCTTCGTCGCCGGCGGCATTCTCGAAGTCCAGCCGGGATTGGTGACCGTGCTTGCCGATACGGCGATTCGCGGCCACGACCTCGACGAGGCCAAGGCCCTGGATGCCAAGAAAAAGGCCGAGGAGGCCATGGGCAATCGCAGTTCGGAAATGGACTACGCGCGCGCTCAGGCCGAACTTGCCGAAGCAGTGGCTCAACTTGCGGCGATTCAGCGCTTGCGCAAGAAAAGCCATTAATCGTGTCAACGGAAAAGGCGGCGCAGCCGCCTTTTTCTCCATCTCCTGTTAGACTGGACAGTCCAGTCCACAATTGAGCGCCCGGTGAAGCCGCCCTCCGAGATTCCTCACGCCGACAGTCGCCAGCGCCTCCTCGATGCGGCGACGGACGTCTTCATGGAAGAGGGCTATCACGCCAGCGTCGATCGCATCGCCGCCAAGGCCGGCGTGGCGAAGCAGACGCTCTACAACCATTTCCCCAGCAAGGACGTGCTCTTCGGCGAAGTGGCACGGCGTTGCACGGCCTCGATTCTCGTCCCGCTCGACGGCGACGTCAGTGACGTACGTGAGTCCCTGCTCCGCTTTGGTGCCTTATTTCGCGTCAAGCTTCTCGGCGATGAAGGTTTGGCTGCGTTTCGCGCGCTGATCGCCGAAGTCGGCCGCTTTCCGGCTTTGGCGCGCGCGTTTTACGACAACGGCCCGGCCCAGACCGCACGCCGCCTCGCCGAATTTCTCGAGCGCGCGATGCAAAAAGGCGCCGTGCGCCGCGACGACCCGATGTTCGCCGCCCAGATGCTCCTCGGCATGCTGGGCGGCGTCGAACGCACCGGCCGCCTGTGCGGCCAGCCCGGCCTGGCGGCGGAAGCCGAAGCGCAACGCCTCGCCCATATCGTTGATTGTTTCCTCCTGGCCTTCGCTCCCGAAAGGATAGACCGATGAATCACCTGCCCGTCATGCTCCTGGCCACCTTGCTGCTGGCTGCCTGCGGCGATGGCGGCAAGCCCGCCGTCCCGGCTCCGGGGGCCGGTGCTCCGCCGCCACCCGAAGTCGACGTCGTCACAGTCAAGGCCGCCAGCGCCACGCTCACCCAGGACTTGCCGGGTCGCCTGCAGGCGGTGCGCACCGCGCAAGTAAGGGCTCGCGTCGACGGCGTGGTCGAGAAGCGCCTGTTCGAGGAAGGCAGCGATATCACCGCCGGCAAGAGCCTGTTCCTGATCGATTCACGCACCTATAAGGCCAACGTCGACTCGGCGGAAGCCAATGTCGCCGTCGCCAAATTGACCGTCGAGCGCTACAAGCCGCTGCTGGGCATCAAGGCCGTCAGCCAGCAGGAGTTCGACCAGGCCGGTGCCCAGCTGAAGCAGGCCGAGGCTGCGCTGGCGAAGGCCAAGCTCGACCTCGAGAATGCCAACGTTCTGGCGCCGATTTCCGGCCGCATCGGCCGCGCCCTGGTGACCGAAGGCGCCCTGGTGGGCCAGGGCGAAGTGACGCCGCTGGCCACGATCGAGCAGATCGATCCCATCTACGCCAACTTCACCGAGAGCAACACGGACCTCCTGCGCCTGCGCCAGGCGGTCAGAGACGGCCGGCTGAAGAAGTCCGCCGAGACGCGCGTCGATGTCATCCTGGAAGACGGCAGCGTCTATGCGCGTCAAGGGAAGCTCTTGTTTTCGGATCTGGCGGTGGATCCGAATACCGGTTCGGTGCTGATGCGGGCCGAGATTCCGAACCCGAAACGGGAGCTGCTGCCGGGCATGTTCGTGCGCATCCGCTTTCCAGAATCGGTGGCCGAGGGCGCCATCGCCGTGCCGCAGAAGGCCGTGCAGATGAGTCCTCAGGGCCAGTTCGTCATGGTCGTGGACAAGGACGGCAAGGCGATGCCCCAGCCGGTCAAGCTGGGCGCCATGAGCGGCGGCGACTTCATCGTCGCGGAAGGACTGAAGGGCGGCGAACAGGTGATCGTCGACGGCCTGCAAAAAGCGCGTCCCGGCTCGCCCGTGAAGCCGGTGCAGGCGAACAGCGTGCCGGCCGCGGCGCCCGCTCCGGCGCGCGTAGCGCAGCAGGGCAACTAAACCATGCTCGCGAAATTCTTCATCGACCGGCCGATCTTCGCCTGGGTGATCGCCATCATCATCGTCCTGGCCGGCGCCCTGGCGCTGAAGAAGCTGCCGGTATCCGCCTATCCTTCCGTGGCGGCGCCATCGATCGCCTTCAACATCACCTATCCCGGCGCCTCGGCCCAGGTCATCGAGGATACCGTGACGTCGCTCATCGAGCAGGAGATGAACGGCATCGAGCACTTGCTCTACATGGAAGCCTCCTCGGAGTTGGGCACCGGCACGCTCACCCTGACCTTCAAGCCCGGCACCGATATCGACGTCGCTTCCGTCGAAGCGCAGAACCGCTACAAGCGCGTCGAAGCCCGCCTCCCCGAAGAGGTCCGGCGCCTGGGCGTTCCCGTCACCAAGCCGCAGCGCAACTACCTGATGTTCATCATGTTCTACTCGCCGGACAAGAGCATGAGCAACATCGACCTGGGCAGCTTTGCCGCCGCCAACGTGCTGAACCAGATCCTGCGCGTCCCCGACGTCGGCGAAGCCATCCTGTTCGGCACCGAATATTCCATGCGCATATGGCTGAAGCCGGACAAGCTGAATGCCTACAACTTGGCGCCTTCCGACGTGGCCAACGCCCTGCGCGCCCAGAACGTGCAGCTGGCGACCGGCGAGCTGGGCCAGGCGCCGGCTTCGAAAGGCCAGCAGTTCAACGCCGTGATCGTCACCAAGGGCCGCCTGTCGACGCCCGAGGAGTTCGGCAACGTCATCGTCCGCGCCAAGCCCGACGGCTCGACGGTGCGCGTCAAGGACATCGCCCGCGTCGAACTGGGTGCCCAGGACTACAACATCTTCGCCCGCCTCGACGGCCAACCGGCGGCCGCCATCGCCGTGCGCGTGGCGCCCGGCGGCAACGCCCTGGACGTCGCCAAGGCGGTGAAGGCGAAGATGGCCGAGCTGTCGCCGTATTTCCCCAAGGGCGTCGCCTGGACGGTGCCATACGACACGTCGCGCTTCGTGGACATTTCCATCACCGAAGTGCTGTACACCCTGCTTGAGGCCATGGTCCTGGTTTTCCTGGTGATGTACCTCTTCCTGGAGAATTTCCGCGCCACCCTCATCCCGGCCGTGGTCGTGCCGGTGGCCTTGATGGGCGCGCTGACCGGCCTCTACGTCTTCGGCTACTCGATCAATGTCCTGACCATGTTCGCCATGGTGCTGGCCATCGGCATCGTCGTGGACGACGCCATCGTCGTCGTCGAGAACGTCGAGCGCATCATGACCGAGGAGGGCCTGGCGCCGCGGGAGGCGACGCGCAAGGCGATGGGGCAGATCTTCGCCGCCATCGTCGGCATCACCCTCGTGCTGATGGCGGTATTTATTCCGATGGCATTTTTCGGCGGCTCCGTCGGCGTCATCTACCGCCAGTTCGCCGTCACCCTGGTGCTGACCATGGCCTTCTCGGCCCTGATGGCCCTGACCCTGACGCCGGCGATGTGCGCCACGGTGCTCAAGCATGTGCCGGGCAAGGAAGTGCTGCCCACCACGGGCTTCTTCGGCTGGTTCAACCGCAATTTCCGCCGCACCAGCGTCGGCTACCGCAACACCGTCGCGCGCCTGCTCGGCCGAACCGGCCGCTGGCTGGCGGTCTATGCAGCCATCCTGGTCGGCGTCGGCTGGCTGTTCGCCCACCTGCCCGGCAGCTTCCTGCCCGAGGAGGATCAGGGCTACTTCATCAGCGTCATGCAGCTGCCGCCGGGCGCCACCCAGGAACGCACCCTGAACGTGGTGAAGCAGGTCGAGCAGTACTATCTCAAGCAGCCGGAAGTGGACCACGTCATCGGCGTCGTCGGCTTCTCCTTCTTCGGCCGAGGCCAGAACGCCGCGCTCGCCTTCGTCCGCCTGAAGGACTGGGACGCGCGCAAGAATGCCGACAGCATTGCCGGCGCCGTGATCCGCCGCGCCAACATGGCCCTTTTCGGCATCAAGCAGGCCTTCATCTTCGCCACCAACGTGCCGCCCATCCCGGAACTGGGCGCCATCGGCGGCTTCGACTTCCGTTTGCAGGATCGTGCCGGCCTCGGCCGCGGCAAGCTGCTGGAGGCGCGCAATCAGCTCCTTGGCCTGGCGGCGAAGGACCCGATGCTGGCGGGCGTGCGCCCCCAGGGCCAGGAGCCGGCGCCGCAACTGCTGCTCGACATCGACCAGGCCAAGGCCGAAGCCCTGTCCATCGACATGGCCAGCCTCAATGACACCCTGCAATCGGCGCTCGGCGTCGCCTACGTCAACGACTTCGTCCGCCAGGGCCGCATCCTGCGCGTCCAGATGCAGGCCGACGCCGATCTGCGCTCGCGGCCGGAGGACATCCTGCGCCTGCCGGTGAAGAACATGCGCGGCGAGATGGTGCCCCTGGCGGAGATCACCGCGCCGCGCTGGATCGTCGGCCTGCCCAAGCTCGACCGCTACAACGGCTTGCCGTCCTTCCAGATCTCGGGCGGTCCGGCGCCGGGCCGCAGCACCGGCGAGGCCATGGCGGCGATGGAAAGCCTTGCCGCCCAGTTGCCGACGGGCCTGGGCTTCGAGTGGTCGGGAACGTCGTTCGAGGAACGCATTTCGGGCTCGCAGGCGCCGTTCCTGTTCGGCCTCTCGCTGCTCGTCGTCTTCCTCGCCCTGGCGGCACTCTACGAGAGCTGGTCGATCCCCTTCGCCGTGATCCTGGTCGTGCCGCTGGGCGTACTCGGCGCCCTGCTGGCCGTGACGTTGCGCGGGCTGCCCAACGACGTCTTCTTCAAGGTCGGCCTCATCGCCATCATCGGCCTGTCCTCGAAGAACGCCATCCTGATCATCGAGTTTGCCAAGACGCTGCACGAAGAAGGCATGGACCTCGTCGAGGCGACGCTGGAAGCCTGTCGTCTGCGTTTCCGGCCGATCCTGATGACCTCGTTCGCCTTCATCCTCGGCGTCCTGCCGCTGGCGATTTCCGCCGGCGCCGGCGCGCAGAGCCGTCACGCCATCGGCACCGGCGTCATGGGCGGCATGATCGCCGCCACCTTCCTGGCGATCTTTCTGGTGCCCGTATTCTTCGTCGTCGTCAGCCGCTGGTTCCCCGGCCATCGGCGCCATCATGTCGATAGCCCGGAGGAGCACAGCCATGAGTAAGCACCTTCCCCTGCTGGCGCTGGCGGCCGCACTCGCCGGCTGCTCGATGATGCCGGATTATCAGCGGGCGGCGCCGTCGCTGCCGGACCAGTGGGCCGCGCCCGCCGCCGCCGGCGCGCGCCCGGCCGCCACCACCGCCTGGCGGACTTTCTTTCCCGATCCGCGCCTGCAAGCCCTGATCGCCGCTGCCCTCGACCACAACTATGACATGCGCATCGCCGTCGGCCGCGTCGAGGAAGCGCGCGCGCTGTTCGGCGTCGCGCGCGCCGACCGCTTCCCCAGCGTCAACCTGACGGGCAGCCGCAACGCTTCGCTGACGCCGGCCGACATTTCGCTGAGCGGGCAGCCGATGAACGCCCAGCGCTACGACGTCGACTTCTCGATGACCGCCTTCGAAGTCGACTTCTGGGGCCGCGTCAAGAGCCTCAGCGCCGCGGCCCAGGCGAGCTACCTCGCCAGCGAGGAAGCTCGTCGCGCCTTCCGGCTTTCGCTGATCGCCGACGTCGCCAACGGCTATCTGGCGCTCGTCGAGCTCGATGAGCGCACGGCACTGGCGCGCGCCACCGTGACCAGCCGCGGGGATACCCGCCACCTCATCGACAAGCGCCGCGAAGCGGGCTTGGCCTCCGACCTCGACTTCCTTGCGGCCGACGGTGCCTATGAGTCGGCGCGTGCCGATCTCGCCAGCCTCGAACGTCAGCGCTCCGCGGCCGACAATGCCCTTGCCCTCTTGGTCGGTACGCTGCCGGACGCGCTGCCGCCGGCCCGGCCGCTGGCCGAGCAGGGCCTCGTCGCCGACCTCGACCCCGGCCTGCCGTCGGCGGTGCTGCTGGCGCGGCCCGACGTGCTGGCCGCCGAACAGCGGCTCATCGCCGCCCACGCCAACATCGGCGCAGCGCGGGCCGCCTTCCTGCCGAAGATCTTGCTGACCGCCACCCTGGGCACGGCGAGCAGCGCGCTGTCCGGCCTTTTCGCCGCCGGCAGCCGCGCCTGGGCTTTCCAGCCGGCGTTGTCCTTGCCGCTGTTCGACGCCGGCCGCACGGCGGCGAACGTCGACGTCGCCGAAGCCCGCAAAGTCATCGCCGTCGCCGACTATGAGAAGACCATCCAGCAGGCGTTCCGCGAAGTTGCCGACCTGCTGGTGGCGCGCGAGAAGCTGGCCGACCAGCTCAAGGCCCTCGACGCCGCCGCCAAGGTCCAGTCCGAGCGGCTCAAGCTCGCCGAAGCCCGTTATGGCGCTGGCATATCCAGCTATCTCGACGTGCTCGACGCCCAGCGCGAATCGTATACGGCGCAGCAGGGCGCGGTGCAGGCACGCCGCGCCCTGCTGGCGGCCGCCGCGCAGCTTTACAAGGCCCTGGGCGGCGGCGAGGTCTGAGCCAGCGCAGCGACGCGCCGCTCGGCGCGCTCGATGTCGGCGCGCAAGTTGGCGATCTCGGCGGCGAAGGCCTGGTGGTCCGCGCGGCGGACGAGGAGCGGGTGCTCCTCGGTGGCGTACTCGACGAGACTCGCGGCGAAGCGCTCGGCGGTCGGCTTCCCCCAAGCGGCGCAGGCGGCGAGTCCGCCGGCGATGCGGTGGGCGGCGATGTCGCCGACGGCCCGCGACAAATCTTCCTCGGCGTCCCAGCGCAGGTTCTTCAGCACGAAGGCGAGTTCCGTGGCGAACTCGGCGCTGCCCTCGACGCGGGCCGCCTGCATGACGCGTTCCTGGCCCTGCAGCGCGAGCGCGGGCGTTTCGGCGGGCAGGGTGATGGTCACGTCCGGCGCGTCGGCGGCGGCCGGCTCGAACAGGCCGGCGGCGGAAATCGCGACGCCGAGTTGCCAGGGCGGCATGACGAAGCGCGCGTGCCGCCCGGCGAAAGGCGCGAGCCTGTCGCGCGCCCAGGCCGACTGGCCGAGTACATGGTTCAAGCCGGCCAGGACCACCGCGCGGATCATTGCAGTTGCTGAATCCCTGCGATCATCCAGCCGGACGAGCCGTCGACGGGCTTCGTCAGGTGCCAGACTTCATCGAAGTTCGCGGGCGCGGCATCGGCTTCCTCGCGGATGAGGCCGTGGAAGCGCACGCTGGCGACGTGGCGCTTGTCTTCCGTCGCCAGGTCGAGCAGCGCCGCATTCAGTTGCACGACGTCGGTGGCCTGGGCGGCGCGGCCGCGCTCGTCGAGCTGCAGCTTGATCTCCGCGAAAACCTCGGGCGTCGTGAATTGGCGGATGTCGTCGAGGTCGCCGGCGTCGTTGGCGGCTTGCAGGCGCACGAAGTTGAGCTTGGCATTGCGCAGGAAGCCGTCGACGTCGAAATCGGCGGGCACCGTGACCGCGCCGAGCGGTTCGCCGGCAGCGCCGCCGGCGACCAGCGTCGGCTCGAAGCGGGCCGGCGCGCCGGCGCCGGCATATTGCGTCGCGGGCTGGCGCCGGGCAAAGAGCAGGCGGAAAACGAAGATCGCGCCGAACACCAGCGCCAGCATCACGAGCATCGAGCCGAGGCCTTCGCCCAAGCCGAAATGCGACAGCAGCGCGGCCAAGCCGACGCCGGCGGCGATGCCGGCGAGCGGGCCGAGCCAGCGGCTCGGGCCGGAAGGCTGCGGCGCGGGTGCTGGCGGCGTCGCCGCGGGCGCCGGCTTGGCGGGCACGGCGGTGGGTGCCGTCGGCGCCGCCTGGCGCATGACGGTGGGGCTGCGCTGCATGCCGAAGGAACTGCCACCGCCGAGGCGCCGGGCGTCCGCGTCGAAGCTCAGCATGGCCAAGCCGATCAAGGCGGCGCAAAGGGTGACGAAGGTCTTTTTCATGGGGGCGTTGCCTAGAGTTTGTAGCCGCGGTGCAGAGCGACCACGCCGGCGGTGAGGTTGAAGAATTCCACCCGCTCCAGGCCGGCCTGTTCCATCATGGCCTTCAGCGTCTCCTGGTCGGGATGCATGCGGATCGATTCGGCGAGATAGCGATAGCTGTCGGCGTCGGCGGCGATCTTCTCGCCCAGCCAGGGCAGCAGCTTGAACGAATAGAGGTCGTAGGCGGGCGCCAGCGGCTCCCAGACCTTGGAGAACTCGAGCACCAGCAGGCGTCCACCCGGGCGCAGCACGCGCCGCATCTCGGCCAGCGCCACTTCCTTGTGCGTCATGTTGCGCAGGCCGAAGGCGACGGTGACGACGTCGAAATAGTCGGCGGGGAAGGGCAGCTTTTCGGCGTCGCACTGGGCCGTCGGAATCAGCGCGCCTTCATCGAGCAGGCGGTCGCGGCCGCGCGTCAGCATGGCGTTGTTGATGTCGGTGAGCCAGACTTCGCCGGTGGCGCCGACGCGCTTGGCGAAGGCCGAGGAGAGGTCGGCCGTGCCGCCGGCGACGTCGAGCACGCGGTCGCCGGCGCGCACGCCGGACACCTGGAGGGTGAAGGCCTTCCAGAGCCGATGCAGGCCCATGGACATCAGGTCGTTCATGATGTCGTACTTGCCGGCGACCGACGAGAAGACGCCGCGCACGCGCTGCGCTTTCTCGTGCTCGGGGACGGTTTCGAAGCCGAAATGGGTTTCGCTCATGCTATGCCTCCAAAAGGCCGCCCGGTGGGGCATGTGCCCCGGCGAAGGGCCATTGATTGCGACTCGGGGACGCGCGGATCAGTGCTTGCCGCAAGTGCCGCCGGACTTGGGCGGCCGCGTCGTGCTGTCGATGTCGCGGCTGCCGCCTTCCGCCTCGAGGCGCGCCAGGTAGCCCTGCCAGTATTCCTCGTAATGGCTGCCGAGGTCGTAGAGCGTGTCCCAGGAGTAGAGGCCGGAATCGTGACCGTCGGAGAAGGTCGGCTTGATCGCATAGTTGCCGACGGCTTCCACCGTGTTGATGAGGACGTCGCGCTTGCCGGTCTGCAGCGTCTCCTGTCCCGGGCCGTGGCCGCGCACCTCGGCGGACGGGCTATAGACGCGCAGGTACTCGTAGGGCAGCTTGAAGTTGCTGCCGTCGTCGAAGCTGACTTCCATCAGCTTCGAGGCCTGATGCAACTTGATTTCGGTGGGAATGGGGGTGTTGTGAGCGAGGCCGGCCATGGGAATGATGCCTTGTTGCGTGAGGCCGACTATCATAACGCAGTCGCGCCGTCCCGCCACCTGTCACAAAAGCGTCACCCCGTCGCAATAGACTGCCGCTACCGCTTTAATGCACGGATACCCATGTCAGCCAAAATTCTCGTCGTCGAGGACGAACCCGCCATCCAGGCGCTGATCGCCGTCAATCTCAAGCGCGCCGGCCATGAGGTCATCGCCGCCCTCGATGCCGAAACCGCGCGCCGCCACGTCGATGAGGTCTTGCCCGATCTGGTCCTGCTCGACTGGATGCTGCCCGGCATCAGCGGCCTCGAGTTCGCGCGCCGCCTGCGCGGCGACGTCCGCACCCGCAACGTGCCCATCATCATGTTGACGGCGCGCGGCGAAGAAAGCGACAAGGTGCAGGGCCTGACCACCGGCGCCGACGACTATGTCACCAAGCCGTTCAGCCCGAAGGAACTGCTCGCCCGCATCCAGGCCGTGCTGCGCCGCCAGCGCCCGCAGGCGGCCGAAGACGCCCTGGAAGTCAGCGACCTGCGGCTCGATCCCGTCACCCACCGCGTCACGGCGGCCGGCCGCACGGTGAATCTCGGCCCGACGGAATTCCGCCTGCTGCATTTCCTCATGGCCCATGCCGAGCGCGTGCACAGCCGCGTCCAGCTGCTCGACCAGGTTTGGGGCGACCATGTCTTCGTCGAGGAACGGACCGTCGACGTGCATATCCGGCGCTTGCGCGCCGCCCTCGAAGCGACGGGCCACGACGCGCTGATCCAGACCGTGCGCGGCAGCGGCTATCGCCTTTCCGCCGAGGCGGCGGAGCAGTGAGTTCCGCCCTCGTCGACCTGCTGCGCGCCAGCCTCTGGCTGGGCGCCGCGACGGCCTTGGGCTGGCTGCTCGGCGAGGCGCCCGGCGCGCTGACGGCGGTGCTGATGATCGCCGTCTATCTCGTCGCGCGCCATCTGTCGCGGCTCAGCGAGCTGATCCGCTGGGCCAAGCAGCCGGTGGGCACGGAGACGCCGTCGGCCTCGGGCCTGTGGGAAGAGGCTTACGACGCGCTGCGCTACCGCGCCCGCCTCGGCGCCGAACAGCGCGACGAACTGGGCAAGCTGCTCGACCGTTTTCGCCAGGCGGCCGAAGTCATGCCCGACGGCGTCGTCATTCTCGACGGCCATCGCAACATCGAGTGGATGAACGCCCGCGCCGAGCTGTCGCTCAACCTCAACTCCTCGCGCGACCTCGGCACGCCGATCACCTACTTCCTGCGCGAGCCGGAATTCCTCGCCTACCTCGTGCAGAACCACCCGAGCGGCTCGCTGCTGCTGCGGTCCGCGCGCAGCCCCGGGCAGACGCTGCAGATCCAGTCGGCGCCGTTCGCGGCCGGGCGCAGCCTGCTGCTGGTGCGCGACGTGACGCAGATCCAGAAACTCGAAACCATGCGCCGCGATTTCGTCGCCAACGTCTCGCACGAGTTGCGCACGCCGCTGACGGTGGTGGCCGGCTTCCTCGAGACCGCGGCCGACGGCATCGCCGAGCTGCCCGCCGAGGACATCCACCAGTTCCTCGAAATGGCGGGCGACCAGGCCAAGCGCATGCAGCGCCTGATCGAGGACCTGCTGACGCTGGCGACGCTGGAAACGGATGCGCCGCCGCAGGAAGAAGCCGTGGATATGCCGCGGCTGCTGGCCGAAGTGCACAGCGAAGCGGTGGCGCTGTCCGGCGGCCGCCACGCCATCACGCTCGACAATAGCGGCCCGGCGACGCTGCTGGGCAGCTACAAGGAATTGCGCAGCGCGCTGGGCAACCTGGTCAGCAACGCCGTGCGCTACACGCCGGCGCAGGGGCGCATCGAACTTTCCTGGCGCACCAACGCCGTCGGCGCCGTGTTGACCGTCAGCGACAGCGGCATCGGCATCGACGCCCAGCATCTGCCGCGGCTCACCGAACGCTTCTACCGCGTCGACCGCGGCCGCTCGCGCGATACCGGCGGCACCGGACTCGGGCTGGCCATCGTCAAGCATGTGCTGGAACGCCACCAGGCGCGGCTGGACATCCGCAGCGAGCCGGGCCGCGGCAGCACCTTCATCGCCGTGTTTCCGGGCCGGCGGGTCGGCAACTCGCTGCCGTAGGCCGCGCCGCGCGGCCGGCGCTCAAGCCGGCTCGTAGGTCGCGCGCTCGAAGTCGGCGCCGCGCTCGACCAGGCGCGTCAGCCGTACCTGCCGCGGCTGCCCGGCGAAGACTTCCAGCGTGCGGCCGAGCTTGAAGGTGCCGACCGGCATCACCAGGCTGGCTTCCTGCCGGATCGCCGGCACCGCCGCCAGCAGGAAGCCCGGGCGGTATTGCTCGCCGGCGGCGGCGAGGCCGGCGCCGCGCAGCGCGATCGGTTCGGGCCGGCCGGGGAAGAACTGCAGGCCGACTTCCAGCGTGTCGGCCACCAGCGTCCAGCGCACGCAGCCGAGCAAGTAGGACTGCGCGTCGGGCGGACTGACCGCGATCAGCTGGCGATGGCCGATGCGCGCGCCGCTCTGCCCCAGCGGACGCGCAATGCGCATGCCGGCGGCCGAAGCGTCGATCATGTGCCAGTCCTCGAGCGCCTGCCAGACCTCGACGGCAAAGCCGTATTGCGCGCTGAAATTCTCGTCGCGATGGGTGGCGACGCGGCCGAAGGTGGCGATTTCCTCCTGCTCGCGCCGCAACAGCCGCAGGTCGGTCGGCGCCACCTGCTTGAAGGGCTTGCGGCCCGACAGGTAGTAGTGGATCGCTTCGGCGCCGGCGACGAGGCGGCAAGGCCCGCTGGCTGGCCGGCGTTCCAGGCCGCGGCCGGCGGCGCCCTTGCACCAGCGCTGGTAGAGCGCCGTCAGCAGCTGCTCGCAGGCCGGCTGCGTGCAGTCTTCGCCGAGGTTGAGCCGGGCCGGCGCCTCGCCCTGCGCCAGCAGCGCCAAACGCTTCTTGATGCTGTGCCTCAATTCCGTGGTGTCCAGCCAGCGCGCGCCCGGCGTGTCGAGCGGCGCGTAGCCCGCCGGCAGCTCCGACGCCAGATCGACGCACAGCGGCAGCGCCGGCGATGACGTCGGCGCTGCCTTGAGGACGCGAATCTTGGCGGCCCAGCGCCGGGTCCAGCGCGCCGCCCAGCCGATCTGGCGCTGGCCGTGCTCGTGCAGGTTGGCAGCGGCGAGCAGCAAGGCCTCGGCATAGGCCGCCTGCGGGCTGCCCGGCGACTTGCCCAGGCGCGCGACGTCCGCGACGTCGTGGCCGGCGACGTCGAGCTGTTCGGCCGCGGCATAGAGCTGGTGGAGGACGCGCCAGTGCTCGGCCGTCGGCTGGCGGCTGACGCGGTGCGTTGCGAGCTGCTCGGCGACGAGCGCGGCGAGCGCCCGCTGGAGCACCAGGGCGGCCTTCGACTTCATGCGCGCATCGTTGGCGAAGCAGGCCTCGGCGCAGCGCATGTAGCCGGTCACCAGCGCGTGCCAGGCTGCGCTGGCGGCACTGAATGCCGCCTGTTCGGCCGCCGCCAGCGGCTGCGGCTTGCCGACGAACCTGCGGCTGAATTCTTCCTGGGCGTCGTAGAGCGGGCCGCGCAGCAGTTCGAGAATCTCGAGTCGCTCCGCCGCTGCGAGCGTCGCCCGGTTCAGCGCCTTCAGCTCGCGCAGGAACAGCGCCAGCATCTGCCCCGCGTCGGTGAGCGGGGCCGTCTCGAGCCAGCTGCGGCAGGCGGCGGCGGTGGCGAAAGCCGGCGCCGGGTCGGCGCCGGGAACGGAGGGGGCCGTCATGCGCCGGACGCCTCCGCGCCCAGGATTTCGGCAATCGCCGCGGCGAGAGCCGCATTGTCCGGGCCTTGCCGCGGCGGTGCCGCACGTTTGGCGTCGACCCAGACCGGCGCCGGGAAATGGCTGTCGTCGCGCCAGCGCGGAATGACGTGCCAGTGCAGGTGCGGCACGACGTTGCCGAGGCTGGCGAGGTTGATCTTGTCGGGATGCAGCAATGCGCGCAAGGCCGCTTCGGTGGCGAACACCACGCTCATCAGGTGGCGTCGATCGGCGCTATCGAGACGGGTCATCTCGGCGACGTGGGCGCGCCAGACGATGCGGCAAAAGCCGGGAAACGCCAGCCCCTCCGCGCCGCCCACCCGCACGACGCGACACCGATCGTCCTGCCAGACGATCTCACCGCCGGGGCTCGCGCAGAGTTCGCAATCGCTCATAGCGTAAGCATACCTTCAAGTGGCGCGGGCAGCATGACTTGCCGCGGCGCCGGGCGCTTCTAGCGCCGCAGCCATTCCGGCACCTGCGCCGCCGGGCCCGGCCGGGCGTAAAGATAGCCTTGCACGGCGGTGCAGCCGAGGGAACGCAACAACGCGGCCTGCGCCTCGGTTTCCACGCCTTCGGCGACGACGGTCATCTTCAGCGCCTGGGCCAGCGCAATGATGGTGCGGACGATCTGGGCGTCCTCCTCGACGCGGTCGGCGTTCATGACGAAGGACCGGTCGATCTTGATGACGTCGATGGGCAGGCGCCGCAAGTAGGAAAGGCTCGAATAGCCGGTGCCGAAGTCGTCGATGGCCACCGTGACGCCGATTTCCCGCAAGCGATGCAGCAAGGCCGACGCCTGCTTGGGGTCGGCCATGACCAGGCTTTCGGTGACCTCGACCTGGAGGCGCGAAGGCGGGATGCCGTGGCGCTCGGCCGTGGCGACGATGCGCTCCACCAGGGTGTTCTGCCGCAGCTGCTTGGCCGAGACGTTGACCGCGATGGTCGGCGTCAAGCCGAGCGCCTGCCAGGCGGCCGACTGGCGGCAGGCTTCGTTGATGACCCAGTCGCCGATGTCGATGATGAGGTCGCTTTCCTCGGCGACGGGGATGAAGTCGGCCGGCGACACCAGGCCGCGCACCGGATGGTGCCAGCGCACCAGCGCCTCGACGCCGCAATTGGCGCCCGAATCGACGCACACCTTGGGCTGGTAATAGAGTTCCAGTTCGCCGTTGGCGATGGCGTGGCGCAGCTCGATTTCGAGCTGCAGGCGCAAGGACGCCAGCTCCATCATGTCGGCGCGGAAGAAGCGGTAAGTGCCGCGGCCTTCGGCCTTGGCGGCGTACATGGCCGTATCCGCATGCTTCATCAGCGCCAGGGCGTCGTCGCCGTCTTCCGGGAAGCAGGCGATGCCGAGCGACGCGCCGATGCTTATGTCATTGCCCTGGATGTCGAGCGGCTGCGCCACGTCGGCGATGATGTCGGTGGCGAGCGAGGCGCAGTGCTCGGGTTCGCTGAGGTCCTCGAAGAGGACGACGAACTCGTCGCCGCCCATGCGCGCCACCGTATCCATGCTGCGCAAGTGCGTCTTGATGCGTCCGGCGACCTCCTGCAGCAATATGTCGCCGACATCGTGGCCGAGCGTGTCGTTGATGCCCTTGAAGCGGTCGAGGTCGATGAAGATCACCGCCAGGCGCGTCTTTTCGCGGCTGGCGCGGTCGATCGCATGCTGCAGGCGGTCTTGCAGCAGGGCGCGGTTGGGCAGGCCGGTGAGCGGATCGTGGAACGCCAGGTGGCGGATGTGTTCGTCCTTGCGGCGCTGCTCGGTGACGTCGTTGAAGACCGCCACGTAGCTGCCCGGAATGCCGTCGCTGGCCGGAATGCGGTTGATGGTCAGCCATTCCAGGTAGGCCGCGCCGCCCTTGCGGCGGTTCCAGATTTCGCCCTGCCAGCGCCCGGTGTCGAGCAGCTGCCGCCACATGGCGTGGTAGAACTCGGCGTCCTGGTGGTCCGAGCGCAGCAGGCTCGGCTTCTGGCCGAGGGCTTCCGCCGCCGTATAGCCGGTGATCTCGGTAAAGGCGCCGTTCACGGAGACGATGCGTGCCGTCTCGTCGGTGACGACGACGCCTTCGCTGGTGTTCTCGAAGACGCTGGCCGCCAGGCGCAGCTTGGCGGTGCGTTCGCGCACGCGGTCCTCGAGCTCGCTGGTGAGACGCTGGTAGTCGTGTTCCCGCGCCGCGATGCTGGCCAGCATGTGGCGGAAGGCTTCGACCAGCGCGCCGATGCCGCCGCGGCCCGTCTCCGGCAGGGCGACGTCGCGGGCGCCGGTGGCGATGGCTTCGGCGGCGGTGGTGATCCGGTGCAGCGGCGAGAGCAGCCGCTGCACCAGCAGCAGCAGCAGGAAGGCGACGCTGCCAGCCGCCAGGATGCCGCCGCCGGCGGCCTGATAGCGCGTCGGCGCGATTTCGCCTTCGATGGCTTGCTGCGAAACCGCGTAAGCCAGCTGGACGTAGCGGTCCGGCCGCCGCGGATCGAAGCGAACGCGCTGCGCCGTGACGTATTGCCGGCCGTTCGGCCCACCGACCGGGACCAGCGCCTGGTGGTCGCCGGCGGACGTCATCGCCAGTTCGGGGAAGTCGCGCGCCATGCTGCTCGCCGCATCGAATCGGAAGGCGCGGGCGGCATCCGGGTGCGCCAGGTAATGGCCTTCCTGGTCGGCGATGTAGGCGTCCACGCCCGGCGGCAGGCCGGAACTGATGGCATCGAGGACGGGGCCGGCGTCGAGGTTCAGCATCACCAGGCCGAAGATTTTTCCCGCCGGATCGAAGATCGGCGTGGCGGCGCGCAGGACGCGCAGGCGCGGTGCGCCCGCCGCCCGCTCGAAGCGGTCGTAGCCGAAGTCCGACAGGTAAATTTCGCCGGGCTTCAAGGCCGTGGTCGCGGCGAAGAACTCGCGCTCCGCTTTCGGTCGCAGCCCGGCTTCGGGCACCACCGCCAGCACACCGTCGCGGCGCTCCACGCGCACCAGTTCGCGCCCGCCGTCGGCGACGCCGATGTAGCGGATCAGGAAGTAGTTCGGGTGCGCTTCGGCGAAGGCCGAAAAGATTTCCTGCAGGCGCCGGTTCCAGACGGCCTGGGCGTTGCCGTCGCGCGGATCGACGCCGCCGTGCTGGGCGGCGCGCACGATGCCGGCGACCGGCGGCGTGCGCGAGAGGAACAGCGCATCCTGGCGCAGGACATCGACGGTCTGGGCCAGGCGGACGCCGTTGAGGCGCACGCCGTCGTCGAGCTCGGCGTCGAAATGGGTGAGGACGGTATCGCGCTGATGGCGGTCGAGGATATAGACCAGGGTGAGGCCGGCAATGGCCACCAGCGCCACCGCGGCCAACTGGATTTGCGTCGTCAGGCGAGAGCCGATCATCTTCTTGTCGAGACGGTGCTGAGCGATGAAGGCAGGATTATAGGTGGAAAGCCCGCTGCCGCAGCGCTGCGGCACAGGTCTTCGGATAGAATGCGCCGCTTCAAAAGGCCGGCTCGCTCGACCCTCGAGCCGGGGTTCCGCCACGAGACATGTCGCGAATGAACATGATCCCAGACGCCGCCGCGCGCGCCCGCCGCGGTCATGCCGACCTTATCGCGCCGCTTGGCATTGCCGCGGTGCTGGCGCTGCTGCTATTTGCCGTCGCGGCCGCGACGGTGATGGTCTTCGGCCTACGCAGCGACGTGGCGGCGCTCGAAGACCAGGCGCGAACCTCGGCGAAGTCGGCGCGAGCCCTGCGCGACGAGCTTGCCGCCCTCAAGGCGGATCTCGCCAAGGCGCAACCGGCGCCGGCGGCGGCCGGCAGCGGCGCCGCCACGCCGGCAGCGGCGGCCATGGCGGCCGCACCGGGCGAACCGAGCGCCGCGGCGCACCCCGTCAAGGTCCACGCCGTCGCCGCTCGCCCCGCGTGCGTCTTCCTCGCCGGCGATCCCTACGGCTTGGCCGACTGCATCAGGCGGCAAGCCGGAACGCAGCGCGCAGGGTACCGCTGACGGTCTTGCGGCTCAGAGCAGCACCCGTTCAATGCCGCCGGCATTCGCCGCCTGCACGTAGTTCGCCAGCCAGTCCTTGCCGAGCAGGTGCTTGGCCATTTCGACGACGACATAGTCGGCCTTGACGTCGGCGTCGCCTTCGAAGCGCGCGAGGCCTTGCAGGCAGCTCGGGCAGGAAGTCAGCAGCTTGACGTCGCCGGCGAAGCCGTCGGCGCGCAGCTTGGCGCTGTCGGCTTCGATTTCCTGCTGCTTGCGGAAGCGCACTTGCGTCGACACGTCCGGGCGCGTCACCGCGAGCGTGCCGGATTCGCCGCAGCAGCGGTCGGAGAGCTCGACCTTGCCGCCCAGGAGTTCGGACACGAGCTTGACCGGGTTGTAGTTCTTGATCGGCGTGTGGCAGGGGTCGTGGTACATGTAGCGCGTGCCGGTGATGCCTTCCAGATGCACGCCCTTCTCCTGCAGGTACTCGTGGATGTCGAGCAGGCGGCAGCCGGGGAAGATCTTCTCGAACTGGTATTTCAGCAGCTGGTCCATGCAGGTGCCGCAGGAGACCAGCACCGTCTTGATGTCGAGGTAGTTGAGCGTGTTGGCGACGCGATGGAACAGCACGCGGTTCTGCGTCGTGATGGCCAGTCCGAGGTCTTCGTTGCCGGCGGCCGTCTGCGGGTAGCCGCAGCACAGATAGCCGGGCGGCAGCACGGTGGTGGTGCCCAGATCAAAGAGCATGGCCTGGGTGGCCAGCCCGACTTGCGAGAACAGCCGCTCCGAGCCGCAGCCGGGGAAATAGAAGACGGCGTCGCGGTCTTCGTCGCTGAGCTCGCCGGCCTTGCGCGGATTGCGGATCACCGGGATCAGCGCATCGTCCTCGATGTCGAGCAGCGCCCGGCTGGTCTTGCTCGGCACGCCCGCGGGCAGCGGCTTGGCGAGGAAGTGGATGAGCTGCGCCTTGACGTCCGGGCGGCCCAGCGTCGCCGGCGGATGCTTGACGGTTTCCTGGATCAGGCCCAGCGACTTGGCGACGGCGTGGCCGAGGCGCTGCGCGCGGTAGCTCAGGCTGACGATGCCGGCGCGCAGCAGCTTGATGGTCGCCGGATCGGTGGCGGTGAGGAACGTCATCGCCACGCGGGTGCCCGGCGGCGTCTTCTTCTTGCCCTGGCTGCGCAGGAAATTGCGCATGGCGATCGAGACGTCGCCGAAGTCGATGTCGACGGGGCAGGGCTTCGCGCACTTGTGGCAGACCGTGCAGTGGTCGGCGACGTCGTTGAATTCGTCGAAGTGCTGCAGCGAGACGCCGCGCCGCGTCTGCTCCTCGTAGAGGAAGGCCTCGACCAGCAGGCCCGTGCCGAGGATCTTGTTCCTCGGGCTGTAGAGCAGGTTGGCGCGCGGCACGTGGGTCGAGCAGACCGGCTTGCACTTGCCGCAGCGCAGGCAGTCCTTGACCATGTTCGAGATCTTGCCGATCTCCGACTGCTCCATGATCAGCGACTCGACGCCGAGCAGCGCGAACGACGGCGTGTAGGCGTTACGCAAGTCGGCCTCGGGCATCAGCTTGCCCTTGTTGAAGCGGCCTTCGGGATCGACGCGATTCTTGTAGTCGCGGAACGGGCGGATTTCCTCCTCGCTGAGGAACTCGAGCTTGGTGATGCCGATGCCGTGCTCGCCTGAGATCACGCCTCCGAGGCGCTTCGCCAGGTGCATGATGCGCGCGACGGTCTGGTAGGCCGTCTGCAGCATGCGGTAGTGGTCGGAGTTGACCGGGATGTTGGTGTGCACGTTGCCGTCGCCGGCGTGCATGTGCAGCGCGACGAAGAGGCGGCCGCGCAGCACTTCCTGGTGGATGGCGTCGATCCGCGCCAGCACCGGGCGGAAGGCGTTGCCGTCGAAAATCGTTTCCAGCAGCGGCTTGAGCTCCGCCTTCCACGACACGCGCACCGAGTAGTCCTGCAACTTGTGGAACACGGTGTCGACGGCTGCCTTGACCGGCAGCGGATGCCAGCTCCTGGGCGCAGGCCCGGGCGGCGGCCGCGGATGCCAGCGGCCGATGGGCGGCGGGGGCGGCCACGGCGCGTCGAGATTGTCGAGCAGCGCCTGCCAGCGGTCGCGCACCTCATGCACGGCGTCCAGCGCCTGGCCGGCGCGGTCGCCGATGATCTCCTTCTTGTCGAGCGTGGCGTCGTCGAGATGCAGCGGCAGTTCGCCGCGCAGGAACTCCGCCAGCGCGTCGCACAATTCGATCTTGTTGGCGATCGACAGTTCGATGTTGAAGCGCTCGATGCCGTCGCAGTAGTCGCCCATGCGCGGCAGCGGAATGACGACGTCCTCGTTCACCTTGAAGGCGTTGGTGTGCTTCGAGATCGCCGCCGTGCGGGCGCGGTCGAGCCAGAATTTCTTGCGCGCCTCGGCCGAGACGGCGATGAAGCCTTCGCCGCCGCGCGAATTGGCGATGCGCACGACTTCCGACGCCGCGCGCATCACGGCGGTCTCGTTGTCGCCGACGATGTCGCCGATCAGCACCATCTTGGGCCGGCCGTGGCGCTTGGCCTTGGTGGCGTAGCCGACGGCCCGCACGTAGCGCTCGTCGAGGTGCTCGAGGCCGGCCAGCAAGACGCCCGACTGGGCGCCGCCGCGGCCGGGCTTGAAGTACTCGGTGATCTCGACGATCGACGGCACGGCCAGCGCCACGCGGCCGAAGAATTCGAGGCAGACGGTGCGCGCCACCGGCGGCATCTTGTGGAGGATCCACACCGCCGAGGTGATGATGCCGTCGCAGCCTTCCTTCTGCACGCCGGGGAGTCCCGCCAGGAACTTGTCGGTGACGTCCTTGCCCAGCCCTTCCTTGCGGAAGCTGCGTCCGGGAATCGAGAGGAATTCCTCCGCCAGCTGGCGGCCGGCGTCGTCGCGGCGCTTCAGGCGGAAAGTGGCGGTCTCCTGATCGTGGATCTTGCCGAGGTTGTGATTGATGCGCTCGACTTCCAGCCAGTGGCCGTCGGGCGTCACCATGCGCCAGGCGGCGAGGTTGTCGAGCGCGGTGCCCCACAGCACGGCCTTCTTGCCGCCCGCGTTCATGGCGATGTTGCCGCCGATGCAGGAGGCGTCGGCCGAGGTCGGGTCGCAGGCGAACACCAGGCCGGCGTCGTCGGCGCGATCCATGACGCGGCGCGTGACGACGCCGGCGCCGGTGCGGATGGTCGCGTAGGGCCTGGCGACACCGGGCAGCGCGACTTCCTCGACGCCGCCCAGGTCGATCAGCTTTTCCGTGTTGATGACAGCGGCATGCGGCGTCAGCGGCACGGCGCCGCCGGTGTAGCCGGTGCCGCCGCCGCGCGGGATGATGGTGAGGCCGAGGGCGATGCAGCCGCGCACCAGCTTCGCCACTTCCTCCTCGGTGTCCGGCATTAATATGACAAACGGGTATTCGACGCGCCAGTCGGTGGCGTCGGTGACGTGCGAGACGCGCGAGAGGCCGTCGAAGCGGATGTTGTCGCGGCGCGTATGGCGCGAGAGTTCGCGCAGCACGCGGCGCCGCAATTCGGCGGTGGCGCCGAACCAATGCTCGAATGCGGCGACGGCCTGGCGCGCCGCCGCCAGCAGCTGCGCCACGGCCTCATTGCCGCCGCGGCGTTTTTCGATTTCGCTCAGGCGGTGCCGCAGCGCCTCGATCAGCGCCGAGCGCCGGGTCGGATTGCCCAGCAAGTCGTCTTCGAGATAGGGATTGCGCCGCAGCACCCAGATGTCGCCGAGCACTTCGTAGAGCATGCGCGCCGAGCGGCCGGTGACGCGCTGGCTGCGCAATTCGTCGAGCACCGCCCACATCTGCGGACCGAGCAGGCGGATGACGATCTCGCGATCGGAGAACGACGTGTAGTTGTAGGGAATCTCGCGCAGGCGGGCAGACATGGGCGCAGGTCTTGCAGGAAGACGGCCCGTCATTCTACCGCTTTAGTGCGGCGCACAATCGCGGCCGCGGCCCGACATTGCGCGGTCGCCGAGAAAGAAAATTCAGGCGGCGGCCGCAGGGCGACAACGCCGCGCCGTGAGCCGTCGACGCGACCGTCGCGCTAGAGCCGTTCGACCAGCTCGCGAATCTTGTCGGGTTCTTCGAGCCGCAGGATGCGGCCCACTTTCAGCGCTAGCTGCTCGGCGTCGGCCATGACGACGTGATGCTTGACCTCGAGCACCTGCGACGGGTGCATCGAGAACTGGCGCAAACCCATGCCGATCAGGAGTCGCGTCATCAGCGGATCGCCGGCCATTTCGCCGCAGACGGCGACCGGCGTCTCGGCGCGGTTGGCGGCCTGGATCGTCTGCGCCAGCAGCTTCAGTACCGCCGGGTGCAGGGGATCGTAGAGATGGGCGACCGCCTCGTCGGTGCGGTCGATCGCCAGCGTGTATTGGATCAGGTCGTTGGTACCGATCGAGAGGAAATGCAGGCGCTTGAGGAAAGGCGTCAGCGCCAGGGCGGCGGCGGGAATCTCGATCATGCCGCCGACCTCGATGCCTTCGTCGAACTTGACCTTCTCGACGCGCAGCTGTTCCTTGGCCAGCCAGATCATCATCAGCGTCTGCTCGATTTCCTTGACGTGGGCGAGCATCGGCACCAGCAGGCGCACCTTGCCGTATTGCGAGGCGCGCAGGATGGCGCGCAGCTGGGTGAGGAAGATCTGCGGCTCGGCCAGGCAGTAGCGGATGGCGCGCAGGCCCAGCGCCGGATTCGGCGCCTGCCGCTCGGTGCCGCGCAAGGCCTGCGAAGTCTTGTCGGCGCCGATGTCGAGGGTGCGGATGGTGACCGGCTTGCCGGCCATCGCTTTCGCCACCGAACGATAAGCTTCGAACTGTTCGTTTTCGGACGGCAGCGTCTCGCGGTTCATGAACAGGTACTCGGTGCGGAACAGGCCGATGCCGGCGGCCTCGACTTCCTTCACCTGCACGATGTCCTGCGGCAGTTCGATGTTCGCCTGCAGGGAAATCTCGACGCCGTCGAGCGTCACCGCGCGCGCCGACTTCAGGCGCTTGAGCTTCGAGCGCTCGAGCTCCAGCTCGCTCTTCCTGAGCCGGTATTCCTGCAGCACGCGCGCATCGGGCTCGACGATGAGCACGCCGCGGGCGCCGTCGACGATCAGCAGGTCGTCTTCGTGGATCAGCGGGCGCGCGTGGTGGAGGCCGACGACGGCGGGAATGGCGAGGCTGCGCGCGACGATGGCGGTATGGGAGGTGGCGCCGCCGAGATCGGTGACGAAGCCGCCGATCTTGAGGCTCTTGAACTGGATGGTGTCGGCGGGCGAGAGGTCGTGGGCGACGACGATCAGGTGCTCGTCGCCGCCGGCGCGCCGCAGCTTGCGCTGCTTGCCCATCAGCGCCTTGAGGATGCGCTCGACGACCTGCACGACGTCGTGCTTGCGTTCGCGCAGGTAGCTGTCGTCGATCTCGTCGAACTGCGCGACGAGCTCCTCCATCTGCTGCACCAGCGCCCATTCGGCGTTGCAGCGGCGGGCGCCGATCAGTTCCTTGGGCACCTCGGCAAGCAGCGGGTCGTCGAGGATCATGGCGTGGATGTCGACGAAGGCCGACAGCTCGGACGGCGAGCCCGGCGCGGCGGAATCCTTGCGCAGCGCGCCGAGCTCGGCCTTCACCGTCGCCAGAGCTTGTTCGAAGCGCTCCACTTCGCGCGGAATGTCGCGTTCGCGCAGCTGGTAATGGGCGACTTCCAGGGTCGCATGCGAAACGAGATGCGCGCGGCCGATGGCGATGCCCGATGAGACCGCCAGGCCGTGCAGCGAGAAGGTCATGCCGCGCTCTCCCGGCGCGTCATTCGGCTTCGCCGAAGCGGTTGGCGATCAGGGTGATCAGCGCGCCGAGCGCCTCTTCGGCGCGTTCGCCTTCGCAATCGACGGTAACCTTGGTGCCCTTGCCGGCCGCCAGCATCATCACGCCCATTATGCTTTTGGCATTGATGCGGCGGCCGTTGCGCTCCATCCAGACTTCGCAGGGGAAGGACCCCGCCAGCTGGGTGAGCTTGGCCGAGGCGCGCGCATGCAGCCCCAGCTTGTTGACGATTTCGGCTTCGGCTTTGGGCATGGCGAGTGTCGGTCTAGTGGGTGAGCATGTTGATGACGCCGTCGCGGCCGCCGGCGATGGCCCGCGTCAGCAGCGTGTTCATGTCCTTGTCGCGGTAGGTCAGGGCGCGCAGCAGCATCGGCAGGTTGACGCCCGCGATGCCTTCGATGCGCCCCGGCTCGAGAAGTTTCAGGGCGATGTTGGCCGGCGTCGCGCCATAGACGTCCGTCATCACCAGCACGCCCTTGCCGCTGTCGACGATGCCGAGCAGCTGGCGCGCCAGCGGCAGGATGTCGAGCGGATCGTCCTGCAGGGCGATGCCGAGTTGGGCGATTTGCGGCGGCCGCTGGTTCAGCACGTGGCAGGCGCACTGGATCAGGGATTCGCCGTAGGTGGTGTGGGTGACGAGGAAAAGGCCGATCATCGAGAATGTTCCGCGAGCCGCCGATTCTACCGGAAGGCGAGCCAGGCCAGCGCGAGCACGGCGGCCAGCGCGAAGGCCCATGCCAGCCGCGCCGCCCAGCGCGCCTGCGCGTCCTGCTGCGCCTGGTCGGCGTCGACCAGGCGGCGCAGGCGCCGCAGCGCCGCGAAGCCGGCGAGCCGCTTGACGGCATCCTCGATGTCCGGATCGCTCATGGCGGCGCTGCCATCGTGAGGCGGGCGCGCATGGCGTCGGTCATCTCTATTTTGCCGGCGGCATCGACCCGCAGCACATGGCTGAGGCCGAGCCGCGCCGCCATGGCGCGCCAGCCGGGGCCGGCGATGAAGATCGGCTTGCTCGACCAGTCGGACCACATGCCGGCGTCGGCTTGCGGCGGGATCAGCACCGTCACCGCTTGCGTGCCCTGGGCGGGCGCGCCGCTGCGCGGGTCGATCAAATGGCAGTAGCGGCGTCCGTCCAGCTCGAAATAGCGCTGGTAGTCGCCCGAGGTGCCGACGGCTTCGCCGTCCCGCAGGTCGAGCGTCGCCAGCGGCGTCGGCGCGCGCGGGCTCTGGATGCCGACGCGCCAGGGCGTGCCGCCCTTCGAGCCGAGGGCCATGACGTTGCCGCCGATGTTGATCAGCGCGTTGGCGACGCCGCGGCGCTTGAGGATGGCGGCGGCGCGGTCGAGCGCGACGCCTTTCAGGTAGCCGCCGAAATCGAGCGCCACCGCCGGGTTCGCGCTGGCGATGCGGTTGCCGTCGATGGTGAGGTCGGCGATCGAGGGCTTCGCCTGGACCAGCCTTGCCAGCGCCGCGGGGTCGGGCAGCTGCGCCTTGAAGCTGTCGTCATGGAAGCCCCAGAGCTGCACCAGGGCGCCGATGCCGGGATCGAACAAGTGGTCGCCGCGCGCGGCGAGCGTCTGCGATTCGCGTACCAGTTGCGCGAGTTCGGGCGCCACCTCGATGCTGCGGCCGGCGGCGATGGCGTCGTTCAGCGCCGTCAGTTCCGAGGGCTGCCAGGCATGGTAGGTGCGATGCAGGCGGTCGAATTCGCGCAGCACTTCGCCGACCGCGAGCTTGGCCTGCTCTTCGGGCGCGCCCCACACCAGCACCTCGACGCGCGTGCCGAAGACGTAGGATTCCTCGGTGTGCAGCTTGGGTGCGGGTTGGCAGGCGGCGAGCAGCAGGGCGGCGAGCAGGATCAGGCGGCGCATGCCGCCTCCAGCGCGTCGATGAAGCGTCCGGCGACGTCGAAGCCCGTCTGCTGCGCGATTTCGACGAAACAGGTCGGGCTCGTGACGTTGATCTCGGTGAGGCAGTCGCCGATGACGTCGAGGCCGACCAGCAGCAGGCCGCGCGCCCACAGCAGCGGGCCGAGCGCCGCGGCGATTTCGCGGTCGCGCTTCGAGAGCGGCTGGGCGCGCCCGGTGGCGCCGGCGGCGAGGTTGCCGCGGCTTTCGCCGGCCTTGGGAATGCGCGCCAGCGCGTAGGGCACCGGCTCGCCGGCGATCAGCAGGATGCGCTTGTCGCCCTGCGCGATCGCCGGCAAGAAGCGCTGCGCCATGATCGTCCGCGTACCGTCGGCGGTGAGCGTCTCGACGATGACGTTGCGGTTCGGGTCGTCGTGGTGCACGCGAAACACGGAACTGCCGCCCATGCCGTCGAGCGGCTTGAGCACGCAGTCCTTCTCTTCATCGATGAAGGCGTGAAGGTCGGCCGCCGCGCGCGCGATCAGCGTCGTCGCGGTGAGCTGCGGGAATTCGGCAATCGCCACTTTTTCAGAGTGGTCGCGCAGCGCGCGCGGCAGGTTGAAAATGCGCGCGCCTTCGGCGGCGGCGCGCTCCAGCAGCCAGGTGGCGGCGATGTACTCGATGTCGAAGGGCGGGTCCTGGCGCATCAGCACGGCGTCGAACTCAGCGAGCCGGGCGCTGCGTTCCTCGCCGGCGACATACCAGGGGGCGTCGCCGTCCTGCGGCTCGACGCGCAGCGCCCGCGCCCGCGTGACGCCGTCGCGCCAGGCCAGCGTCTCGCGCTGGATCGTCCAGCATTGGTGGCCGCGCCTGGCCGCGGCGCGCATCATGGCGACGCTGCTGTCCTTGTACGCCTTGAGGTGGTCGAGCGCATCGACGATGAAGGCGAATTTCATGGCGGCGCCGTGCGCTCCAGCTCCAGCGCCGCCGCCAGCAGGGCCAGGCGCGCGACGACGCCGTAGGCATAGAAGCGGTTGGGCGGCGCGTCGGGCGCCTGGCAGGCGTCGGGCAGCAGGCAGCCGGTCTCGAAGGCGAGCGGCTTGAATTCCATGCCGGGCGCATTGAGGTTCTCGTCGCGGCCGCGCGCCGTGTTCACGCGGTAGAAGCCGCCGACGACGTAGCGGTCGATCATGTAGACGACGGGTTCGGCGCTGCCCTCATCGACGGTCTCGAAAGTCGGCACGCCTTCCTGGATCATCACCTCGTGCACCGGCACGCCTTCCTTGATGACGGACATCTTGTTGCGCTGCTTGCGGTTGAGGCTTTTCACTTCGCTGGCGTCGTACACCGTCATGATGCCCATGCCGTAGGTGCCGGCATCGGCCTTGACGATGACGAACGGCTTCTCGTCGATGCCGTATTCCTTGTACTTGGCGCGGATGCGGGTGAGCAGCGTATCGACGTTGGCGGCCAGGCATTCTTCGCCGGTGCGCTCGTGGAAGTTGATCTTGCCGCAGACGCCGAACTCGGGGTTGATGAGCCAGGGGTCGACGTCGAGATGCGCGGCGAAAGCGTTGGCCACTTCCTTGTAGGCGGCAAAGTGCGCCGACTTGCGCCGCGTATGCCAGCCGGCATGCAAAGGTGGAATCAGGAACTGCTCGTGGAGATCCTTCAGCACGTCGGGCACGCCGGCGGACAGGTCGTTGTTGAGCAGGACCGCGCAAGGGTCGAAGCCGTCCATGCCGAGGCGCCGGCCTTCCGGGCCGAGGCGCTTGACCGGCTCGAGCGTGAGCGATTGGCCGTCGGGCAGCTCCAGCCGCGTCGGCGCCGTGATTTCGGGCAGCAGCGACCCGACGCGCACGTTGAGGCCGGTGTAATGCAGGATGGTGGCCAGCCGCGCGACGTTCTGCAGGTAGAAGCGGTTGCGCGTATGGTTTTCCGGGATCAGCAGCAGGTTCTTCGCTTCCGGGCAGACGCGCTCGACGGCCGTCATCGCCGCCTGCACGCACAGCGGCAGGAAGGCGGGATTGAGGTTGTTGAAGCCGCCGGGGAAGAGGTTGGTGTCGACCGGCGCCAGCTTGAAGCCGGCGTTGCGCAAGTCGACCGAGCAGTAGAACGGCGGCGTGTGCTCCTGCCACCAGCCGCGCAGCCACTGCTCGATGGACGTGTCGTTGTCGAGGAAGCGTTTTTCCAGCGCCAGCAGCGGGCCGGTCAGTGCGGTCGTGAGATGGGGAACCATAGCTTCGTCACTCTATACCAAGCCGCCGACTTCGTAGGCGGCGAAATCTTCGGGCAGCAATGCATTTTCCAGGCTGCGCTGGGCGAACAGGAAGCGGCCGTCGCAGACGAAGCCGAGCTCGCGCCAGTCGACGTCGTTGAGCATGGCGGTCAGGCGCGTAAGCTCCGCTGGCGCCAGCCGCCGGTGCGGGAACAGCGCCATCACCGCGCCGTCGTAGTGGGTGCACTCGTGCGTGAAGAACGGCCGCGGGTTGCGCGTCTTGTTGTTCACGTAGATGCGCGGCGCGTCGGCGAGATGGTGGCGACGGCCCCACTTCCACCAGTTCGATTCGTCGAAGCGGGCGACGCGGCGCGCCAGCAGGCGTTCCTTGTGCTGCTCGAGCCAGGGCAGCGGGGTGTCGAAGATCATGCGCCGCAGCTCGCCGGTCTGCGCGGTCTTCGAGCAGACGAAGTCGGCGTTGCCGAGTTCGGCATTGGCGAAAATTTCGTCGGCACCCGAGACGGCGCCGACCTTGACGGCGAAGACGCTGTTGAGCGGCACGCTGTAGATGCCGCGCGTCAGCAGGATCTGTCCGCCGGCCACGACCATGCGCCGGCCGTCCTTCAGGCGGTGGCTCATGTCGCCTTTTTCGAAGCGCCAGATCGCGCAATTGGGCACGACGCCGGCGAAGATGCGGGCGTCGCCGAGGTCTTCGAAGTCGGTGATGGTGCCCTGGTCGAACAGCCAGGTATTGAGCCGCGCCGCGCCCGTGGCCTTGAGGAATTCGCGCGGCGTGATGAAGACCAGCTCGCCGCCGGGCTGCAGGTGGCGCACGCACTTCTCGATGAAGTGCAGGTAGAGGTTGGCGTGGCCGTCGAGCAGCTGCGTCGTGAAATGCCGGCGCGTCGCCGGCATGATGTCGCGCGCCTTGACGTAGGGCGGGTTGCCGATGATGGTGGCGAACTTCTCGCTCTCGGGATAGGTGAAGAAATCCATGTTGAGCGCGCCGTCGGGGCAGTGGTCCGCGTCGAGTTCGACGGCAACGACTTCAGGGTAGTGCGGCGGGATTCTGGCGACGAAGGCGCCGTCGCCGCAGGCCGGCTCGAGGATGCGGCCGCGATTGCGCACCAGTCCGAGCATGCGCAGGACGACGGGCGCCGGCGTGAAGACCTGGCCGTAAGTGGCGATATTGCGCTCTGGAGTCATTTCGGGAATCGGTAAAATCGCGGGCCTTGATCACGGCGCCCCTGCCGCCAGGGTGGCCAGGGCGGGCGTGGCTCGCCGGGCGACAGTCCCACGCAGCATGCGTTGGATACTACCATGCCGCTGCGCGGCTCCTGCGGCGCCCGCGACGGTCCGCTCAGTCCTTGTAGGCTTCGACGGGAACGCTGATCTTGACGTCGTCGCTGATCGCCGGGATGAACTCGCGCATGCCGAACTCGGAGCGCTTGACCGTCGCCGTGATGTTGGCCGCGCACATCATCTTCTTGTTCATCGGATTGACCGCGCATTTGAAGCGGCTGACCCACACGGTCACGGGCTTTGTCACGCCGAGCAGCGTGAGCTTGCCCGCGGCGGCGATGACGTTATTGCGGTCGTCGAAGAACAGATTGTTCGATCTGAAGCGTATGGTCGGAAATTTCATCACCTCGAGCAGGCGATAGCCCGGGGAGTCGGGCGTTTCAGTGCCGAAGCCCATGTTGAGCGACGCCGTTTCGACCTCGAAATCGATGCTGCCCGTGTGCGCCTCGCGGTCGAGAATGACTTTTCCGTGCGCCTTGTCGAAACGCCCGGTTTGCGTCGTCATGCCCAGATGGGTGAACTCGAATTCGGGAATGCAATGGGCTGCATCCATCGTATAGCTGTCGGCGGCAAGCGCCGGCGCGGCCAGCAGCAGCGCCGCGGTCACTTGTCCCAAGCGTCGTTTCACGAGAGCCGTCTACCGTGTGGGGGAAACCCCGCAGCCGCGATCGCCTTCAGTCCTTGTAGGCTTCCACCGGAACGTTGATCTTGATCTCGTCGCTGACCGTCGGGATGTACTTGGTCATGCCGAAGTCGGAACGCTTGATGGTGGCCGTGATGTTGCCGGCGCACATCGGCTTCTTGTTCGTCGGATTGGTGCCGCAGGTGAAATGGTCGACCGTGACGGTCAGCGGCTTGGTCACGCCGAGCAGCGTGAACTGGCCGTTCGCGGCGACGACCTTGTTACCCTCAAAAACCAGGTCGTGCGACTTGAAAGTCATGGTCGGATATTGTTCGACGTTGAACAAGCCGGGGCTGCTGACGTGGATCGTCCAGGCCTGCGATCCCATGTCGAGCGAGTTCGTAAACACCGTGAACTCGACCATGCCCTTCTTGGCCGCAAAGTCCAGCATCACCTTGCCTTCGCTCTTGTCGAAGCGGCCGCGCTGGGTCGTGAAGCCGAGATGCTGGACCTCGAACGTCGGGATCGTGTATTCCGGATCCATGGTGTAGGTGTCGGCCGAAAACGCCGGCGCCGCCAAGACCAGGGACAACGCGCAAGCCGCGAAATATTTCTTCATTGAAGCCTCCGATAGCGTAGATGGTAGCAAGCCGGCTCAGTTCGGGAAGTCCTGAAGGTAGGCGGCGACGGCGTCCTTGTTGTCGCCGGTGAGCGGATGCGCGATGAACTCCATCGGCGTTCCGGGGCGCCCTTGGTTGATCTGGAAGACGTTGAGCTGCTTCACGATATAGTCGGCATGCTGGTTGGCGATCCGCGGAAAGGCCTCGATGCCCTGTCCCTTGGGCCCGTGGCAGGCGGCGCAGGCGATCACGTTCTGGGCGGGAACGCCGTTCTCGAATATGTCCTTGCCGGCTGCCATCAGCTTGGGATCGGTGGGGACGTCGGGCGCGACGACTTTCTGCTTGGCATAGTAGGCGGCGATGTCGTCGATCTGGGCGTCGGTCAGGTGATGGCTCAAGCCCCACATGTACTCGGAGCCGGCGGGATCGGAACGTCCCTGGGCGCGGAAGTTCTTCAACTGGTTGACGATGTAGGCGGCTTGTTGTCCGGCGAGCCGCGGGAAGGCGGGGGAGGTCGAATTGCCGTCGACGCCGTGGCAAATGGCGCAGACCTGCACCGCCAGGACATGGCCGGGTACCGCCGGGTTGGCGAGGTCGCGCGAGCGCTCGATGTTCGAGCAGCCGGCGCCGATCGCACCCAGGGTCATGGCCAGGAAGATGTGCTTGTAGTTCATGCTGAGTCTCCAATCTGCGGAATCGACTTGAAGCGCGAGTGCTGGTTGTGCAAGCGGGGATTCAGGAGTCGATCAGTACGCACCCCAGACGTAAAGGAAGAGCGTGTTGTTGTCCCTGGCGTTGCGGCCAAGGCCGTCGTAGTTGTCGGTGGCGCCGTTGAACTTGCTGTAGGCGGTGTATTGGGCGCCGATGCGAATGTTCTGTATCGGCATCCAGAAGGCTTCGTAGGTGAAGCCGCGGGTCGCCGGGTTGCCGGAGAGGTTGCCGGTGACGCGAGTCGAAGCGATGCCGGTGCCCAGCGGATCGGTGGATGTGATTTGGCCGTTGGTATCGAAGCCGGAACTCTGGTTGAGCGTGTTCGCGGTGCCGGTCTTGTTGAAGAAGGCGACGCTGCCGCCGTACTTGGCCTGATAAACATAGCCGAGCTTGGCGCGGAAGACGTTGGTCGTGTCGGAGGGATTCGCGGCCGCTACCGGAGTCAGGCCATCGGCAAGGACGAAAGGCGACGCAAAGTTCAGCAGCGTGTTCGGCGAGTAATCCTGAACCTGCCGCATGTACGAAAGCTGTGCCGTGATCGTATGCGGATCGAGCAGGTATTGGTACTGCGCGTCGAGGCCCGTATTCTTGACGCGGCCAAGGTTGCCGGGGTCGGAGGTGTCGCTGCCCAGATCGTAGATATGGGCGATCATGCCGGTCGCGCCGACCATGATGTTGTGTGCTCCCCATTCATGGGAGTACGCCAGCCGCCAGTAGGGGTTGTTGCTGCCCTGCAGCTTGGTCGTATTCGCATCGTTGATGCCGGCGCTCAGGAAGGACAGGCCGCGGTTGGCCGTCTGGTAAGTGCCCAGTTCGGCGTAGATCGTCTTGTTCCAGAACATGTAGGCGCTGACGCCGGCGATGTTGCCGCCGGAGCCGAAGGACGCGAACGGCGCGTTGCCATCGATGAACTGGCTGCTCGTCGGCGACGGCACCGGCACGTATTGCATCCAGGCCGGCGCCGTATTCCACGGATCGGAGACCGACGGGTTGTTGTTCACGCTCAGGCCATAGACGAAATCGCGCTTGTCGTCGATGAGGTGATCGGCATAGCGGAAGTCCATGTTGTCGGCGTTGGTGTGGCCCTGGAACCTGCCGTCGTTGTTTCCGCTGTCCCCGACCGCTTGCCCGGCATAGTTGTCGTAGGTGACCTGGGCGAAGGCGCCGATGTTGTCGGTCACCTTGCCGCCGAGGAAGAGACTGCCGGTCGCGAACAGCGGTGCACCGTTCTTCTGGAAGTCGGCCGCCGGGTCGTCGCTCTTCGAGGTGTCGGCGACCTTGGAGTAGGTGGCGACGCCCATGACCGAGATCGGCACCGTGCGGGCGCCGATGGTGTAGCCGGTCATCTTGAACATGCGCCCGTAGGGCGTGAGTTCGGGGAACTGGCCGCCGGCGTGGCACGACAGGCAGTTCTGTCCGGTCTGCCGGGCGAACAGCGGAAGGGCTTGAGCATCGAGGGATCCCAGCAACAACAGCGTCGTCAGGAGACCACAGGCCAGCTCGGCCATGCGGACGGGGCTACGGTGGAAGAATTTCACGAGCGCGAACATTGCAGGTTCCTTTCCGGGGACTTTCGTAATTGCATGCGTCGATGTTCTCGGCATGTGCCGCTGCCGAGCCGCCGCTGCCCGACTGACGATCCGCTGCGGCAGTCATATCGACGCCCGCTCCGAGAGCACACGCCAAGGGCTATTGCAAGCCATGTGCCATGTTGGATTGGCGGGGAACTGGCGGGTTCGCCGTGCCGCGTCGGCCCGTCGAACATTCGCCATGAAATCATGATCGTGCGTTGTTCCGCGGGGCGGCCGCGTGAAGCGGCTCGCGCCCCGGCCATGACGACAAAACGCCACATGGAGGCGTTGCCAGCACGCGCCGCCGGATTCGTTTGCCCGCGACTGCAGGACTGGTTACCATCGGGTAACAATCGGCGTCGCCGGCGACGTGGCGGCGCTGAAATCGACAACGAAATTGCTGCCGTCGCAGTAAGCATCTTGGCGGGTAACCCGAAAAATGTCGTGGCATGGGAATTGCGGATCAGTTTATTTGCCGCCATGCAGCGGCGTCATATCGATTCCTTCTCTACCCTGGGCCGATGGAACCATTGACTCTGGGCCGGTTCGGTGATGGGGGGGCGGTGTGGGCGGCAGGTTTCACGTGGCCAGGGCAGCGGGACGATGCGGCGGAGTCGACAATGTCACCAAGCGGTAACGCAGCGAAAAATGAACAATTCAAGGTTACCGCGCGGTAACGACAGCGCTTGGCGCCGATTCACCCTTGCCGCGTGGATGGGGTACGTCGTCCTGCTCGTCCTGCCGCTCTGGAATGCCGCCTGGGCCGGACCCGGCGCGAAGCCGCCGGCGGCGGCCGAGGCGCCGTTGCGGCTGGGCGTCACGACCGCGATCGTCTACGATCGCTACGAGTTGATCGAGGATTGGCGCGTCTACCTGCAGCGGCGCCTGCAGCGGCCGGTGCAATTCGTCACCCGCGACGGCTACGCGGAAATCATGGAGCTGCTCAAGCAAAAGCGCATCGATGTCGCCTGGCTCTCGCCCAGCGCCTACGTTTCCTTGCAGCGGCTGCATCGCGCGCGGCTGCTGGCGACGCCGATCTATCAGGGACGCCCCTACAGCCGCGCCTACCTGGTGGTAGCTGCGACCGACGAGCGGACCGCGGCGCTGACGCAATTGCAGGGCAAGGTGTTCGCCTACGGCGACGCCGAATCGTTCGCCGGCTATCGCCTGCCGCGATTCGAGCTGCAGCAGGCCGGACTGGAAGCCGACCACTTTTTTCGCAAAGCCTTCGTCACCGTTTTCGATCGGCACGTCGTCGAAGCGGTCGCCGCCGGATTGGCCGACGCGGGCATGGTCGACCGCTTCGACTGGGACACGCTGTCGGCCATCCAGCCCAGTCTGGTCGCGGCGCTGCGCGTTGCCGCGATGTCTGCCGAATACGGCTTCGCGCCGCTGGTGGCGCGCAGCGACTTGCGCGCTGCCGACGCCCAGGCCTTGCGGCGCGTACTGACGCACATGGCGGCCGACGCGCAAGGCGCCGCCTTGCTGCGCCGGCTCGACATCGACGGCTTCGTGGCGGACGACCCGCGGCTCTACGACAGCGTCGCCCGCACCCTCGGACGGCCGGGCGCGCCATGAAGCTTTTCGACCTGAGCTTTCGCTACAAGATTCCGCTGTGGGGCAGCCTGCTGATGATCGTCAGCGCCCTCGCGGTGTCGCTGTCGCTCATGGTCGGCGACTACGACGAACTCAAGGAGGACATGGTCAACGACGCCGAAACGCTGGGCCGCGCCTTGCAGCCGAGCTTGTTCGCGGCGATGCGCCGCGACGACCTGTGGCACGCCTACGAGATCGTCAAGGCGCCGCTCGACGGTCCGGCGGCGAGCACCGCGGCCAGGGCCGACAACCTGCTCGTCGTCGATCAGGCGAACCGGATATTCGTTGCGGCGCGCCCGAAGACCGCACCCGTGCTGTCCGAACTGCGAAGCCTGGGGCCGGAATACGCGGACGTCGCCGCCGGCATCGCCGCCATGGGCGACGGCAAGTCGCGCACGCTGGAGTTTCCGGACTCCCGCTATCTGTATTACGTCATGCCGATCGCCGACCACAACATCCGCGAAGGCAGCCTGATCGTCGTGCTGGAGAAAGCCAACCTGATGCCGCGCTTCATCGCCAATGCCTGGCACGGTCTGCAGGGCGGGCTGCTGCTGCTCGCCGTGCTGCTGCCGATCAACTGGTATTGGGCGCAGCGCATGACGCGCCCCCTGATCCAGCTGGCATCGCGCATGGAAGAAGTCGGCCGGCAACTGCCTGCCGACATGGACCCCAAGCTGTATCCTCACCGCGACGAGCTCGGCCGCCTGTTCGACGTGTATAACCAGATGCTCGCCGAACTGAAGGCAAAGGATGCGATGGAAAAGCAGATGGTCCAGTCGGAGCGCCTGGCGGCGCTCGGCCAGCTC
Source organism: Rhodocyclaceae bacterium (assembly GCA_028713915.1). Taxonomy (GTDB): domain Bacteria; phylum Pseudomonadota; class Gammaproteobacteria; order Burkholderiales; family Rhodocyclaceae; genus Nitricoxidireducens. The sequence goes on along the minus strand of JAQTNK010000005.1, from coordinate 85,476 downwards.
GCGGCCGGCGTCGCCCACGAGATCAACAATCCGCTCGGCGGCATGCTGACGGCGATCGACACGCTGAAGTGCCATAGCGACTCCGATCCGCGGACGCTGAAAACCGTCGCCCTGATCGAACGCGGGCTGACCCAGATCAGGGACACGGTCGGCGGGCTGCTGGTCGAGGCCAAGGCCAAGAGCCGCGACCTCACGGCGCACGACATCGAGGATGTTCGCACCCTGGTAATGCCGCAGGCGCGGACCAAGGGACTGCGCCTGGATTGGCGCAACGGGGTCGAAGACGGCGCGCGCCTGCCGGCCTCGCTGATCCGCCAGATCATGATCAACCTGCTGCTCAATGCCATTCACGCGGCGGCGCCGCGCGGCGAAGTCGGCTGCGTCGTCGGCATCGCCGGCGCCGCCCTGCAGCTCGTCGTCACCAACGACGGCAGCTCGCTGAGCGCCGAGCAGATGGCGCATCTCTTCGAACCGTTTTCGCCGCTGAGCGAAAGCGGCCACGGCCTGGGCCTGTGGGTGACCTACCAGATCGTCGGGCAGCTCGGCGGCGAGATCCGCGCCGAGCGGGAGCCGGAACGGATGCGGTTCCGGGTCAGCATCCCGATCGGGAGCGAGGCATGAGCCCTCAACCCTATCGCATTTGCCTCATCGAAGACGACGAGATCATGGGCGAGGCGCTCAGCGACCGCTTCGGCCTCGAAGGCTACGCCTGCGACTGGTTCAAGACCGGCCGGGCAGCGATGCAGGGCCTCCATCGCAAGCCCTACGCCATCGCCATTTGCGACATCCAGTTGCCGGACATCACCGGCGAGGAGCTCTTCGTCAAGCTCCTCGGCAGCGACAATGCCCTGCCGCCGTTCGTTTTCATCACCGGCTTCGGCAAGATCGACATGGCCGTGAGCTTATTGAAGCTGGGCGCCCACGACTACCTGACCAAGCCGCTGGACATCCACGCCCTGCTCGATACGGTGCGCCGCCTGTGCGCCAAGGCGCCGCCGCCGCTGATCGGCGATTATCGGCTGGGCATTTCCGGCGCCATGCGCGCGATCGAGTCGATGTTGCCGCGCCTCGCGGAAAATGCCAAATCAATATTGATTACCGGCGAATCGGGCGTCGGCAAGGAGGCCGTTGCGCGCGAGCTGCATCGGGTTGCCGATCCCGCGGCCAACACGCCGTTTGTCGCCGTGAATTGCGGCGCCCTCACCGAGAGCCTGCTCGAGGCCGAATTATTCGGCTACGTGAAAGGCGCATACACCGGCGCGGTGCGCGACAAGAAAGGCGTGTTCGAACTCGCCGATCACGGCACCTTGTTCCTCGACGAAGTCGGCGAGATGTCGCCGGCGATGCAAGTCAAGCTGCTGCGCGCGATCCAGGAGCGCACGATCCTGCGCGTCGGCGCCGAAACGCCGGTGCGCGTGTCCATCCGGCTGGTCTGCGCGACCCACCAGGATCTCAAGAAGATGGTCGAGGAGGGCCGCTTCCGCGAGGACCTCTACTATCGCATCCACGTCGTCCACCTGCACATTCCGCCGCTGCGCGAGCGCAAGGAGGATATCCCGTGGCTGGCGAGGCGATTGCTCGAAATCTGGGCGGACGACAATGCCGATCCCCGGACGCTGGATCGCTGCGCGGAAAAAGCCTTGTTCGATTATCCCTGGCCGGGCAACATCCGCCAGCTCAAGCATTGCCTGGAGCGGGCCTGCATCCTCTCCGCCAGCCGCACGCTTTCCGCCGCACAGCTGTTCGGCGACACCTTGCCGGCCGTCGCCGAACCCGCGGCGGCCGCCGGAACGCTGAACGATTATCTTCAGTCCTGCGAGCGCGAATATATCGAGGGATGCCTGCGGGCGAACGGCGGCCGCATCGCCGACACCGCTGCCGAACTCGGCATCAGCCGCAAGAATCTCTGGGAAAAGATGAAGAAACTCAAGCTGCAGGACAAGGACGAGCGAACCCCGATCGACGCCGCGACCGGAGTTCGCCAAACGCCGTAGGACGCTAGCGTTTGTCGCGCTGCTCGGCTTCGAGACGCTTCTTCTCGACGCGCTCCATCGCTTCCTGCTGCGCCTGGCGGTTCTTCTCGGCCTGCGCCGCGGCGTCGGCGGCGCGCTGCGGCGCCTCTTCCTTCATCTTGGCTTCGTGCTCGGCGAAGTTGCGCTTGCGCAAGTTGCGGTCGATTTCGCGCGCCTCCTGGTCGACGCGGTGCGCGTCGCCGAGCCGCTGGGTCTTCGTCTTCTTGGCCTGGTCCTGGCAGCTGCTGACCAGGAACTTCTCCCAGCAGGCCTTGTTCTCCGCGGCAAAAGCCGTCTCGGCTTCCTGGCGCATGATCTCGGCCTTTTCGTGCAAGGCCTTGGCGCGGTCCTGGAGCAATTGCTTTTCGTCGCCGGACAGCGGCGCCAGCTCTTCGGCGCTGGCGATGCCGAGCCAACATATCGACAACAACAGCAAGATGCGCATGCGGGGCTTCCCTTAAAATAGCGTCTGCGCCGCATCCTAACCGCTCATGATCCTCTCCCGCAATCTCTGCTTTGCCCGCGGCGGCCAGCCCCTCGTCGAAGACGCGTCCTTCCAGCTGCATCCCGGCTGGAAGGTCGGCCTGGTCGGCGCCAACGGCTGCGGCAAGTCGTCCTTTCTCGCCCTGCTGCGCAATGAGCTGCATGCCGAGCGCGGCGACCTCGAAATCCCGCCGCGCTGGACGCTGGCCCATGTCGCCCAGGACACGCCGGCGCTGCCCGATGCGGCGCTGGAGTTCGTGCTCGACGGCGACGTCGAATTGCGCCAGGTCGAGCGCGACCTGGCCGCCGCCGAAGCGGCCCACGACGGCCTGCGCATCGCCGAGCTGCACGGCCGCCTCGACGAGATCGGCGGCTACGCGGCGCGCGCCCGCGCCGCCGAGCTGCTGCACGGCCTGGGCTTCGCCGACGCCGACTTCGCGCGGCCGGTGGCCGAGTTCTCGGGCGGCTGGCGCGTGCGCCTGAACCTCGGCCGCGCCCTGATGTGCCGGTCCGACCTGCTGCTGCTCGACGAGCCGACCAACCATCTCGATTTGGACGCGGTGCTCTGGCTCGAAGGCTGGCTGAAGAGCTATGGCGGCACGCTGATCATGATTTCGCACGACCGCGATTTCCTCGATGCCGTGGTCGGCCAGACGCTGCACGTCGAGAACCGCCGCATGACGCTCTACGCCGGCAACTACTCGGCCTTCGAGCGCGCGCGCGCCGAGCGGCTGGCGGCGCAGCAGTCGATGCACGAAAAGCAGCAGCGCGAGATCGCCCACCTCGAACAGTTCGTCGAGCGCTTCCGCGCCAAGGCCACCAAGGCGCGCCAGGCGCAGAGCCGCCTGAAGGCGCTCGACCGCATGGAAGAGATCGCCGCCGCCCACGTCGATACGCAATTCACGTTTCGCTTCATGGCGCCGGCGGGATTCTCCGATCCCTTGCTGTCCCTTGAGAACGCGGCGGTCGGCTACGACGGCAAGGCCCTCCTCGAGCGCATCACGCTCACCCTGCGGCCGGGCGCGCGCCTGGGCCTGCTGGGCAGGAACGGCGCCGGCAAGTCGACGCTGGTGAAGCTGCTGGTCGATGAACTCGCGCCGCTCGCGGGCCGCCGCAGCGCCGGCCGGCATCTCGCCATCGGCTATTTCGCCCAGCATCAGGTCGAACTGCTGCGGCCCGACGAATCGCCCTTGCAGCACCTGGTGCGCCAGGAGCCGGGCACGCGCGAGCAGGAACTGCGCGATTATCTGGGCGGCTTCGACTTCCGCGGCGACATGGTGAGCGCGCCCTGCGGCCGCTTCTCGGGCGGCGAGAAGGCGCGGCTGGTGCTGGCGCTGCTGATCCGCCGCCGGCCGAATCTGCTGCTGCTCGACGAGCCGACCAACCATCTCGACCTCGAAATGCGCGAGGCGCTGACCCTGGCCTTGCAGGAGACCGAGGCCGGCGTCGTCCTCGTCTCGCACGACCGCCATTTGCTGCGCACCACCTGCGACGAACTGTGGCTGGTTGCCGACGGCGCCGTCGTGCCTTTCGACGGCGATCTCGACGACTATGCCGATTGGCTGGCCGCCCAGCGCGCCGCCGCGCGCGCGCCCGACGAGAGCAAGAGCGCGCGGCGCGAAGCCCGCGCGCAGGCCGCGGCGGAGCGGCAGGCGGCCCTCGCGGCACGCCGCCCCCTGGTGAAGGAAGTCGAGAAGCTGGACAAGCAGCTGGCCGCCTGGCAGGCCGAAAAGAGCCGGCTCGACGCCGGCCTCGCCGACCCCGCGGTCTACACCTCGCCCGACCGCGCGTCGCTCGCCGCCATGCTCAAGCGGCAGGCCGAACTGGCCACGGCCATCGATGCCGCAGAGGGCCGCTGGCTGGAGCTGCACGAGGCGCTCGAAGCCCTGCCGGTCGAGTAGAATCGCGGCTTTCCTTTCCGGGAGTCTGCCGTGCAACTCGTCTGCCTCGACCTCGAGGGCGTCCTCGTCCCCGAGATCTGGATCGAATTTTCCGAACGTACCGGCATCCCGGAATTGCGCCGCACCACGCGCGACGAACCCGACTACGACAAGCTGATGAAGTTCCGCCTGGGCCTGCTCGAGCAGCATCGGCTCGGCCTGCCCGACATCCAGAAAGTCATCGCCGACATGGGGCCGCTGCCCGGCGCCAAGGCCTTCCTCGACGACCTGCGCCAGGACTTCCAGGTCATCATCCTGTCCGACACCTTCTATGAATTCGCCATGCCGCTGATGCGCCAGCTCGGCATGCCGACGCTGTTCTGCCACAAGCTCGAAGCCAACGCGGCGGGCTTCCTCGTCAATTACCACTTGCGCATGCCGAACCAGAAGAAGGAAGCGGTCAAGCGCTTCAAGGAACTCAACTTCAAGGTCATCGCCGGCGGCGATTCCTACAACGACACGGCGATGCTCGGCGAAGCGCATGCCGGCATTCTCTTCCATGCGCCGGAGAACGTGATCCGCGAATTCCCGCAATTCACCGTCACCAACACCTACGCCGAACTGCGCGCCGCCATCGACGCCGCCTCGCGCGTCATTTGAGATGCATCGCGAGCGCTTCTACACGCTGACGGCTTCCTGCCCGGACCGCACCGGCATCATCGCCCGCGTCACCGGCTTCTTCGCCGAGCAGCGCGGCTGGATACTCGAATCGAGCTTCCACGCCGATCCGGGCGTCGAGGGCGAAGCGGCGCGCTACTTCATGCGCATCGAAGTGAAGGCGGACTCGCTGCCGTTCATGCTGACGGAATTGCGCGAGCGCTTCGCGCCGATCGGCGCGGAACTGCAGATGGACTGGCAGATCAGCGACTCGGCCGTGAAGAAGCGCGTCGTCGTGCTCGTCTCCAGGCAGGAGCATTGCCTCTACGATTTGCTGGCGCGCTGGCAGTCGAAGGAGCTCGACATCGAGATTCCCTGCGTCATTTCGAACCACGACACCCTCAAGGGCTTCGTCGAGTGGCATGGCATTCCCTTCCACCATGTGCCGGTGACGGCGGACAACAAGGTCGGCGCCTTTGCCGAAATGCAGCGCCTCTTCGACGAGGTGCGCGGCGACACCATGGTGCTGGCGCGCTACATGCAAATCCTCTCGCCGCAGCTCTGCGCCGCCTATCCGCGCCGCATCCTCAACATCCACCATTCCTTCCTGCCCAGCTTCGTCGGCGCCAAGCCTTACCACCAGGCCTACCAGCGCGGCGTCAAGCTGATCGGTGCGACCTGCCATTACGTCACCGCCGACCTCGACCAGGGGCCGATCATCGAGCAGGACGTCATCCGCATCGACCACTCCGACTCGCCCGAGGACATGGTGCGCTACGGCAAGGACATCGAGAAGACGGTGCTGGCGCGCGGCCTGCGCTACCACCTCGAGGACCGCGTGCTGGTCCACGGCAACAAGACCGTCGTCTTCCGCTAGGCATGGCGCTGGACTGGCGCAAGCTGCGGCGCCGGCTGCGCCAGGAAGCCTACGAGTACCTCGCCGACCTGCGCCACTTCGCCGAAGCGCTCAAGCGCGCCGAAGGCTGGTTCACCTTGGCGCTGCTGCTCGCCGTGCTGTTCATGCTGGCGGTGTGGTTCATCACCGGGCTGGGCTTCGACCGCCTCAATCAGGTCGTCAGCGAACTCGGCCAGCCGCGCGGCCGCATCTGCCGCTCGCCCGGCGACGTCGCCGCCCTGGTCATCATCGTCGATGCCATCGTCATGTTCCTGTTCGCGGTGCTGGCGCTGGGCGAAATGATGCGGCTGCTCGACCGCGTGCGCCAGCGCCTGCCCAAGGAGCCGCGCAAGGTGGCGGCGCCGGCGGCATGGATGCTGGTGAGCGGCATCGCCGGCATCGTCTATATGCGCCACATCTGCTAGCGCCGGCCGCGCGCCTAGACGGCTTCCCGGGCGGCGGCGCCGGCGTGCGCCGGCCCTGCGTCGGCGATGCGGCGGATGGTCTGGCGGACTTCGGCGGCGAGCAGCAGTTCGGCGTGCGCGGCCGGGGCGGTGACATGAGCGTCGAAGTGGAGCCGGCCGGCCGGGTCCTCGCTGATGAGGCCGGCGTCGATCATGTTGCCGACTACCGCCGCGAACAAGGCCTTCTCCGAAAATTCCGGCGCGTTGAACTCATAGAGCAGGGCGAGGCGCTGCGCCAGCAGGTGGCTCGCTTCCTCGAGCGTCTGCCGGGTGAGGCGGCCGCTGCCGTGCCGCTGCAGCAGCGCGAGGGTGAGGAAATGGCGCTCCAGCGTCGGGCGCATGGTTTCGCCCAGCAGCTGCAATTCGGCCGCTTCGGCGCTGGCGGGCGCCGGCGCGGCGAGCATGCCGCCGGCATCGACGGCGACGAGGCCGCGCACGGCCATGACGTCGAGGATCGCATCGAGCACTGCCGGCACTTCGGCGGGCGTCCAGCGCAGGAACAATTCCGGGCGCAGCAGCCCGTAGAGTCCGGCGACGGCGGCTTCGATGCGGCTTCTGGGCAGCCGCAGGTTGTGCGCCAGCAGGCAGGCCACCAGCGCCGGCAGCGCGAACAAGTGCAGCACGTTGTTGCGAAAGTAGGCGAGCAGGGCGGCCTGCGGCGCCGGCACGCACCACAGGTCGCCGAGCGGATGGGCGATGCGCGCGACGACGTTAAGGCGCAGCGCGTCGGCGACGAGGGCGGCGGGGCTCGCCGTGCAAGGCTGCGTGCAGTCGCCGTAGCGCACGCCGGCGAGCAGCGCCTGATAGTGGCCGAGCAGCCGCTGCAGCGTGGTTTCGTCGAGCGTGTGCTTGGGCGACGCCAGCAGCGCCAGGGCGACTAGGTTGACCGGATTGGCGACGGCCGCCTCGTTGATGCGGCGGACCAGTTCCGCGGCGACGTCGCGCGTCGCCGGGCGCAGCAGGCCGTCGGCCACGTCGCCGCCGGTCGCCTGCCAGGCCGGATACGCGGTATCGAGGAAGGCGCCGAGATCGAGCGCACGGCCGAAGTTGACGTGCACCTTGCCGAAGTCATGGCGCAGCCGCCGCACCACGGATAGCAGGCGCCACAGCGACTCGCCCTGCTTGGGGCGGCCGGCCAGCTCGCCGACGAAGCTGTCGCCTTCGAGCAGCTTTTCGTAGCCGATATAGACCGGCACGAAGAACAGCGGCCGCTCGTGGCTGCGCAGGAAGCTCTTCACCGTCATGCCCAGCAAGCCGGTCTTCGGCGCCAGCGTGCGGCCGCTGCGGCTGCGCCCGCCCTCGATGAAGTACTCGACGGGAAAGCCGCGCGCGAGCATGCGGTGCAGGTATTCGTCGAACACCGCCGCGTACAGCGCGTTGCCCTTGAACTGGCGGCGCAGGAAGAAGGCGCCGCCGCGGCGCAGCAGCGGGCCGACGACGGGGAGGTCGAGGTTGGCGCCGGCGGCGATGTGCGGCGGCATCAGGCCGCGATGGAAAATGACGAAGGACAGCAGCAGGTAGTCGATGTGGCTGCGATGACAGGGCACATAGACGATGCCGCTGCCCGGCGCGATGCTGGCCACCGCCGCAAAGCCGTGCACCTCGACGCCGTCGTAGAGGCGGTTCCACAGCCAGTTGAGGAAGAGGTCGAAAGCGCGCACCACGCCGTACGAATAGTCGGCGGCGATTTCGAGCGCATAGCCGCGGGCGCGGGACGCTGCCGCGGCGGCCGAAATGCCGGCGGCGGCCGCCTCGGCGGCGATGGCGGCGCGCACCGGCGGCGCGCCGAGCAGCGCAGTTACCTGGGTGTGGCGATGGGAAAGATCGGGACCAATCGCCATTTCGCGCTGGCGCCGGAAATGCACGCGCAGCACGCGCGAGAGCTTGCGCAAGGCTTGCGCCTCGCCCATGTCTTTGTCGATCAGTCCGCGCACTCGGAGCGGGGTGCCGAAGCGCACGACGGTATGGCGGCCGTGCAGCAGGATGGCGAGCAGCTGACGGAACTGGCTGGGCGGCCGCCAGGTTTCGGAAAACAGCGCCTTCAGCAGGGAGTCCTGCTGGTCCGGCGCCTGGCCCCAGAGAATCGTCACGGGCACGATCTGCATGTCGGCGGCGGGATTGGCGAGCGCCTCGCGCACGATGCCGACAAGCAGCGGCGAATGGCCGTAGCGGTCCTTGGCCTTGGCGGCGAGCGGCTGCGGCCGGGTGATGAAGAAGAAGGCGCGGTGCGCGCGGAACGTTCCCATCGCCAGGGTGCCGCGCGGCGGCGGCAAGCCGGCGCGGCGCGCTTCCGCCATCAGCACCATCAGGTTGCTGAAGCGCCGGTGCTGGAGCACGTAACAGACCGGCACGGCCGCATCGAGCCCGAGTTCGCCGATGTCCTGGGGAAAGACTCGCGTGCGGACGACGGCGTAAAGCAGCCGGCGCGCGAACGGCAGTATCCAGCCGGCGAGATTCAAGGAGAATCCTCAGGAAGGGCGGAACCGCATTGTATAAAAAAGAGCGGGCGTTCCGCAGAACGCCCGCTCAAGACCACAGGGGAATCGTAAGGCGCCCCGCCGCGCAGGCCGGGGCGGAACGCTCAGTAGTGGTAGGCGGATTCGCCGTGGGAGGCGATGTCCAGGCCTTCGCGCTCTTCGTCTTCGGTCACGCGCAGGCCGACCAGCAGGTCCGCGACCTTGAACGAGATGTAGGCGGAGACGGCGGTCCAGATCACCGTCAGGCCGACGGCCTTGGCCTGGACGATGAACTGTTCGGCGATGCTGGTGAAGCCGGTCTTGGCCGTGACCCAGTCGGTGACGAAGCCGGGGCCGCCGAGGTCGGGCGAGTTGAAGATGCCGGTGGCCAGGGCGCCGAAGATGCCGCCCAGCGCATGCACGCCGAAGACATCGAGGGCGTCGTCGGCGCGGATCATCTTCTTCAGGCCATTCACGCCCCACAGGCAGATCAGGCCGGCGAGCGTGCCGATGGCGAAGGCGCCGGGGATGCCGACGTTGCCGGCGGCCGGCGTGATCGCGACGAGACCGGCGACGCAACCGGAAGCTGCACCCAGCATCGAGGGCTTGCCCTTGAACAGCCATTCGCCGAAGGTCCAGGAGAGCACCGCGCAGGCCGTCGCCAGGAAGGTGTTCATGAAGGCGAGGCCGGCGCTGCCGTTGGCTTCCAGGGCGGAGCCGGCATTGAAGCCGAACCAGCCGAACCACAGCAGGGAAGCGCCGATCATGGTCATGGTCAGGCTGTGGGGCGAGAGCGCCTCCTTGCCGTAGCCGATGCGCTTGCCCAGCATGATGGCGCCGACCAGGCCGGCGATGCCGGCGTTGATGTGCACCACCGTGCCGCCGGCGAAGTCGAGCGCGCCCCACTGCCAGATCAGGCCGGCCTTGGCGTTCATCGCATCGACGACTTCGGCACCGGTGTAGGCGTCGGGGCCCATCCAGAACCAGACCATGTGCGCGACCGGCGTGTAGCTGATGGTGAACCAGAGCACGGAGAAGATCAGCACGGCCGAGAACTTGACGCGCTCGACGATGGAGCCAAGGATCAGGCAGACCGTGATCGCGGCGAAGGTCGCCTGGAAGGCGACGAACACGATCTCGTACATCGGCGTGGCCTTGCTGAACGTGCCGCCGAGGGCAAAGCTGCCGTCGGCGGGGTTGAAGGTGCCGTTGAGGAAGAGCCGGCTAAGGCCGCCGATGAATGGCGCCGTGGCGCCGCTGCCTTCGGTGAATGCCAGGCTGTAGCCGTAGATGCACCACAGCACGGTGATCAGCGAGAACACCACGAACACCTGCATCAGCACCGAAAGCATGTTCTTGGTGCGCACCAGGCCGCCGTAGAACAGCGCCAGCGCCGGCACCGACATCAGCAGCACCAGGGCCGTGGAGGTCAGCATCCAGGCGGTATCGCCCTTGTTCGGTTGCGGGGCGGCGGCGGGTGCGGCTTCGGCCGTCGCCGCCGGGGCTGCGGCCGGCGTCGCGGTTGCCGGAGCGGCAGCGGGCGTTGTCGCGGCGGGGGCGGCGGCCGGCGCCGCCTTGTCGTCGGCGCTGGCGGTGCCGGCCATGCACAGGCTGAGCGCCGTCAGGACGATTGCAAAGACTTTTTTCACGTTCATTCTCCCTTGTCAGAGTGCGTCCTCACCGGACTCGCCGGTGCGGATGCGGACGACTTGTTCGAGATCGAAAACGAAGATTTTGCCGTCGCCGATCTTGCCGGTGCTGGCGGACTTCTCGATGGCTTCGATGACCTGGTCGAGCAGGTCGTCGCGGATGGCCGCCTCGACCTTGACCTTGGGCAGGAAATCGACGACGTATTCGGCGCCGCGGTAAAGTTCGGTGTGGCCCTTCTGCCGGCCGAAGCCCTTGACTTCGGTGACGGTGATGCCCTGCACGCCGACGGCGGCTAGCGCTTCACGCACTTCGTCAAGCTTGAAGGGCTTGATGATTGCGGTTACCAGTTTCATGGCATTTCCTCTCAAATTGGATTTGATCCGCCGGCGCCGGCCGGGTCGCCGACGGATCGGGTTAAGTCGGAATCAGAAAGTCTTGTTGAAGGACAGCACGGCGGTGCTTTTGGCGACATTCCGAAAACCGCCGGAGGGCGGCGTGAAGACGCCATTCGCGACACCGGCGCCGCTGTTGCCCCAGCAATACGGCGACACCGTCGGGGCTAGCACCGCGTTGGTCGCCGCGTCGCAGCCGCCGCTCTTGGCGTTGGTCGTCGAGACCAGGAAGCCGACGGTGCCGAAGCCGACATCCTTGGTGACGCCGACGTTGACGTCGGAATAATTCGCGAAGCTCCAATTGGCCACCGACTGATGTCCGGCGTGGGCCGTCAGCCCCCAGCCGTTGCCCAGATCGAAGCTGCCGTTGAATTCCAGGTAACCGGAGCCCTTGGAGTCTTGCGCGGTGACGGGGTTGTACCAGCCGATGAAATACTTCGACGTCGCGTAGGAGTACTTGACCTGCAGCGAGTTGTTGTTGCCCAGGTCGTAGTTCAGGGCGCCGTACAGTTCCTGCGTATTCGGGTTGGCGATGAACGAACCGTTGGCCGTGGCGACATTGGTCGATCCGTAGCCCGGATAGTTGTAGGTGTAGTAACCGACGTCATAGCCCAGCTTGCTGGCGCCGAAGCTGTTCTTGTAGCCGGCGGACGCGTCGATCTCGGTGCTGCCCTTGCCGAGGGCGTCCTTGACCCAGGTGATGTTCGAAGCCCACAGGTTGCCGTAGAAGCCGCTGGGGTCGGTATAGGTCACGCCGCCCTGCACGGCGGGCTTGCCGTGGGTCTGGCTGACGCCGCGGAACAGGTAGTCGGACACGGCCCCGACCGTGAATGCCCACGGCGAAGCGGGCGCCGCAGGAGCGTCGTCGGCGTAGGTCGCCAAAGGCGAAAGCATGATGGCGGCAAGGGCGAGGCTGATGACTTTTGTCTGCATGGTGATCTCCAGGATTAAGAAGCTACGGCACTCCTAATGCACGCGGCGTGCCAGGGTCATAAATCATCTATAAATCATGTTGTTATATGGCTACAGTCGAGGCTTTTGCGGAAAGCCGCACCAATTGCAGACGCCCTTTCAGGGCTTTGCACCAGGCTGGTGCAACGGCCGGCGACGGCACGGGCGGCGCCATGCTAAGCTTCCGCGATTCGTTTTCAATACCGCCTTCCGGGTAAATTCAAGCTATGCCAGACGCAAAATTTCTCGACGACATCGCCGCCAAGTTCTCCGCTCTGCTCGCCGCCTCGCCGGCGAAAGACATCGAGAAGAACATGCGCGCCGTGCTGACCGGCGCCTTTGGCCGCCTCGACCTCGTCACGCGCGAGGACTTCGACATCCAGCGCGAAGTCCTCGTCCGCACCCGCGCGCGGCTTGCCGAACTCGAGGCCCGCATCGCCGAACTCGAAGCGCGGGCCGGCGGCAAGCCCGGCGCCTGAGCGGAGGCGTTGTCGCCGCGGAACTTTCGGCGCGGCGCCGCGGTCCTCATGGCACGCGGCGCGATTCGCGCCGGGACTTCCGTGGGAGGCGCAGCGTGGCCGCAGAAGGTTTCCTCCGCTCGCGCCGGCGACCGCCGGGCACGGGTGAGCCGGCGCCGGCGCGCGCGGGGCGGCGATGAGCGCTCCCCGCTATACGCGCACGGCCATCGTGCTGCATTGGCTGATCGCGCTGCTGATCTTCGGCACGTTCCCGCTCGGTCTCTACATGGCCGACCTGCATTTGTCGCCGCTCAAGCTGCGGTTGTTCAGCTACCACAAGTGGATCGGCATCAGCGTGCTGCTGCTGGCCGTGTTGCGCCTGCTGTGGCGCGCCACGCACCGGCCGCCGCCGCTCGTCGCCGGCATGCCGCGCTGGCAACAGATCGCCGCCCATGCCACGCATCACCTGCTCTACCTGCTGGTGCTGATCGTGCCGCTGTCGGGCTGGCTGATGAGTTCGGCGCTGGGCGTGCCGGTGGTCTGGTTCGGCGTGCTGCCGCTGCCCGACCTCATCGGCAAGGACAAGGCGCTTGGCGAAACCCTCAAGCTGGTTCATGAAGGCCTCAACTACACCTTGCTGGCGGTCGTCGCCGTCCATGTCGCCGGCGCCGTCAAGCACCAGCTCATCGACCGCGACGGCACGCTCGCGCGCATGCTGCCTTTCCTCGCCAGGGAGAAGACATGAACGGCGTTGTCGCCGCCGCCGGCGACAAGCGGCCGCACCCCCAACTTCATCGGAGACCGCCATGAAAAATGCGTTCGCCGCCGTCGCCCTCGCGGTTGCCGCGGCGCCGGCCTTTGCCGCCGATTCCTATGGTTTCGATCCGCGCCATACGCGCCCGCTGTTCGAAGTCAATCACCTCGGCTTCTCAACCCAGCACGGCCGCTTCGACAAAGTCGACGGCCGGGTCACGCTCGATACCGCCGCCAGGCAGGGCAGCATCCAGATCGTCGTCTATACCGCCTCGATCGACATGGGCACCGACGAGTGGAACCGGCACATGAAGTCCGACGAGTTCTTCAACGCCGACACCTTCCCGACCATCACCTTCAATTCGGACAAGCTGTTCTTCGACGGCGACAGAGTGGTCGGTGCCGAAGGCCGCTTCACGCTGCTGGGGGTGACCAAGCCGCTGACCATTGCCGTCGCCAACTTCCGCTGCGCGCCGAATCCGATGACCAAGGCGTCGACCTGCGGCGCCGACATCAGCGCCACGATCAAGCGCTCCGACTTCGGCATGACGAAATTCCTGCCGGCGGTCGGCGACGAGGTGAAGATCTTCGTTCCCGTCGAGGCGACGAAGAACTGAAGCCGCGCGCCGCGCGTATGCCCCTATAATCGCCATGTCCGCCATCTTTCATTTGTCATGTCGCTTGCCGTTCTCAGGTCGCGTGCCCTCGCCGGCATGGAAGCGCCGGAAGTCACTGTCGAGGTGCATCTCGCGCCCGGCCTGCCGGCGTTTACGCTCGTCGGCCTGCCGGACACCGAGGTCAAGGAAGCGCGCGACCGCGTGCGTGCGGCGATCCAGAACTGCCGCTTCGAGTTCCCCCAGCGCCGCATCACGGTGAACCTAGCGCCGGCCGATCTGCCCAAGGAATCGGGACGCTTCGACCTCGCCATCGCGCTCGGCATCCTCATCGCGTCCGGCCAGGTCGGGGCCGACGGCATCGACGACTACGAGTTCGCCGGCGAGCTGGCGCTGGGCGGCGAATTGCGCGCCATCCGCGGCGCGCTGGCGATGTGCGTCTCGGCCGCGAGTTCGCGCCGCCGCTTCGTGCTGCCGGCGGCGAGCGCGCCCGAAGCGGCGCTGGTCGCCGCCGCCGTCATCCTTCCCGCCCGCAGCCTGCTCGAAGTCTGCGCCCACCTGGCCGGTGCGCAGGCGCTGGCGCCGTATGGCGGGGCGCCGCTGGCCGGCGCGCCGGTCTATCCCGATCTCGCCGAGGTCAAGGGCCAGGCCCAGGCCAAGCGCGCGCTCGAAGTCGCCGCCGGCGGCGGCCACAGCCTGTTGATGAGCGGGCCGCCCGGTACCGGCAAGTCCATGCTCGCCAGCCGCCTGCCAGGCATTCTGCCGGCCATGACGGAAGAGGAAGCGCTCGGCAGCGCCGCCGTGCATTCGCTGGCCGGCGCCTTCGACACGTCATGCTGGCGGCAAAGGCCGATGCGCAGTCCGCATCATTCGGCGTCGAGCGCGGCGCTGGTCGGCGGCGGCTCGGTGCCGCGGCCCGGCGAAATTTCATTGGCCCATCACGGCATCTTGTTCCTCGACGAATTGCCCGAGTTCGGCCGTCGCGTCCTCGAATCTCTGCGCGAACCGCTGGAGACCGGCCGCATCACCGTCGCGCGCGCCGCGCGCCGCGCCGAGTTTCCGGCGCGCTTCCAGCTCGTCGCGGCGATGAATCCGTGCCCGTGCGGCTGGCTCGGCCATGCCAACGGCAAGTGCCGCTGCACGCCGGACCAGGTCGCCAAGTACCGCGCGAAGCTCTCGGGGCCGCTGCTCGACCGCATCGACCTGATGATCGACGTGCCGGCCGTGAGCGAAGCGGAGCTCACCGCCCGGGGCGACGGCGAGGGCTCGGCGGCGGTGCGCGAGCGCGTCGTCGCCGCCCGCGCGCGCCAGCTCGACCGCCAGGGCAAAGCCAACGCCCAGCTCGCCCCCGACGAGATCGACGAATATTGTCTGCCTGACGGTGCCGGCGCGCAGATGCTCAAGCGCGCCATGGCGCAGTTTTCGCTGTCGGCGCGCGCCTACCACCGCATCCTCAAGGTCGCGCGCACGGTCGCCGACCTCGCCGGCGCCGTGCACGTCGCCGGCCCGCACGTGGCCGAGGCGATCCACTACCGGCGCGGCCTGGCCGAGCACTGATGCGCGCCGCGCCGCGAGGACTCGCGCCGTTGCTGGCGGCGCTGGCCGCCATCGGCCCTTTCTCCATCGACACCTACCTGCCGGCATTTCCGGCCATCGGCCGCGCGCTCGCCGCCACCCCGGTCGAAGTGCAGCAGACGCTGACGGCCTATCTGCTGCCCTTCGCCTTCATGATGCTTTGGCACGGCGCGCTGGCCGATGCGCTCGGCCGCCGCCGCGTGCTGCTCTGGGCCTACGCGCTGTATGCGCTGGCGTCGTTCTTCTGCGTCTTCGCCACGAGCATCGAAGTGCTGTGGTTTGGCCGCGCGCTGCAGGGGCTGTCGGCCGGCGCGGGCATGGTCGTCGGCCGCGCCATCGTCCGCGACGTGCTCGACGGCCCCGCCGCGCAGCGCCTGATGGCCCACATCGGCATGATGTTCGCAATCGCTCCGGCGGTGGCGCCGGTGCTGGGCGGCTGGGTCGGCGCCATCTTTGGCTGGCATGCGATCTTCATTTTTCTTGCGCTCTACGGCGCCGTGCTGGTCGCCGCCATCTGGCGCTACCTGCCGGAAACCCTGCCGCCGGCGGCGCGCCAGAGCCTGCGGCCGCTGCCGCTGCTGCGCGCCTACGGCGAAGTGTTCTCGCACCGCGGCTTCCTGGCGCTGGCGGCGGCGCTGGCGCTCAACTTCAACGGCTTCTTCATCTACATCCTGTCGGCGCCGGCCTTCCTGATCGGCCATCTCGGCGTCTCGCCGCAAGGCTTCCTCTGGCTGTTCGGGCCGGCCATGGCCGGCATGATCCTCGGCAACTACGTGTCGGCGCGCCTGGCCGGCGCCGCGAGTTCGCGCCGCACCATCGCGCTGGGCTTCGCCATCATGGTCGTCGCCGCGGCGGCCAACGTCGGCATCAACCTCGCCATGGCGCCGCGTCTGCCGTGGTCGGTGCTGCCCATCGCCGTGTATGTCGTGGGCATGGCGGTGGCGATGCCGAGCCTGTCGATCCGCGTGCTCGATCTCTTCCCGCAGCGGCGCGGCCTGATCTCGAGCTGCCAGGGCGTGACGCAGACGGGCGTCAATGCGCTGACGGCCGCGCTGCTGGCGCCGCTGGCCTGGGGCTCGACGCTGACGCTGGCGCTGGCGATGGCCGTTTTCCTGCTGCTCGGCCTCGCCGCTTTCGCCCTCAGGATTTCAAGCCGCCTGCCGGCAGTGGCTCTCGCGCACGAACGGGATCAGCAGCAGCGATAGGCCGACGCTGGCGACGAACAGCGTGAAGCCGGCCTGGTAGGCGGCGGCGTCGTAGAGGCGCGCGCCGCCGGCGAGCGCGCCCGACCAGTGGCGGTCGAGCACCCAGCCGACGCCCGGCTGCAGCAGCATGCCGCCCATCAGCGGCCCCATGTTGCAGAAGCCCGCGGCGGTGCCGGTCAGGCGCAGCGGCACCGACTCCTTGGCCCAGGCGAAGCCGACGACGAGGTTGCCCGAGGCGAAGCCGGTCGGCACCATCAGGACGACGATCAGCCACAGCGGCAGCGGCAGGAAGACGAGCGCCGCCCAGCCCGCCAGCGCGATGGCGGCCGTGGCGACGTAGAGCGGCTTCCGGCGCCCCATGCGCTCCGACCAGGCGCCGAGCAGCGGTCCGCCCAGCGCCCAGGAGACGAGCAGCGTCGAGGTGATGGCCGCCGCCGCTTTCGGCTCGAGGCCATGCACCTGCCTCAGCCAGGGCACGCCCCAGAGGCCGGCGAAAGTTAGCACGGCGCCGGAAAGGCCGATCGGCACCAGCGTCAAGAGCCAGATGTTGCGATAGGAGAGCACCTGCACGAGGCCGCGCAGGATGGCGACGCGCTCGCCGTGGCCGCTGCCGTGGAAATGGCCGGCATAGCCATGCTCGGCCGGGTCGTCGCGCACCCACAGCCAGATGGCGACGGCGAGCACGGCGGTCAGCGCCGCCGCGACGCCCATCACCGCGCGCCAGCCGAAGGCCTCGACCAAGAGGCGCAGCGGCACGCCGGCGACGACGCCGCCGCTGACGCCCATGAACAGCAGCATGCCGGTGGCCAGCGCGTATTGGCGCGGCGCGAACCAGTGGCTGGCGAGCTTGAGGATGGAGACGAAGCCGACGGCCACCGAGGCGCCGATCAGCAGGCGTCCGGCGCTGGCCCAGGCGATGTCCGGCGCGCCGGCGAACAACGCGGTGCCCAGCGCCGCCACGGCGGCGCCCGCCGTCAACAGGCGGCGCGGCCCCCAGCGATCGGCGATGATGCCGGTCGGGATCTGCATCGCCACATAGGAATAGAAATAGAAAGCCGAAAGATTGCCCAGCGCCGCGCCGCCGATGGCGAACTCGGCCATCAGCTGGTCGGTGATGACGGCCGGCGCGACGCGCTGAAAGAAGGCGATCAGGTAGAACAGCGCGCCCAGGCCCCAGACGGCCCAGGCCAGCGCGAGGGGCGCGGCGCGGTGCGGCGGCGGCTTCACCCGCGCGCCGTCGCCGCGAGTCGGTTCAGCATTGCTCCCAGGGCAGGCCTTCGAAGCGCCAGCCGTTGATGCTGCCGCGATGGTGGGTGTCGTCGAGTTCGCCCTCGAAGCCGTGCAGCACGTTATAGACGCGCGTGAAGCCGGCGCTCTCGAGCGCATTGCCGGCGTCGACCGAGCGGTTGCCGCTGCGGCAGATCAGCACCACCGGCCGGTCGTGCACATGGCCGGCGAGCTTCTTCACTTCGCCGACGAAGTGCGGATTGATTTCCCAGTCGGGGCCGTCGTTCCACGCCACATGCAGCGCGCCGGCCGGGTGGCCGACGAAGAGAAATTCCATTTCGCTGCGGCAGTCGATGAACAGGGCTTTGGCTTCGGCGTGCAGGAACTGCGCAGTTTCTTTCGGGGTCAGGTGTTCCATAGTGGCGCTCTCCTCATTCGCCGGCATTATACGGGGCAGCTTCCGGCGCCGCGTGAAGGTCGAAAATGCGGTCGACGCGACCCTGCCGCTGCCGCGGGCGGCCGCATTGCCTGGTGTCGCCGGCGCGCGCGCCAGGCGGCCTTCGGCGTCCTAGAGTTCATCCGGCTCGGCAATGTCCATCGCCCGGATGAGATCGAGCAGCGAACTGACGTCCATCTTGCGGAAGATTTCCGCACGGTGCGTCTTGATGGTATTGATGGTGATGCCAAGCTGCTTGGCGATCTCCTTGTTGGCCATGCCGCTGACCGCCAGGCGGCATACCTCGCGCTGCTTTGCCGTGAGCGTGGCGAGACGCCGCTGCAGCTCCGCGCGGCGGGCATTCGAACGCACCAGGGGCGTCGTGCGCGTGGGCCGGTTGTGGAAGACGAGCTCGTCGAGGATGGCGACGAGCTCGCTGTCGAATTCGATCTCTGCCGGCCCGATGCCTTCGATCTGCTGGGCCAATTCGACGTCGTAGAGCGAGGCGTGGCTGCCCATCCAGTCCTTGGCGATGCGATGCAGCTGCATGCCGAGAAGCCAGGGCGCTTCCCGGCCCAGGTGCGCCGCCACTTCGCGCAGCCGGTCCGAAATTTCGGCGTGGGCCTCCTTGTGGCCGCGGATATGCACTTGGCATCGAACGATGTCCGGCAGCAATTCCATCAGCCGTTCCTCGTAGGTGACATGGCCGACGAGGAAGGAAAGTATCTCGTCGTTGAGGCGGGACAACGACCCGTTGCAGTTGCGGCGGCGGCCGGCGTTGCATGCCTGGCACGAAGGCTTCGGCTCGTCGGCCAGGCGTTCGCAGACCAATTCGAGGCGGTCGATCAGCGCGTCGAGCACGGCATGCTGTTGATCGATCTCGGCGTTACCGGTCAGCTTGAATTTCATCGGCGCTAGGGTCGGGATGGCAGGGTCGATTATGCCTGCTAACGGCGCCGTTGCCGCATCACCCCGCGGGGTGATGGTCGCCGCTCCCCGCCACCCATAGAATCCCCTGGCAATTCCGCGGTTATGTGTGCCGAGCGTTCGCACACATGGCGCCTTCCGGGTCATCCCATCAGACGCGCCTTATGAGAAAAAAGAAGTCAGCTGCGGCGCCTGCGCGCGCCCGGCCCGCCAGCAGCGGTCAACCCGACACCGTGAAGCCGCTGCGTCCCTATCTGGTCGGCATCGGCGCCTCGGCCGGCGGCCTCGAAGCCTTGTCGACCCTGATCGCGGCGCTGCCCACCGACCTCGGCATTTCCTATGTCGTGCTGCAGCACCTGTCGCCGACCCATCGCAGCATGATGGTGCAGCTGCTCGGGCGCGAAACCGAAATGGCGGTCCTGGAGGCCGAACACGGTGTGCAGCCGGAGCCCGACACCATCTACGTGGCGCCGGCCAGCCGCAACCTGATCCTCAAGGACGGCGCCTTCGTCCTCATCGAAGGCCCGCGCGAGGCGATGCCGCGGCCTTCGGTCAATGTCTTCCTCAGCTCGCTGGCGGCAGAGAAGATCGAGGACGCCATCGGCGTGATCCTTTCCGGCACGGGCAGCGACGGCGCCGCCGGACTGCGCGACGTCAAGGCCGGCGGCGGCTATACCTTCGCCCAGGACCCGCAGAGCGCCAAATATGCGGGCATGCCGCAATCGGCCATCGACACGGGCTGCGTCGACTGGGTGCTGCCGCCCGACGGCATCGCCGCCGAGATCGCCATCATCGCCCGCTCGCACGGCACGGTGACGGTCGCCTCGCGCACGCCGGTGGTTTCCGCCACCGCCCTCAAGCGCCTGCTCATCAAGGTGCGCCAGCAGACGCGCATCGATTTCTCCGGCTACAAGGAAGGCACGCTGTGGCGGCGCATCGAGCGGCGCATGGCGGCCAGGCACGTGACCAGCCTGGAGGACTACCAGACGCTGGTCGACACGAGTCCCGAAGAACTCGAACACCTGGGCAAGGACATCCTGATCTCGGTGACGGCCTTCTTCCGCGATCCTGCCTCGTTCGAGGCCTTGCGCCCCGTGCTCAACGGCATCCTCCATGCCAAGCAGCCGGGCGACGAGATCCGCGTCTGGGTGCCGGGCTGCGCCACCGGCGAGGAAGCCTACAGCATCGCCATCCTCATCGCCGAAGCGCTGGGCCCCAATGCCTTGCAGTTCCGCATCCAGGTCTTCGCCACCGACATCGATCTCAACGCGCTGGCCATCGCGCGTCGCGGTTCCTACGCCGAGACCGCGCTGGCCGACCTCGATCCCAACCTGGTGCAGCGCTACTTCCAGAAAGTCGGCAATCGCCTCGAAGTGTCGCGCAGCCTGCGCGACATGGTCGTCGTGGCGCGCCAGGACATCATCCAGGATCCGCCCTTCCTGCGGCTTGACCTCGTCAGCTGCCGCAATCTGCTGATCTATCTGCAGAACGAACCCCAGGCCAAGGTGCTGGCCACTTTCCATTACGGCCTCAATCCGGGGGCGCTGCTGTTTCTCGGCAAGTCGGAGGGCATCTTCCAGCAGGAGACGCTCTACGAAGTGATCGACAAGTCGGCCCGGCTCTATCGGCGCCGCGTCGGCGAATCGCGGCTCAACGTCTCCTCCTTCCGCCTGCCCGACACGGCCGACCGCACGCCCCAGGCGGCGGGGCCGGACGCCGAGCGCCGCCTGCTCGACGCCGCCGTGCGCCACTACGTGCCGGCTGCGGTGCTGGTCAACGGCAACTTCGACATCCTGCAGATGCACGGCGAGGTCAGCCAGTACCTGACGGTGCTGCCGGGCAAGCCCAACTTCAACCTGCAGCACCTGCTGCGGCGCGAGATGCGCGCCGACCTGCAGCTGCTGCAGCATCACGCCGAGCACAAGCAGGAATCGGCCTTCGGCCGCCCGCACGCGATCAAGACGCTCGACGGCCAGCGCAACGTGCGGATCGTCGTGCATCCGCTCGAGCGCGGCGCCGCCATGCCGTTCTTCCTCGTCTGCTTCGAGTCGCTGCCCCTGCCCGAGCCGGCGGCCGATGCGGACGCCGCGCCGCGCCTCTCCGACGAAGGCCGCAACGTCCGCGACCTCGAAGACGAGCTCGTCTCCACGCGCGAACGCCTGCAGACGGTGATCGAGGAACTCGAAACCTCGAACGAGGAGATGCAGGCGCTCAACGAGGAAGTCGTCGCCGCCAACGAGGAGCTCCAGTCGTCGAACGAGGAACTCGAAGCCTCCAACGAGGAACTGCAATCGACCAACGAGGAACTCACCACCGTCAACGAGGAGCTGCAGGTGCGCACCGGCGAACTCGCCGAAGTGCTCAACGACCTCGAGAACGTGCTGAACTGCGTCGGCTTCCCGATCCTCGTCTGCAACGAGAGCCTCGGCCTGATGCGCTTCAACAGCCCCGCCGCCGGCTTGTTCTCGCTGTCGGCTTCGGCACTGCGCCAGCCGATGTCGCAGCTGCGCCTGCCGCCCGGCATGCAGGACTTTTCCGCCCTCGTGTTGCAGGCGCTCGACGCCAACCAGCCGATCGAAGTGCCGATCTTCTCGACGGAGCGCCACTACCTGCTGCACGTCTCGCCGTACGAGGCGAAGACGGGCGGCGGCCGCGGCGCCATCGTCGCCATGCTCGACCACACCGAGCGCCTGGCCGCCGAGCGCGAAGTGCGCAAGAACCGCGAGATGCTCCTGTCGATCATGAACAACTCGACGTCGATCATCACGCTCAAGGACTTGTCGGGGCGCTTCGAGTTCGTCAACCGGCGCTTCGAGACTTTCTTCGACGTGCAGGCGGAAGCGGTGATCGGCAAGACCGACGCCAAGGTGCTGCCGCGCAAGATCGCCGCCGACTTTCGCGCCAAGGAACTCGAAGTGGCGCGCCTGCGCACCGCCCAGGAATTCGAGGATCATGTCGTGTTCCCGTCCGAAGGCGACCGCTACCTGCACTCGGTGCGCTTCCCGATCACCACCGAGGACGGCATCGTCTATAGCATCTGCACGCAATCGATCGACATCACGGATCGCAAGCATGCCGAGGACCAGCTGCGCCTGGCGGCGCGCGTATTCGACCGCGCCGGCGAGGGCATCGTCGTCACGGACCCCAACCAGGTCATTCTTACCGTCAACGAAGCCTTCACGCACGTCACCGGCTACAGCGCCGAAGAAGTCCTCGGCAAGACGCCGCGGCTGCTTGCCTCCGGCCGGCACGACGAAGCCTTCTATCTCGAAATGTGGGCCTCGCTGCAATCGCAGGGCTGGTGGCAAGGCGAGATCTGGAACCGGCGCAAGAACGGCGAAATCTATCCCGAGTGGCTGACCGTCAATTCGGTCAAGGACCGCGACGGCAGGATCGTGAACTTCGTCGGCATTTTCAGCGACATCACCATCGTCAAGGAATCCCAGCGCCGCGTGGAATTCCTCGCCACCCACGACGAGCTCACCAGCCTGCCCAACCGCGCGCTGTTCCTCGATCGCGTGCGCCAGGCGGTGGCGCGCACGACGCGCTCCGACGCCACTTTCGCCGTGCTGTTCATCGACCTCGACAACTTCAAGGTGGTCAACGACTCGATGGGCCATGCGGCCGGCGACGACCTGCTGATCGAGATCTCGCGGCGGCTGCGCGAATGCATCCGCGCTTCCGACACGGTCGCGCGCTTCGGCGGCGACGAGTTCGCGCTGCTGATCGAAGCGGCCTCGGTCGAGGATGCGGAAATGGCCGCCCGGCGCATCACGGCCGCGATGCAGCGCCCGCATCCGATCGGCCGCCAGAGCATCTACCCGAGCGCCAGCATCGGCATCTGCCTTTATCCGAACGACGGCAACGACGTCGAGACGCTGCTCAAGAACGCAGACAGCGCCATGTACCAGGCGAAGGACGGCGGCAAGAGCACGCATCACTTCTTCACCGATTCGCTGCGCCATGCCGCCGACGAACGCCTGCGGCTGGAAACCGGCTTGCGCACCGCGGTGGAGAACAACGAGTTCGCCCTCGTCTACCAGCCGCAGATCGACACCCGCAGCGGCCGCCTGGTCGGCGTCGAGGCGTTGCTGCGCTGGCATCACCCGGAAGAGGGACTGATTCTGCCGCTGAAATTCATCGCGCGCGCGGAGAAGACCGGCGTCATCGACCAGATCGGCGAATGGGTGGCCGCCACCGCCTGTCGGCAGATGGCGTCCTGGCTGGCCCAGGGTTTCGCCGTGCCGCGCATGTCGATCAACGTCTCCCCGAAACAACTGCGCCGCACCAACCTCGCCGCCTTGATGCGCCACCATATCCAGCACTACCGGCTCGACGCGACGCGGCTGTTGCTCGAGCTCACGGAAAGCGCCTTGGTGGAAGACGCCGATCGCGTCCAGCTGATGCTGGCGGAACTCAAGACGCTCGGTGTCCAGCTCAGCATCGACGACTTCGGCACCGGCTATTCGTCGCTGGCCTATCTGCGCCGCTTCCCGCTCGACGAAGTCAAGATCGACAAGTCCTTCGTCGCCAACATCGGCCATAACGTCGACGATCGCACCATCGCCCAGACCATCCTGGCGATGTCGCAGACGCTGGGCTACCGCGTCGTCGCCGAGGGCGTCGAAACCGAGGAGCAGCTTGCCGTCCTGCGCGAGATCGGGTGCGACGTCGGACAAGGCTACTACTTCTCCAAGCCGCTTGCGCCCGAGGATCTGATCGCACGCTTCTGCGCGGCAGCCCCGGCCTAGGCGTTGCCTCGCCTGGCGGGCGCGCCGCCGGGTGCCCGCCCCGCGCGCGGCAGCGCACCGCCGGCCCGGGCGCACCCGCGCCCGGCAGGCCGCAGCGCGCAATGCTAAAATCCGCGCCAATTCAACGTCTTCGCGATCCCCCATGCAACCCGACCGCAGCAACGAATTGCGCGCCCTGCTCGCGCAACGCCTTCTCATTCTCGACGGCGCCATGGGCACCATGGTGCAGCGCCACGGGCTCAATGAGGCCGACTACCGCGGCGAGCGTTTCCAGGATCACCCGAAGGACTTGAAGGGCAACAACGACTTGCTGCTGCTGACGCGGCCCGACGTCATCCGCGCCATTCACGAGGAGTACCTGGCGGCCGGCGCCGACATCCTCGAGACCGACACCTTCAACGCCACGCGCATCTCGCAGGCCGAATACGGCCTCGAGGCGCTGGCCTACGAACTCAACGTCGCCGGCGCGGCCCTGGCGCGCGCCGCCGCCGACAAGTTCTCGACGCTTGAAAAGCCGCGCTTCGTCGCCGGCGTCATCGGCCCGACCGGGCGCACCTGCTCGCTCTCGCCCGACGTCAACGATCCGGGCTTTCGCAACGTCAGCTTCGACGAACTGGTGGAAAGCTATTACGAAGCCGCCCGCGGCCTGACCGACGGCGGCGCCGACCTGCTGCTGGTCGAGACCGTCTTCGACACCCTGAACGCCAAGGCCGCGCTGTTCGCCATCGAGAAGTTCTTCCTCGACGCCGGGCGGCGCTGGCCGATCATGATCTCCGGCACCATCACCGACGCCTCGGGGCGCACGCTCTCGGGCCAGACGGCTGAAGCGTTCTGGAATTCGCTGGCCCATGCGCGGCCGCTGTCCTTCGGCCTCAACTGCGCGCTCGGCGCCAAGGAATTGCGCCAGTACGTCGAGGAGCTGTCGCGCGTCTGCGACTGCTATGTTTCCGCCCACCCGAACGCCGGCCTGCCCAACGCTTTCGGCGGCTACGACGAGACGCCGCAGATGCTCGCCGACGAGATCCGCGACTGGGCGACGAGCGGCCTGGTCAACATCGTCGGCGGCTGCTGCGGCACGTCGCCCGACCATATCGCGGCGATCGCCCAGGCGGTGGCCGGCGTCGCGCCGCGTACGATTCCGCAAGTCGAGAAGAAGCTGCGCCTGGCCGGCCTCGAAGCTTTCAACGTCGGCGCCGACAGCCTCTTCGTCAATGTCGGCGAGCGCACCAACGTCACCGGCTCGCGCGCCTTCGCCAAGATGATCCTCGAAGGCCGCTACGACGACGCCCTGCAAGTGGCGCGCAACCAGGTCGAGAACGGCGCCCAGGTCGTCGACGTGAACATGGACGAAGCGATGCTCGATTCGCAGGCGGCGATGGTGCGCTTCCTCCATCTCGTCGCCTCCGAGCCGGACATCTCGAAAGTGCCGCTGATGCTCGACTCCTCGAAGTGGGAAGTGATCGAAGCCGGCCTCAAATGCATCCAGGGCAAGGGCATCGTCAACTCGATCTCGATGAAGGAAGGCGAAGCCAAGTTCCTCGAACAGGCGCGCCTGGCGCGGCGCTACGGCGCGGCGGTCATCGTCATGGCGTTCGACGAGCAAGGCCAGGCCGACACCTACCAGCGCAAGACCGAGATCTGCGCGCGCGCCTACAAGCTATTGACCGAAGACGGCTTCCCGGCCGAGGACATCGTCTTCGACCCGAACATTTTCGCCATCGCCACCGGCATTCCCGAGCACGACAACTACGCGGTGGACTTCATCGATTCGGTGCGCTGGATCAAGGCGAACCTGCCGCACGCGCACATCTCCGGCGGCGTCTCCAACGTCTCGTTCTCCTTCCGCGGCAACGACGCCGTGCGCGAGGCGATCCACACGGTCTTCCTTTATCACGCGGTCAAGGCCGGCCTCACCATGGGCATCGTCAACGCCGGCCAGCTCGGCGTCTACGACGATCTCGACCCGGTGCTGCGCGAGAAGGTCGAGGACGTCGTGCTGAACCGCAAGCCGGGTGCCGGCGATGCGCTGGTCGAGTTCGCGCAGACGGTGAAGGGCGCGGCCAAGGAGCAGGCGCAGGACCTGGCGTGGCGCGCATGGCCGGTCGACAAGCGGCTCGAGCACGCGATGGTGCGCGGCATCACCGAGTACGTCGTCGCCGACACCGAGGAATGCCGCGCCGCGCTGGCGGCCGCCGGCAAGCCGCCGCTGGCCGTGATCGAAGGGCCGCTGATGGGCGGCATGAATGTCGTCGGCGATCTCTTCGGCGCCGGCAAGATGTTCCTGCCGCAGGTGGTGAAATCGGCGCGCGTGATGAAGCAGGCCGTCGCTCATCTCGTGCCCTACATCGAGGAAGAGAAGAAGCGCACCGGCGCCGCGGCGAAAGGCCGCATCGTGCTGGCGACGGTGAAGGGCGACGTCCATGACATCGGCAAGAACATCGTCGGCGTCGTGCTCTCCTGCAACGGCTACGAGGTCATCGACCTCGGCGTCATGGTGGCGACGGACAAGATCCTCGCCGCCGCGCGCGAGCACAACGCCGGCATCGTCGGGCTGTCGGGCCTGATCACGCCCTCGCTCGAAGAGATGAGCCACGTCGCCGCCGAGATGCAGCGCCAGGGCCTCGACATGCCGCTCTTGATCGGCGGCGCGACGACCAGCCGCGCCCACACCGCCATCAAGATCGCGCCGAACTACGCCCAGCCCGTCGTCTATGTGCCCGACGCCTCGCGCGCCGTCGGCGTCGTTACCAAGCTGCTGTCCATCGACCAGGCCGCCGATTACAAGGCCGAGATCGCCGCCGACTACGAGAAGGTACGCGCGCAGCACGGCGCCAAGCAGGGCGTGCCGTTGGTGTCGCTCGCGGCGGCGCGCGCCAATCCGATCAAGCTCGCCTACGCGCCGGTGAAGCCGCAGGCGCTCGGCGTGTTCGCACTGCCGGACATCGATCTGGCGACGCTGGTGCAGTACATCGACTGGGGCCCGTTCTTCCAGACCTGGGACCTCGCCGGCGCCTATCCCAAGCTGCTCAACGATCCCGTGGTCGGCGAAGCCGCGCGCAACGTGCTGGCCGACGCCCATGCGATGCTCCAGCAGATCATCGCCGGAAAGTGGCTGACGGCCAGCGCAGTCTTCGGGCTGTTCCCGGCGAATGCCGTCGGCGATGACATTGTCTTCTACGCGGACGAGGCGCGCGCCAAGCCGGTGATGACCTGGCACGGCCTGCGTCAGCAGCAGGAGCGTCCGGATGGCAAGCCGCAGCAATGCCTGTCCGATTTCGTCGCCCCGGCCGGCACGCGCGACTATGCGGGCGCCTTCGCCGTCACCGCAGGGCTGGGCATCGAGAAGAAGCTCGCCGAATTCGCCGCCGAGCACGACGACTACCGCGCCATCATGCTGAAGTCCCTGGCCGACCGCCTCGCCGAAGCCGCCGCCGAATGGCTGCACGAGCGCGTGCGCAAGAGCGAATGGGGCTATGCCGCCGGCGAGCAATTGTCGACCCACGACCTCGTCGCCGAAAAGTACGTGGGCATCCGCCCGGCGCCGGGTTATCCGGCCTGCCCCGACCACACCGCGAAGGGCGGACTGTTCAAGCTGCTCGATGCGCCGAGGAATGCCGGCATGGATCTCACCGAGAACTTCGCCATGACGCCGGCCGCCTCGGTGGCCGGCTTCTACCTCGCGCATCCCGACGCGCATTACTTCGCGGTCAGCAAGATCGGCCGCGACCAGTTGGCCGACTGGGCGGCGCGTTGCGGCATGGCGGTCGAAGAAGCCGCCAGATGGCTGGCGCCGCTTCTTTGAACTGCTGAGCGGCGGCTGCGGAGGGGGGGTCGGGTATTCGCCGCGCCTCATGGCTGCACAAATCGTCGCGGCGAATACCCGCCGCCACCCCTTTCGGCAGCGGTGCGAGCCCGTGCAGATTGCTGGCATAGGGGGCGGAATGGTGGCCATCCATCGCCCCAATTTTCCCCTCTAATACTATCGACATATTCCTGCGGCAAGTTCTTCGTGTTAAAAAGGGCGGCCATTCCGACCTGGTGTGCGTGAAGTTCCAGCTGGATGGCGAGTAATGACAAAACCATAATCGCGGCATCACACTTTTCCTGGGGAACTGTATGGGAATCCTTCGCAATCGTTTTGCAGTTGGGGCCGTTGCTATCGCCTCTTTAATGTCCGGCTGTGCATCCATCACTGGAAGCGAAATGCAGTCGCTATCGGTCACGGCCACGAACAGCGACGGGACGTCCATCGATAAGGCCGAATGCGTGATTGACAACGATAAGGGTCACTGGACGGCCACAACGCCGAGCTTTGTCATGGTTCATCGAAGCGCCGAGGATCTGACCGTCGTCTGCAAGAAGGAAGGAGTCCTCGACGGCGTGCTCAAGGCGGTCTCCCGAGCGGCTGGCAGCATGTTTGGCAATATTGTCTTCGGTGGCGGCATCGGAGCCATCATCGACCACAACAAGGGTAACGGCTACAACTATCCGGATCAGTTGCCGGTCAAAATGGGCAAGTCGGTGGTCGTCGACCGCAAAGATCAGGACACCGCGCAACGCAACGCACAGCAAGTGTCGATGCAATGAGAGTCAGCCTTCCTCTACATCATCTGGCAGGACTGAAGCTGAAGCGGGCAGTTCGTCTCGCGACGCTTTCCGCCCTGATTGCGACGGTCGCTGCGCTGCAAGGCTGTGCTACGCCGGCGACCTCTCAGGGCATGACTGTCTCATCATCGATGGTGGGGCGCACCAATGACGACCTCAAGCACGCGATCCGCATTGATGGCGTTAACGGTGGAAAGAACACGAATCCACTGTGGACATCCCAGGTCGGGGCCGATGGTTTCAAGCAGGCATTGGAAGGCAGTCTTGGCAACGCCGGGTACTTGGCTACTTCTCCTGACCAGGCAAAGTATTCCCTGACGGCGAACCTTCTCCAATTGGACCAGCCTCTCGTGGGACTGACGCTTGACGTTGCCTCAAATGTCCAATACGAGCTGACGGGAAGCGGAATGGATAAATCGATTCCCATCGCAGCGACCGGCTCGGCGGGCTTTTCTGATGCCGCGCTTGCGTTCGAACGACTGCGAATTGCCAACGAAAGATCGATTCTCGAAAACATCAAGGGCTTGCTGAAGGAGCTTGCCGAACTCAAGCCGTAGGCACTGGTGTCACCGGGCAAAGCGCGGAGCCGCGCGCGCTGCGCCCGTCGACTTAGCGTGAGCTCGAAGTCGGGAGATCGAGGGTGCCGCCGGCGAGCGCGTCGCGGCTTCGCTTGCGGACGTCGGCTGCACGCGACGCGGTGGTGGAGATCATTCTGCAGATGGCCGTCTATGCCGGTCTTCCCGCGGCGCTCAACGGCCTCTTCGCGGCCAAGGACGTCTTCGCGCAACGCGACCGCACCGCGGCGTGGGGAACGCGCTAAGCTGGCATTTTGGAGTCGGCGCGTCCATGTACATTCCCCCACATTTTGCCGAGTCGCGGATCGACGTTCTGCACGACCTGATCGGCGCCCATCCGCTGGCCACGCTGGTGACGACGTCGCCGCGCGGCATCGACGCCAACCACATCCCGCTGCAGCTATCGAAGGATGCCGGCGCGTTCGGCTGCTTGCGCGGGCACGTCGCCCGCGCCAATCCGCTGTGGCGCGACATCGCTGCCGATACCGAGGCCCTGGCGATATTCCATGGCCCGGCGAGCTACATCTCGCCGTCCTGGTATGCGACGAAGAAAGCGCACGGCAAAGTCGTTCCCACCTGGAATTACGTGGTGGTGCATGCCTACGGCGCGCTGCGCGTCGTCGACGATCCGGCGTGGCTGCGCCGCCAGCTTGAAGCGCTCACGGCCGAGAATGAAGCGTCGTTCGCCGCGCCCTGGTCCGTGGCGCAGGCGCCGCCGGAATATCTGGAACGCATGGCGGCGGCCATCGTCGGCATCGAGATGGTCGTCACGCGACTCGTCGGCAAGTGGAAGCTCAGCCAGAATCAGCCGGCGGAGAATCGCGCCGGCGTCGTCGCCGGGCTTGCGCAGCGCGGCGAAACGGCCCTGGCGGCGCTGGTCGCGGCCGCCGCCGATCCGCATCGCTAGGCGTCGGGCGCCGCGCGTGGCCGCGATGTCGTAACATGTCGGACCAATTTTACGGAGCAGCAAGATGTCATCGGAAACCCCAGTCCATGGTAGCCGTGCACGCATGCCCGATCTCGACTGGAGCCAGGTGCGCGAGACGGTGTTGATGATGGAACTCGCCGCCGGCCAGGTCGAGGCGGCGATGCGGGAATCGAACAGTTCGGTCGAAGTGCTGACCGACACGTTCACATCGCTGGCCGACACGCTGCAACTGATCGATGCGGCGGTGTCGACGCTGCCGGATACGGTCGGCAACGGCCTCGTCAAGGCGGAAATCCAGGACAACACCCATCTCGTGGCGAGCAAGATCCATCATGCCATCGTCGCCTTCCAGTTCTACGACAAGCTGGTGCAGCGGCTGGCGCATGTCTGCCACAGCCTGGAGGGACTGTCGAACCTGGTGAGCGATCCGAAGCGGCTCTACCAGCCGCAGGAATGGGCGGCGCTGCAGGACCTGGTGCGCTCGAAATACACGATGGTCGAGGAGCGCGCGATGTTCGACGCCGTGGTCCACGGCATGCCGGTCGAACAGGCGCTCGACGAGTACATGCAGGTGCGCATGAAGGAAGTCGAAGACAGCGGCGGCGAGATCGAGCTGTTCTAGCCCGGCTGGCGGCGCCTAGATTCCCCAGGTCACGGGCTTGCCCCTGGCCAGGGAAATCTCCAGCAGTTCGATCAGCGGCACGGCGCGTTGGGCGAGGCCCACGGGCGGGGGCGATGCGCTTTCGTCGCCCGCGTCGTCGGCCGTCTCGCCGCGATGCTGCGCCCGATCCTGCGCCGCCATGGCCTTGAGGCGGGCGATCGCGTCCGGCATCTGCTCGACGGTGACGACGCCGCGCTCGGACTTCTCCTTGCCCATCAGTTCCATCATGTGCTGCGCGACGTCGTCGAACATCATGATGTCGGGGCCGACTTCGGAACGGAAGACGATCATTGCAATCCTTCTTCTTCGAGCCAGTCGAGGATGCGCTGGGCCGGCTTCTTCCAGTCGCGCTCCAGCATCAAGCCGTGGCCCATGGCGGGGAAAATCTCCGCTTCCACATTGTAGGTGCGGGCCGTCATTTCGACCAGCGAGGCGGGGATCAGGTGGTCGCACTCGGCGCCGAGGACGAGCAGCGGCGACTTGGCGATGCGCGACGGGTGCGGCAGGTTGAACAGCGTCATGTCCCAGATCGCGCGGTAGGATTCGGGCTGCGCCAGCCGGTAGTAGCGGTTGAGGTCGTCCACCGCGATCGGCTGCGAGAACAGCGCTTCGCGCAGCGTCTCCAGCGCGACCTGGCCGCCGCCCATGAGGCGGTTCAAGTCCTTCATCAGTCCCGGGCGGCTGAACATGAGGCCGAAGGCCGAGGCCATCAGGCCTTGCGGCGGCACCGAGCACATCAGCACCGCGCCGGCCGCGCGATGGTCTTCGAGATATTTCTGCACGACGAAACCGCCCATCGAATGGCCGACGAGGATGGGCGGCACTGGCAGGCTGGCGGCGACGCGGGCGACGTCGGCGACGTAGTCGGCAATGGCGAAGCTGTCGAGATGGCTGCGGCCGTGGCTGTCGCCGTGTCCGGACAGGCTGACGGCGTAGGCGGCATGGCCGGCGGCGGCGAAGAAGGGCAGGAAGTGCTCTTGCCAGCACCAGGCGGCCGTATAGGCGCCGTGAATGAACAGCAGCGGCGTGGCGTGGGCGCGGCCTTGCGGCGCGTGCGCCAGCACTTCCAGGTCGTCGAAGCGGGCTTTGTTCATGGGCGGGAGGTATGATGCGGCCGGGCATTCTACCCTGCTGCCGCACCCCATCATGTTGAAATGGCTGATCGTCCTGTTCCTCGCCGTCTTCGTCGTCGGCCTGATGCAGCCGCGTCTCGCGGCGTGGCTCAAGCTCGGCCGCCTGCCCGGCGACCTGCGGCTGCGTTGGCGCGGCCGCGAGCATGCGTTCCCCTTCGCTTCCGCGCTGCTGCTGTCGCTGCTGGCGAGCGCGGTGGCGCGCCTACTCTGAGGGCAGCGTTTCGTCCACCGACGTCTTGAGGATGGCCTCGGCCTTGAGGATGGTGGCGGCACGCTGCTCGTCGTCGAGGCCGATGAGGTTGGTGGCGAGCCATTGCAGCGAGGCTTGCGGGATGAGCCGCTTGGCTTCGGCCAGATCGCTGGGGAGCGCCGGGTTGTCGGGCCCGGTGGCGAGATGGCGGGCGGTATCGACGCAGAGCCGGCAGATGTTGGCGCGCACGTTGTCGACGCCCTGGATCAGGTGCGTCAGCAGCAGCGGCAGTTCCCAGATGGTCGCGCACTTCAGCGTCAGATCCTTGAAGCGAAAGCCGCAGGCCATCTGCTGAGCCTGCGCCGAACGGGCGGCGAGGCCGGCGGCCAGCGCGTCTTCGGCGGCCTGCGGCAGCTCGGGGGCGAACGACCACAACAGCAGTTCGCCGGTCTCGGACAGCAGCGTCGCCAGGGCGACTTCATCCGGCGCGATGTCGGACCGTGCCGACACCCACAGCACGGCAAGCTGGCTCGCCAGCACCGCGCGCGATTCGCAGGCCGCCAGGCCGAGGCTGTCGGTATCCGTCTCCGGGCTGCTGGAAAGCATGTCGCGGAACGTCGTCACGCCGAGCTGCATGACGGCGCCCAGCGGCGTCGTCGTGTCGCGCCCGAGGCGGCGGCTGCGCCGCTGCTCGGCGGCGCGCAACAGGCGCAGGCAGAGGAAAGGATCGCTGGAGGCGATGCCGGCCAGCTCCTTGGCCGAGAGCGCGTCGCCCTTGGTTTCCTCGAGGGCGGCCATGAGCATCTTGGAGCGCAGCATGGACGGCAACTCCTGGGCGGTCAGGTAGGCCGCCCATTGATCGACTCCCCAATGCCGCTGATAGTCCGTCAGCATGAACGCGCTCCTCGTCCCTTATTCTTCTTGAGCCCGGATGGCCGCAACACGTGCTTCGTGAATGCGGGCGGGAATCTGGGCCCGGTCGGTACAAGTGCGGGAGATGGCTCCAGCATCGACCGATTGTACGACAGCCAGGGCCCGGCGCCAGCGCGCCGCCTGCGGATAGGGCTGCGCTTCGCGGCCGGCGCGGCCGCGGGCATCGGCTTCGCAGGCGCCGAGCACCATGTCGAAGCGCTCGGGGCGCCGCAGCGCATCGCAGCGTTCGAGCACCTTGAGCACGGTGACGGGCTTGAGTTCGGCGACCTTGTGGATGTCGCCATGGAGGCCGGCGACCAGCCGCGCGACGTCGCGGCAGTCGACGGGAACGCGCAGGCGCTCGCACAGGGACGCCAGCACCGGCAGGCCGGCGGCTTCGTGGCCGATGTGGCGCGGCAGGATCGCGGCCGGCGTCAGCGCCTTGCCCAGGTCGTGCGTCAGCGCGGCGAAGCGCGCGGGCAGGGGCAGTTCGAGGCGCGCCGCCATGTCGACGACCATCGCGATGTGCACGCCGGTATCGATTTCGGGATGGTAGTCGGCGCGCTGCGGCACGCCGAAGAGGGCGTCGACTTCGGGCAGGATGCGCGCCAGGGCGCCGCAGGCGCGCAACACCTCGAGCATGCGCGCGGGCCGGGTTTCCATGAGGCCGCGCGCCAGCTCCTGCCAGACGCGCTCGGGCACGAGGGCGTCGACTTCGTTGCTGGCGACCATCTGCCGCATCAGCGCGAGGGTTTCCGGCGCCAGCGCGAAATCGGCGAAGCGCGCGGCGAAGCGCGCCACGCGCAGGATGCGCACCGGGTCTTCGGCGAAGGCGTCGGAGACGTGGCGCAGCACCTTGGCGGCGAGGTCGCTGCGGCCGCCGTAGGGATCGATGAATTCGCCGGCCGCCGACTTGGCGATGGCGTTGATGGTGAGATCGCGCCGCGCCAGGTCTTCCTCGAGCGTGACGCCGGCATCGGCGTGGAAGCTGAAGCCGCGGTAGCCGGGCGCCGTCTTGCGCTCGGTGCGCGCCAGCGCGTACTCCTCGTGCGTCTGCGGATGCAGGAAGACCGGGAAATCCTTGCCGACCGGCCTGAAGCCCTGCGCCGCCATTTCCGCCGGCGTGGCGCCGACGACGACCCAGTCGCGGTCCTGCACCGGCAGGCCGAGCAGCTCGTCGCGCACCGCGCCGCCGACG
Source organism: Rhodocyclaceae bacterium (assembly GCA_028713915.1). Taxonomy (GTDB): domain Bacteria; phylum Pseudomonadota; class Gammaproteobacteria; order Burkholderiales; family Rhodocyclaceae; genus Nitricoxidireducens. The sequence goes on along the minus strand of JAQTNK010000005.1, from coordinate 51,488 downwards.
GAATACGTGTTCACGCCGGCGGCGCGAGGTAGGCGGGCGCCACAGCCTCCAACGGCGTTGCCGCCAGGCCGAACGGCAGTTCGCAAGCGGTGTCGCAGACGCTCGGCACTTGCATCGAGCGCCAGTTGTCGCGCGTCAGCGGCGCGCCGGGCATGAATTCCATGGCCCAGGCTTGCAGGTAGGAAAGGGACGCCGGCAGGCCGAGCACCGGGCGGGCGTGGCCGGAAATGCGACCGGCATAAGCGACGAGTTCGCGCAGCGTGTAGCGGCGCGGGCCGCAAAGGTTGTAGGCGTGGCCGAAGCTTTCCCGCCGCGTCAGGCTGGCGGCGAAGGCGGCGGCGACGTCTTCGACCCACACCGGCTGGAACAGCGCCTGCGGACAGCCGAGCGGGACTACGGGCAGGCGCTTGAGCAGGCGCGCGAACAACGTCAGGAAAGAGTCGCCGCGGCCGAAGATCACCGAGGGACGAAAGATCGTCACGGCCACCGGCGGCGGCACGGCGAACGCGGCGGCTTCGCCGGCGGCCTTGGAGCGCAGGTAGCCCGAGGGCGCGCGCGCGTCGGCCTGCAGCGCCGACATGTGCAGGAAGCGCGGCACGCCGATGCGCTGCGCGGCGCGGGCGATCTTCTTCGGCAGTTCGACGTGGGCATGGGCGAAGCCGGCGCCGTAGGGCTCGCCCGTGCCGCCATGGAGCACGCCGACCAGATTGACGACGGCATCCTTGTCGCGCATCAGCTGCGCCAACGCCGCCTCGTCATGGATGTCGGCCTCGCCGATGGTGGCCGTCGGCAGCACGAGCAGGTGCTTGGCGCGTTCGTAATGCCGCGTCGGCACATGCACGTTGTGGCCCAGGGCGCACAGCCGCGCCGCCAGGTGGCTGCCGACAAAACCCGAGCCGCCGATCAACAGGACGTTCACGGCAGCATCTCCGCGGCGGCATCGCTGCCGCCCTTCGCGCTGACGATGCCGAGCCGGCTCTTGAGCGACTGCGGCTTTTCGTCGAACAGCGCGGCGTAGTAGACGGAATTGCTCATCACCTTCTTGACGTAGTCGCGCGTCTCGGCGAAGGGGATGGTTTCGGCATAGATGGCGCCTTCGAGCGGCTCGTCGGCGCGCCATTTGCGCGCCCGCGCCGGGCCGGCGTTGTAGGCGGCCGAGGCGAGCACCGGATGGTTGTCGAGGCTGTCCAGGACCATCTTCAGGTAATGGGTGCCGAGCGTGACGTTGGTGTCCATGTCGGCAACGCCGGCGGCATGGTAGCCGACAAAGCCGATCTTCCGCGCCACCCATTTGGCGGTCGCCGGCATCAGCTGCATGAGGCCTTTCGCGCCGACGCCGGAGCGGGCGTTCATGACGAAGCGGCTCTCCTGGCGCATCAGGCCGTAGATCCAGCCGCTGTCGAGCGCGAGTGCGCGCGCCTTGGGATCGACGTACTCGCGGAAGGGCGCCAGGTAGCGCATGCCATAGTCATGTTGCGCGAGGGTGCGGTCGGCGGTGCTGATGGCGCGGTCGTACATGTCGAGGCGGCGGGCGAGCTCGGCGGCGGCGAGCAGCTGGCGGTCGTCCATGCCGCGCACCGTCCAGTTCCATTCGCGCACGCCTTCGATGCGGATGTCGAAGCGCATCAGCGCCAGGGCGCGCCGCAGCCCGGGATTGGCGGCCGCCTGCGCCAGTTCGTCGGCCGTCGGCGGCTCCGCCTTGGCCGGCATGGCAATGCTGCGGCCGAGTTCCTCGTCGGCGAGATTGCCGTAGAAATTGGGCCGCCCGCCGATCTTGAGGTACAGCGCCTTGGCCTCTTCCGGCTTGCCCTGGGCGGCGAGCGCGCGGGCGCGCCAATACACCCAGGCCGGATCGCCGGCCAGCAGCGGCGGCATCTGCTCGATGGTCTTCCTCACCGTGTCCCAATCGTGGGTGCGCAGGGCGGCGCGCACTTTCCAGGCCATCTGCTCGTCGGACAACGCCGCCGGCGCGGCCTGGGCGGCACGCTCGTACCAAGGCAATGCTTCCGGCATATGACGCAGCGCGGCCTGCCAGGCGAGCTGCGCCCAGGCGTAGCTGCGGTCGGCGGGCGCGAACTGGTTCTCGATGTCCTGCCATTGCGTCGCCGTGCTGCCGGGGTCGCTGCGCGACATGCGCACGACGGCGAACAGCGCCATCTCGCGACCCAGCCGCGTCGCGGCGAAATTGGCGGGCCGCTTGGCGAGGTAGCGCGCCGGCTTGTCGGCGATGGCATCGAGGGTCTTCGCCGCCGGCGCCTGGCCCAGCGGCAGGTAGCGGGCGAACTGCTTCGCTTCGTGCAGCTTGCGCGCTTCGAGGAGGCGCCGCATGCGCTCCCAGAGATCGTCGCTGTCGAGGCGCTTCGCGGCGATCAGCCGCTCCATCAGCGGCAGGCATGAATCCGGCATCTCGAGCAGCGAGAACCACAGCGGCCGTGCTTCGTCGAGCGCGGTGCCGTCCTGCTGGCCGGCAAGCCGCGCCTGCAGGGAATAACAGACGACGTCCGTCTCCGGCTGGGAGAGCTTCGGATACTCCTGCAGGAAGGTCTCCCACGCGCCTTGCTTGCCGAGCCAGCGTAGCCAGTCGCCGCGCAGCTTTTCGGCCACATAGGTGCCCGCTTCGCGGGCGAGGAAATCGGCGATGCCATCGGTCTGGCCGTCTTCGATCCGCAGCCGCAATTGCCAATACTCGACCCACGGCTGCAGTTCGTGGCCGTGCAGCGCTTCGAGGTCTTTGGCCAGACGCACGCGCTCGCCGTTGCGGAAGGCTTCGCGGGCGGCGAGGAACTTGTCGTCGCCGGGACTGGCGGCGGCGAGCAGCGGGGCAAACATGAGGATGCGGAACAGGCGCTTCATCGAGTATCTTTACGTTACTGCTTCATCTTATCAAGTTAGCACATGACCGACGCGGCAAAGCCACGAGAACAGCCCGGCTATCACGCGGCAAATCCCGATGCCGCTGCCGCGGCGGCGCGCGCGCAGTTGCGCCGCGACCGCATCGCCGCGCGCGAGGCGCTGTCGGCCGCCGCGCATGCGCGTCTGTCGGCACGGGTCGAAGCGCATCTGGAGCGCGAGTTCGCCCGGCGCGCGCCGGGCGTCGTCGCCTTCTGCTGGCCGATACGCCGCGAATTCGATGCGCGCGCACTGATCCGGCGGCTGCTCGACCGCGGCTGGCGCGCCTGCATGCCGGTGGTCGAGACCATCGCCGCGCCGATGCGTTTTCGGCCGTGGACGCCGCGCACGGCGATGGACGTCGACCCTTACGGCATCCCGGTGCCGGCCATCGGCGCCGATTCGCCGCCGCCGGACATCGTCCTGCTGCCGCTGGTGGCGTTCGACGCCCACGGCTATCGCCTCGGCTACGGCGGCGGCTATTTCGACCGTACGCTGGCGGCGCTGGCGCCGCGGCCGACGACTTGCGGCGTCGGCTTCGAGCTGGCGCGCACGACGGCCTTGCATCCCCAGCCGCACGACATTCCCCTCGACCTGATCGTCACCGAACGGGGTTTGATGCCAGGAAGATCCTAGGCCGACGCGCCGGCGGGCGCGCGACGGCGCGCAGGTGTTGCACAAACGTCCTTTCCGGACGATCATGGCGCCCACAAGATCATCCAAGAATCGACAAGCCTGCCGACATGAGCTCCACCTTTCCCCTCGTCACGCTGCAGCCGGTCGCCGATGCGAGCAATGCCTGGGTCGCCCTGATGTTGGCAGCGGAGCCCGCCGACAGCGCGTCCTTGTCCAGAATCTTCGGCGAGTTCGGCCTGGCGGCGGCGCTCGGCCCGCTGCCTTGCGTGCTGACGCTGCCCGACCTCGCCGCCGCCGGCGACGCGCTGCCGGCCGCGCAGATCGTGCTGTGCCTGCCGGTGGCGCTGTGCTGCGACGCAGCCCACGCCGCGTCCCTGCAAGGCCTGCGGCAGAAGGGGTTCCGCCTGATGGCGAGCGGCCTGCCGCTGCCCGGCCAGACGCTCGGCGACGGCGTCGATGCGTTTGCCCTCGCCTGTCCGGGCACCTCGGCGCCGGTGGGGATGGGCGCCTGGCTCGGCAAGCTGCCGGGGCCGCACCTGGCGCTGGGCGTGGCGGCACTGGGCTGTCCGGGCCGCTGCCATTTCCAGTGGCTGGCCGGGCATGCCGCGGACCCGGCGCGGCAGAGCGTGCTCGGCAAGTCCGTCGATGCGCCGAACCGGGTGCTGCTGCTGGAACTGCTCTCGCAAGTGACGAACGACGCCGATTCGCATGCCATCGAAGCGACCATCAAGCGCGATCCGCAGCTTTCCTACCATCTGCTCAAGCTGGTGAACTCGGTGGTCTTCGCGCTGACGACGAAGATCGCCAGTTTCAACCAGGCCATCACCCTGCTGGGGCGGCGCCAGTTGCAGCGCTGGCTGCAATTGCTGCTCTACGCCCGCAGCCGCGACGGCGACAAGGCCAACACGCTGCTGCCGCGGGCGGCGCTGCGCGCCGGCCTGACCGAAGCGCTGTGCAAGGCCACGGGCGGCTCGCGCGACGCCCAGGACCGCGCCTTCATGGCCGGCATGTTTTCCCTGCTCGACGTGCTGTTCGGCATGCCCATCGCCGCGATCGTGCAGCCGCTGAATCTCGCCGACGACGTGCTGGCGGCGCTGACGCAGCGTTCCGGCCCGCTCGGCCCGCTGCTGCGCGCGGCGGAAGCGAGCGAGAACGCGACCGCCGCGGAGCTCGAGGCCATCCTCGCCGCGGCCGGCGTGAGCCACGAGGATTGGGCGCGCAGCCTGGTGTCGGCCTGCCGATGGGCGATCCAAATCAGTCGCGAGGCCTAGGCATGCCGGGCGGCGGCAGCCCGAGCGGCGGCGATCTCGACCGCATCGAGGCGCTCGCCCGCGAGCTGCTGGCCGCCGGCCAGGGCAATGGCGCCGGCGCCGCCGTGGCCGGCGAACTGCTCGAGCGCGTCGCCCGACTGCGCGAGCGCTGGCGCGAGCAGGCGCAGATCCTCGACCGCATCAACGAATCGATCATCACGCTCGATCTGGACGGCTACATCACCGGCTGGAATCACGGCGCCGAGCGCCTGTTCGGCTATGCGGCGGCGGAAGTCATCGGCCGCCACATCCTGTTTCTCTACGCCGATCCGGAAGACGACGACGCCAGCTTCCAGGACGTCTTCCTCGAACACGGCGGCCGCGAAATGGAAGTGCGCCGCCGCCGCAAGTCGGGCGAGATCTTCTGGGCCAGTCTGCAGCTCTCGCTGGTGCGCGATGTCGAAGGCGATCCGACCGGCGTCATCGGCTATCTCAGCGACATCACCGAGCGCATCGCGTCGCAGGAAGCGCTGCGGCTGCATGCGCGCATCTTCGAGCACAGCGACGAAGGCATCCTGATCACCGATGCCGAAGAGCGCATCGTCTCGGTCAACCGCGCTTTCTCGCGCATCACCGGCTATACGGCGGAAGAAGCGACCGGCCAGACGCCGCGCCTGCTGCGCTCGGGCCAGCACGGGCCGTCGTTCTACGAGGAGGTCTGGCGGCGCATCGAGGTCGAAGGGCGCTGGCAGGGCGAGATCCAGGACCAGCGCAAGGACGGCGAAATCTATCCGACCTGGGTGTCGATCAGTGCCGTGCGGAACGTCGAGGGCATGATCACCCACTACTTCTCGATTTTTTCCGACATCACCGAACGCAAGCGCGCCGAGGAGCGCATCCATTACCTCGCCTATTACGACGCGCTGACGGAACTGCCCAACCGCGCGCTGTTCTTCAAGCTGGTCGACCAGGCGCTGATCGAGGCGCGCCGCAACCGCCAGCACGGCGCGCTGCTGTTCATCGACCTCAACCGCTTCAAGCCGATCAACGACACGCTCGGCCACAGCGTCGGCGACCGCCTGCTGCAGCAGATCGGCCAGCGGCTGCGCGAGACGCTGCGCACCGAGGATGTCGTGGCGCGGCTCGGCGGCGACGAGTTCGTCGTCGCGCTGTTCGACATCGCCCGCCGCGACCATGCCGGCATCGTCGCGCAGAAGCTGCTGGCCGCCCTCGATCCCGTGTTCGTCATCGACAACCACGAGCTCACGGTCGGCGCCGCCATCGGCATCAGCGTTTATCCGCAGGACGGCTTCGACACCGAGACTCTGCTGCGCCTGGCCGACATCGCCATGTACCGCGCCAAGCAGACGGACGAGGACGGCTACGCCTTCTACAGCCACGAGATGAATCAGCGCGCGCTCGACCGCCTCAAGATCGAAAACGGGCTGCGCCACGCCATCGCCCGCAACGAGCTGCTGCTGCATTACCAGCCCAAGGTGGACATCGCCAGCGGCCGCATCGTCGGCGCCGAAGCCCTGGTGCGCTGGCGGCATCCCGAGCGCGGCATGGTCGCGCCCGGCGACTTCGTGCCGGTGGCCGAGGAGACCGGCCTCATCGTCCAGGTCAGCGCCTGGGTGCTGGAGGCGGCGGTGCGCCAGGCGCGCGCCTGGCAGCAGGCGGGACTGGCGCCGATCAAGATGGCCATCAACCTGTCGGCGCGCGATTTTTCGTCGGCGCTGCCGGAGCGCGTCGACCGCGTGCTGCTGGCCCACGGCCTGGCGCCCGAGTGGCTCGAGCTGGAAATCACCGAGAGCATGCTGATGCACAGCACCGAGCGCGTCATCGACATGATGGACGACCTGGCGCAGCGCGGCGTCACGCTGTCGCTCGACGATTTCGGCACCGGCTATTCGAGCCTGTCCTATCTCAAGCGCTTCCCGATCAACACGCTCAAGATCGACCGCTCCTTCGTCGTGAACATTCCGGGCGACGTCAGCGACTGCGCCATTGCCGGCGCCATCGCCAGCATGGCCAAGCAGCTCGGCCACAAGGTGATCGCCGAAGGCGTCGAGACCGTCCAGCAGCTGTCTTTCCTCAAGCGCCTGGGCTGTGACGAGTTCCAGGGCTACCTGTTTTCGCCGCCGGTGGCCGCCGAGGAATTCGCCGCCATGCTGCGCCAGGACCAGCGGCTCGCGCCGCAGGTGCTGGCCTAGGCGCTCTTCATCCGCGCCAGCGCCGCGTCGAGCAGCGCGCGCGGACAGGCGAAGTTCAGGCGCACGAATCCCGGCGCGCCGAAATCGGCGCCGTCGGAAAGGCCGACGCCGGCCGCCTCGAAATGGCGCTGCGGGTTGTCGACGCCCATGCCGCGGGCATCGATCCAGGCGAGGTAGGTCGCTTCGACCGGCGCCATCGACAGCTGCGGCTGTCCGCCGACGAAGTGCTCGACGCAGCGCGCATTGCCGCGCAAGTAGGCGAGCAGTTGCGCGCGCCACGGCGCGCCGTCGCGCAGCGCCGCTTCGCAGGCGACCAGGCCCAAGGTATTCACGTGCGGCACAATGCCGTGCATGGCGCTGCGGAAGGACCGCCGCAGGCGCGCATCGGGAATCACGGCGAAGGCGCAGCCGAGCCCGGGCACGTTGAAGGTCTTCGACGGCGCCATCAGCGTGATGCTGCGCTTCGCCGCCGCGGCCGAGAGCGCGCCGAAGGGCCGGTGGCGCCGCCCGGGTTCGAGCACGAGGTCGCAGTGGATTTCGTCCGAACAGACGACGAGGTCGTGCTTTTCGGCCAGGGCCAGAATCTGCCGCAACTCGTCTTCGCGCCAGGCGCGCCCCACCGGGTTATGTGGATGACATAGCAGGAAGAGGCCGGGATGCGCGTCGCGCAGCACGCCATTCGTCGCCGCCCAGTCCCAGGTCCAGCCGGCCTCGTCGCGCACCAGCGGCGCGCTCACGGTGCGGCGCGCCGAATGCGTCGGGGCGGAAAGGAAAGGCGGATAGATCGGCGTGGCGGTGAAGACGGCGTCGCCGTCGGCGCCGACGGCGCGGCAGGCGACGTGCAGTCCCGTCACCAGGCCCGGCAGCCAGACCAGCCATTCCGGATCGATCGGCCAGGCGTACTCGCGCTCGAGATGGGCGACGACCGCCGCGACCAGCGCCGGCCACGGCTGGCTATAGCCGAAGACGCCGTGGTCGATGCGGCGGTGCAGGGCTTCGATCACCGCCGGCGGCGCGGCGAAATCCATGTCCGCGACCCACAGCGGAATGATGTCGCGGCCGGCGTACTTGTTCCACTTCGTGCTGTCGCGGAACTCGCCGTCGGCGCGGTCGATGGGGCGGTCGAAGTCGAACATCGGTTTTCCCTGGAGCGCTGCGCTCGGTTCACTGCGCATCCTTGAGCGCCTGTTGGTAGAAGGCGATCGCCTGCGCCGCCGCCGCGTCGCCGGGCCGCGCCTGCCGCAGACCGGCGAGGACTTCCTCGATGCGCTCGAATTCGCGCAGTTCGAACAGCCCCGACAGCAAGTACAACTCGGGATTCAAGTCATCGGGCGCGGCCCACGAGCGGATCTGGCGATACGTGCTTTCGAGCTGGTCGGCCGCCGCCGGCGAGGGTAAGGAACGCAGGCGCACGACGCCGGCGCGGCCCTGGCTGGCGAGTGCCGGCGTGCGCGCAATCTGCTTGACCATGATGTCCGGCAGCGTCCTCACTTCGGGCTCCGGCAAACCCGCAGCCTTGCTGGCGCCGGCGCCGATTTCCAGGCGTCCGTCGCCGCGCCAGAGCTCCTGGCGGCCGCTGTCGAAATAGACGACCTGCAGACGGGCATTGCCGAGCGCCAGGCGATCGCCGCGCCTGAGCTTGACGAACGCCGGCACGGGCTGCTGGCCTTGCGCGACGGCGCGCGTGACATCGCCTTGCACGGACGTGATCATGGCGACGTCGGGCGCTTCGTCGGCCGCGGCCGTGACGGACACGATGATCGCGATCGCGGCGGCGGCGAGGACGGCGCCGCTGAACTTGCCGCGGCGGGCCGTCGGCGTGAATGGAAAACCTTGGAATGGCACGATCAACCTCTGCTCGCGGCGAACGATCACGTTTCCGATTGTAGTCGCTGCGGCAAGGGCGCAGGCGCGTCGGCGACGCCGACGATTTCGAAAGCGTCGACCGCCTGGACGCGGCCCTTGACCGTCAGCTCGAAGCGGGCGCCGGTGATGGCCGCGGCGCCGGCGGCGGCGACGGTGGCAGCGCTCGCCAGGATGACGCAGCCGGTATCCTTCGTCCTGCCTTCGAGGCGCGAGGCGAGATTCACCGTATCGCCGATCGCCGTATATTCCATGCGCATACTGGAGCCGATGTTGCCGACGACGGCTTCGCCGCTATGGACGCCGATGCCGACGGCGAATTCCGGCAGGCCGCGGCCGGGAAAGCGCGCCGTCATCCAGGCGCGGAATTGCTCCGCCACATCGCGCAGCGCCACCGCCGCGCGCAGCGCCCGCAGCGCGTGATCGGGCTGCGGCAGCGGCGTGCCGAATTCCGCCATGACGGCGTCGCCGATGAACTTGTCGATGCTGGCGCCCTCGGCCAGCAGCACCGCGCAGGCGCGCTCGAAGTAGGCGTTGAGCATTTCCACCACCTCGCGCGCCGAGAGCTTTTCGCTGATGGCGGTGAAGTTGCGGATGTCCGCGAACAGCACCGTGATGCGCTGCGCCTGGCCGCCGAGTTCCGGCAGCTCCGGCGCGGCGAGCAGGCCGGCCACCACCTGCGCGGAGACGTAGCGGCCGAACAGCGTGCCGATGCGTGCGCGTTCGCGCTCCTCGCGCGTCAGGCGCAGCAGCGCCAGGCCGGCGAGCACGATCGCCATGCCGAGGTGCAGGTGGGCGATCGGAAACAGGATGTCGTGCGCGAACAGCAGATACGCGGCAGCGGCACTGGCCAGCATCGCGACGACGACGAGCGCGACCGCACGCGCCGGCGACAGGCGCAGGCCGACGACCGCGAGCAGGCCGAACGCCAGCAGGAAAACCGCCAGGCGCGCGGCGGCCGGCGTCGTCGCGATGGAGCGTCCGCCGAGCAGCGTCTCGACGATGTTGGCCTGGATCTCGGCGCCGAACATCAGGCGGTTGGCGCCGCCGAGACTCGTCGAATACGGCGTCGGATGGACGTCGTTCATGCCGGCGAAGCCGGCGCCGAGGATGACGACCTTGCCTGCCAGCGCGCGCACTTCGGGCAGCGCCAGCGCGTCGGGCCGCAGCAGCGTGGCGAAGGAGACCGGGCGGAAAGTGCCGGGCGGGCCGGCGAAGGCGATCGGCAACGCGTCGGCGGGCGCGAACTCGCGGTCGCCGAAGGCGAAGCGGCGCGCATGCGGATCCTGGCCGGCCGCCAGCACTGCGGCGAGCGCGGCGAACGGCAGCCGCGGCAGGCCTTGCTTTTCGGCGTAGGCGCTGGCGGGCTCGGCGACGACGAAGCGGCGCACGGTGCCGTCGGCGTCGTCGCGCAGGTTGGCAAGGCCGATGTTGGCGACCATGTCCATGTCCGGCAGCGCCAGCAGGTAATCGGGACTGGGCAGGACGAAGTCGTCGGCCGAAGCGCCGGCGCCGAGGCGGAAGGCCGAGAGCACGACGCCGCCGCGATTGATTTCGGCGCGGAAGGGACGGTCGTACGCGCGCGACGCCTCGCTCGCCTGCAGCCCCAACTTGGCGATCCAGCGTTCGGGACTGCCGCTGAAAATGAAGTCGATGGCGACGATGCGCACGCCGGCCGCCTTCAGCGTCGCCAGCGCCGTGGCGAAATGCGGCGTCCAGAAGGGCAGCGGTTCGTCGGGCCGGGCGTTGAGGCTGGGATCGTCGATCATCACCAGCGCGACATGATCGGGAGTGTGGCGCGGCCCGGCGAGGCGATGCCAGAAATCGGAGTACAGGTATTCGATGCGTTGGGCGGCGCCGCTGCGATAAAGGCCCTCGGCGGCGAGCGTCGCCGACAGCGTTGCGGCGACGGCCAGAAGCCAGGCGTGGCGGTGCAGACGGCTAAGCAGGGCCGAGGCCATCGCGCCCGCTCGCCGGCTACCCCAGGAAAAGCTTGTAGGCCGGGTTCTTCGACTCGTCCCAGTAGCCGTAGCCGAGGCTCTTCAGGAAGACGCGGAACTCCTTCATCTCCTTGGGTGGGACCTGCATGCCGACGAGCACGCGGCCGTAGTCGGCGCCGTGGTTGCGGTAGTGGAACAGGCTGATGTTCCAGCCGGCGCTCATCTTGCCGAGGAAGTTCATCAGCGCGCCCGGCCGTTCCGGGAACTCGAAGCGGTAGAGCAGCTCGTGGTCGGCCTGCGGCGCGTGGCCGCCGACGAGATGGCGGATATGCAGCTTGGCCATTTCGTCGTCGGTGAGGTCGAGCGTGGCGCAGCCGTTCTTGCGCAATTGCGCGATCAGCTTGAGCGACTCGGCGCGGTTGGCGACTTGCACGCCGACGAAGACGTGCGCCTCGCTGGCGTCATGGTAGCGGTAGTTGAATTCGGTGATGTTGCGCGCGCCGATGAGGGCGACGAATTTCTTGTAGGCACCGGGCTTCTCGGGCAGCGTCACCGCCAGCACCGCTTCGCGCTGCTCGCCGACTTCGGCGCGCTCGGCGACGAAGCGCAGGCGGTCGAAGTTCATGTTGGCGCCCGAAGCGACGGCGACCAGCGTCTTGTCCTTGAGCTGGTGGCGCTTCGCCCATTCCTTGGCGCCGGCCACGGCCAGCGCGCCGGCCGGTTCGAGGATCGAGCGCGTGTCTTCGAAGACGTCCTTGATCGCGGCGCAGATGGCGTCGGTGTCGACCAGCACCATTTCATCGACGTACTGCTGGCACAGGCGGAAAGTTTCCTGGCCGACGAACTTGACGGCGGCGCCGTCGGCAAAGAGGCCGACCTGGTCGAGGCGCACGCGCCTGCCGGCCTTGAGCGAGCGGTCCATGGCGTCGGCGTCGACGGCTTCGACGCCGATGATTTTCGTCTGCGGGCGCAGGCGCTTGATGTAGGCGGCGACGCCGGAAATCAGCCCGCCGCCGCCGACGCAGCAGAACACGGCGTCGATCGGCTCGGGATGCTGGCGCAGGATTTCCATGCCGATCGTGCCCTGGCCGGCGATGACGTAAGGATCGTCGTAGGGATGCACGAAGGTGAGCTTGCGCTTCTTCTCGAGTTCCAGCGCGGCGGCGTAGGCTTCGTCGTAGGAGTCGCCGGCCAGCACCACTTCGACCATGGCGCCGCCGTGCTTCTTGACGGCATCGATCTTGATCTGCGGCGTCGTCGTCGGCACCACGATCACGGCGGGGCAGCTCATTTTCCGCGCCGAAAGGGCGACGCCCTGGGCGTGGTTGCCGGCCGAGGCGGTGACGACGCCGCGCTTGCGCTCCGCCGCGGTCAGGTGCGCCATCTTGTTGTAGGCGCCGCGCAGCTTGAAGGAGAACACCGGCTGCATGTCTTCGCGCTTGAGCAGCACGCGGTTGCCGATGCGCGCCGAAATGTTGGGCGCCAGCTCCAGCGGCGATTCGATGGCGACGTCGTAGACGCGGGCGTTGAGGACTTTCTCGAGGTAGTCGGGATGCATGGTGCGGTGACGGCGGCCAAAGATGCGTAGCCTAGCAGGGTAACATGCGTCCATGGAATGGTTAATGCGACCCGAAGTCGGCCTGGCCGGCTTGTTTCTCTCCAGTTTCCTCGCCGCCACGCTGCTGCCGGGCGGTTCCGAGGCCGTGCTGTTCGCCGTGCTGCGGCTGCATCCCCACCAGGCGGCGGCGGCCTTGGCGCTGGCGACGCTCGGCAACACGCTCGGCGGCATGACGACCTACGGCATGGGGCGCCTGCTGCCGCAGCGCCTGGCCGCGCGGCCGCTGGCGCTGGCGCGGCGCTGGGGCACGCCGGTGCTGGTGCTGGCCTGGGCGCCCGTCGTCGGCGATCTGTTCTGCGCCGCCGCCGGCTGGCTGCGCCTGCCGCTGCTCGGCAGCACGCTGTGGATGGCGGCGGGCAAGGCCGCGCGCTACGCCGTCGTGCTCTGGCTGGCCCTGGGAACCGCCGCCGGTCTTGGGGTTTTCGGCATTTGACAGCCGGCGCGCGGGCGCTTAATCTTCGCCGCTGGCGCCGAGTTGAACTCAGCTTGCGGGCGCGTAATAAATGCGGCTAAAGCGAGGACGGTAAAGAGCCCGGTCCGAGCGAACAGTCGACCGGGTTTTATTTTTGCGGAACGGATCATGGCGCTAGGCAGCAGTGTGGGCATCGTCGAAGCGAAGCGGGCGCGCTTCGACGAGCCGCTGCGGCTGCGCTGCGGCGCCACGCTGCCATCCTTCGAGCTGATGTACGAAACCTACGGCACGCTCAACGCCGCCGGGTCGAACGCAATACTCGTTTGTCATGCGCTGTCCGGCCATCACCATGTCGCCGGCCGCTATGCCGCTGCGCCGGACAACGTCGGCTGGTGGGACAACATCGTCGGGCCGGGCCGGCCGCTCGATACCGAGCGCTTCTTCGTCGTCGGCGTAAACAACCTCGGCGGCTGCCACGGCTCGACCGGGCCGGCGTCGACCAACCCCGCCACCGGCAAACCCTGGGGCCGCGATTTTCCCATCGTCACCGTCGAAGACTGGATCGCGGCGCAGGCGCGCCTGGCCGACCATCTCGGCATCGGCCAGTGGGCCGCCACCATCGGCGGCAGCCTCGGCGGCATGCAGGCGATGCAATGGACGATCCAGCTGCCGGCGCGCGTGCGCAATGCCCTGGTGATCGCGGCGGCGCCGAAGCTCTCCGCCGAGAACATCGCCTTCAACGAGGTCGCGCGCCAGGCCATCCTCTCCGATCCCGACTACGCCATCGGCAAGCGCCCCGAGCGCGGCCTGCGCCTGGCGCGCATGCTCGGCCACATCACCTATCTTTCCGACGACCAGATGGCCGACAAGTTCGGCCGCCGCCTGCGCTACGGCGAAGTCCGCTACGGCTTCGACGTCGAGTTCGAAGTCGAGTCGTATTTGCGCCACCAGGGCGACAAGTTTGCCGGCTGGTTCGACGCCGACACTTACCTGCGCATGACCAAGGCGCTCGACTACTACGATCCGGCCGCGCCCTGCGGCGGCGACCTCGCGGCGGCGCTGGCGCCGGCGCAGGCGCAGTTCCTCGTGGTCTCGTTCACGACCGACTGGCGCTTCTCGCCGGCGCGCTCGCGCGAGATCGTCAATGCGCTGGTCAAGAACCGCCAGGACGTCGCCTATGCCGAGATCGAGAGCCAGCACGGCCACGATTCCTTCCTCATGGAGGATGCCCATTACCAGGGCATCGTCGCCGCCTACCTGCGGAACGTGACGACATGACCAATACGCTCGGGCGCGCCGACTTCGAAGCCATCGCCAGCTGGGTGCAGCCGGGCGAAAGCGTGCTTGACCTGGGCTGCGGCGACGGCGCGCTGCTCAAGCTGCTGGCGGCCGAGCGCGGCGCGCGCTGCTGGGGCGTCGAGCTCGATCCGGCCAACGTGCTGGCGGCGGTGGCCAACGGCGTGAACGTCATCCAGGGCAACCTCGAAGGCGGCCTGGCCGGCTTCGAGGACCGCGCTTTCGATCACGTCGTGCTGTCGCGCACGCTGCAGACCGTGCGCCACACGCAGGGCATTCTCGCCGAGATGCTGCGCGTCGGCCGCGAGGCCGTCGTCTCCTTCCCCAACTTCGCCTACTGGAAGAACCGCATGGCGGTCATGGCCGGGCACATGCCGGTGTCCGAAGACCTGCCCTACCAGTGGTTCGACACGCCCAACGTGCGCTTCTTCACCATCGCCGATTTCGACGCCCTGTGCACGCGCATGGGCATCGTCGTGCGCGAACGCATGGTGCTCGACGAGAAGGGCGTCCGCGTCGAGGAGGAGCAGAACTTCCTCGGCAGCCTCGCCGTTTACCGCATCAAGCGCTGAGCGCCGTGCCGCGTCCTCCCTGGCTTTCCGTCCTGCTGACGCGGCGGATGGCGATTTGCATCGTCACCGGTTTTACGTCGGGCTTGCCGCTGTTCCTGATTTTCAACCTGGTGCCGGCCTGGCTGAAAACCGAAGGCCTCGACCTCAAGGTAATCGGCGCTTTCACCCTGATCCAGATTCCCTACACCTGGAAATTCCTCTGGTCGCCGCTGCTCGACCGCTACTCGTTGCCGCTGCTGGGGCGGCGACGCGGCTGGATGCTGCTGACCGCGATCGGCGTGCTGGTGACGATAGGCCTGCTCGGCGAGCGTTCGCCGCGCGACGATCTGACCGCGGTGATCTGGCTCGCGGTGCTGCTTTCCTTCCTCTCCGCGACGCTCGACATCGTGCTCGACGCCTACCGACGCGAACTGCTGGCCGACGAGGAACTCGGCCTGGGCAACGCCATCCACGTCAACGCCTACAAGGCCGCCGGCCTCGTGCCGGGCTCGCTGGCACTGATCCTCGCCGACCGCCTGGCGTGGAACGAGGTGTTCTGGGTCGTCGCCGTCTTCATGCTGCCGGGCATCGTGCTGGCGCTGATCGTCGCCGAGCCGCATCGCGCCTTGCCGCCCAAGACCTTGCGCCAGGCGGTGGTCGAGCCCTTCCACGAATTCATCACGCGCCAGGGTTGGCGCGCCGCGCTGCTGACGCTGACGTTCATCTTCTTCTACAAGCTCGGCGACTCGCTGTGCACGTCGCTGGCGACGCCGTTCTACCTGGAGATGGGATTCTCCAAGACCGACATCGGCCTGGTGGCGAAAAACGCCGGCCTCTGGCCCTCGGTAATCGGCGGCCTGCTCGGCGGGCTGTGGATGGTGAAGATGGGCATCAACCGCGCGCTGTGGCTTTTCGGCATCGTCCAGGCCATCGCGATTTTGGGCTTCGCCTGGCTGGCGGCGGCGGGCCACCACGACGTCATCGGCATCGCCGAACGGCTGCAGCTGGCGCTGGTGATCGGTCTCGAAGCCCTCGGCGTCGGCCTGGGCACCGCGGCCTTCGTCGCCTTCATCGCCCGCGCCAGCCATCCGGCTTACACGGCGACGCAGATCGCGTTGTTCACGAGCCTGATGGCCGTGCCGCGCACTTTCATCAACGCCTCCGCCGGCTGGCTGGTGGTGGAGCTGGGCTGGACTTCCTTCTTCCTGCTGTGCTTTGTGCTCGCGCTTCCCGGCATGCTGCTGCTGTTCAAGGTGGCCCCGTGGCGAGCCGAGCAGCGCTCTTCGTTCTAGCCGCGGCCCGAGCATAGCCACAGCGTCAAAAGGGTCTGTGGCGCTGGATTTGCATGAATGCGACACGCCTCCACCGCACTATCGCCGGCGTTCAACTTTTTCACGAGTGCGTCGTTATACTCACTACGTCTGCTGTTGCGGGCCACGAGGAGCCGGACATGATCAGGGTGATGGAAATGAGCACAGGCAAAATCATCGAAGATGAATTCGGTCGTTTCGAAGAGGAAGTGTTGAACGCCGGCTGGCTGCCGCTGCAACCGGAACTGCAGCTCGGCTTGCAGGAGGTGCAGCACACGGTGCGAGCGCCGCGCGACATCGACGCCGCTTCCTATCTCGACCGGGTTTACCGCAGCCAGGAATAGGCTGCCGTTTCGCGTCGCCATCGCCAGCAGCGCCCGCGTCATGCGGGCGCTTTCGTTTTCAGCCTACGGCTGCGCTCACAGTGCGTGCAGCCGGTCGCCGCGGGCGAAGCCCAGGAGCGGTGCGTCGATGCCGCGGCCGAAGGCGATCACCTTGAACAACTCGCCCATTTCGCCCGGGGCCAGCAGCACTTGCACGGCGCCGAGCGTCTTGGCGGCAGCGCCGCCTTCGGCTTGGCGGGCGGCGAGCAGTTCGCCGATGCCGCAGTTCATGAGGAAGCTCGCCTGCGTCGTGTAGCCGAGCACGTCGAGTCCCGCCGCATGCGCCGCTTCGGCGATCGCCGTGAATTCGACATGGGTGGTGATGTCGGAAAGCCCCGGCCACCAGAACGGATTGTCGTGCGCGCGGTGGCGGTAGTGGCAACGCAGCGTGCCGCCGCTGCGCTGCGCATGGTAGTACTCGTGGCGCGGCAGGCCGTAGTCGACCAGGATCGCCGCGCCCTTGACGAGGCTGCGGCCCCACTCCGCCGCCCAGGCGCGGGCGGCCGGCGCAATTTCGCCGACGTAGGGTGCGGCGACGGGCAGATCGGCGGCGAGCTGCCGCAGGCGGTCGTCCGCCGGCCGTTCAGTCCAGACGAAATGGCCTTGCGCGTCGACGCCGACGCCGCGTTCCATCAGCCCGTCATCGCGCCAGGCCAGCACCTGCACCGGCATGGCGTCGAGCAGTTCGTTCGCCACGATGCAGCCGGAAAATGCCGAAGGCATGGTATCGAGCCAGGCGACGCGGTGCGCCAGCGCCGGCGCTTCGCGTTCGATGGTCGCGCGCTGGCGGGCGCGCAATTCGCCCGAGAGTTCGAGGATCAGGTAGCGCTCGGGGGTCATGCTATTGGCATCGAGCGCGCGCAGCAGGTCGGCGGCCAGCCGGCCGCTGCCGGCGCCGGCTTCGAGCACCACGGGCGCGGAGGCCGCCATGACCTGCGCCACTTGGCGCGCCAGCGCAAAGCCGAACAGCGGCGTGAGTTCCGGCGCCGTGACGAAGTCGCCCTCGGCGCCGAACTTGTGCGAGCCGCCGGCGTAGTAGCCCAGGCCCGGCGCGTAGAGCGCGAGTTCCTGGTAGCGGGCGAAGGAAATCCAGCCGCCGGCGGCGGCGATGGCGGCGGCGATGCGCGCGCAAAGCTCGCGGCTCGCGGCCTGGGCGTCGGCGGAAGGGGTGGGGAGCGGCTTGTCCATCGGGCCGCGCATTGTGCCATCATCCGCACCCGCGCAGGGCGCAAGCCGAGGCGCGCGCGACTTGCCCGATGAAACCGCAACTCGTCCTTCTGTGCCATCATCCGCCGCCATGTCCGCACCCGCCGATCTCGAACGCCGCTTCGGCGGCATGACGCGCCTCTACGGCGCCGATGCCGCCGCGCGCCTTGCCGCCGCCCATGTCTGCGTGATCGGCATCGGCGGCGTCGGTTCCTGGGCGGTGGAAGCGCTGGCGCGCTCGGGCGTCGGGCGGCTGACCCTGATCGACCTTGACCATGTCGCCGAATCCAACATCAACCGCCAGGTACATGCGCTCGACGCCACGCTGGGCCAGGCCAAGGTGCTGGCCATGCGCAGCCGCATCGGCGAGATCAATCCACGCTGCGAAGTGATCTGCATCGAGGAATTCGTCACGCCGGAAAACGCGCCGACCTTGCTGCCGGCCTGCGACGCACTCATCGACGCCATCGACCAGGTGTGCGCCAAGGCGGCGCTAATCGCGCATTGCCGGCGCGCCGGCATCGCGCTCGTCACCACGGGCGGGGCGGGCGGGCGCAGCGATCCTTTGTCGCTGCGCGTCGACGACTTGTCGCGCACGATCCAGGATCCGCTGGCGTCCAAGGTGCGGGCGCGGCTGCGCAAGGATTACGGTTTCCCGCGCGAGCCGAAGAAGAAGTTCGGCGTCGAATGCGTCTATTCGGTCGAGCCGATCCGCCGCCCCATGGGCGCTGCCTGCGATGTTGACGAAGCGGGTCTGCATGGCCTCAACTGCGCTGGCTATGGCTCCTCGGTCTGCGTCACCGCCGCGTTCGGCTTCGCCGCCGCGGCAAGAGTGCTGGCGCGTATACTTCGCCCATGAACGCAAGTCCCGTGGTCCTCGTTACCGGCGGCGCGCGCCGCGTCGGCGCCGAGATCGCGCGCACGCTGCACGCCGCCGGCGCCGTCGTCATGCTCCATTACCGCCACTCGGCCGCCGAGGCCGAGCGCCTGGTCGCGGAATTGAACGCGCGGCGTCCGCAATCGGCGGCCAGCGCCGCGGCCGACTTGTGCGACGTCGCCGCGGCGGGACGCCTCGTCGCGGCCACCATCGCCCGCTTCGGCAGGCTCGACGCGCTGGTGAACAACGCCTCGAGCTTCTTCGCCACGCCGCTCGGCGGCATTACCGAGGCGGCATGGGACGATCTCGTCGGCAGCAATCTCAAGGGCCCGCTGTTCCTCGCCCAGGCCGCGGCGCCGCATCTCGCCGCCGCCGGCGGCGCCATGGTCAACATCGTCGATATTCATGCCGAGCGGCCGCTCAAGGGCTACCCGCTGTATTGCGCCGCCAAGGCGGGCCTATTGGGACTGACGCGGGCGCTGGCGGTGGAGTTGGGGCCGCAGGTGCGCGTCAATGCCGTGGCGCCGGGCGCCATCGAATGGCCGCAGGGCGGGGCCGATTTCCCGCCGGACGAGCGCGTCTCGATCGTCGGCCATACGCTGCTCAAGCGCGTCGGCGCGCCGGCCGACATCGCCCGCACCGTGAACTTCCTCATCTTCGACGCGCCCTATATCACCGGCCAGGTCATCAACGTCGATGGCGGGCGCACGGCCCATCTATGAAGGAAATCCACGCGGCATGAATGCCCCACTGACCGCCCGGCAGGCCGAGAAGGCCGCCTTCGAGAACAACAAGCTCGCCAAGCGGCTGCGCCGCGAAGTCGGGCAGGCCATCGTCGATTTCAACATGATCGAGGACGGCGACCGCGTCATGGTCTGCCTGTCCGGCGGCAAGGATTCCTTCGGCCTGCTCGACATCCTGCTCTACCTGCGCGACAAGGCGCCGGTGCGCTTCGATATCGTCGCGGTGAACCTCGACCAGAAGCAGCCGGGCTTTCCGGCCGAGGTGCTGCCGGCGTATCTGAAAAGCCTGGGCATTCCGTACCACATCGAAGAGCAGGACACGTATTCGATCGTCAAGCGCGTGGTGCCGGAAGGCAAGACCACTTGCGCGCTGTGTTCGCGCCTGCGCCGCGGCGTGCTCTACCGCGTCGCCGGCGAGCTGGAGGCGACCAAGATCGCGCTCGGCCACCATCGCGACGACATCCTCGCCACGCTGCTGCTCAACATGTTCTTCGGCAGCAAGCTGAAGACCATGCCGCCCAAGCTCGTGTCCGACGACGGCAAGAACGTCGTCATCCGTCCGCTCGCCTATTGCCGCGAGAAGGACCTCGCCGCCTGGGCCGCGGCGCGGCAGTTCCCGATCATTCCCTGCAACCTCTGCGGCAGCCAGCCCAACCTGCAGCGCCAGCAGATCAGGCAGATGCTGATCGATTGGGAAAAGCGCTTCCCCGGCCGCGTCGAGTCGATGTTCCGCAGCATGTCCACCATCGTGCCCTCGCACATGATGGACCGGCGGCTCCACGACTTCGCCGCCGTCAAGGCCACCGGCGTGCCCGACCCCGACGGCGACCTCGCCTTCGATGCGGAAGAGCTGCCGCCCGCCGCCGTGATCCAGATCAACCCCTGACCACTCTGACTGCCGACTCATCATGATTTCCTACGCCCAAGCTGCCAATATCGTGTCCTTCCCGCCGCCGCAACGCACCCTGATGGGCCCGGGTCCTTCCGACATCCATCCGCGCGTGATCAAGGCGCTCGGCCAGCCGGTGATCGGCCATCTCGATCCGGCCTGCGTCGCCATGATGGACGAACTCAAAGCGCTGCTGCGCTATGCCTTTCAGACCGAAAATGCGCTGACTTTCGCGGTCTCCGGTCCCGGTTCCGTCGGCATGGAAACCTGCTTCGTCAATCTGGTCGAGCCGGGCGACAAGGTCGTCGTCTGCCGCAACGGCGTCTTCGGCGGCCGCATGATCGAGAATGTCCAGCGCGCCGGCGGCACCGCCGTGGTGGTCGAGGACGCCTGGGGCGAGCCGGTCGATCCGCAGAAGCTCGAAGAGGCGCTGAAGCAGCATCCCGACGCCAAGCTCGTCGCCTTCGTCCATGCCGAAACCTCGACCGGCGTCCAGTCCGACGCCGCCGCACTCGCGGCGCTGGCCCGCGCCCACGGCTGCCTCACCATCGCCGACACCGTGACCTCGCTCGGCGGCACGCCCGTGCTGCTCGATGCCTGGGGCATAGACGCCAGCTACTCGGGCAGCCAGAAATGCCTGTCCTGCACGCCGGGCCTGTCGCCGGTGTCGTTCAGCGACCGCGCCGTGGCGCGCATCAAGGCGCGCAAGAGCAAGGTGCAAAGCTGGTTCATGGATTTGAACCTGGTGCTCGAATACTGGGGCGGCGCGACGAAGCGCACCTACCACCACACGGCGCCGGTCAATAGCCTGTATGCGCTGCACGAGGCGCTGGTGATGCTCGCCGAGGAGGGCCTGGAAAACGCCTGGGCGCGCCACCGCAATAATCACTTGGCATTGAAGGCGGGTCTCGAAGCCATGGGCTTGAAGTTCCTCGTGCGCGAGGAGGCGCGCCTGCCGCAGCTCAACGCCGTCCATGTGCCGGAAGGCGTGGCCGACGCCGAAGTGCGCACGCGCCTGCTGACCGAGTACAACCTCGAGATCGGCGCCGGCCTCGGCCCGCTGGCGGGCAAGGTGTGGCGCTTCGGCCTCATGGGCTATTCGAGCCGGCCCGAGAACGTCATGCTGTGCCTCGCGGCGCTGGAGTCGGTGCTTGCCGGCAGCGGCTACGCATTGACGGCCGGTGCGGCAGCAGCGGCGGCCCGCGATGCCTACGCCGCGCAGGGCACCGTCGCGGCCTGAAATACGCTTGCAGGGAACATCGAAAGCCGGCCCGCGGGCCGGCTTAATTTCGTTCAACTGCTGCCGTCGTCGCCGCTTTCGAGCGCGACCTGCTGGCGGTCGAGGAACTCCTGCATGCTGTCGATGCCGCGCAGGTAGAGGATGGTCGCCCGCACGGCGGCTTCCAGCAGCACGGCGAGGTTGCGGCCGGCGGCGACCGGCAGCACGACCTTGCGGATCGGCACGCCGAGGATGGTTTCGGTGTGGGCGTCGAGCGGCAGCCGCGCCAGTTCGGGCACCCCGGGATGCGGGCGCTGCAGGTGCACGATGAGCTTGAGCTTCATCTTGCGCCGGCAGGCGGTTTCGCCAAAGACCGTGCGGATGTTCAGAAGGCCCAGGCCCCGCACTTCGAGGAAATCCTTGAGCAACTCGGGGCAGCGGCCTTCGAGCGCGTCGGGGCTGACGCGCGAGACCTCGACGACATCGTCGGCGACGAGGCCGTGGCCGCGCGAGATCAGCTCGAGGCCGAGTTCGCTTTTCCCCACGCCGGAGTCGCCGGTGATCAGCACGCCCATGCCGAGCACGTCCATGAACACGCCGTGCAGCGTGATGGTTTCGGCCAGATAGCGGGAGACGTAGAGGCGCAAGGCGTCGATGACCGTCGCCGCCGACTGCGGCGTAGTGAACAGCGGCGTGTCGGTGGCCTCGCAGGCGCTGCGGATGAGCTCGATGGCTTCGCAGCCGTCGGCGACGATCAGCGCCGGCGGATGGGCGGCGACGATCTCGCCGACATGGTGATTCATCTTTTCGCCCGGGTGTTCGGTGGCCCAGGCGATTTCCGGCGAGCCGAGCACTTGCAGGCGGTCGGGGTGGATCAGGTTGAGGTGGCCGACGAGGTCGGCCGGCGAGACGTCGTCGCGCGTGACTTCGATGATGCGGTTCAAGGTGCCGCAGACCCAGGAGAGCTGCAACCGGCTGCGGTTGCGCTCGAACAGCTGGGCGATGATCAGTTGGCGGACTGCCACTGCTGGAAAAGTGCGCGGATGGCGGCGGCGTCGGGGGACGCCGCCAATTGTTCGCGGAAGGCGCGGTCGGAAAACATCTGCGCAAGTTCCGAGAGCAGTTGCAAATGGTGTTCGGTGGCCGCTTCCGGCACCAGGAGCACGAACAGCAGGCCTACCGGCTTGCCGTCGGGGGCGTCGAACTGGACGGGCGCCGCCAGGCGCAGGAAGGCGCCCTTGGCTTCCTTGAGCCCTTTGATGCGGCCGTGCGGGATGGCGATGCCCTGGCCCAGGCCTGTCGAACCGAGCTTTTCGCGCGCGAAGAGGGCGTCATAGACCTGGCTGCGGCCGATGCCCTGGTTGTTCTCGAAAAGGAGACCCGCCTGCTCGAAAACGCGCTTCTTGCTGCTGGCGTCGAGATCGACGACGACATTTTCGGGCGGCAGAAGTTTGGCGATCTGGTTCATCCTCGGATTTCCCGGCACCGGGGGCGGGTTCCTCCCGGATTGGGGGCGGAGTATAACCCCCGCCCGCCGGTGCGCGAAACCGCTATTCGGCGGCGGGAAGCTTCTCGTGCAGATGGTTGTTGTTTTTTTCCTTGTGCTTGACGACCTGGCGGTCGAGCTTGTCGGCGACGGCGTCGATGGCGGCGTACAAGTCCGCGTCGTCGGCTTCGGCATAGATGTCCTTGCCCCTGACATGCAAGGTGACTTCGGCCTTCTGCTTGAGCTTGGCCACGGACAGGATCACGTGAACACTGGTGACATGGTCGAAGTGCCGGATCACGCGGTCGAGCTTTCCGGTGACGTAGTCATTCAAGGCGGGCGTGACTTCAACGTGATGTCCGGTGATGTTCAGGTTCATGATGTCTCCTTAGAGCGTCTTTCTCAGGTTAACCGGCGGAATGTTCAGGGATTCGCGGTACTTGGCGACGGTGCGCCTCGCCACTACGATACCCTGTTCGCCGAGGATCTCCGCGAGTTTGGCGTCCGAGAGCGGCTTGTGGCCATCCTCGGCGCTCACCAGTTGCTTGATCAGCGCCCGGATCGCGGTGGAAGAGGCAGCGCCGCCCGTGTCGGTGGCGACGTGGCTGCCGAAAAAATACTTCAGTTCGTAGATGCCGCGCGGACTGGCAAGATATTTCTGCGTCGTCACGCGCGAGATCGTCGATTCGTGGAGTTCGACCGTCTCGGCGATTTCGCGCAGCGTCAGCGGCCGCATGGCGACTTCGCCGTGGTCAAAGAAGGCGCGCTGGCGGTCGACGATGGCCTGCGATACGCGCAGGATGGTGTCGAAGCGCTGCTGCACGTTCTTGATCAGCCACTTGGCTTCCTGCAGTTGCCCCGAGAGGTTGGCGCCGCCGTTGCTGCGGCTCTTTTGCAGCAGGTTGGCGTAGAGCCGATTGATGCGCAGCTTCGGCATCGCGTCGGGGTTGAGGCTGGTGACCCAGGCGCCGCGGTACTTGCGGACGACGGCATCGGGAATGATATAGCGCGTGTCGAGCGGCGAATATTGCGCGCCGGGACGCGGATTGAGTGTGCGGATCAGCGCGTGGGCGTTGCGCAAGGCTTCGTCTTCGCAGCCGAGCGCTTTCTTGATCTTGGCGAAATCGCGGTTGGCGAGATGCTCGAGATGGTTCTTGACGATGGCGCGGGCCAAGTCGCGCGTCGCCGAGGCCGGCACGTTGGCCAGCTGAAGTTCGAGGCATTCGGCGGGGCTGCGCGCGCCGATGCCGGCCGGGTCGAGGTTCTGCAGGTGCTTGAGGGCGATCGCGAGTTCCTCGAGCAGCTCCTCGCGGTCTTCGCCGCCGCCGTCCGGCAGCACGTCGGCGAGTTCTTCGAGATCTTGCGCGAGGTAGCCGTCCTCGTCGAGCGCTTCGATCAGGAAGCCCACCAGCGCCCGCTCGTGCGCGCCGAGCTGCGTCATCGCCAGCTGGGCATTCAGGTGGTCGCGCAGGCTGGTCGCCGCGGCCTGGAATTCGCCGCTGTCGGCTTCGCTGTCGTCGTTGGGATCGCGCGGCCCGTGGCCGCCGGGCATCTCGCTGCCCCAGGTCAGTTCGTCGCCGGTGGGCCGTTCGTCGAAGCGGTTGTCCGGCTCGCTCACCGTCTGCGGCGTCGCCAGCGCGTCGGCCCCCGGCGTGAACGCCGTCATGCTCATGGCATCGCCCGGCTCGATCCGTTCCAGCAGCGGATTCTCCTGCAGCGCCTGTTCGATTTCCTGGTTGAGTTCGAGCGTCGAGAGCTGCAGCAGCCGAATGGACTGCTGCAATTGCGGCGTCAGCGCGAGATGCTGTGAGAGCCTTAGTTGAAGTGTCTGTCTCATGGGGCCAAGTCGGGCGGCACGCTACATCCGGAAGTGCTCGCCCAAATACACCTTGCGCACATTTTCATTCTGGACGATTTCATCAGGATGTCCAGCGGCCAGCACTTCGCCGGCATTGATGATCGTCGCCCGGTCGCAAATCCCCAAGGTTTCGCGCACGTTGTGGTCGGTGATGAGGATGCCGATGCCGCGTTCCTTGAGGAAGCGGATGATCTTCTGGATGTCGATGACGGCGATCGGGTCGACGCCGGCGAAAGGTTCGTCGAGCAGGATGAAGCGCGGGTTCGTCGCCAGGGCGCGGGCGATCTCGACGCGCCGCCGTTCGCCGCCCGATAGCGAGGCGGCGGAGTTGTCGCGCAGGTGGGTGATGTGCAGTTCCTCCAGCAGTTCCTCCAGGCGCGTTTCGATGGCGTCGTCGTCGAGGTCCTGCAGTTCGAGCACGGCGCGGATGTTGTCGCCGGCCGAAAGCTTGCGGAACACCGAGTTTTCCTGCGGCAGGTAGGAAAGCCCGAGCCTGGCGCGACGGTGGATCGGCAGGTGGGTGATGACCGTGTCGTCGACGTGGATGCCGCCGCCGTCCGCGGCGACGAGGCCGACGATCATGTAGAAGCAGGTGGTCTTGCCGGCGCCGTTGGGGCCCAGGAGGCCGATGACTTCGCCGCTGGCGACCTCGAAGGAGACGTCCTTGACGACGACGCGGCCTTTGTACTGCTTGCGCAGGTTGCTGACGGAAAGCGTCGTCACGGCGATGGTTCCTTGAGCAGCTTGCGAATGATGTCGCTGGCGAAGCCGCGGCTTTGCAGGAAGCGCGCTTGCCGTGCCCATTCCTTCGCATCCGCGGGCGGCGCGGAAAATTTCCTGCTCCAGACGGCGCGGGCACGGGCGAGTTCGTCCGGGGCGTCGCTCTCGGCCAGCTGCGCTTCGATCAATTCGCCGGCGATGCCTTTGCGGCGCAGCGCCTGGCGCAGGCGCGCGCCGCCGAAGCGCGCGGCGTTGGTGCGCAGATACGCTTCGGCATAGCGGGCGTCGGAGAGCAGCCCTGTTTGGGCCAGTTCGGCAAGCACGGCGTCGATTTCTTCCTGGGTACCGAGGGCGGCGAGTTTGCCGGCCAGCTCGGCGCGCGTATGTTCGCGCCGCGCCAGCAACCGGATGGCTCGCTGTCTCAGTTCATTCACTCGGCCGCCGCGACCGCGCTCGCCACTTCGGTCACGCCGAGGGCGGCGCGCACCTTGTTCTCGATCTCGATGGCGATCGCCGGATGCTCGCGCAAATATTCGCGCGCATTGTCCTTGCCCTGGCCGATTTTCTCGCCCTTGTAGGCGTACCAAGCGCCGGACTTCTCGACGATCTTGTTCTCGACGCCGAGCTCGACGACTTCGCCCTCGCGCGAAATGCCTTCGCCGTAGAGGATGTCGAAGTGGGCTTCGCGGAAGGGCGGCGCCACCTTGTTCTTGACCACCTTGACCTTGGTCTCGTTGCCGACGACTTCGTCGCCCTTCTTGATGGCGCCGGTGCGTCGGATGTCCATGCGCACCGAAGCGTAGAACTTGAGCGCGTTGCCGCCGGTGGTCGTTTCCGGATTGCCGAACATGACGCCGATCTTCATGCGGATCTGGTTGATGAAGATCACCAGCGTGTTGGTGCGCTTGATGTTGCTGGTGAGCTTGCGCAGCGCCTGGCTCATCAGCCGCGCTTGCAGGCCGGGCAACTGGTCGCCCATTTCGCCTTCGATTTCGGCCCGCGGCGTCAGCGCTGCCACCGAGTCGACGACGATCAGGTCGACGCCGCCGGAGCGCACCAGCATGTCGGCGATTTCGAGGCCCTGTTCGCCGGTATCGGGTTGGGAGATCAGCAAGTCGGGCACGTTCACGCCGAGCTTGCCGGCATAGACGGGGTCGAGCGCGTTTTCCGCGTCGATATAGGCGGCGACGCCGCCGGCCTTCTGGACCTCGGCGACGACGTGCAGGCAAAGCGTGGTCTTGCCGGAGGATTCCGGACCGTAGATTTCGACGACGCGGCCGCGCGGCAGGCCGCCGATGCCGAGCGCGATGTCGAGGCCGAGCGAGCCGGTGGACACCACCTGGAGGTCGTTGTCGATCTGGGCCTGGCCCATTTTCATGATCGAGCCCTTGCCGAACTGCTTCTCGATCTGCGCCAATGCTGCCTGTAGGGCTTTCGCCTTGTTGTCGTCCATCATGGGTTCCTTCCTGAAATCGGTTTGGATTATGGCACGGATGGCATGCTTATTGCCGCCGCACCGCAGGGAAACAATACACACCCTACTGGCTTACCAGGTGAGCCACACGGCAGCAGATTTGCCGGCCGCTCCGAAGCCGGCCTGCACGGGTCGCGGGCACGCCGCGGGTGCCCGCGACGGCCTTGCGGGCGGCTTAGCCGATGCGCGCCAGGAGGCCCGTGAGGGCGTGGATCGCCGCCTGGCGGCGCACGGTTTCGCGGTCTCCGGCGAACAGCCGGCGTTCGGAGTGTGGCGCCATGCCGCGTCGGCACCAGGCGAAGCAAACCGTGCCGACGGGCTTTTCGGCCGATCCGCCGGCAGGCCCGGCGATTCCCGTGATGGCCAGCGCCAGCGCGGCAGGCGCGTTCTCCAGTACGCCGCTGGCCATGGCGCGCGCCGTCTCTTCGCTCACCGCGCCGTGCGCGGCGAGGGTTTCCGGGCGCACGCCGAGCATCTCGATCTTGGCTGCGTTCGAGTACGTGACGAAGCCGCGATCGAACCATGCCGAACTGCCGGCCGTCTGCGTGACGATCTCGGCAACCCATCCGCCGGTGCAGGATTCCGCGGTTGCCAGCGTCAGCGAGCGCTCACGCAAGGCGCTGCCTAAGCGCTCGGAAAGGGCGGCGAGTTCGGCGTCCATGGCGCTTGGATTCAGAAGAAGCGGTCGAGCACGGACTTGAACAAGGCCAGGGTCAGCACCGTGTAGCCGGCGGCGACGACGTCGTCCATCATGACGCCGAAGCCGTTCTTGACCGTGGTGTCGAACCAGCGCGCCGGCTGCGGCTTGACGATGTCATAAAAACGAAACCACAGGAACGCCGCGAGCTGCCAGACGATCTGGTTCGGCGTCACCAGCAGCGTCGCCCAGAACGGCACGATCTCGTCCCAGACGATGGAGCCGTGGTCGACGACGCCCAGGTGCCTGCCCGTGACGTGGCAGCACCAGACGCCGAAGGCGAACATGAAGGCGACGAACAGCGCGAAGTTGAAATCGGCGGGGTAAGCCAGCCGCAGCAGCGGATACGTCGCCCACGCGAACACGGTGCCTGCGGTGCCCGGCGCGAAGCGGGACAGGCCGCTGCCGCAGCCGCAGGCGACGAAGTGCGCCGGGTGGGCGAGGAGGAAGGAAAACGGCGGCGGCGTACTTTTCTTGATCACGGCGAGAGCTTACCCAAAACCCGGTTTCAGTGCAGATCAACCTTCAGGCCAGGCCCGACCCAAAATGGTCGAAGCCGCGGTGCTCGAGGTCCATGGGCTGGCCGGCGTCGAGCAACCGCAGCGTGGCGGGAGCGCCGCCGTCGATGCTGCCGATGCAAGTAAGGGCTAACGGCAGCGCCCGGGAGATGGCCTCGATGTCGGCGTGGCGCGCTGGCGGGGCGGTGAACACCAGCTCGTAATCGTCGCCGCCGGCGAGCAGGCAATCCCGCGCGAGCGCCGTAGCGACGCCGAACGCCAGCGCGTCGCCGGGCAGACGCTCGAAATGGAGCGTGGCGGCCGCCTTGGATTCCGCCAGGATGTGGCCGAGGTCGGCGAGCAAGCCGTCGGAGACATCGATGGCGGCGCTGGCTACGCCGCGCAAGGCGAGCCCGAGGGCGACGCGCGGCTGCGGGCGCTGGAGCGCAGAAAGGCACGCCGGGGCGGCTGTTTCGGGTAGCGCGCAACGCCCTTGCAGGTGGGCGAGTCCGAGGGCGGCGAGACCGGGCCGGCCCGAGATCCACACCTCGTCGCCCGGCTGCGCGCCGGAGCGCCGCAGCGCCTGGCCGGCCGGCACTTCGCCAAAAATGGTGACGCAGAAATTGCGCGGGCCCTTGGTCGTGTCGCCGCCGATGACGTCGATGCCGAACTCGTCGGCACAGGCGAAAAATCCGGCGGCAAAAGCGGCGATCCAGGACTCGGTGGCCGCCGGCAACGCCGCCGCGAGCAGCGCCCAGCGCGGCGCGGCGCCCATCGCCGCCATGTCCGAGACATTCACGGCCAGGGTTTTCCAGCCGAGGTCGGCGGCGTCGGTCTGCGGCAGGAAGTGCGTGCCCGCCACCAGCATGTCGGTGGAGATCACCAGTTCCATGCCCGGCGTGGGCCGCACGATGGCGGCGTCGTCGCCGACGCCGAGCACCGTGTGCCGCGTCGGGCGCTTGAAGTAGCGGTCGATCAGCTCAAATTCGGACGCCATTTTTCGCCGCGGTGGTTGCCGGGAGCGCCGCGGAATGCGAACTTCCCGCGGCGCGGCGTCCGCCGCGTCCTTGGTGGTGAACTACTTTCTCGCCTCGTCGGGCCGCAGTTCCGGCGCCAGCTTGTCGAGGACGCCATTGACGAACTTGTGGCCGTCGGTGCCGCCGAAGGTCTTCGCCAGTTCGATGGCCTCGTTGATGATGACGCGGTAAGGCGTCTCCGGGTGCGACTTCAGTTCGCAGGCGCCGAGCAGCAGGATGCTGCGCTCGATGGGCGAAACCTCTTCCCACTTGCGGTCGATGTGCGGGGCGAGCAGCTCGCGCAGTTCGGCTTCGCCGGCCAGCGTGCCGTGCAGCAAGGTCAGGTAGAGCGCGGTGTCGCCCTTCTCGAAGCCCGGCACGCCGGCCGCCTGGGCTTCGATGCCGGCAGTGTCCTGGCCGGCGACGAGGTGCTGGTAGAGCCCCTGGATGACGAATTCGCGCGCCCGCCGGCGCGGATTCGCGGGCCGGCCTCCCTTGGAGCGGCCCGCCGCCGGGACGCTTCCGCTCACTTCACTGCTTTCAGCAGGTTCGCCATTTCGACGGCGGCCTGGGCGGCTTCGGAGCCTTTTTGCACCATGCGCACCAGCGCCTGGTCGTCGTTTTCGGTAGTCAGCACGGCATTGGCGATCGGGATGCCGGTCTCGATCTGAACTTCGCTGATGCCGCGCGCCGACTCGTTCGAAACGATTTCGAAATGGTAGGTCTCGCCGCGGATGACGGCGCCGAGCGCCACCAGCGCGTCGAACTTGCCGCTTTGCGCCATGGTCAGCAGCGCCAGCGGCAGTTCCAGCGCGCCGGGCACGGTGGCGAGCGTGACGTCGGCGCTAGCGACGCCGAGACGGGCAAGCTCCGCGCAGCAACCCGAGAGCAGTCCTTCGCCGACCTCCTGGTTGAAGCGGCTCATGACGACGCCGATGCGCAGGCCGCGGCCTTCCAGATTGGGTTCGATTTCGCGGGTATCTTCACGACAGGACATGGCGGATTCCTCAGGCTTCGTCGGGGGAGAGATAACCGCAGACTTCGAGGCCGAAGCCTGCCATGCTCGGCATCTTGCGCGGGCTGGCCATCAGGCGCATCTTGCCGACGCCGAGTTCGCGCAGGATTTGCGCGCCGATGCCGTAGATGCGCGGATCCCACTTGGCGGCGGGGCGCGCGTTCGGGTCGTCGCCGTTGATCATGGCGACGAGATCGTCGCCCGACTCGACGCGATGCATCAGAATGATGACGCCGCGGCCGGCCTTGGCGATGGTGCGCATGGCCTGCTCGATGCTGAAACTGTGGCGGCGGCTGCCGCAATCGAGAAAGTCGAGTACCGAGATCGGTTCATGCACGCGCACCAGGGTCTCGTCGGCGGCAGAGATGGCGCCGCAGGTCAGCGTCAAATGGACGTCGCCGCTGGTCTTGTCGGCAAAGGCGCGCAAACGGAAGGGACCGTGGGCGCAGGAGATTTCCTTGTCGGCGACGCATTCGACGAGCTTCTCGTTTTCGCTGCGGTAGTGAATGAGGTCGCTGATGGCGCCGATCTTCAACTGGTGCTTGGCGGCGAACTCCAGGAGTTGCGGCAGACGCGCCATCGAGCCGTCGTCGTTCATGATTTCGCAGATCACCGCCGCCGGGGTACAGCCTGCCATCTCGGACAGATCGCAGCCGGCCTCGGTATGGCCGGCGCGGATCAGTACGCCGCCGGGCCGCGCCATGATCGGAAAGACGTGGCCGGGCTGCACGACGTCGTCGGGCGTGGCATTGGGCGCTACGGCGACGCGCACGGTGCGCGCGCGGTCATGCGCGGAGATGCCGGTGGTGACGCCTTCGGCGGCTTCGATGGAGACCGTGAAAGCCGTGCTGTGCTGGCTCTTGTTGTCGCGCGCCATTTGCCACAGGCCGAGCTGGCGGCAGCGGTCCTCGGTCAGCGTCAGGCAGACCAGGCCGCGCGCATGCGTGACCATGAAGTTGATGGCTTCGGGCGTGACGTGATCGGCGGCAAGCACGAGGTCGCCCTCGTTTTCGCGGTCTTCCTCGTCGACGAGGATGACCATCTTGCCGGCGCGCATGTCGGCGACGATTTCCTGGATTGGGCTAATGCTCATGGTAGGCAGCAGGGAGGCTAATTGGAACCGCGCATTCTACCCCGCGGCCACAAAGCCGTGCTAGCCGCCGGCGCCACTCGAAGCCCGAAGCGCTCCACGGCGTCGCCCAAGCGCCGCGCCTCAGGATGGCGCCAGCATTCTTTCGACGTAGCGGGCGATCAGATCCACTTCGAGATTCACCTTGCTGCCGGGCTGCAGGCGCTTGAGCGTCGTCGCCGCGACGGTATGCGGGATGAGGTTGATCGAGAACTTGCGGCCCTTGACGCTGTTGGTGGTCAGCGAGACGCCGTCGACCGTCACCGAACCCTTGCGCGCGATGTACTTGGCCAGCGCCTTCGGCGCCTTGATGACGAGCTCATGGGACTCGCCGATGGGCTCGAACTTGACGACTTCGCCGACGCCGTCGACATGGCCGGAGACGAGATGGCCGCCGATGAAGTCGGACAGGCGCATGGCCTTTTCGAGATTGACTTCGCCGCCGGCGGCGTCGAGGCCGACGGTGCAGTCGAGCGTCTCGCGCGAAACGTCGATCTGGTAGCTGCTGCCCTTCTTGGCGATGACCGTCAGGCAGACGCCGCCATGGGCGATGGAGTCGCCGATGGCGACATCGGCCAGGCCCAGCTTGGGCGCCGCGACGGTGAGCCGCAGGCCTGCTTCGAGCGGTTGCACGTGCGTGATCTTGCCGGTGGCGGTGATGATGCCGGTGAACATGGAACTCCCCTTCAAATGAATTTCAGGAACGGTCCGCCGCATCGAGGCTGGGCAGGAACTGCTCGGGCGGCAGGTAGCCGACAATGCGCTGGCCTTCGATTTCGCGCCCGGCGCGGTCGAAGAAGATGATGCCCGGCGGGCCGAAGAGGCCGAAGCGCTTGAGCAGCGCGGCATCGTCGGCCGAGTTGGCCGTGACGTCGGCCTGCAGCAAGACGAAGCCCTTCAGGCGCGCGGCGACCTTGGGGTCGGCGAAAGTGAACTTCTCCAGTTCCTTGCAGGAGACGCACCAGTCGGCATAGAAGTCGAGCATGACGGGCTTGCCGGCGGCCTTGATGCGGGCGTCGAGTTCGGCCGTCGACTTGACGCGCACGAACGTCGGCGCCGCCGTCGCGGCTTCGCAGTTGCCGACGCCGCCGCCGAGAAAGCCGAGCGGCTTCAGCGGATCGCGGGCGCCGCCGAGCACGCCGGCCAGCATCGCCGCGCCGCCCAGCAGCATGAACACGCCGACGCCTTTCCACAGCCGATGCCAGCCCGTCGCATGGGCCGGCAGCGGGTCGAGCGCATGCACGTAAATGGCGGGCACGATCAGCAGCGCGGCCCAGCCGAGCATTTGCGCCCAGACCGGAATTACCGGCGACACCATCCACAGTGCGGTGGCCAGCATGACGACGCCGAAGAACTTCTTCACTGCTTCCATCCACGGCCCCGCTTTCGGCAACAGCGAACGCGAGAAGACGCCGACCACCAGCAGCGGCACGCCCATGCCCAGCGCCATGGCGAACAGGGCGGCGCCGCCGAGCGCCGCGTCGCCGGTCTGGGCGATGTAGAGCAGCGCGCCGGCCAAAGGCGCGGCGACGCAAGGGCCGACGATCAGGGCCGAGAGCGCGCCCATCAGCGCGATGGCGGCAAGCGAGCCGCCCTGGCGGTTGGCGGTGTCCGACAGGCGGCTTTGCAGCGCGCTCGGCAGTTGCAGTTCGTAGAAGCCGAACATCGAGAACGACAGCACGACGAAGACCAAGGCGAATGCCGTCAGCACCCAGGCGTTCTGCAAGGCGTTCGACAGCAGCGTGCCCGAGAAGCCGGCGGCGACGCCGACCGCGGCATAGGTGAGCGCCATGCCCAGCACATAGGCCATGGACAGCACGAAGGCGCGAACGTGCGATACGGCGTGGCCGTGGTTGACGATGATGCCGGAGAGGATGGGCACCATCGGAAAGACGCAGGGCGTCAGGGACAGCAGCAGGCCGAAGCCGAAGAAGCTTGCCAGGACGAGCCAGAAGCTGCCCTGCCGGAAGATCCTGGCGATGCGCGAGGATTCGTCGCCGCCGGCGCTCGGCGCAGCGGCGGGCGGCACCGACATGGCCGGCGCCGCCGCTTGCGAAGCCAGCGGCGCTGCCTCGCTCGCCGCCAGCGCCACCACCGCCTCCTGCGACAGCGGCGGATAGCAGACGCCCTGATCCCAGCAGCCCTGCGACGTCGCCTTCAGCGTCACGCTGGCGGCATCGCCCGCCGTCACCGGAATCACGATGCGCAAGTCGCCGCGATAGGTTTCGATCTTGCCGAAGAACTCGTCGTCCTTGACCTTGCCGGCGGGGAATTTCGGCGCGCCGAGCTGCGCCGTCGCCGGCACCACCGCGAACTTGATCTTGTCGCGGTAGAGGTAATAGCCGTCGGCGATCTGCCAGCGGGCTTCGATGGTCTTGGCGTCGAGGGCACGCGCCGAGAACTGGTAGGCCTGTTCGGGTTCCAGCGGCTCGCCGGCGGCATGAGCGGCGACGGCCACTGCCCAGAACAGCAGCGGCAAGAGGATGCGGGTCAGCATGGGGTCGAATCGTCCGTGGTGGTTTCGGCTGCAACCCAGGCTAGGTATTCGGGCAGGCCGCGCGACACTGGGACCGCGATGATTTCTGGAAGTTCGTAGGGATGCGACGCGCGTATCGCCGCCGCCAGCGCGGCATAGCGGGCGGCGGTGGTCTTGATGAGCAGCGGCACTTCCTGGGCGTCTTCGATCCTGCCCTGCCAGCGGTAGAGCGAACGGCAGGGCGCCAGCATATTCACGCAGGCGGCGAGGCGCAGCTCGATCAGCCGCGCGGCCAGGGCGCGAGCCGCGGCCTCGTCGGGCAGGTGGGTGATGACCAGCAGGACTTCCATGCGGCGATTCTACCCGAGGCCTCGCCGTTCCCCGGAGACGGCCGCTTTTGCCGCCTTTATCAGCCGATCGGCGGGATTCGCGCGCCCCTAGAATCCGCGCGATCAGGGAAACTCCTGAAGCGGGGAGATCAGCTTGGACAAGAGCGCGCTGGTGCAAGATGAAGACGCCCAGGAAGTGGCACGCCTGATGGCGGAAAACCGTGTCGCCGCGGAGGCCTTGCGCCGCCAGCGGGCGGCGGCCGAAGCCGGCGAAGCGGCGGCCGATCCGCTCGAACGCGCCCGTCGCGAAGCCGCCGACTGGCAAGCGCGGGAGCTCGCCGAGGCGGAGCAGGCCGCGGCGGCGCAGCGGCGCAGCCGCAGCGAGGCCGGCACGCTCGAAGCCACGCGCCGGCGCATCGACGCCGAAGCCAACTTGCGCAAGCATGCGGCGACGCGCGCCGACGCCGAAGCCGAGGCCGAGCGCCTGGCGCGCGAGCGTCTCGAAGCCACGCGCCAGGCCGTCGCGCAGCATCGGCTGCTGGAACAGGCCGAGAACGAGGCGGCGGCGCTGGCGAAAATCCGCGCCGGCACCGAACGCGCGCTGGCCAACCAGGCGCAGGCTTGCGTGGACGCCGAGCGGGCCAGGGAACTGGCGGCCATCGCCCGGACCCAGGCGGAAAACGAAGCGGCACAGCAGCTGCGGCGCAAGATCGAAACCGAAGCGGCGGCCCGCGTCCAGGCCGAAGCCCGCGGCGTCGCCGAATGCGCGGCGGCCGCCGCCGCGGCGGAGCATCTGGCCGCCGCCGGACAGCTCGCCGCGCAGCGCCAGGCCAGGCGCCAGGCGGAGATGGCCGCGGCGCGGACGAAACGTTCGCGCTTCGCCCTGGCGTGGACGGCGATTCGCTATGCTTCGCCGCTGGCGGCGGCGGGCGCCGCCCTCGTCGTCGGCATCGGCATCGGCGCCTGGCTGGCGCTGTCGGGGCGGCTGCCGTTTGCGGCCGGTGCCGGCGTCTACGCCGACAACGCGCCGGGCGTCGCTATCGAACTGAGGCTGGAGCGCGAGATCCCGCACCTCGGCCGCTAGCGCGGCCCGGCGCTCAGGACAGCAGGCGGCGCCGCGTCAGGATCAGCGCGATCGCGAAGGCGACGACGGAAACGCCTGCCAGCACGGCGATGTGGAGCAGCGCATCGGCCGGCACCTGGCCCAGCAGCAGCGGCCGGATCAGCTGCACGGCATGGGACAGCGGCAGCGCCTGCGCCCCCGCCTGGAAGGCCGCCGGCAACTGCGCGACCGGGAAGAACACGCCGGAGAGCAGCATCATCGGCGTCACCAGCAGCGTGAAGTAGTACATGAAGAAGTCGTAGGACGGCGCCAGGGCGGTGACGATCAGGCCGAGCGCGGAAAAGCACAGCCCGGTGAGGAAGATCGCCGGCAGCGCCCACAGCGCCAGCGGCGAATGCACGAAGCCCAGCGCCGTGATGACGACGAGTATCGCCACGCCCGACAGCGTCGCCTTCGCCGCCGCCCACAGGCATTCGCCGGCGACGACGTCGTCGAGCGAGACGGGCGCGTTCATGATCGCTTCCCAGGTCTTTTGCACATGCATGCGCGAAAAGCCCGAGTAGAGCGCCTCGAAGGACGCGGCGTTCATGGTCGAGGCGCACACCGTGCCGGCGGCGAGGAAGACGATGTAGGGCACGCCGGCCACTTGCGGCAGCAGTCCGCCGAGTCCGTAGCCGAGGCCGAAGAGGTAGATCATCGGATCGGCGAGGTTGCCCAGCACCGAAGGAATCGCCAGCTTCTTCCAGACCAGGAAGTTGCGCCGCCAGACCGCCAGCGCGCGCCAGGAGAGTTGCGGCCGGAGCAGGTGTTGGCGCATCAGTCCCGCAGCTCCCGGCCGGTCAGTTTCAGGAACACGTCTTCGAGGTTGGCCGGGCGATGCAGCGTGCGCAGTTGCGGCTGCTGCGCGAGATGCGCCAGCAGCGGCGCGGCGTCCTCGACGTAGCAGAACACCGTCTCGCCCGAGACTTCGTGGCGCTTGGCGTAGCGGCCGGCGGCGGCCTGCGCCCAGCCCGGCGCGTCTTCGCCATAGACCTCGACCACCTGCGGCTCGATCTGCCCGGCGATGAGTTGCTGCGGCGATCCCTGCGCGATGATGCGGCCTTCGTCCATGATGGCGAGCCGGTGGCAAAGGCGCTCGGCCTCGTCCATGAAGTGGGTCGTCAGGAGGATGGTCTTGCCGGAGGCCAGCAGGCGCTTCAGGCGTTCCCAGATCAGGTGGCGCGCCTGCGGATCGAGGCCCATGGTCGGCTCGTCGAGGATCAGCAGATCGGGGTCGTTGATCAGCGCGCGCGCCAGCGTCAGGCGCCGCTTCATGCCGCCGGACAGCACGCGGATGCTGGTGTCGGCCTTGCCGGCCAGCCCGGCGAATTCGAGCAGGGGCGGGATGCGCGCGCGGATGGCGGCGTCGCCGAGGCCGAAGTAGCGGCCATAGACGAGCAGGTTCTCGGCGCAATTGAAATCGGGATCGAGGTTGTCGAACTGCGGCACGACGCCGACGCGCATCCGCGCCTCGCGCGCCCGCGCCGGCACCGGCTCGCCGACCAGCGCCAGGCGGCCGGCATCGGGGGCCGTGAGGCCGAGGCAGCAGCGCAGCGTGGTGGTCTTGCCGGCGCCGTTGGGGCCGAGCAGGCCGAAGCATTCGCCCGGCGCCAGCGCGAAGGAAACCCCGGCGACGACTTCGCGGCCGCCGTAGGACTTCCGCAGTTCGCTGACGGTCAGGGGCGCCATGCAGCCTCGACGATGCGGCGGATGATGTGCAGCTTGCGATGGAAGAAATGGTCGGCGCCGGGGATCACATTGACTGCGAGTTCCAGCGGCTCGGCCCACTGCAGCACGTTGGCGAGCGGCACGGTCTCGTCGGCGGCGCCGTGTATGACGATGGCATCGGTGGCGACGGCCGCGGTGTCGTACTGCCGGTCGCCGGCGATGAAGCCGGCGGCCGTGCCGACCAGCACCAGGCGCGCGGCCGGGCGGCCGGCGGCGGCAAGCCGCTGCGCCAGGCGCGTGACGACATAAGCGCCGAAGGAGAAACCGGCGAGATAGAGCGGCAGGTCGGCGCCGAAGCGGCCGCGGCCATAGTCGAGCACGGCGGCGAGGTCGTCGGTTTCGCCGTTGCCGCCGTCGAACGCGCCTTCGCTCCCGCCGACGCCGCGAAAGTTCGGCCGCAGGGTCGCGCAGCCGAGGTCGCGGAACGTGCGCGCCAGCGTCGTCACCACCTTGTTCTCGGCGGTGCCGCCGAACAGCGGATGCGGATGGGCGATCAGGGCAATGCCGGAGGCATCGTCGCGCGGCTCGACGAAGACCTCGATCTTGCCGGCGGGGCCGTCGAGGAGAATGCGTTCATGGCGCGACATCAGATCTTCAGGCGTTCGACGATGCGGCCGTGGACCAGATGTTCCTCGATGATCTCGTCGATGTCCTCCTCGTCGACATAGGTGTACCAGGTCGCTTCCGGGTAGATCACGACGACCGGGCCCTGGTCGCAGCGCTCCATGCAGCCGGCGGAGTTGATGCGCACCTGGCCGGGCTTGTTGAGGCCGAGCGCCTTGACGCGGTCCTTGGCATAGGTGCGCAGCTTGTCGCCGCCGAGGGCGTTGCAGCAGCTGTCGCCGGGGGCGCGCTGGTTGGTGCAGAAGAAGACGTGGTACTTGTAAAAGCTCATGTTCGGGGCTCCAGGTTGGCGCCGCTATTATCGCTGCGGCGCCGGGTATTTGACGGCGTTCTTCGCGATCTTGTCGCGCGCCGCGGCGATGAGGTCGATGCCGAGCGCGTCGGCGAGTTCGACGAGATAAATCAGCGTATCGGCGACTTCGTCGCGGACGGCGGCGAGCTTCTCCGGCGGCGGCGCCATGCTTTCTTCCGGCGTCGCCCACTGGAAGTGCTCGACCAGCTCGGCGGCCTCGACGATCATCGCCATGGCGAGGTTCTTCGGCGTATGGAAGGGCCGCCAGTCGCGGGCGGCGGCGAAGTCGCGCAGGGCGTCGCGCAGGGAAGCGAGGTCGACGATGGATTCGTTCATTTTCTTTCGTTGCGCAGTATCATGAGCCAGGGCAGGGCGAGGAAAGGCCACAGCGACGAGGTGAGTTTCGTCAGGCCATGGAAGTTGAGGAACTGCCCCGGATTCCAGGTTTGCCAGGTGTTGGCGAGATAGGGATTGTCGGGCGCGAGATTGACGAGCACGGTGGCGAACAGCAGCGCCAGCGCCGCCACGACTTTTTGCAGTCCGGCCGGCAGCAAGGTCGCGGCGAGCCAGAGGCCGATGCCCGCGGCGAGTCCGGCGACGGCGCCGTAAGTCGTCCAGGCGAAGCCGTGCGCGGCGCCCAGGCTCAAGGCCAGCACGAAGCTCTTCACCGCCAGGGCGCCGGCGAGCAGGGCGAGGACCGGCGCCCGCAGCGAGACGCGCTCGAGGCGCGTCGCCAGCAGGGCGACGGCCAGCGTCTGGCCGCAGACGATGGCGGCCTCGACTTGCGCGAAGCGCCCGGCAGAGAAGGCGAGCGGCGCGGGCAGGTCGAGCAGGCCGCGCAAGTCGCCGTTGCCGAACAGCAGCGTCTCCGGCGTCAGTTGGGTGAGCAGCCACAGACCGAGCAGCAGCAGCCCGGCATCGCCGATGCCGCCGGCGAGAAACAGGCGCATGCGCAGCGCATGGAGGCGGCCGCCGTCGAGCAGCTGGTGGCCCCAGCGCGCGCCGGCGAGCGCGCCGATCAGCGTGCCCAGGGCGTTGCAGCCGAGGTCGACGTTGGACGGCACGCGGCTGGGCAGGTAGTTCTGCAGCGTCTCCATCGCCAGGCTCAGGGCGGCGCCGCAGAGCGTCGCCAGCAGCACGGCGCCGCGGCGGCCGAGACGCGGCTGGCAGACGGGCACCCAGAGGAAGCCGAGCGGCACGTAGGCGGCGACGTTGACGAGCAGGTCGAAGCTCGTCCAGTGGCGCGGCCAGCCGGCGGTGAGGAAGGCCGTGGGATCGACGCCGGAATCGCGCCAGCCGGAGAACGGATGCAGGCTGGCATAGATCGCCAGCAGGGTATAGGCCGCCGCGAAGTAGAGGCTGAGTAGGGAAGGGGCCGGCCGCAAGCTTGCCGCTCAGGCGCCGCGGGGAGAGGCGAGCCGCTCGCGCAACCGGCGCAGCACTTCGGCGGGGGCGAGGCGGGCGGGATCGAAGTGCGGCAGGTCGATGCCGTCGAGCGTGTTCTTCACCAGCAGGCCGAGGTCGGTGTCGCCTTCCATCAGCAGGCGGCGGCTGAAGAACAGCGTGTCGGAGTCTTCCTCGCGCGTCATCAGGGCGATGAAGTCGCGGCTCTTCGCCGAGATGGTGAGGTCGGGCCTGGCAGCGTCGAAAATGGGCCGGAAGCCGCGCGACGAATAGGCGAAGCGCAGGGTCAGCCCGGCGTCGAGCACGCGGATGGCGAAGCGCTTGCCGGTCAGCGGTTCGAGCGGTTCGCGCGGGATCATGCGGCCGAGCGCGAGATTGAGGCCGGCGACGAGGGCGAGGCTGGGCGGCAGTTGCGGCAGCCGGCTGCCGAGGCGGGCGAACGGTGCGGGCAGGGTGAAATCCGGCAGCTTGAAAGTCATTGGCGTTCCTCCGCAGGGCCGCCCCAAGAGTAGCTTGTCATTGGTTCTCCACGAGTTCGAGTCCCGGCTTGCCATGCCAGAAACCGTTGCAATAGTCGCCGGAAAGCTGAGCCGCCTCGCCGCCCAGCGCCCGGCGGAAGGCGCTTACCACCTCCGGCAATCCCTGCGCCTGCGGGCTGAGACGGACGATGTCGACGCCCGCCGCGGCGAGCTGCGGGATTTCGCGCAGCAGATTATAGGTCTTCGAGGACAGCGTCTGGACGCCGTTGAGGACGAGGAATTCCTGATGCTCGCGCGTCTTCACCAGCATGCCGTCGGGGAACTCGACGCAGCGGAATTCGCAGGTGTCCTTCTGCAGGTTGAAGCGCCGCGCCGTGAAGCAGCGCGCCGACCAGGCCAGCGGCAGGCGGCCGTAGGCGAAGACTTCGGTCTCAACGCCGGGTGGCTTGCCTTCCATCACGCCGGCCAGCGTTTCGCGGCTCGCTTCCGGCGGCATCACCCAGCGCGTCGCGCCCATGCCGGCGAGCAGCCCGAGCGTGTGGCCGTTGAAGACGTTGAGCGACATGCCGGCAACCCAGGGAAGCCGCACGCCCAGCGCATCGCCGGCGGCAGGCGCCGTCCCCGCGGCGTCGGCGCGCGCCGCCACGGGACGGACCGGCAGCGGCGCGTTTTTTTCCGCCAGCAGCCGCACCGCGCCCATTTCGTTGGCCTCGACGGCGAACCAGTTGTTGTCGACGAGGCGGCGCAGCGCCTTGAGATCGGATTCGGATTCGATCAGCGCCTGCGAGGACAGCACCACTTCCTTGCCGGCGTCGGCGAGCTGCGCCGCGACTTCGAGCCAGTCGTCGGCGCGCAGTTCGTGGCGGCGCGAGCAGACCGTCTCGCCGAGGTAGACGATGTCGAAGGGCAGCCGGGCGACTTCGGCGTAGAAGTCGAGGGTGGCCTGCCTGGGCCA
>JAQTNK010000005.1:0-10812 GCA_028713915.1 Rhodocyclaceae bacterium | reverse complement strand
AGCGTGTGGGACTGTCCTTCCGACACCTTGTTCAACTCGGCCATCCACGCCGCCTTCGGGGTGAAGTGCGCGGCGTCCTTCTTGCACGAATCGATGGCCTCGCGCCAGACCTTGGTCACTTGCGCGACGTAGGCGGGGCTGCGCTGGCGGCCTTCGATCTTGATGGCGCGGATGCCCATTGCCATGAGTTGCGGCAGCAGTTCCAGCGTGTTGAGGCTGGTCGGCTCCTCGATGGCGTAATAGGTTTCGTCGGCGACCTCGAAGCGGCCTTTGCACAGCGTCGGGTAGCCGGCGCGCTCGCCGTCGGCGAAGCGGTCGATGAGGATGCCGGCGAGGCGCGTTTCCATGCCTTGCGGCGTCTGTTCCCAGCGCACCGCCTTGCCGGGCGAGCAGGCGCCGTTGCAGTTGGGCGACGTGCCGGTGGCGTAGGCCGACAGCGCGCAACGGCCCTCGACCATGACGCACAGGCCACCGAAGCCGAAGACCTCGATCTCGACCGGCGTGTTCTTCACCACCTGCTCGACCTGCGCCAGCGACAGCACGCGCGGCAGCACGGCGCGCTGGATGCCGAAGCGCTCGCGGTAGAAGTTGATCGCCTCGTAGCTGGTGGCCGAGCCCTGCACCGACAGGTGCAGGCGCAGTTCCGGATGGGCGCGGCGGGCGTAATCCATGAGGCCGATGTCGGCGAGGATGATGGCATCGACGCCGAAATCGGCGGCCTTGTCGACGGCGGCCGTCCAGCGCGCCCAGTTCTCGGTCTGCGGGTAGGTGTTGAGCGCGATCAGAACTTTCGCGCGGCGCTCGTGGGCGTAGCGGATGCCTTCGCGCAGCGTGTTGTCGTCGAAGTTGAGGCCGTTGAAGTTGCGGGCGTTGGTGTCGTCCTTGAAGCCGGCGTAGACGCAGTCGGCGCCGTTGTCGACGGCGGCCTTCAACGCCGGCAGGCCGCCGGCCGGACAGACGAGTTCAATGTTGGCGAGACTGGACATGGCGGGTGCGGGTCGGAATTTGAGCAGGCGACTATATTAACGCGCCGCCGGGACTGGATTGACCCAGATCAACCGGAGCGGGCG
The DNA here is from genome assembly GCA_028713915.1 of Rhodocyclaceae bacterium. GTDB lineage: Bacteria > Pseudomonadota > Gammaproteobacteria > Burkholderiales > Rhodocyclaceae > Nitricoxidireducens. Next base: position 9,742 of record JAQTNK010000005.1, on the reverse strand, counting down.
CCGCCGCCGCTTCAGTTCATCTGTTGCTCGATGCTTTCGAAGAGCTTGTCGTAGATGTCGATGAGCGCCTCGCGGTCGGCGCTGCCCTTGACCCACTGGCGGGAACCGGCGATCGTCAGGGCCTTTTGCTCCAGTTCGGAGAGGCTCCTGACCTCGACCTGCTTGCCGTAGAGGATGGCCGTCACGTCGGTGCGGGCCCGTTGCGCAAACGCCACCAGCCGCATCGACGCCTCCATCGCCCGCACGCCTTCGCCGATGGACGACGCCAGCTGCCCGACGACCGCCGCCGAGCCGGCCGAGCCCGCGAGGCGCTGGCGGAATTCGTCGGCGGTGTCGCGCGCCCCGGACATCGAGCTGCCGAGGTCGCCCATCAGGTCCAGCACGCCGCGCAGGGCGTCGGTCATGCCGGCGATGGCGGCGGCGATTTCCTCGGCCGCCTTCTGCGATTGGTCGGCGAGCTTGCGCACCTCGTCGGCGACCACGGCGAAGCCGCGCCCGGCTTCGCCCGCCCGCGCCGCCTCGATCGCGGCGTTGAGCGCGAGCAGGTTGGTCTGCTTGGCGATGACGTCGATATGCCCGGTCAGGCCCTTGATCCGGTCGGCCTTGACGCTGAGGTCGCCGAGCGCATGGCTGCTGCCCTCGGCCGCGGCCATCGCCTTGCCCAGCGCGCCGGACATGACGTCGGCGGCGCCGGACATGGCCTCCGCCGCCTGCGCATAGTCGTTCGATAGGCCTTCCGACTGGGTCGACTGCCCGGCGACGGCGGCGAGCGAGCTGCCGACATGCTCGATGGCCATCGACAAGCCGCGTTCGGAGCGCAGGAAAATGCGCGACAACAGCGCTTCGCGGGCGATGGATTCCTGCGCGCTGTTGAGCTGGTCGATGAGGACTTGCACGGGCACCAGCACGTCCTTGAAAGTCCCGTGCAGGCCGGTGGTCTGCAGGCGCCGCCAGGCGTGATTGTCGGAGACCGCCTGCATGCCGCCGAGGATTTCGCGAAAGGCCGTCTCCGTCTGGTCGAGCACCGAGTTCAGGTTGCGGCGGATGGATTCGAGCATCGGATCGTCGACGCCGTGCGGCAGGCGCGTGACGAGCATGCCGTCGCGGCCGCGCGCCAGCAAGCGATCGAGTTCCTTCAGCAGCGCGGCATTGCCGGCAGCGGGGAAGGCCAGCAGCAGCATGGCGGCGAGCAGCGCGGGCAACGCCGCCCAGGGCGTCCAGAACGCCAGCGCCAGGCCGAGCGCGACGAGGCCGAGGCCGAGATGTCGCCGCTCAAAGCGAGAAGACGAGTTCTTCATAGGACGTTCCGGTTTGTTTCAGCAAAGCCGCGAGCACGGCGGTGCCCGCTGCAATCGCCTCGCGCGTGCCGGCGGCGGCTTCCGCGGCGAGCATCTGCCGGTAGACCGGCGCGACCTTCTCGAGGGCGGTGCGTTGCGGGCAGCGGCGCACGGAGGTGTAGCCGACGATCTCGCCGCGCGAGCCGAAGTCCGGCGCGATGTGCGTGAACACCCAGTAGAAGCCGCCGTCCTTCGACATGTTCTTGACGTAGGCGAAGACTTCGCGGCCGGCCTGGATCGTGTCCCACACCAGCTTGAAGGCGGCGCGCGGCATGTCGGGGTGGCGGATGATGTTGTGCTGGGTGCCGAGCAGCTCGTCTTCGGCGTAGCCCGAGAACTCGATGAAGATCGGATTGCAGTAGGTAATGATGCCCTTCGGATCGGTCTTCGAGACGATGAAGTCGTCCTCGCGCATGATGCGCTCGCGCAAGGTCGGGGCGATGCTTTTGTCTTTCATGGTTGGGTCGAGATCGGCCGGACGGATGGCCGCCATATTACGCCACGGCCGCCGGTGCCGCGCGGCGGAGTTCCACCGCTCCCGGCGACGTCAGCGCACCTTGATTTCCGTCCACATCCGCGACAGCGAACGGCGCATCTTCGGCTCGAAGTCGCGCAGCATCTCGAGCTTCGCCAGGGTCGCCGGCGGCGGGAAGATGCCCGGCTCCCGCGCGATCGCCGGGCTGATGTGCGCCATGGCCGCGGCGTTGGGGTTGCCGGCGCCGATCAGGTTGGAGACGTCGGCGGCGTTGGCGCCGTCGAGCATGAAGTCGATGAACTTGAGCGCCAGGTCGGGACGCGCGCCCGACTTGTGCAGGACGAAGCTGTCGACGGCCAGCACGGCGCCCTCCTGCGGCGTCTCGAAGCCGATGGTGAAGGGCCGATGCGCCGCCTTGGCGTCCTCGCGCGCCCGGTACATGTCGTTGGAGTAGCCGTGGGCGACCCAGATGTTGCCGATGGCGAGGTCCTTGATGTAGGTGCTGTTGGAGAACGTCGCCCAGTAGGGCTTGGCGCGGATGATCAGGCGCTTGGCTTCTTCCCACTTGGCGAGATCGGTCTCCTGCACCGAGTAGCCGAGGTATTTCATCGCCGCCGCCATGAGTTCGCGCTGGCTGTTGAGCACCGTGACGCGGCCCTTGATCTTCGCCAGGTAGCGGGGCTCGAAGATCAGCGCCCAGGTGTCCGTCGGCAGGTGCAGGGCGCGCATCTTCTCGACGTTGTAGCCGATCAGCGTTACCGTCGTCGCGTAGGGCACCGAATAGCGGTTGCCCGGATCGAACCAGAGGTTCATGAACTCGGGCTTTTCGTTTTTCAGGTGCGGCAGCTTCGACTTGTCGAGCGGCCGCAGCGCGTTGCGGCGGATCAGCGACTCGACGGCGTTGCCGGTCGGCACCAGCACGTCGTAGCCGACGGCGCCGGCGTCGAGCTTGGCGAGCATCTCGTCGTTGTCCGAGTAGTAGTCCTGCTTGACGCGGCAACGGCAGCTCGCCTCGAAGCGCGCCATGGTCTCGTCGCTGATGTAGTTGTTCCAGTTGTAGAGGTGCAGCACGCCTTCGGCATGGGCGGAGATGGCGAATAGCAGCAGCAAACCGCCGAGGCGCAGAGACGCGGAGAAGATCCTCGTAAAAACTCGGCGCCTCGGCGCCTCAGCAGTTGCGTTCATGCCTTGGCCTTCAGCACGTCGGGAGCGAAGCGGCTGGCGAGGAAGACCAGCGTCAGCGTCACTGCCATCAGCAGCGTCGACACCGCGTTCACTTCCGGCGTCACCGCCACCTTGATCATCGAATAGATCTGCAGCGGCAGCGTCGTGACGCCGACGCCGGCGACGAAGAAGGTGATGACGAAGTCGTCGATCGAAAGCGTGAAGCTCATCAGGTAGCCCGCCACCAGCGCCGGCAGGATCAGCGGCAGGGTGACGCGGCGGAAGGCCGCCCAAGGCGAGGCGCCGAGGTCGCGCGCCGCTTCGAAGACGCTCTCGTCCATGCCGGAAAGGCGCGCGCGCACGATGACGGCGACGAAGCCGATGGAGAAGGTGACGTGGGCGATGAGGATCGAGGCGAGGCCGAGCGTGAGATCGAGCACCTGGCGGAAGAACAGCAGCAGCGCGACGCCGAGGAGGATTTCCGGCATCGCCACGGGTGTGAGCACGAGGAAAGGCAGGAAGCGCACGCGATAGCGCTGCATCGCCAGCCCGGCCATGGCGCCGAGCACCGTGGCGATGGTCGACGACAGCAACGCGATCAGCAGCGAGTTGGCGGCGGCGCCGAGCATCTCGTCGTCGTGGAGGAGCTTTGCGTACCAGCTCGTGGTGAAGCCCACCCATTGCGCGTTGAGCTGTGAATCGTTGAACGAGAACAGCACGACCACCGCCAGCGGGAGGTAGAAGAATGCGTAGGTGACGAGCGCGGCGGCCCAGAGCCAATGGCGCGCCTTCATGGCGCAGCCTTTGCGCCATGCCGGCGGCGCCGCGCGCCCCAGGTCGCCAGCGCCGCCAGCACCAGCACGACGACGGTCAGCAGGATCGACAGCGCCGCGCCGAGCGGCCAGTCGCGGTCTTCGAGGAACTGCTGCTTGATGAGGTTGCCGATGAGGATGTCGCGGGTGCCGCCGAGCAGTTCGGGCACCGCGAAAATGCCGATTACCGGAATGAAGACCAGCGCCGAGCCGGCGAAAATGCCCGGCAGCGACAGCGGGAAAGTCACGCGCCAGAAGCGCGTCCAGGCCGGGGCGCCGAGGTCCTGCGCCGCTTCGAGCCAGGCCGGGTCGTGGTTTTCGAGGTTGGTGTAGAGCGGCAGGATCATGAACGGCAGATGCACATAGACCATGCCGATGATGACGGCGAAAGGCGTGAACAGCAGGTTGGCCGGTCCCAGCAGCATGATCCAGGCGTAGATGCGGACGAGGAAGTTGGACGCGAAAGGCAGCACCACCAGCAGCACCATCAGGTCGCGGCGCTTGGCCGGACTGTGGGCGATCAGCCAGGCCAGCGGGTAGGCCAGCACGATGCAGATCAACGTCGTCAGCACGGCGACGGCGAACGAGCGCGCGAAAATCTCCAGATAGATGACGTCGCCGAAAAGGAAGCGGTAGGCGTCGAGCGAATGCGCCGGCCACGGCGCCAGGCCGCCGAATTCGCCGGGCTCGCGGAACGAGGCGGCGACGACGATCAGTGCCGGCAGCAGGAAGAAGGCGACGAGGAAGGCCGTCGGCGGCAGCGTCACCGCCCATTTGGTGAGTTCGCGCGCGCGGGAGCGCACCTCGGCCATGATTCCGGTCCCCTCTTCAGTTGCGCAGATAGACGCCGGCATCGTGCCGCCAGCAGACGGCGACGGCATCGCCGACCTCGTGGAACAGGGCGCGGCCGGGAGCGGCGTTGGTCATCAGCGCTTCGACGACGCCGCCGTTGGCGAGTTCGACCTTGTAGAGCGTCACGTCGCCGAGATAGAGCAGTTCCTTGACGCGGCCGAAGAAGCGGTTTTTCAGTTCGATCGCCTCCTTCTGGTCGACGATGCGGATCAACTCGGGGCGCAGGGCGAAGGCGCCGCGCTCGCCGACGCGCAGCGGCCGCGGGTCGCTGGCGGCGATTTCGCCCAGGCCCGGCGCCGCCAGCTTCAGCGCCGCCTTGCCCGCGGCCAGCACCTCGACGTCGAACAGGTTGATCTTGCCGACGAAGTCGGCGACGAAGCGGTTGGCCGGCTGCGTGTAGAGCTTGTCGGGTTCGTCGCACTGCTCGATGCGGCCGTCACGCATCACGGCGATGCGGTGCGACAGCGCCAGCGCCTCGTCCTGGGCGTGGGTGACGAAGACGAAGGTGATGCCGACGGCGCGCTGGATGGCGATCAGCTCCACCTGCATCTCCTCGCGCAGCTTGGCGTCGAGCGCGCCCAGCGATTCGTCGAGCAGCAGCAGGCGCGGCTTGTTCACGAGGCCGCGCGCCAGCGCCACGCGTTGCCGCTGGCCGCCCGAAAGTTCGTGGGGGAATTGCGCGGCCTTGTCGCCGAGATGGACGAGCGAGAGCGCCTCGGCGACGCGGCGCTTGATCTCGGCCGCCGGCAGGCGCGCCATTTCGAGCGGGAAAGCGACATTGCCGGCCACGCTCATGTGCGGAAACAGCGCGTAGCTCTGGAACACCGTATGCAGCGGCCGCTTCTCCGGCGGCACGCCGGCGAGCGACTTGCCGTCGAGCAGGATGTCGCCTGCGTCGGGTTCGTCGAAACCGCCGATCATGCGCAGGATCGTCGTCTTGCCGCAGCCCGAAGGCCCGAGCAGAGTGAAGAATTCGCCGGCCGCGATCGACAGGGAAACGTCCTTCACCGCTTCCAGTGCGCCGAAGCGGCGGGTGATGTTTTTCAGTTCGAGCAGAGCCACGGATCACCCCCTTCTGCCGCGGGAGCGGACTCCCTATGCAGGCATTCTAGGTCAAGCCCGCCGGGGCGGAACCCTAGTGGTGGTGCGGGTGTTCGGCGACGTGGTAGGTTTCCGCCGCGGCCGCGGCGCGGTGGCCGAAGCGCAGCTGGTCGTGGATGTGCGGATCGTGATGCACGAACTGGCGCGCCAGCGAGCCGATCACCATGCCGATGGCGCTGGCGATGAGGCCGGCGAACTGGGCGGGGATGAAGGGATCGTCGGGGCTGCCGACGAGCACCGAGAGCCAGACCGAGACGCCGAGGAAAATCGACACCAGGGCGCCCTGGTTGGTGGCGCGCCGCCAATAGACGCCGCAGGCCAGCGGCACGAAGGCCGACACCAGGGTGATCTGGTAGGCGTTCTCGACCATCTTGAAGATGCTGGCTTTCGACGCCATGGCGTAGAGCGTGACCAGCACCGTGAAGCTGAAGGTGACGATGCGCATGGTGAGCAGCAGCTTCCGGTCGGAAAGGCGGTCGGCCATCATCGGCTTCAGGATGTTCTCGGTGAATGTCACCGACGGCGCCAGCAGCGTCGCCGACGCGCAGCTCTTGATGGCCGAGAGCAGCGCGCCGAAGAACATCACCTGGGCGAACAGCGGCGCCTTCTCCAGCACCAGCCGCGGCAGGATCAGCTGCGGGTCGGTGTCGATGAGCTCGGCGACCATCTGCGGGTCGATCAGCGTCGCCGAGTAGGCGAGGAACATCGGCACGAAGGCGAAGACGAAGTAAAGGCTGCCGCCGAGCACCGAGCCCCAGACGGCGATCTTCTCGGTCTTCGACGACTGCACGCGCTGGAACACGTCCTGCTGCGGGATCGAGCCGAACATCATGGTGATCCAGGCGGCGAAGAAGCCGATCATTTCCCTGGGATCGAAGGCCGGCCAGAACGAGAACTTGCCGGCCGCGGAAGCATGTTCGATGACGGCGCCGACGCCGCCGACCATGCCCGACACCGAGCCGCCGATGTAGAGCATGCCGACGCAGATGATGATCATCTGCAGGAAGTCGGTGATGGCCACCGCCCACATGCCGCCGAACAGCGTATAGACGAGGATGGTGCCGGAGCCGATCCACATGCCGGCGAGCTTGCTGATCTCGCCGGCGGAGACGACGTTGAACACCAGCCCCAGCGCCGTGATCTGGGCGCCGACCCAGCCCAGGTAGGATATGACGATGGCAAGCGTGGTGAGCACCTCGACGCTGCGGCCGAAGCGCTTCTTGTAGAAGTCGCCGATGGTCAAGAGGTTCATGCGGTAGAGCGGCGCGGCGAAGAAGAGGCCGACCAGGATCAGGCACAGCGAGGAGCCGAAAGGATCGGCGACGACGCCGTGCAGGCCTTCCTTGAGGAAGGTGGCGGGAATGCCGAGCACGGTCTCGGAGCCGAACCAGGTGGCGAACACCGTGGCCGTGACCATGTAGAACGGCAGGTGGCGGCCGGCGACGGCGAAGTCCTTGGTGTTATGGACGCGCGTCGCGGCATACAGGCCGATGCCGACCGAGACGACCCAGTAGATGATGACGAACCAGAGCAGCATGACGGGCTCCGCCGCAGCCTTCGAAGCGGCGGATTATACCGGCGGCGGCAGCGCGCACGCGGCGGCGTCGCGGCCGGGAAATTGCCGATGACGGGCAGCGCCGCGGGTCGCAGGCGCGGCAAAGGCGGTAGTCGGAGTACCGGTATCCCGGTATTCTTCCGGCGCAAGATCTTGGCGAAAATGGATGGTTATTCGTTCGAGGCTTGTCGTTAGGCGATTCACCGCCATCAAGATCGGGAACCAAGGCAGCGTTCACGGAGAAGAAATGCAGACACCCGCAGGCCGGCCGGGAGCAGCACGGGGATCCGCCCGCTTCGTGCGCAAGCTCGCCCTGGCGGTGTTCGCCATCAATGCCGCCTTCATCGCCGTGGTCGGCGCGATGCTGCATGAAAGCCGGGGCCATGCCGTCGACAAGGCCGTCGTCAATGTCGAGAACCTGGCCCGCGTCCTCGACGAACATGTCGAGGGCACCCTCGGCGACATCGATATCGTCGTGCGCATCGCCGCCGACGAGGTCGAGCGGCAAATCGCGGGTGGCGGCATCGACACCCGGCGCCTCAATAGCTTTCTCGAGCGCAAGCGCCAGCAGATTCGGGAACTGGACGGCTTGCGCGTCGCCGACGCCAGCGGCGACATCGTCTTCGGCAACGATATCCCGGCCGGAGCGAAGATCGTGCTGGCCGATCGCGACTACTTCCAGCGTGCGCGCGCCGCCGACGGCGACACGCTCGTCATTTCCAGGCCGCTGCTGAGCCGCGTCACGGGCCGATGGGTATTGATCTTCGCGCGGCGCATCAACGGTCCTGGCGGTGCGTTCGCCGGCATCGTCTATGGCGTGGTGGACATCGACAAGTTCAGCCGCATGTTCGCGACGCTGGAGATGGGGCCGCATGACGTCGTGCACCTCAGCGCTGAGGACTTCACGACCATCGCGCGCTATCCGAACCCGCCCGGCGCGGCGCGCGCCATCGGCAACATGGGGATCGCGCCGGAAATCCTCGAGCAGATGCGCCAAGGCCGCCGCGCCTTCACGGTCGCGGCGACCTCGCCGTTCGACGGCAGAATCAGGACCGTCGCCTTCCGCACGCTCCAGCGTTACCCCCTGCAGATTATGGTCGGCGTCGCCCCCGAGGATTACCTCGCGCCGTGGCGCATCGAGGCGGCGCGGATGTCCGGGCTGGCTGCCGTGTTCGCGCTGACGACGACGCTGTTTGCGTGGGGCGCCTACCGCAGCTGGCGCCAGCACGCGACCGGGATGGAGCGGCTTGCCGCCAGCGCGGCGCGGCTGAACGAGGCGCAGCGCATCGCCCGCCTGGGCAACTGGGAATGGAATCTCGAGACCGACGAGCAGACCTGGTCGGACGAGTCGTTCCGCATATTCGGGCTGCAGCCGCAGAGCGTCGCCGTCACCTGCGAGCTGTTCATGAGCTTCGTCGTGCCCGAAGCGCGCGAGCGCCTGCGCGCCGAGATCAACAAGGCGCATGCCGGCGACGGCCCCTACAGTTGCGAATTCGGCATCGTCCGCGGCGACGGCGAAGTCCGCCATGTCTTCGGCCGGGCCATGGTCGTCAAGGACGCCAAAGGCAAGCCGCTGCGGCTGGTCGGCACCAACATGGACATCACCGAACGCAAGCGCGCCGACGCGGCGCGCGAGCAGGTCAGCCGCGCCCTGCGGCTGCTGACCGACTGCAATACCGCCTTGCTGCGCGCGGCGAACGAGCAGCGGCTGCTCAACGACGTCTGCCGCCTGATCGTCGAGACGGGCGGCTATCTGATGGCCTGGGTCGGCTATGCGCAGGACGATGCCGACAAGTCCGTGCGGCCTGTCGCCCAATCCGGGCGCGATGAAGGCTATTTGCACGGCATCCGCGTGTCGTGGGCCGACACGGCGCTGGGCCGTGGCCCGACCGGCCAGGCGATCCGCACGGGAATCACCCAGATCAACCAGAACTGCCTGACCAACCCGGCGATGGCGCCGTGGCGCGAGGCGGCCGTCAAGCGCGGCTACCGTTCGAGCATCGCCCTGCCGCTCATCAGCAAGGGCCGCACCCTGGGGGCGCTGAGCCTTTATGCCGCCGCCGCGGACGCCTTCGGCCTCGACGAGGTTTTGTTGTTCGAAGAACTCGCCAACAACCTCGCCTACGGCATCGAAACCCAGCGCGTGCATGCGATGAAGGCCGCGGCCGACAAGGAACTCGACGGCCATCGCCATCGCCTGGAAGAACTGATCGCGCAGCGCACCGCCGAACTCGTCGCCGCGAAGGCCGAAGCCGAGCGCGCCAACGACGCCAAGTCGCGCTTCCTCGCCGCCGCCAGCCACGACCTGCGGCAACCGCTGTCGGCGCTGTCGCTCTATGTCGGCGCGCTCGAAGGCAGGCTTGCGCCGGCCGACGGCCAGCTCGTCGCGAACATGCGCGATTGCGTGGCCAACCTGAGCGAAATGCTCTCCGACCTGCTCGACCTC